>NZ_MTQD01000017.1 GCF_001974875.1 Pseudoalteromonas sp. EB27
CACCGCCGTATACTTTTGCAAGTACGTTAGTGATTGCTGCAGTTAGTGTAGTTTTACCGTGGTCAACGTGGCCGATTGTACCAACGTTTACGTGCGGTTTTACGCGTTCAAACTTTTCTTTTGCCATCTTAAAAAATTCCTAATAAAGAAATTAAAGCCTGACTCACTATTGAGCCAGACAAGCTAAAATTATATAACAGCGCGAGCTGAAATTATTGTATCTGCAACATTTTTAGAGGCTTCAGCGTACTTCACAAACTCCATAGAGTATGAGGCACGGCCCTGTGTTGCAGATCGTAAAGCAGTCGCATAACCAAACATTTCAGAAAGAGGAACTTGCGCATTAATTTGCTTAAGTCCACCTAATGCATCTTCCATGCCTTCGATTATGCCGCGGCGACGGTTTAAGTCGCCAACTACATCACCCATATTTGAATCAGGAGTGAGTACTTCAACCTTCATTACTGGCTCTAAAAGTACAGGGTCAGCTTTACGCGCCCCATCTCTCATTGCCAGTGAACCTGCTATTTTAAATGCCATTTCATTCGAATCTACATCATGGAATGAACCATCATATAAAGTCGCTTTAACGCCAAGTAATGGGTAGCCTGCCAGTACACCTTGAGACATTTGCTCTTGGATACCTTTGTCTACCGCAGGAACGAACTCTTTAGGAACAGAACCACCTACGGTTTCGTTAACGAACTCGTAGATTGGTGACTCATCATCCGTAATGTCCATCGGTTCAAGTTTAAGCCAAACGTGACCATATTGACCACGACCACCTGACTGACGTATAAACTTCCCTTCAACCTTAACAGTTGAACGAATAGCTTCTCGGTATGAGACCTGCGGCTTACCAACGTTACATTCAACACTGAATTCACGTTTCATACGGTCGACGATGATATCTAGGTGAAGCTCACCCATGCCAGAGATTATAACCTGGCCTGATTCTTCGTCAGTTTGTACGCGAAAAGAAGGGTCTTCAGCAGCTAGTTTACCTAGCGCGATACCCATCTTATCTTGGTCAGCTATAGTGCGAGGCTCAACCGCAATAGAGATTACTGGTTCAGGGAATTCCATACGCTCAAGCGTAATAATAGAATTCGGATCACACAGTGTTTCACCTGTTGTTACGTCTTTAAGACCAATAGCTGCCGCGATGTCGCCTGCGAAAACTTCTTTGATCTCTTCACGAGAGTTTGAATGCATCTGTACGATACGGCCAAGTCGCTCACGCTTACTTTTTACTGGATTATATACCGTGTCACCCTGTTTAACAGTACCAGAGTAAACACGGAAAAAGGTCAAGGTTCCAACAAACGGGTCTGTTGCAATCTTAAAAGCGAGTGCAGCAAACGGCGCTTTATCATTAGCTGGACGTTCTTCCTCAGTACCATTTTCTAGAATACCTTGGATTTGTTTCACTTGCTCTGGTGACGGCATATACTCAACAACGCCATCAAGCACAGCTTGAACGCCTTTGTTTTTAAATGCGCTACCACAAGTAACTGGAACAATCTCATTCGCTAATGTTCGTTGGCGTAAAGCATTTTTAATTTCTGCTTCACTTAACTCTTCACCTTCTAAGTATTTATCCATTAGTTCTTCTGTTGCTTCAGCAGCGCTTTCAACTAAATGAGAGCGCCATTCTTCAGCTAATTCCAGAAGTTCTGCCGGTATTGCCTCATAAGAGAAAGTCATACCCTGGTCCGCTTCGTTCCAGTTAATCACTTTCATTTTAATAAGGTCAATAACACCTTTAAAGTCGTCCTCAGCGCCTACAGGCAACTGAATTGGAACAGGCGTTGCTCCAAGACGAGATTTCACCTGGCTAACCACAGCTAAGAAGTCAGCGCCCGTGCGATCCATTTTATTTACGAAGATCATTCTCGGAACTTCGTATTTGTTCGCTTGACGCCAAACTGTTTCAGTTTGCGGCTGTACACCAGATGAAGCACAAAGAACAACTACCGCACCATCAAGTACACGTAAAGAACGCTCTACTTCGATAGTGAAATCTACGTGTCCTGGAGTATCAATAATATTGATACGATGGGCGTCAAATTGAGCGTCCATCCCTTTCCAAAAACACGTTGTTGCAGCAGAAGTGATTGTGATACCACGCTCTTGTTCCTGCTCCATCCAATCCATAGTTGCAGCGCCATCATGTACTTCACCGATCTTATGAGAAAGACCTGTGTAGAACAGAACACGTTCTGTTGTGGTGGTTTTGCCTGCATCTACGTGAGCAACAATACCTATATTACGATAGCGCTCAAGTGGAGTTGTACGTGCCATATGATCCTCTTAAAGGTTAAAGACAGATTACCAACGGTAATGAGCGAATGCTTTATTCGCTTCAGCCATACGGTGAACGTCTTCACGTTTCTTAACCGCAGTGCCTTTATTATCAGAAGCGTCAACGATTTCTTGAGCTAAACGTAAGCCCATAGATTTTTCGCCACGCTTACGTGCAGCGTCTACTAACCAACGCATACCTAATGCGTTACGACGAACTGGACGTACTTCAACTGGTACTTGATAAGTTGAACCACCAACACGGCGAGATTTAACTTCTACCTGTGGGCGAATGTTATCAAGTGCAGTTTCAAAGATTTCTAGGTGCGACTTGCCTGATTTCTCAGCAGCCACGTCTAGCGCACCATAAACAATTTTTTCAGCAGTAGATTTCTTGCCGTCTAACATCACGATGTTAACGAATTTAGCAAGAAGTTCCGATCCGAACTTAGGATCTGGAAGAATTTTACGTTGACCGATTACGCGTCTTCTAGGCATTTTGTATCTCCGGTTTATTCAGGTTTGCTCTTTCGAGTCAATCACCCAAAACAATAATTATAAATATTTAGTGCTTGGCCTTACTAACGGAAAACAATTAGCCTTTAGGGCGTTTTGCACCGTATTTAGAACGAGCTTGACGACGATCGCTAACGCCTGCACAGTCAAGTGCACCACGAACAGTGTGAAAACGCACACCTGGTAAATCTTTAACACGACCACCACGGATTAGGATTACACTATGCTCTTGAAGGTTATGACCTTCACCGCCAATGTATGAAGTTACTTCGAAACCGTTAGTTAAACGTACACGTGCTACTTTACGTAACGCCGAGTTAGGTTTCTTAGGTGTAGTTGTATATACGCGAGTACATACACCGCGCTTTTGCGGACACGCTTTTAGTGCAGCTGAGTTACTTTTCGTAACCTTGCTACGGCGTGGCTTACGCACTAGCTGGTTAATAGTTGCCATTTAAATAGCTCCTGAAATTAAAATTACTACTGAAAAAAATAAAAAATCCGCCCTTTATTTACGAGCCTGCATTGAGCACACAAGTAAATGGGTGGCGGAATTTTAATGAGCAAAGTTTAACCTGTCAACCTAAACTAACCGTAAGACAGCATATAACTGCCTCACGATCACTTAATCTATTGATTAAGAACAGTTTATTGATTTCCAGACAAATCAGCATTTAGAGCGTCTGTAAGTGCTTGAGTTGCCTCTTCTGCACTTACTGTTTGCTCTTCTACTACTACTTTGCTTTGTTTACGGCGAGCCATACGTTCTTGATGATACGCAAAACCGGTACCGGCTGGGATCAAACGACCCACAATTACGTTTTCTTTCAGACCGCGAAGCTCATCGCTCTTACCATTCACTGCCGCATCTGTAAGAACACGTGTTGTCTCTTGGAAAGATGCTGCAGAGATGAAAGATTCTGTTGCTAGTGATGCTTTTGTGATACCCATTAACTGGATTTCAAACTTAGCTGGTATCTTACCTTGTTTTTCAAGGTCACGGTTTGCGATATTAACGCGCGCCACTTCGATTTGTTCACCGGCTAAGAAGTCAGTATCACCACCGTGTATGATGGTACATTTACGAATCATCTGACGGATAATTGTTTCAATGTGCTTGTCATTGATCTTAACGCCTTGCAAACGGTAAACCTCTTGCACTTCGTTAACGATGTAGTTAGCAACATGAGTCACACCACGTAGGCGTAAGATGTCATGCGGCGATTCAGGACCATCGGCGATAACTTCACCTTTAGACACTTGCTCACCTTCAAACACGTTAAGTTGGCGCCACTTAGGAATCATTTCTTCGTAATGATCGCCTTCTGCTGGAGTAATAACTAAACGCTTCTTACCTTTGGTCTCTTTACCGAAGCTAATAGTACCAGTTACTTCAGCTAATATAGCTGGTTCTTTTGGCTTACGAGCTTCAAATAAGTCGGCTACGCGTGGTAGACCACCCGTGATATCACGAGTTTTCGAACCTTCTTGCGGAATACGTGCTAACACGTCACCTGGGTTTGCTGTAACGCCGTCAATAACTTCAATCGTCGTGAATGAAGGAAGACGTGTTTCTTGCAGACCGCGCTCTTCATTTTCAATGATAAGCTTTGGTTCTTTCGTATTTACTTTAGCAAGATCTTTAACAACTATACGGGTTAAACCGGTTAGTTCATCAGTCTGCGTTTCTGTATTTGAATCATCGATATCGCTAAACGATACTTTTGATTTATGCTCAAGAACGATTGGGTGACTATGCGGGTCCCAAGTAGCAACGATGTCGTTACCTTGAACTTCAGCATTATCTTGCACTGTTAATACCGCACCGTAAGGTACTTTATAACGCTCTTTTTCACGACCATAGCTATCAATGATAGTGATCTCAGTAGAACGTGAGGTAATAACAATCTTACCATCTGTATTTAATACATATTTAGCGTTGTGCAGTTTTAATGTACCGTTAGTTTTAACTTGTACGTTGTTTTCTGCTGACGCTCTTGATGCTGCACCACCGATGTGGAATGTACGCATCGTAAGCTGTGTACCCGGCTCACCGATTGACTGCGCCGCGATAACACCGACTGATTCACCCGCGTTAATGATATGACCACGTGCAAGGTCACGACCATAACACTTAGCACATACACCAAAGTCGTTATCACATGTGATAACAGAACGTACGCGAACTTCATCCACTGAGTGCTCTTCTAAAAGATCACACAGTTTTTCATCAAGCATGATATTACGTTCAACAAGTACTGTATTAGTACCTGGAATTACAATATCTTCAGCAACAACACGACCTAGAACACGTTCACGAAGTGCTTCTACAACATCACCACCTTCAATAAGCGGTTTCATTGTTAAGCCATCTTCTGTGCCACAGTCATCTTCATTGATTACCAAATCTTGTGCAACGTCTACTAGACGACGCGTTAGGTAACCCGAGTTAGCTGTTTTAAGTGCTGTATCGGCAAGACCTTTACGCGCACCATGCGTTGAGATGAAGTACTGAAGTACGTTTAGACCTTCACGGAAGTTAGCTGTGATTGGCGTCTCGATGATTGAACCATCTGGACGTGCCATTAGACCACGCATACCCGCCAACTGACGAATCTGTGCAGCACTACCACGAGCACCTGAGTCGGCCATCATAAACACTGAGTTAAATGACGGTTGCTCTACTTCTTCACCTTTAGCATTAATAACTGTGTCTTTCGACAAGTTAGACATCATTTCACGTGATAAGTTTTCGTTTACACGTGACCAGATATCGATAACTTTATTGTACTTTTCACCAGCCGTTACAAGACCTGATTGGAATTGTTGGTTGATTTCAGTAACTTCAGCTTCAGCTGATTCAATTATCTGTGCTTTAATCGGTGGGATAACTAAGTCATCAATACCGATAGAAACACCTGACTTCATTGCGTAATGGAAACCGGTGTACATAACTTGGTCAGCAAAGATAACTGTATCTTTAAGACCTAGACGACGGTAACACTCATTCAATAAGCCAGAAATCTGCTTTTTACCTAGCGGCTGGTTGATTGACGCAAACGGCATGCCTTTAGGTAAAATTAGAGACAAAATTGCACGACCAACAGTTGTATCGATAACAGTGATAGTATCTTCTACTACGCCGTCTTCGTTTTTAACTGATTGGCTAATACGTACTTTCACAATAGCGTGAAGGTCTGCATTGCCACTACGGTATGCTTTTTCTGCTTCTTTTGGATCTTTAAATATCGCGCCTTCGCCTTTAGCGTTAATGCGGTCACGAGTCATGTAATAAAGACCCAATACAACATCCTGTGAAGGAACGATGATTGGCTCACCATTCGCAGGAGATAGAATGTTGTTTGTTGACATCATCAATGCACGAGCTTCAAGCTGCGCTTCGATTGTTAACGGTACGTGTACCGCCATTTGGTCACCATCGAAATCGGCGTTGTAAGCCGCACATACTAATGGATGCAAATGAATCGCTTTACCTTCGATAAGCACAGGCTCAAACGCTTGGATACCCAAACGGTGAAGTGTTGGTGCACGGTTAAGTAATACTGGATGTTCACGAATTACTTCGTCAAGTACATCCCATACTTCCGGAACTTCACGTTCAACCATCTTCTTAGCTGCTTTGATTGTCGTAGCCATGCCGCGACGCTCTAATTTGCCATAGATGAATGGTTTAAATAGCTCTAGTGCCATCTTCTTAGGAAGACCACATTGGTGAAGCTTAAGTGTAGGACCAACTGTGATTACAGAACGGCCTGAATAATCTACACGCTTACCAAGTAAGTTCTGACGGAAACGACCTTGCTTACCCTTGATCATATCAGCAAGAGATTTAAGAGGACGCTTGTTAGAACCTGTAATTGCACGACCACGACGACCGTTATCAAGTAGCGCATCTACCGCTTCTTGTAACATACGTTTTTCGTTACGTACAATAATGTCTGGTGCTGCTAAATCTAGTAGACGCTTAAGACGGTTATTACGGTTAATAACACGGCGGTAAAGGTCGTTTAGATCAGATGTCGCAAAACGACCACCGTCTAATGGTACTAATGGGCGTAGATCTGGTGGCAATACTGGAAGTACTGTCATGATCATCCACTCAGGGTTATTACCTGATTGGTGGAACGATTCCATTAACTTAAGACGTTTAGTGATTTTTTTACGCTTAGTTTCAGAGTTAATTGTTGGTAACTCTTCACGCATCTCAGCAATTAATTGAGCAAGATCGAGTTCACGAAGCAAGTCTAAAACTGCTTCAGCACCCATCTTCGCTTCAAACTCATCACCATGCTCTTCTAGTGAATCTAAGTATTCTTCTTCACCTAATAGCTGACCACGCTCAAGCGTTGTCATACCAGGCTCAGTTACTACGAATGATTCGAAGTAAAGAACACGTTCAATATCACGAAGCGTCATATCTAGCATTAAGCCAATACGTGACGGTAATGATTTTAAAAACCATATATGTGCAACTGGGCTCGCAAGGTCGATATGACCCATACGATCGCGTCGCACTTTAGTGAGTGTTACTTCAACGCCACACTTTTCACAGATCACACCACGGTGTTTAAGGCGTTTATATTTACCACATAAACACTCATAATCTTTCACTGGGCCGAAAATACGGGCACAGAATAAGCCATCGCGCTCAGGCTTGAAAGTACGGTAGTTAATAGTCTCAGGTTTCTTTACTTCACCGTATGACCATGAACGAACCATGTCTGGTGAAGCAAGACCAATGCGAATTGCATCGAATTCTTCGGTCTTATTTTGTTGCTTCAGAAACTTAAGTAAGTCTTTCACCTTAGCTCTCCTGTCGGAGTTAATCTTGAGGACGGATAGTCTCGTCCCTACATTCTATTCAGCCGTAACAGATGCTGCAGCGTTAACTGCAGCATCTAATTGGCTTAATTTTCTTCCAACTCGATGTTGATACCCAGTGAGCGGATTTCTTTCAACAATACGTTGAACGATTCTGGCATACCTGGTTCCATTTTATGGTTACCATCAACGATGTTTTTATACATCTTAGTACGACCGTTCACGTCATCCGATTTCACTGTTAGCATTTCTTGTAGAGTGTAAGCAGCACCGTAAGCCTCAAGTGCCCATACTTCCATCTCACCAAAACGCTGGCCACCGAACTGTGCTTTACCACCCAGCGGCTGCTGAGTAACAAGGCTGTAAGAACCAGTAGAACGTGCATGCATCTTATCGTCAACCAAGTGGTTAAGTTTAAGCATGTACATGTAACCAACAGTTACTTGACGTTCAAACTGATCACCAGTACGGCCATCATAAAGTGTAACCTGACCACTACGAGGATAGCCCGCAAGCTCAAGCATGTCTTTGATTTCGTTTTCTTTCGCGCCATCAAATGCAGGAGTAGCTATTGGTAAACCACCTTTTAAGTTTTCAGCTAGACGACGAATTTCGTCATCAGTGAAGCTAGCAATGTCTACAACTTGGCGAGATTCACCAATTTCGTAAGCTTGCTTGATGAATTCACGTAGCTCATGAAGCTCACGTTGTTCTTTCATCATCTCTTCAATACGTTCACCGATACCACGTGCAGCAAGACCCATATGTGTTTCAAGGATCTGACCGATGTTCATACGCGATGGTACACCTAGTGGATTCAATACGATATCTACCGTACGACCTTTGTCATCGTAAGGCATATCTTCTACTGGTACGATAGTCGAGATAACACCTTTGTTACCGTGACGACCCGCCATTTTATCACCCGGTTGGATACGACGTTTAACAGCTAGGTATACTTTAACAATCTTAAGTACGCCTGGTGCTAGGTCATCACCTTGGGTAATTTTACGACGTTTGTTTTCAAACTTCTTATCGTATTCAGCTTTAAGTTCATCGTACTGTGCAGCTAGTTGCTCAAGCTCAGCTTGCTTGTCTTCTTCAGCAAGGCTTTGCGTAAGTACTTTTTCAGCATTTAGAGATGCAAGTTTATCTTCATCAAAACCAGCAGCTATAAGTAGCTTACGTGCACGGTCTAAAACGCCTGCTTCTAAAATACGGAACTCTTCGTTGAAGTCTTTCTTCGCTTCGCGAAGCTGCATGTCTTCAACTTCTAACGCGCGTTTATCTTTTTCAACACCATCACGGGTGAAAACTTGCACGTCAATTACGGTACCAGTTACAGAATTTGGTACACGTAAAGAGCTGTCTTTAACGTCAGACGCTTTTTCGCCGAAGATAGCACGCAGTAGCTTCTCTTCAGGTGTAAGCTGTGTCTCGCCTTTAGGAGTCACTTTACCTACTAGGATATCGCCGCCTTTAACTTCAGCACCAATATATACAACGCCTGATTCATCAAGCTTGCCTAGCGCAGACTCACCCACATTCGGGATATCTGCAGTGATCTCTTCTGGACCTAATTTAGTATCACGGGCAACACACTGTAGTTCTTGAATATGGATAGTCGTTAGACGATCTTCTTCAACTACGCGCTCTGATAACAAGATTGAATCTTCGAAGTTGTAACCGTTCCATGGCATGAATGCCACGCGAAGGTTTTGACCAAGGGCTAAGTCACCTAAGTCAGTCGAAGGACCATCTGCTAACACGTCACCACGAGTAACCGGTTCGCCAACCATACAAGTTGGTTTTTGGTTAATACATGTATTTTGGTTTGAACGTGTGTATTTGGTTAAGTTGTAGATGTCGATGCCCGCTTCACCAGGAATGCGTTCTTCTTCATGTACATTTACAACGATGCGACTTGCGTCAGCATACATTACTTCACCACCACGTTTAGCAACGATAGTTACACCAGAATCTTTCGCTAGTGTTAACTCAATACCAGTACCTACTAACGGTTTATCCGCTTTCAATGTTGGTACTGCTTGACGTTGCATGTTTGAACCCATCAATGCACGGTTAGCATCATCGTGTTCTAGGAACGGGATAAGTGCTGCCGCTACAGAGATCACCTGTTGTGGTGATACATCCATATACTGCTGGTCCATGCGACCCATAAAGGTAGATTCACCTTTGTGACGACATGGGATAAGTTCATCAACAAACTCATTGGTTTCAGTTAAGTTTGAGTTCGCCTGTGCGATAACAAACTGACCTTCTTCAATGGCTGATAAATAATCAACTTCATCAGTTACAACACCGTCTACCACTTTGCGGTAAGGTGTTTCTAAGAAACCGTAGTCATTTGTACGTGCGTACGTAGACAACGAGTTAATTAGACCGATGTTTGGACCCTCAGGAGTCTCGATTGGACATACGCGACCATAGTGAGTTACGTGAACGTCACGTACTTCAAAGCCTGCGCGTTCACGAGTTAGACCGCCCGGACCTAATGCAGAGATACGACGTTTATGCGTAACTTCTGATAGTGGGTTATTTTGGTCCATAAACTGTGATAACTGAGACGAGCCGAAGAACTCTTTAACAGCTGCCGAAATAGGCTTAGCGTTAATAAGATCTTGTGGCATTATCGCGTCAAGGTCACCTAAGCTTAAACGCTCACGTACAGCACGTTCAACACGTACTAGACCAACACGGAATTGGTTCTCAGCCATTTCGCCAACACTACGTATACGACGGTTGCCTAAGTGATCGATATCATCAACATCGCCTTGACCGTTACGAATAGCAATTAATACTTTCATAACAGACACGATGTCTTCTTTGCTTAATGTGCCAGGGCCTGTGTCTGTATCGTAACCAACACGGCTATTGAACTTCATACGACCTACAGTAGATAAGTCGTAACGTTCTTCAGAGAAGAACAAGTTCTGGAATAAGGCTTCAGCCGCGTCTTTCGTCGGTGGCTCGCCTGGGCGCATCATGCGATAAATTTCTACTAGTGCTTCTAAACGGCTGCTTGCAGAGTCAATGTTCAAAGTATTTGACATGTAAGCACCGCTGTCCACTTCATTGATATATAACGTATCAATTTTAGTGTAACCAGCTTTAACCAATTCAGCCATTAGCTCTAGAGTTAGCTCGTCATTTGCATTTGCAATAACTTCACCAGTTGACTCATCAACATAGTTTTTAGCTACAATACGGCCAATGATGTACTCATGTGGTACTTCTAATTGCTTAATGCCTTTCTTCTCGATGCTCTTGATGTGGCGAGCCGTAACACGACGACCGCTTTCAACAAATACTTCACCGTCTTCGCTCTTGATATCAAAAGCGGCAGTTTCACCACGTAAACGCGAAGGTACAAGTTCCATAAGAACTTTACCGTTCGTTACTTCAAACGTAGTGTTATCGAAGAACATATCTAGGATTTGTTCGCTAGAATACTCTAGTGCACGTAGGATGATAGACGCCGGTAATTTACGACGGCGGTCAATACGTACATATAAGTTATCTTTTGCATCAAATTCGAAGTCTAACCATGAACCACGGTAAGGTATAACGCGTGCGTTATATAATACTTTACCCGATGAATGGGTTTTACCGCGGTCGTTATCAAAGAATACACCAGGGCTACGGTGTAGCTGAGAAACGATAACACGCTCTGTACCATTGATTACAAAAGTACCGGTATCTGTCATGAGCGGAATTTCGCCCATGTAAACTTCTTGCTCTTTAATGTCTTTAACTGTGCCTGGTGCTTCTTTGTCCATAACAACAAGACGCAGTTTCACGCGAAGTGGAGCAGAATAAGTCACACCGCGAATTTGACATTCTTTTACATCGAAAACTGGCTCACCAATACGATAACTTACGTATTGAAGCTCAGAATTTCCCGAGTAGCTTTTAATAGGGAACACAGAACGGAAGGCAGCTTCCAAACCATGATCGCCATCAGCGTCCGGCACTAAGAATTTTTTAAACGATTCTAACTGTGTAGACAGTAAAAAAGGTATATCCAAAACTTGTGGACGTTTACCAAAATCCTTACGGATACGTTTCTTTTCAGAATAAGAGTAAGCCATGGGGTTCCTCAGCTTGCTGATCTTTGACCCGACCTGTTCTTGTAAGAACAGACTTAACTGGCAGCTATGCCAAGATTTTACAACATTTAACTGTTGTTCTAATTAGATCTCACTTTAACACTAGCAAACTATAAAGCGTTGAAAGCAAAGAAAAAATCAGATTTTATTTGAACTAAAAGAGTGCATCACTCTATAGCGCAAAAAGGCCGGTGATTAAATAATCACCAGCCCTTGCCTGATTTCTCAGGCAGCGAACTTAGCAAAAGCTAAATTACTTAACCTCAACTTCAGCACCAGCTTCAGTAAGATCTTTTGCAAGTGCTTCAGCTTCTTCTTTAGATACACCTTCTTTAACAGGTGTAGGAGCAGCTTCAACAAGAGCTTTCGCTTCTTTAAGGCCAAGGCCAGTTGCGCTACGAACAGCTTTGATTGCAGAAACCTTGTTAGCGCCAGCGCCAGTAAGGATTACGTCAAATTCTGTTTTCTCTTCAGCAGCTTCAGCAGCTGGACCAGCTACCATTGCAGCTGCAGCAGTTACGCCGAATTTTTCTTCCATTGCTTCGATAAGAGCAACAACGTCCATTACTGACATTTCAGCAATTGCGTCAAGGATTTGGTCTTTAGATACAGACATTACAAATTTCCTAATAATTAACGGACATTACGTCCAAATAAATTTTACACCGAAAGTGAGATTAAACAGCTTAAAATTAAGCAGCTTGCTCTTCTTTCTGTACACGTACTGCTTCAATTGTTTTACACAATTTGCCAGCAGACGCTTCTTTCATAGCACTCATTAAGCGTGCAACAGCTTCGTCGTATGTAGGTAATGTAGCAAGCATTGCTGCATCAACAACATTTCCTTCAAAAGCGGCCGTTTTAAGCTCGAATTTCTCATTCTTTTTCGCGAAATCTGAAAAGATACGCGCAGCAGCACCTGGGTGCTCTGATGAAAAAGCGATTAAGCTTGGACCAACAAATGAATCAGAAAGACACTCAAAATCTGTTCCTTCAAGAGCACGTTTTGCTAAAGTGTTACGGACAACTTTCATCCAAACACCATTTGCACGAGCTTCTTTACGAAGGGCAGTGATTGCGCCAACTGTTACACCACGAGAATCTGCAACAACTGCAGATAGAGCACCATTGGCTGCTTCGTTGACTTCAGCAACTATTGCTTTTTTGCCTTGAAGATTTAAAGCCATGGGTGTTACTCCTGGTTTAATGGGGATACCGATTATCGGATTCCCCTGTTCTACTCTTCCCTACCAAACAAGGTAGAGATGCTTTTTACGGCGAGAGCCAGAAGGATTAGGAAAAATCTATCTGGGGTCTACACCGTCTACGTAGGTGAATATTAAGGCCTAAGCCACCTACGGTCTTGGACGGAAGCCCAATTTATCGCTTTGCCAAAGGCTTAGCGAAATTATGGACTTCAACCCGAATTCTTTACTTTGCCAATTAATAAATTAATCAACAAAATGGCGCAAAATTATAGTACAAATTTCACGCCATGTAAACACTAATTAAGCTACAACAGTGCTTAAAGTGTTTTGGTCAACAGAAACACCTGCGCCCATTGTTGTAGAGATAGTTACTTTCTTCAAGTAAACACCTTTAGCTTGAGAAGGCTTAGCCTTCTTAAGTGCAACAATTAGTGACTCAAGGTTTTGTTGTAATTGCTCAGCAGTGAAATCAACCTTACCAATAGTAGTATGGATGATGCCATTTTTGTCATTACGGTAACGTACTTGACCTGCTTTAGCATTTTTAACTGCTTCTGCAACGTTAGGCGTTACAGTACCAGTTTTAGGGTTTGGCATTAGACCACGTGGGCCTAAAATTTGACCTAGTTGACCAACAACACGCATAGCGTCTGGTGATGCAACAACAACGTCAAAGTTCATCTCGCCTTTTTTAACTAGTTCAGCAAGATCTTCCATGCCTACTAATTCAGCACCGGCTTCTTTTGCAGCTTCTGCATTAGCGCCTTGTGTGAATACAGCAACACGAACGTCACGACCAGTACCGTTAGGTAGTACAGTAGCACCGCGAACGTTTTGATCAGATTTACGAGCATCGATACCAAGGTTAACGGCAACGTCAACACTTTCTACGAATTTAGCTGTCGCTAACTCTTTTAAAAGAGCAACTGCTTCATTGATTTCGTAATCTTTTGTTACTTCCACTTTTTCGCGGATAGTACGCATACGTTTAGTTAATTTAGCCATTTCTTAGTCCTCTACGTTCAAGCCCATCGCACGCGCAGAACCTGCGATAGTGCGAACCGCTGCGTCCATATCGGCAGCTGTAAGGTCAGTTCGTTTTGTCTCAACGATTTCTTCAAGTTGAGCACGAGTTACTGTGCCTACTTTATCAGTGTTAGGACGGCCTGAGCCTGACTTGATACCAGCAGCTTTCTTAAGTAAGTAAGCAGCAGGTGGCGTTTTCATGTCGAACGTAAATGAACGGTCACCGTAAACAGAGATCACTACAGGAACTGGAGCGCCTTTTTCGATAGACTCTGTACGTGCGTTAAACGCTTTACAGAATTCCATGATGTTTACACCGTGTTGACCTAGTGCAGGACCTACTGGAGGACTAGGATTAGCCATACCAGCGGCAACTTGTAGCTTGATTAGAGCTTCAACTTTTTTAGCCATTATAAATACCTCATTTGGTGGGTCTCAGCCTTGTGCGCGCGAGGACGCGTACTCTAACGGCTTCCCAGTTTAAAAATTGGTTTCGTACTTTTTGCACAGTAAAAATAAATTTTACCTTAATACAAAAAGGCCGCTGATTATAAGTTAATCAGCGGCCTTTTTCAAGCTTCATGCCAAAATTTAAATAAAAATTAGCGAAGCTTTTTTAATCAATTACTTATCTTGCTCAACTTGACCGAATTCAAGCTCAACTGGCGTAGAACGACCAAAAATAAGTACAGATACTTTTACGCGGCTCTTTTCGTAGTCAACTTCTTCAACTACACCACTGAAATCTGCAAATGGTCCATCAGTAACGCGAACAACTTCACCTGGTTCAAATAATGTAGCAGGTTTAGGTGCTTCAGCATTTTCTTGAAGGCGATTAAGAATGCGTTCTGCTTCTTTAGGGCTGATTGGAGCAGGACGATCAGACGTTCCACCAATAAAGCCCATTACACGTTCAGTGCTGTTCACTAAGTGCCAGCTTGCGTCGTTCATATCCATTTGTACTAATACATAACCTGGAAAGAATTTACGCTCAGATTTACGCTTTTGGCCAGCGCGCATCTCAACAACTTCTTCAGTTGGTACTAGTATCTCACCGAAGCTCGATTCAAGACCTTCGATTTTAATGTGTTCAGTTAACGTTTGAGCTACACGCTTTTCGTAACCAGAAAAGGCTTGTACTACATACCAACGTAACTTAATTTCTTTGTTCTCGTTCTCATCCGACATGGGATCAGATCTCCAATCCAGTTAAAAAGCCTACAGCGCGGAATAAAATGCCATCTAATCCCCAAAGGATAAGTGCCATAATCACTGTTGCAACCATTACAATTAATGTCGTGTGGGTAGTTTCTTGGCGCGTTGGCCAGATAACTTTGCGTACTTCAATTCGAGCTTCTTTAGCGAAAGCAAGAAAGTTACGTCCCTTAAATGTTTGCGAGGCAATTGCTAATCCGGCCGCTATTGCAACAACAACGCCGATAGCACGTAGTAGTACAGATTGATCTGCATACATGTGATTACCAACAACTGCGCCTGCAAGTAGCGCGATTGCTACTAACCACTTTACTGACTCCATCGCACTTGATGGTGTTTCTACATTCGTGCTCATAATATTATTACCTTAACTACAGACACAACAACCCTACACTACGGTAAGGTTAATCCATTAAAATCTAAACTTAAAAACAGACTTAATTTAAACCGGTTTTTAATCTCAGACTACTCAAACTACAAGTAAAACTGGCAGGGGCGGAGAGATTCGAACTCCCAACCATCGGTTTTGGAGACCGCTGTTCTACCAATTGGAACTACGCCCCTGCAAAGTGGATGCCTATTATACTTACGCAGTCCATTAACACAAGCCTAAAAGATACCCACATTGGAAAATCTCGGCATTGCATTAAAAAATCAATCTTAACATTGATTAAAAAGCAGTTTATGATTGTCTAAATTATAGGGACTCACAATTAGATAGAAAATCTGTGAAAGCAATAAAAACAATCATAAGATATAAAATTATTAGCTTTTTATTATTATTTCATATTAGCTCTTATGCCCTGCCATTGTACTTAGATACATATACAAATGAACAAGGTTTATCACAAAATTCAATTACATGTAGTACCACTGATGAAAAAGGATTTCATTGGTTTGCTACCCAAGGTGGCTTAAATCGATTTGATGGATATGAATTTAAGCACTATAAATTCAATCCTTTACACCCTAGTATTTCGGGGAATTGGATTACAGACTGCCTGAATTTAGGAAATGGCCACATTTGGTTTGCTACAACAAGTAATGGCCTCAACTTATTAAATACTGAAACAGGAAGTTTTAGTGTTTTTAACCAGTATTCAGCCCCTCGTATTACAAACGAACGTATTTCATCAATTTCTTCTAATTCGCCACAAATCATTTGGATTGGTCACGATAAAGGGCAACTTACTCGTTTAGATACATACACAGGTACTACCGAATTATTTTCTTATCAGGGCACGAATTACTTAAATGTTGTTTTTAAGGATGTGCTTTTTGATGATAAAAAAAACCTTTGGTTAGCAAGTAGTATCGGGCTGATTAAATTCGATACACAAACACATCGGTTCGAACATATACCTAATAGCCCTAAACAGCTCTGGCAATTAAAAAAAGCAACAAATAGCAAATTTATTATAGGAGGTAAGACTGGTCTAAGTGTTTTTGACTCAAGCACACTCGCATTTTATAACTTTGAGCAACTCAAAAATGTTTGGGTTACAGATATACTTTTTGATGATGAAAAAAAATTATGGGTAAGCACTTATGGTCATGGTCTTTATTACCAAGCTACAGATAATTTATTAAGTAGCGAGTTTCATCAACTTACTCACTCTCCAGATTTAAAACATGGCTTAGCTAACGATCACCTATTGTCACTTTACCAAGACTCTCAAGGCATTATTTGGATTGGTACAGACGGCTATGGGTTGCATCGCTATGATAAAAGGCAGATTCAGTTTGGTCATCAAAAACATCAAAGTAATAACCCAGCTTCTATCTCGAATGACTTTGTAAGAGCAATACTCAAAGACAGTAACAACTTACTTTGGGTGGGCACGCGCGACGGACTTAACAAGCAAACTGACACAGGCTTTAAACGCTATAAAACAGATAAAAATAAAGATATAGGCTTAACTAATAACAATATATTTAGTCTTTATGAAGATGCCAATAAACGCGTATGGATAGGTACATACGGAGGTGGTTTACTGCTTTACAAACCAATTAATGATAACTTTTCGGCTTTTACTGTGCAAAGCCATCAACTCAGTAGTAACCGTATTTATGCAATAGAAGGTGATCTAAGTGGTAATTTATGGCTTGGCAGTAATGAAGGCTTAACACGATTTAATCCCGATACTTTACAGGTTACAAATTTTAAATACAGCGCAGATAAAAATAGCATCTCAAATAATACTGTTTTTAGTGTTACTTATGACAGCGACAACAACGCTATATGGGCAGGAACCCGCGCAGGGTTAAATAAACTTTCTTTACATGATGAAACATTCACTCATTACAAAAGCGATCTTAAAAAGCCTAATAGTTTAACGCACGACATGGTTACATCCTTGCATTTACAAGATAAAAACACTTTATGGGTAGGTACTTTTGGCGGGCTCAATAAGTTAAATATCCAAACAAACAAAGTAATAAACATTACAGAGTTTGATGGTTTACTTAACGATAATATTTTTGCAATTAAACAAGATACCAGTGGTTACTTGTGGCTAAGCAGCAACCAAGGCCTAACCCGTTACGCTCCTCAAACCCAACAAATGCAGCATTTTTTACCCGCAAACGGTATACAGCATCATTCTTTTATTTTAGGCGCTGCTTTTCAAGCAGATGACGGCGAGCTATTTTTTGGTGGTATTAACGGTTTTAATCAATTTGATCCGTTAAAACTGACTCTAGCAACTCAACCCCCAGAACCTGTTATTACAGACTTACTTATTTATAACCAGTCAGTCGCAACGCAGCAATATATAAAAAACAAGACTCAAACGCCTAAGCTTATAAGCTATACAGACAGACTATTTTTTAAAGAAGAAGATGGTGTTATCGGCTTTAAATTTTCTGCTTTAAACGGTGCAGAGCCCCCTTCTCAATACCAATATGCTTACAAGTTAGCTGGGTTAGATAAGCAGTTTTTATACGCAAGCAAAAACCAGAGGCAAGTTAGCTATTCTCAACTTCCCGCTGGAAGCTATCACTTTATTGTAAAAGTTAAAGATCAATACGGTCAATGGAGTGATGATAAAACAATGGTTGCGCTTACAGTTACTCCACCTTGGTGGAAGAACAATGTTGCCTATGTCACTTACATCATTATCGTATTATTTATAATGTGGTTAATTATAACAGCAAGATATAGGGCTAACGTTGCAGAGCAAGCAAACTTAAAAGAGAAAGAACTTAGCAACTTAAAAACTCAACTATTAGATAATGTTAGCCATGAACTTAAAACACCATTAAGCCTAATATTAGCGCCACTTGAGAGTTTACAAGAAAGCCATAAAGATTCAGACACCCAACAAAAATTAGCTATGATTCAACGTAATAGCTATAAGCTATTAGATCAAATAAACCAACTTTTACAGCTCAGCCAGCGCCCAAGCACTGCAGTGAAACACGTCACACCCTATGCTATAAATCCGGTAGTTGAACAATTAATTGAAGATTTCACCCCTTTATTTAAACAAAAAAATATTATGTTCGAGTTTGAAGATCTAACGCAAAAAACTATTCCCATTAAATTAGAGCTAAATCATACAATTTCTATTATCAGTAACTTATTGAGTAACGCCCAAAAATATACTCCAAACACTGGCAAAGTATTACTTCAGCTATTAACTCAAAAACAAACATTAATCATCACAGTCTCAGATACTGGTGTTGGTATAGATAAAGAGCACCTTGAGACCGTTTTTCAACGATTTACACGCATAGATACGAGTAATCAAAGTGGTAGCGGTATTGGCTTAGCGCTTGTGAAGCAGCTAGTTGAACAATATGGAGGAACTATTGTACTTAAAAGTGAATTAAACAAAGGAAGTTGTTTTACTGTTTCACTCCCAACAACTCAAATAGACGAAACCTCTAACCTTACTGCTCTTGCTGTGTCTAAAAACAATAATTTATGTGCAGTAAAAAGTAATAAGATTCTTATTATTGAAGACAACGATGAAATGCGTGATTTAATAACTTCACTATTTATTAGTAGCTTCACGTGTATAAGTGCAGCTAACGGAGAGCTAGGTTTAGCTTTATGTAAAAACGAAATGCCTGACTTGGTAATAAGTGATGTAATGATGCCTGTTATGGATGGCTATCAGTTTATTAAAGCACTGCGCAGCGACACGGCTATTAGCCATATTCCGGTGTTATTACTTTCAGCAAAGGCAGATACGCATAGCAAATTAAAGGGCCTAGACTTACTTGCTGATGACTATTTGAGTAAACCTTTTGAGCCGCAGCTGTTACTCAGCCGTGTTCAAGGGTTATTAACGATTAGAGAAGTACTTAATCAACATTTAAAACAACAACTACCTGCTTTATCACTAACAACCCAGCTCGACCCACAAATGGCGCAAAGTAAAGATTATGTATTTACCGAGCGTGTAAAAACGACAGTAAAAGAGCATTATCAAGACGAAGCATTTAGCGTAGAAGAATTTGCAGCAGCGCTCTATCTTAGCCCTCGCGCTTTACAATTAAAAATGAAAGCCTTGTACAACCTAACACCAAGCGATTACATTCGAAATATTCGTTTAGAATTTGCACAAGAGCTTTTAAAAAATAGTGAGCTTGCAATTGGTCTAGTAGCACAGCAAGTTGGCTTTAATTCACAAAGCTACTTTGCCCGGTGCTTTAAAGCAAAATATAATATGTCCCCAAAACAGTTTCGTGAAAAATCCTGATAAATTTCGCCTGTGTGACTAAACATTTCGTGCCAGTGCTATTATTAACCTACTGATTTAACTAAATTAACATGAATTTAAATATTAAGGGAAATGCACTGCATTTCCCTTGAGCATATTAATTAAGGACAGTCATATGTTAAAAGCACCACAAAAACTATTATTAACGGCACTATTAACTACCACCCTAAGCGCTTGTCAAAGCACCTCCACAAATGTTACGTCAGGTCAAAATTCACCAGACATAAACACTGTCGCCCAAGAACAATACAATGGGCCTAAAGCTCGTATTGCTGTTGCACGCTTTACCGACAAATCAAACAACTCAAAATGGTGGCGTAAAGAAATAGGCGACGGTATGGCTGATCAATTAACTACAGCTCTAGTATCAACAAATCGCTTTATTGTTTTAGAGCGCCAAGCGCTTGATGCTGTTTTATCAGAACAAGACCTAGCAGCCTCAGGTCGCGTTAGTGCATCATCGGGTGCCGCTTATGGTGAGATTGAAGGCGCTGAAATAGTCGTTATTGCAGCGGTAACTGAATTTGATGACGATAGCTCTGGTGCAAGTGTTGGCAGTGGCGGCTTTATGGGTGATGTATTTAGCTCTGTATCTGCTGGTTTCTCAGGCTCTCATATGGCGATTGATCTTCGTCTAATAGATACACGCACATCACGCATTTTAGCTGCAACAAGTGTTGAAGGTGGCAGTAAAGATTTTGACTTTACTGGAGCCGCAACCAACTTTGGTGGCGCACTTGTTGGCGGTAATATTAGTGGATGGTCTGATACCCCTAAAGAAAAAGCCCTTCGTGAAGTAATTATTAAAGCGGTTGAGTTTTTAGAAACTAAAATTCCAGATACTTACTATCGCTATAACAGTAACAACACTTTAGCACCGGGTTACACTGCGCCGCCACCGGCAGCTGTACAAGC
The DNA here is from genome assembly GCF_001974875.1 of Pseudoalteromonas sp. EB27. GTDB lineage: Bacteria > Pseudomonadota > Gammaproteobacteria > Enterobacterales > Alteromonadaceae > Pseudoalteromonas. Next base: position 20,887 of record NZ_MTQD01000017.1, read on the forward strand.
AAAAACAGCCAGCAAGAGCGCTGTAACAGTTGATGTACCAACCCATAGAATGCCACATTATGAAAAAATGGATTTAGCAATGTCACGCCTAAGCTTAGTTTGTTTGGGTTACCTAAGAAATCAGCCTGACTACGAAGAGTTTGAAACACAAGATGTTGAATACGATCGTAAAACAGTTATCGCGCTTCGTGAGTATCAGCAAGACAAAAAACTCAAAGTAACCGGTTTAGCTGATGAAACAACCAAAAAGTCACTTGATGACAGTGGTTGTATTGCTAAAACGAACAAATCAAGCCTCGAAAGTATAAGCAACATGTTTAAGTTTAATTAATGGCTTTGGCTTGGGTAGCTAATAAAAAGAGCTACCCAAGTACTCACTATCTAGTTAGCGCCTTTAACAAGTGGTACTCCGTTATTACCTACCGGAATATAAACAGTTGTATGATTAGGTGACTCAGCCATTTTTATTTGTGCATTAATAGCTTCATGTTGAATGTAATTAGCTGTTAGTGTTGCGTTAATGATCTTCTGAGCTTGAGCAATCCCTTTGGCTTCTTCAACCCTAATTTCAGCGTCTTTTTTGGCAATCTCTTTTTGTGTTTCTTTTTCCGATAATAGCTGCTGAGCTGCCAATTTTTTCTCAACTGCATTAGCAACAATATCGGGGTAATTAATATTGCCTACTACAACGTTTGCAAGTTTAAACGGCGTTGTCGATAAATAACTTTGCAGGCGCAGAGTCACTTCTTTCGCAATTTTCTCACGATTTGTTTTAAGCTCACCACTATCGTATTTTTGTACTGTATCGCGCACATACGTTCTAAAAGTTTCACGTACAAAGCGTTTATACCAATTTTCGGCGCCGTACTGCTCTACCACAGTTTTAACAGAGCCACTCTCAATAGCAATAACAGCATGAAAATCAAATTTAATATTTAAATCATCATTCGCTAAGATTCTAAATGTCTCGGTATATGTATTAGGTCGCATATCGATGTTTACCACTTCATTTCGCAGTAATGACATACCGTAATTAGATGGGCCCTTCATTGTTCCTTGATAACCACCTTCACCAAATACACGCGGCTTTTCGAATACGTAGCCTTCTTCACCTGCGGGTGTGCTTGGGTTAGTACATGCAGTTAATCCAAAACCAACGACTCCTACAACCAATGCACCTTTAAATAGGTTATTAAACAATGTTTGTGTCCCGGAGTTTCTTGCTCTCATCATCTTTCCTTTAATTACTTTTTAATATTGTATAAACGTCACTTAACAAGCTTGAAGCACCAAACCTAAATGTATTTGCTTGCAGATAATCATCACCCATTATTGCGCGTGCTAGCGTTAAATAATCACTGGCATCGGCAACAGTTTTAACACCACCGGCAGCTTTAAAGCCCACACGTTTATCCGAGTTTTTAATGGCTGTTAGCATAATTTCTGTTGATTCAAGGGTTGCATTAATGGCCACTTTACCCGTACTGGTTTTTACAAAATCGGCACCACCTTCAATTGCAAGCTTCGTGGCCTGTGTTATTAGCGCTTCGGTTTTTAGCTCACCGCTTTCTATTATTACTTTTAGTTGCGCGCGCGACCCACATGCTTTTTTACTTTCGCTTACATAACTAAGTACTGTTTGAGCATCGCCCGCTATGAGTTTTTTGTAAGGAATAACCAAATCAATTTCGTCAGCGCCGCGCTCTATTGCAATAAGTGTTTCGTTAATTACATCACTCAGTGGCGCATCACCTGTTGGAAAGTTAGTAACCGTTGCAACTTTTACGTGGTTAAGCTCACGTGCTGCGAGTGCTATTTTTGCATCATCAACAAAGTCGCTATAAACACATACTGCGGCAGGCATGCCCAGCGTCGGGTTTATACTATCAACAAGCGCTTGAATGCTTTTGGTGGTATCGCTAGTGTTTAAGCTTGTTAAATCCATCAGTGCGACTGCTAATGCGGCATCATTTTGGTGTTGTGTCATTAGAGCTCCGTTGCCTCTTAAGTACAAAATAGAATATGCTTCCATATTAACAAATTAAACCAAACTCGCTATAGCTCATAACCAAACACTATAAGCTGTTTATTTTACTTGTAACTCGGCGCAATCCCTTGTTAACTAACTCTTAGGCCTAAAAAGCCCACCTATTATAACTTTTGGTTATATCAACTTGGTTTTAATTATTTTTTACTTATTGATAGCCGCTATATTCTGCTTATCAGAATAAAGCGTTTTCTTATATTTGAATTTGTTTAGGGGTCTTATTAACGTGCAGTATTTACCTATCTTTACCAAACTCGACAACAAACCAGTATTGGTTGTTGGCGGTGGAGAGGTCGCATTACGCAAATGTCGCGCGTTTTTAAAAGCGAGAGCGAGCGTTACTTTAGTAGCGCCTTGGTTTTGCGACGAACTAAAAGAGCATGCGCATAATAATGAAGTAACGCTTATTGATGCCTATTTTGATGAATCGCACCTTGATGGCAAAATGCTGGTTATAGCAGCCACTGACCGTGATGACGTAAACAACAATGTATTTGAGCTGGCAAACGCACGAAATGTATTTGTGAATGTGGTTGATGACCAACCTAAGTGTACGTTTATATTCCCATCCATTGTTGACCGCGACCCAATTACGATTGCTATATCAAGTGCAGGCACAGCGCCGGTACTTGCACGTCGCTTACGCGAAAAACTCGAAACCCTTATTCCGCATCATATTGGCCCTCTTGCAACACTTGTCGGTGGCTTTAGAGACAAAGTAAAAAAACGCTTTAAACATTTTTCAGACCGCCGCCAATTTTGGGAAGGCGTATTCGACTCATCTGTCGTGAGTAAAGTACAAACCGGTGATACTCAAGCCGCACAGCAACAACTAGAGCAAATGTTAGATGCTAAAGCCGAGCCTGAAGGCGAAGTATATGTAGTAGGAGCAGGCCCTGGCGATCCAGAGCTTTTAACACTTAAAGCACTGCAACTTATGCAACAAGCAGATGTGGTTGTATACGACTTTTTAGTGTCTGACGAAATTATGGAATTAGTGCGCCGCGATGCTGACCTTATTTGTGTAGGCAAACGTTTAGGCGATCATAGTGTTGTTCAAGACGACACCAACCAAATGCTGGTCGACCTTGCTAAACAAGGAAAAAAAGTGTGCCGCATTAAAGGTGGCGACCCGTTTATTTATGGTCGTGGTGGCGAAGAAGTACAAGTACTGGCTGCTAACAACGTAAATTATCAAATTGTACCGGGTATTACAGCTGCTGCAGGTTGTAGTGCGTATGCGGGTATTCCGCTAACGCATCGTGACCATGCACAAGCCATTCAATTTGTAACGGGCCACTGTAAAAAAGACGGCCAAGAACTTGATTGGCAATCACTGGCAAAAGCAAATCAAACGCTTGCTATTTACATGGGCGTAATTAAATCGCCGCACATACAAAGCGAGCTTTTAAAACATGGCCGTAAAGCCGACACCCCTGTTGCCATTATCGAAAACGGTACACGTAAAAATCAGCGTGTAGTAACAGGCCAATTAGGCGAACTTGCCGACTTAATTGAACGCAACAGCATTATATCGCCTGCGCTACTCATTATTGGTGAAGTAGCCGCCCTGCACTCGCAACTAGCGTGGTTTGGGAAAAACGAACAAACAAGCAGCTTTGCACAGCCGCTAACAGATGTATCAAATACATAACCGAATTTTAAATTTGTAACTTTTAATCATTTTAGTAGGACGACTAACAATGGCTTTAACTCACCTTCAGCAACTTGAAGCTGAAAGTATCAAAATCATGCGCGAAGTCGCCGCTGAGTTTGAGAACCCAGTAATGCTTTACTCTATTGGTAAAGATTCGTCGGTACTTTTGCACTTAGCGCGTAAAGCATTTTACCCTGCAAAAATTCCGTTTCCGTTATTACACGTAGACACCAATTGGAAGTTTCGTGAAATGATTGAGTTTCGCGACCGTATAGCTAAAGAATACGGTTTTGACCTACTGGTACACAAAAATCCAGAAGGCATTGAAATGGGTGTAGGCCCGTTTACGCATGGCTCTGGTAAACATACCGATATAATGAAAACCCAAGGCTTAAAGCAGGCACTTAACAAATATGGTTTTGATGCTGCATTTGGTGGCGCACGCCGCGACGAAGAAAAGTCACGCGCAAAAGAACGTGTTTACTCGTTCCGCGACAAACACCACCGTTGGGACCCTAAAAACCAACGTCCTGAGCTTTGGAATACTTATAACAGCCAAGTTAATCCGGGCGAAAGCATTCGTGTTTTCCCGTTGTCTAACTGGACTGAGCTAGATATTTGGCAATACATTTACCAAGAAAACATCGACATGGTACCGCTTTACCTCGCAAAAGAGCGCCCTGTTGTTGATCGCGACGGCACCCTAATAATGGTTGACGATGAGCGTATGCCACTTAACGAAGGTGAAGTACCGCAAATGAAATCTGTACGTTTTCGTACATTAGGCTGCTACCCACTTACCGGTGCAGTTGAGTCAACAGCCAGTACTTTAACCGAAATTATTGAAGAAATGCTGCTATCTACGTCATCTGAACGTGAAGGTCGTGTTATTGACCATGATTCAGCAGGCTCAATGGAGAAGAAAAAACGTGAGGGGTATTTTTAATGTCTAGCCAAAATAACGATACATTTAACGAAGTAAAAGAAATAGGCATAGACGCCTACCTAGCACGCCAACAAGACAAAAGCTTATTGCGTATGCTTACGTGTGGCAGCGTAGATGACGGTAAATCAACATTGATTGGCCGCCTACTGCACGACAGCCACCAAATTTATGAAGATCAGCTAGCAGCCCTTCATAAAGATAACGAAAAAGTAGGTAATGCAGGTGAAGATCTTGACCTTGCATTATTAGTTGATGGCCTACAAGCTGAGCGCGAGCAAGGCATTACCATTGACGTAGCGTACCGTTACTTTTCAACGGCTAAGCGTAAATTTATTATTGCCGACACACCTGGGCACGAGCAATACACGCGCAACATGGTAACGGGTGCATCAACAAGCGATGTCGCCATTATTTTGGTTGATGCGCGTTACGGCGTACAAGTACAAACTAAGCGCCATAGCTTTATTTGTGACTCGCTGGGCATTAAGCAGTTTGTTGTTGCCGTTAATAAAATGGATATCGTTGATTTTGACGAAACCGTGTATGAAAAAATTAAGGCTGATTACCTTAAATTTACTGAGCAACTTAACGTATCAAACATTAAGTTTGTGCCTATGTCGGCGCTTAAAGGCGACAACGTAGTAACACGCTCTGCACATACACCGTATTACACCGACAAGCCGCTACTTGAATTACTAGAAGATTCGCCAGCAGCCGAAACAGATACAGGCTTTGAAGCGCGCCTACCAGTGCAATATGTAGTGCGTCCTAACTTAAACTTCCGTGGTTTTCAGGGCACACTTACATCAGGCAAGATACACGTAGGCGATGCAATAAAAGTATTACCGTCGGGCAAAACATCAAGCATTAAAGAAATTGTTACCTTTGATGGCAACCTGGACAGCGCCGAAGCAGGCCAAGCAATTACCGTTACCCTAAATAACGAAATTGATATTAGCCGAGGGGATGTAATAGTACCTGCAAATTCAACGGCCGTTGTTACTAACCAGCTGCAAGCTAAAATTGTGTGGATGCATGAGTCGCCATTAGTATTAGGTAAAAGCTATAACCTAAAACTAGGCAGCAAAAACACCTCAGCTATTGTTACAAAAATTGATTACACGATTGATGTAAACACGCTTGAACACGGCACTGCCGATTCACTACAGTTAAACGAAATTGCGATTGTGACGCTTGAACTAACCGAAACTATTTTGGCAGACGAGTACCACAGCAATCACGAAACAGGTTCGTTTATCCTAATCGATCGCTTTTCAAACCTAACGGTTGCTGCGGGCATGATTGAACAAGTACTACAAAGCCAAGCACAGCAAAGTAACTTTAGCGAATTTGAAGTTGAATTTAACACCTTAGTACGCAAGCACTTTCCGCATTGGCAAGCGCTTGATATTTCTAAGTTATAAGTTGACTTTAGCCTGTTAGGAATTTAAAAGCATGGTAGAACAGCTCGTTTTAACAGGCATTATGCTTACCTTAGTCGGGTGCCTTTTTGGCACCCGTATTAATCCAGCATGGTTATTTGTAAGCGCCATTGGCACCAGCTACTTAGCAGGGCTAATCGATCTTGAAAGCATGTTAATTAATTATGCAAACCCGTCGCTTATCACCTTGGTACTATTGGTGTTAGTGTCGACCGCAATAGAAAAAACCACCCTAATTCAAAAGTTAGCGCAATCGCTATCTAAAGGTAGTTTAGTAAAATCGGTAACAAAATTGGGGTTATCAACCGCCTTTTTATCGTCGTTTACTAACAATACCGCCGTTGTTGCATCGCTTATTACCGCGATAAAAGACAATCCTAATCACTCCCCTTCAAAGCTATTGTTACCGCTGTCGTACACTGCTATTTTGGGCGGCACTATTACGCTTATTGGTACATCAACCAACTTAATCGTCAATGGCTTTGCAGTAGATGCGGGCATGGAACCGCTGGGCTTTTTTGACTTTACCTTAGTAGGTTTAGGCGCGCTAAGCGTAGGCCTAATTACTATTTTAGTAATGCTTAAATACTTACCCGACAACGGTAAAAGCGACCAAGAAGTCGTGCCTTTTTACCTAGAAGGTAAAGTACAAGCAAGCTCAAAATTAATAGGCCAAACCGTAGAAGAAAACGGCCTGCGTGATTTAAAAGACTTATTCCTTGCTGAAATTATTCGCGACGAGAGCCGCATTTGCGCAGTCACTCCGCAGCAAATTATCCAAAAAGACGACGTGCTGCTGTTTGTAGGTGACATAAAATCGGTGCCATTACTTACCCGTTTTGACGGTTTAAAAGTAGTGCACGAGAATCACCAAAAAGACATAGAACACTTAGTAGAAGTAGTCGTAAGTCAATCTTCAAAATTTATTGGTAAAACCGTAAAAGAAGCCCGCTTTAGAGAGCAGTTTCATGCTGCTGTTATTGCCATTCGCCGTGGACATGACCGCTTACAAGGCGGCCTTGGGCAAGTGCAATTACAAGCTGGCGACTCACTTATACTCGCACCAGGCAAAAACTTTTACACTTTGCCTAATTTAAAGCGCGAATTTGTGTATATTTCAGGGTTTGACTTACAAGCCCACCTTGCGCCTAAACAATCAAATATTGTGCTACTAAGCTTTGCTGCAGTACTGGGTTTAAGCATTATTGGCATAGTGCCGCTGGTTAAAGGCTTATTAGTGTTACTGATTAGCTTAATGCTCAGTGGCACCATAAAACTTAACGAAGTAAAACGCCGTTTCCCTATCGAGTTACTCGTAGTTGTAGGTAGCGCCATTGGCCTTGCTAAATTAATGATAGGCACCGGACTTGCCGGTCAAATATCCGACGCCATGTTTATGGTACTTGGCGACTTTGGTCCGTACGGCGCGTTTATTGCCATATTTTTAATGACCGTATTATTTACCGAGCTTATTACTAATAACGCAGCAGCTGCCTTGTCGTTCCCTGTTGCTTACTCGCTCGCGGTTGGTTTTAATGTAGACCCACTACCGTTTATTATGGCGGTTGCCTTTGGCGCATCAGCCAGCTTTATATCGCCATTTGGGTATCAAACTAACCTAATGGTTTATAGCGCGGGTAACTATCGCTTAAAAGATTACATAGTGATGGGCTTACCCCTTTCTATTATTTATTCAATCACGATATTAACCCTGATCCCGCTGGTATTTCCGTTTTAATACCTGCGCTCACAGCATGAGAGACTCTCACTATGGATGAAAATATAGTTTGGCATAACTACGCAACTACAAAAGCACAGCGTAGTGAGCAAAAAAAACATAAGCCCGCTATTTTATGGTTTACCGGCTTTTCAGGCTCTGGCAAAAGCACCGTAGCAAACGCACTAGAAGCGGCGCTTAATCAGCAAGGTACGCACACTTACCTGCTCGATGGCGACAACGTACGCCACGGTTTATGTAAAGACCTAGGCTTTAGCGACGAAGACCGCATTGAAAACATACGCCGCGTAGGCGAAACCGCTAAACTAATGACCGACGCTGGCTTGTTAGTACTTACTGCGTTTATATCGCCTTTTAGAGCAGAACGCGACATGGTGCGCAGCTTAGTAGATGACGGCGAATTTATCGAAGTATTTATCGATACCCCACTGGATGTATGCGAAAGCCGCGATCCAAAAGGCTTATACAAAAAAGCCCGCGCTGGAGAGATAAAACACTTCACTGGTATCGATTCAAGCTACGAAGTGCCAAACAATCCAGAAATAATTTTAGATACAAGTAAAAACACCCTAGACCAATCGGTTACACAACTGATAACGTATCTAAAACAAAAGCACATAATATAGGTTAACCCCATGAATCAAACCGAACTGCTAGAAGAAACCCTCATCCTTGCCCGCAAAGCAGGCCAAGCGATAATGGGAATTTACGAAAAGGATTTTAACGTTGAGTACAAAGCCGATGAAAGCCCCGTAACCGACGCCGATTTAGCAGCTCATAAACTGATTGTGGCAGGGCTTCAACAGCTCACACCTGATATTCCAATACTCAGTGAAGAAAACGCCGACATAAGCTGGGATGTACGCCAAACGTGGAAAAGCTACTGGTTAGTTGACCCAATCGACGGCACTAAAGAATTTATCAAAAAGAACGGTGAATTTACCGTAAACATCGCCCTAATTAAAAACGGCATTCCTATTTTAGCCGTAGTAGATGCACCTGCCCTTGGCGTATCGTACTTAGCCGCCGAAGCCATTGGCGCATTTAAAGATAAAGGCGATGAGCGAATTGAGCTTAAAGTAACAACTAAACCTAACAAAGGGTTAATTCGTGTTGTAGGCAGTCGCTCGCACCCATCACCCGATTTGGCCGAGTTTGTGAAACGCTTTGATGAGGTTGAAATGGTGTCTAAAGGCAGCTCACTAAAACTGTGTTTAGTCGCTGAGGGCAGCGCCGATATTTACCCACGCTTAGGTCCAACCTGCGAATGGGATACAGGTGCAGGCCATGCAATTGCCGAAATAGCCGGTGCAAAAGTGACTAAACTTGATGGCAGCCCGCTTATTTATAACACCAAAGATGAATACTTAAATCCGTATTTTATTGTAAGTGCGATAGAAGAATAAAAGTTAAGAGCTATCAGTTGTCAGCAAGATAAGTGATAGCTTTTACTATAAGAGTTACTCAGGGAGCATAAAGTAAAATACTTAGTAACGCTTAAGTTATTTGTTATGTAAAAGCTAACTTAATAAGCGCACTAAAGCATAGCAAAGTTATCAACAAACCAAGCGATAAAATAACCTTTTCCTTCAGGGTTTGCTCAGGCTTTTGGGCAAATACAAAAACAGTTCGGTAAAGTGTACTAGGCACTATTAAAACCAAGCCAATAAACGCAGGGAACATACCCAATATCAAGTTATATGCTAAACCTAAATTTTCCATCTGGCTGAATATAGCGCTAAACCCAACCCAAATAATAGCAACTGCAAAAAATGCAACGCCCACTGAAATCGATAAAAGTGCCATTTATTAAATTCCTTTTGTTTCATTCGAAATGAGAAATTAATTTACTTACATAAACTCATCAGTTTAACGATTCTGAAACGGCTATCTCTGCATCTATAATAGCTCGATGCGCCTTTAAACCAATACTACTAGAATAAAAGTCAGCAGCAATTTTTAACTCTTGTGCAGTTAATAATGAAGTGAGTTTGCTTTTAAAAATAATTTTAGCTGCATTGACATTAATTGGGTCAGCCATAACTTTTGAAGGCATTGACTCAATGAAGGCCCGCTTTTGGCTTTCTGGTAAATCTCTTAGTACTCCTGAAAGTATCTTTTCAGGACTAATATTCATTTCTCCCTCAAATGAACTTAAGATCTCTTCCATTTTGAGTGCTGCATAGAGTCGTTTAAATTGAACGTTTGAATCTATCTTATGAGTTGAAGTGCAGGCACAGGCCAGAAAAATAGATAAAAATAACAATAATTTACCCATGACAACCTTCTAATTTATAGATTTGAGTGGAAGTAAAAAACTGATCCTAATTCTTTTTTAATAGAGTACATTTAATTTATATTCAGCACTAAAAGCACTATCCCTCCAACAAATAGCACAAAATAAATCTTAACATGCCAGTTTTTTGAATAGTTTTCTTTATACTCTGTAAGCATTTTATCAATATCGCTAGATGTGAATTCATAGCCACATCTATAACAGGTTGCCATGCCTTTTTTAATATGAGCTTTGCACTTAACACATTTATAAATATACGTAAGTCGGTCTATATTGAGATAAGGATATCCGTTATCTTTATTTTTCATCCTGCCGACACCTAATAATATAAAGAGCTACTGGGCAAATATACTTTTTAAGGGATAAAGAAAGTAAAATAGGTGCACACACCGATGCCTATAATCAGCATAAAGAGCCGCTTTATTAAATTACCTTCAGTAGGAGGAATTTCCTCACCGGTATATGGTGCATAAATACTTCTCTTTAATATAAATGCATAGATATATCTATAACAAAAGAAAAATACAAACACACAAAACAACAACTTTTCTACTGACTCAAAACCTATGAAAAAAGCAGCTCCTAATATAAACCATACTATGCCGAATAATATAACAATGGCTTTCTTTTTATCCATGCGAACTCTCTTTACTGCCTTTGCTTTTCTTTAAGTTCTATACTTATAAACTTTAAAAGGCGTTTTAGTTAACTGATTTGGCGCTATTGTAGCCAGTGAAAATCTAAGTAAAGTTTTAGCCTTTATTAAATTGCGGTTTTAACGCCGGAATTTGTAGTCGGTAACCCTAACTTTTTGGCTATCGCTGCAAATTGAGCTTTTGTGTATGGCCCATAAACAAACTCCTTGTGTTCAGCAAACTTGTTATCTTTGATTTTATCAATATAGTAAAAAGCACAAGTTTTATGCGGACAAGCATAAACCGAAATATATTGCTCGTTAGACTTAATATTTATTGGTTCATCGAGTCGCCCAATATATGCGCCCTGACCAAGGCTGTAACCTAACCTTTTGGTACCGTCAATTAATACACTTTATAAGGTTGCTCCTCCCAAATTGGAGAGCACCCACTAAGAAGGAATGATATTAAAACTAAAAATGTTCTCACACACTTCCCTGCATTCTAGTAACTTGCTCAAATCACACCCTTATAGTTAACATGAGCGTGTTCTTATTTTGTGAACATCTATTAGTAACAAACTGTGTAAGTGATTGCCAATTATAAAATTATATTTAATCGAGGTATTTTACTGTGTGTAAAAGGGTGTGGCATGAAGCAATACAGTGTTTTTAGCTTGAGGATAAAGGCAAAAGAATGACCGTTTCCAATCAACAAGTGATGGCTATTATACGTTTTTAAGACTTGCCATTAATTAAACGCTTTTTAAAAGCAACAACCCTTAACGATTTTGCTGGGCGATAAAAGCAAGCGAGTGCTGATTGAATAAGTCAGGACGTTCCACATTACAGACATGGCCACAATGGTGAATAGTTTGCAGTACGCTGTTTTTATGACGCTTAACCATTTCTTTAACAGGGCCAAGGAACATATGATCTTCCTTACCCATAATGTAAAGAATGGGAATATCAATGTCTTTTTCTTTGAAATATTGCATTAAAGGATTTACGTCCATGGCTAATTTAAACCATTTTATAAACTCTTTTTGGCACAAGCGCTTTGCTTCACGAACAAACAAAAGTCGAGATTCTTTATGGCGCTTTTTAGGCATCATAATAAAAGCAAATAAACGATACAGCCACATATAAGGCAAGAAGTGTTTAAAAGTATTGCCTAAATAAACCAATGTATTACTGCGCGTATTAAAACGAGTAACCGCTCCACCTAGCACCATGCTAGAAACATATTGCGGCGCAATTTCAGCAATATTTCGAATAATAATTGTGCCCAATGAAATGCCTACAAAGTGTGCGCTGGTGATATTGTTATGATCTAACACATCGATAATGTCTTTAGAGACATTATTAAATGAATAATTATTATCAACAAAGTTTTGTACTAAGTTATTTGATTTACCGTGACCACGAAGATCTAGCAACAACACATTATATTCTTTTTTATAGGCTTTAAGCTGACGAAACCAAATTGCCGAACTACCACCTGCTCCATGGACAAATACAACCCATGTTTTACTGGTTTCGTGCGCAAAAGTAGTATGGAAGAGAATCTCTTTGCTCATTACAGTTAGTGGCCTATTTACTTCGTTTGGCATATTCAATTGCAGGAAGTATAACGGAGTTTAATAAAAATCTCTTATGAAGTTCAGATCAATGGCTTCTACTTAACAGCTTTTGGGAGCAGATTCTGATTTTTAAATGCAAACCAATAAAAATGACCAGTCCCTATTTTTACGTTATGAAAACCGCCTATCTCGGCTTTGCTGCTCGCGTGACACTATAGCGTGTTGGGTTTCGCTGCGCTCAAACCAACCTACTTTAAAATTATAATGTGGTGCTGCCGCTTAAGGGTTTGCTCACTTTTACACCGCTGTTTCGTATTCATGACACTTACCCTTCAATTTGGTCTAATTAATTAGTCTACAAATCCTCTCAAAACATGAAATTTTTAGCTAAAAACTATATTCTTGCGCGCGATTATTATTTAAATAATGGATAAACACACACATGACAACATCTCAAGATGCAACGCTTTCAAATGCATCAACAACAGGTGCACACACACCTTCAAACACACCCACTTCTAAATGGAATCTGCACGATACGCAGTGGACTTTAAGCCTTTTTGGTACCGCCGTTGGTGCGGGTATTTTATTTTTACCTATTAATATTGGCATTGGCGGTTTTTGGCCGTTAATTATTTTGGCATGCTTAGCATTTCCAATGACCTTTTGTGCACACCGTGGATTAGCGCGTTTTGTACTTTCATCAAAAAATAAAGATGCCGATTTTACCGATGTAGTTGAAGAACACTTTGGTGTGACTGCGGGGCGGTTAATTTCTTTATTGTACTTTTTATCTATATTCCCAATTTTGCTTATTTACGGTGTGGGCTTAACCAATACCGTTGATAGCTTTATGGTTAATCAAATGGGGATGGAATCACCTTCTCGCGTGTTGCTTTCGGGTGTATTAGTTGCAGGTATGATTAGCTTAATGATGGGCGGCGAGCGCTTAATGCTGCGTGCCTTTGCTATTTTAGTTTACCCGCTTGTGGGTATATTGTTCTTTTTATCACTTTATTTAATCCCAAGCTGGCAAATGCCAGATATGACAATGCCTGAAATGGGCAGCTTTGGAAAAACGTTGTGGTTATCGATTCCTATTATTGTGTTTTCGTTTAGCCACGCAGCGGCTATCTCAAGCTTTGTGAATGTGCAACGCGGTCATTACGGCGAACAAGCTACACGTAAGTCTGAGGCGATTTTAAAGCGCACTAGCTTGCTACTTATTACCTTTGTACTGTTATTTGTATTCTCTTGCGTGCTGTCGCTTACAGGCGAACAAATGGCGGCGGCTAAAGCAGCTAACGTGTCGGTTTTATCCTACCTTGCTAATATCACTGATAACTCGTTCATTGCCACACTAGGGCCGCTTGTTGCCTTTATTGCTATTACATCGTCGTTTTTGGGTCATTTTTTAGGTGCACGCGAAAGCTTTACAGGTTTAGTAACTAAACAAACAGGCTTAAGCGCTGGCGTTACCGATAAAATTGGTGTGTTAATCATGTTTTTAGCTATTTGGTTTTGTGCAGTTAAAAACCCAAGTATTTTAGACATGATGGATCAGTTGTCAGGCCCTATCATTGCGATGATTTTATTCATCATGCCAATGATTGCAGTTTATAAAGTACCTGCACTTAATAAATACCGAAATCGCTTTAGCACGCTATTTATATTAGCGATTGGCTCACTTGCTGTATTTGCACTTTTATACAGTATGCTTAAGTAATAAAACTGTTCATACAAAAGCCCGGCTACTTTTTAGCTGGGCTTTTTTGTGTGCGGTTTATCTCAAATTGTTTTTTTATAGTCGCTCTTCAGGCATGTTATAAATTAACTAGCCTAAAAATAAAACAATTATGCACTTTACTAAACAACTCCTACTTTATGTAAGCTTGCTAACTACGCTTGTTTTAAGCCTCTTTGTTAAAGCCGATGACGCTCCCGCTATTTTATCGATGAAAGAGCGCGCTGCGTTTATAGATAAAATAACTGAGCTTAGAGTTAATACCTTAATGCCCTCGTTAATGAAGCAGCACAACACTGATATGTGGCTACTTATAAGTCGTGAATATAACGAAGATCCAATATTAAAAACAATGCTGCCTGCAACATGGCTTTCAGCCAGACGCACCACTATTTTGCTATTTGCACTTAATAAACAAGGTGGAGTTGATGCTTACGCTATTGCGCCTTATAAAATAGGTAACGTATTTAAAAAAGGGTGGGATAAACAAACGCAACCAAGCCAGTGGGAAGCACTCAATACACTTATTGAGCAATACAAACCTCGCAACATTGCGCTTAATACTTCTACCGACTGGGCACATGCCGATGGCCTTGCGCTAGGCGATTACAAAACCTTAATGGCTAACTTGCCCGCCGCTTATCACAATAAAATAATTTCTGCCGAGCCACTTGCTGTAAGCTGGTTAGAGCAACGTATCCCCAAAGAAGTAGAGATGTATAAGCACATTGTTGCTATTGCCCATCATATTATTGCAGAGGGGTTTTCGGGTAAAACAATTACGGTTGGTGAAACAACTAGCGATGACTTGGTATGGTGGTTTAGAGAGCGCGTAAAAGAGCTAAAACTACAAACATGGTTTCATCCAAGTATTGCTATTCAGCGCGCCGATGCGAAGTCGTTCGATCATGAAGAAAGCTTTACCAATGGCTACGATGATAACGTTATACAAGCCGGTGACTTGCTTCATGTAGATTTTGGGATTACTTATTTACGCTTAAATACCGACACGCAGCAGCATGCGTATGTGCTCAAAGAAAACGAAACGAGTGCGCCTAGTTACTTAGTTGAAGCACTAAAAAGCGGTAATAAACTACAAGACATATTTACCAATCAATTTGCGGTAGGTAAAACCGGTAATGAGGTTTTAGCTGCAGCACGAAAAGCCGCTATTGATCAGGGATTAAAACCCACTATTTATACTCATCCTCTTGGCTATCATGGCCACGCTGCTGGCACTACATTAGGTATGTGGGATTCTCAGCAAGGTGTACCGGGAGATGGTGACTATCCGCTACATTTAAATACAGCTTACTCAATTGAGCTTAACAATGCTGTGTTTATAAAACAGTGGAATAAAGAAATAAGAATAATGCTAGAGGAAGATGCTATTTTTGATAAAAGCGGTGTCTGGTATTTAAATGGCCGACAAACACAGCTATTGCTTGTAAAATAAAGCATAAAAAAATGGCGCTCATTGAGCGCCATTTTTAATTTAATTCGTTGCTATTATTCTGTATCTGGCAGGTTACGGCCATAGAATATTTCTTGCATTTCACGGGTCAGCTTTGAGCGAATTTCGTCTTCTTCGCCCTCAGATAAATCTGCCGTAGAAAGGCCGAATAAATACGTGTTTAGATCGGTTTCTTTTAACATCATTTTGGTATGGAACAGGTTTTCTTGATACACGTTCACGTCCATCATTTGGTACGCTTCTTTTGTATCTTCTGTCATGAAGTTTTGAATCGAGCTAATAGCGTGATCAATGTAGTGCTTAACACCGTTTATGTCGCGGGTAAAACCACGAACGCGGTAGTCAATTGTTACTACGTCTGATTCAAGGCTATGAATTAAGAAGTTTAACGCTTTAAGTGGCGAAATAATGCCACAAGTAGACACTTCAATATCAGCACGGAAAGTACAAATACCATCATCAGGGTGAGCTTCTGGGTATGTGTGTACACAAATGTGGCTTTTATCTAGGTGCGCAACAACTGAATCAGGTAATGGGCCTGGGGCTTCGTCAGCATCGTAATTTTGCTGCTCTTCTACTGGTTCTTCTGAAACCAAAATAGTTACACTTGCGCCTTGCGGTTCATAATCTTGGCGCGCTACATTTAAAATGTTAGCACCAATAATATCAACAACTTCACCTAAAATGTCGGTTAGTCTATCTGCACTGTACTGCTCATCGATATATTCAATATATTCTTTACGTTGTTGCTCGGTCTTTGCGTAACAAATATCATAAATACTAAAGCTTAAACTTTTGGTTAAATTGTTAAAACCATGAAGTTTAAGTTTATCGAAGGGTTTGTTCATAATAAACCAACCTATAAATTAGTGGGTTCTGCACCTGCAGAATGAAAAGTTCGCGGATTTTATACGAATTTTCCTCGAGGAAAAAGCGTTATTTTGCTTGTTCTTGCACAACTTCGTGGCTATGCGTAATTTCTACTGTTTTATCAAGCATTAATGCAACCGAGCAATACTTTTCAGCAGAGAGTGAAACGGCGCGTGCAAGGTGCTTTTCAGACACATTATTGCCTTTAACAACAAAGTGTAAGTTGATTTTGGTAAACACGCGAGGGGCTGTTTCGGCGCGCTCTGCACTTAGTTGTACTTGTACATCTGAAAAATCTTGTTTGGCTTTTTTTAAAATACTAACCACATCAACTGATGAACAACAGCCAACTGACATTAAAACCATTTCCATTGGGCTTGGTGCTGCACTATCGCTGCCGCCATCAAACACAACATTGTGGTTAGAATTAGAACGACCAATAAACGTATCGCCTTCAACCCATTTTACATTTGCTTGCATTGTTATATCTCAAAAAATATTTTCTTGATTGTAAGCAAGTTAGCCGTAGTTGCAAATGAAAATGCAACGCAGGGCTATAAAATGACTAAGATTGTTGCGTTAAAGCGCTATCAAAGAGGTTTTTTACTAAACCTGCAAATTCGTCTATAAAGGCATGCTGTTCAACCGTGACAGGCTGTGAGGTGATGCTGCTGAGGACTTCTTCTAAATCGTAAACTATGCCATCAACTTCACGTACAATTTGACTACGCTGCTCTGTGTTGAGGTTTGTGTGCTGCTCGCAAATAAGCATCACATTTTGTGCAATAACGTCTTCGATTAATTCCATTACTGTTGGGGCACCTGGTTTTATTTCGCCTGGCTTCTCAAACAATGCTAAATTTTGAGTTAGATACATGATCAAATCATCGTACCCTTGCCTATCTAAAACCATTTTTGTACCACCTTTGTATAATTAATTATTTTTGATTTAAGCAGAAAGCGCTGTTGATTGCTAGCTTTGCGCGTTAGCAATACAAAAAAAGCAGCCGAAGCTGCTTTTATAATAATTAAGTAGTATTACTACTTAATCTATTTTTAAGCCTGGGCTAAGTGTTGCTGGCATCGCTACTTTTTCAAGCTCTACCGAAGCAACTGGGTATGCACAGTAATCAGCTGCATAATACGCGCTTGCTCTGTGGTTGCCCGATGCACCAATACCACCAAACGGTGCTGCGCTAGATGCGCCAGTAATTGGGCGATTCCAGTTAACAATACCTGCACGAATACGACGTAAGAAGTGGTCGTAATCTGCTGCACTATCACTTAATAAACCAGCCGATAAACCAAAGGTTGTATCGTTTGCTTTATCAATGGCTTGGTCAAAGTCGTCAAAGCGGAATACTTTTAAAAGTGGTCCAAAATGCTCTTCATCTGGGAAGTCACTAATATTTGTACACTCAATAATACCTGGTGTTACAAAGCCGGTATTGGCTGTGTGCTCAAGTTCTACTAATACTTGAGCGCCAAGCTCAACAAGCTCGTTTTGCGCTTTAACCATGCCTGCTGCTGCAGCTGATGAGATCATAGAACCCATAAATGGCTGGTCTGCATCGTCATAGTTACCTACTTTAATCGCTTTAGTTGCTGTGATTAAACGCTCCAGTATCACATCGCCTTTGCTACCAGTTGGTAAAAATAGTTTACGTGCACACGTACAACGCTGGCCACTTGAGATAAACGCTGATTGAATAATATCGTGTACAACGGCTTTAGTGTCTTCAACGTCGGTAATAATAAGTGGGTTGTTGCCACCCATTTCTAACGCTAAAATTTTACCCGGTTGACCCGCAAACTGTTCATGTAAAATATGACCAGTGCGCGAAGAACCCGTAAAGAACAAGCCATCAATACCTTTGTGAGCAGCAAGGGCTTTACCCGTTTCTACTTCACCTTGTACAAGGTTAATTACACCTGCTGGTAAACCTGCTTTTTCCCACAGCTTAAGCGTAAGCTCAGCAACTTTAGGAGTAAGTTCAGACGGTTTAAACACAACTGTGTTACCCGCTAAAAGCGCTGGAACAATATGCCCATTAGGTAAGTGACCCGGAAAGTTATACGGACCAAATACAGCTACAACACCATGTGGCTTATGGCGAATCATCGCACGGCCAAGTGGCATTGCGTTTTCTACGTCGCCAGTGCGCTCTAAAAATGCTTTTTCAGAAATGGCAATTTTACCAACCATAGCACCCGCTTCTGTGCGAGTTTCCCACAGTGGCTTACCTGTTTCTTGTGCGATAGTAATAGCGAGCTCTTCGCTGTTTTCTTTTAATTGCGCTGCGAATGCTTTAATTATTTCTAAACGCTCAGTAAAGCTTTTATCAGCCCATGCATAAAACGCTTCGCGCGCTGCATTTACTGCGGTGTCTACTTGCGCCGCAGTTGCCGATGAAGCCTGCCAAATAACGTCGTTATTTGCAGGGTTTACTGAATTAAATTCTGTGCCTTGGCCTTGTGACCACTGACCATTTATAAATTGTGCAGGATGAGTCATATACTTTCTCCTAAATTAAACTGGGGTTGCGCTAACAATATCGCCAGCTTGCAAATGCAGTGCATCTGCTATTTCTTGCGATAAAATAAGGCTTTTAGCTCGATCGTCAAACGACATTGGCGCAACAGTCGCTCTAAAGTCATTAAGCTTTTCGTTAGCTAGTAACACCATGGTGTCGCCAGTCATTTGGCCTATTTCAACTTTAAAGTTATGCGCATTACGAATAGTCGCAATGTTATCTACTTTGGCTTCAACAGTTGGGCCCGCGTCAAAAATATCTACGTAGCCATTAAACGTAAAGCCTTCGCTTTTTAATAATTCAATTGCTGGGCGTGTATTGTCGTGTACCTTACCTATTACAGCTTGCGCATCTTTACTTAGCAAATTTACGTAAATTGGATATTTAGGCATTAGTTCAGCAATGAAAACCTTCTGGCCAATACCTGTTAGGTAATCGGCTGTTGGAAAATCCATTGAGAAAAAATGCTCTTCTAGCCACTGCCAAAAAGGGCTACTGCCGTTTTCGTCAGACACACCGCGCATTTCTGCAATCACTGTTTGTGCAAAACGCTCTTGATGCTGCTTTATAAACATAAAGCGCGCTTTGGAAAGTAGTTTACCGTTACAATTTTTACGATAACCATCTTTTAAAAACAATGTGCAAAGCTCTGTAGCACCTGTGTAGTCGTTACATAGCGTTAGAATATCAACCGCTTTGTATACGTCTAATGTGCGCGAAGAGTGAATCACTTTACTTAAGTGATAATGATAAAATGCATCATCAAGCCCTACTGCCGCTTCAATTGCAGACGTTCCTACAACTTCACCGGTTTCGCTATCTTCAAGAACAAACAGGTAGCCTTCGTCACCAGGTTGTGACGTTTGTTTAGCAAAAGAGCTTACTGAATGGTCGATCTTTTTTTGTAATAGTTCTTCGTTTAATGGCAAAGACGTAAAACCATGCCCTGATTCGTGGGCAATTTTCAGTAATGCTGAATAATCATTTTGCTGGATTGGGCGAAGGATCATCATGAGTCCGCTTGCTCCCTTATAAATAACGGTAAATAGGAATTGCAGGGCAAGCAGTGCTTGCCCTTAATTGGTTGGCTTAAGTCGCTTATGCGTTTACTACGCTTGCTACTGCTTTTTCAAAGCGTGCCATACCTTCGCGAATGTCCGCTTCAGGAATTACTAAAGATGGAGTGAAACGTATTACGTCTGCACCAGCAACTAATGACATAAGGCCTTGCTCAGTCCCTGCCACTAAAAACTCTTTTGCACGACCTTTATATTGCTCGTTCACTACTGCACCAATTAATAAACCTTGGCCACGGATTTCGCTAAATACGTTGTATTTTTCGTTAACCGCAGTAAGTAGTTCATTAAATAATGCTGCTTTAGCTTTTACGCCAGCAAGTACTTCTGGGGTATTTACTGTATCAAATGCAGCTTCTGCAACAGCACACGCAAGCGGGTTGCCGCCATAAGTAGAACCATGAGTACCTACTTTAAGATGCTGTGCAATTTCAGTTGTTGTGATCATAGCGCCAATAGGGAAACCGCCGCCAAGTGCTTTAGCTGAAGTTAAAATATCAGGTACTATGTTTAAGCCTTGGTATGCGTATAAATCGCCAGTACGGCCAACACCTGTTTGAACTTCATCAAAAATAAGCAGTGCGTTATGCTTAGTACATAAATCGCGAACGCCTTGAGCAAACTCGTCAGTCGGCGAAACAATACCGCCTTCACCTTGTAGAGGTTCCATCATTACGGCACATGTTTTGTCGCTAATAAGCGCTTCAAAAGCAGCTAGGTCGTTGTAATCGCAATGTACAATGTCGCCAGGCTTAGGACCAAAACCATCTGAATAGGCAGCTTGGCCGCCAACAGTTACGGTAAAGAATGTACGACCGTGGAAACCTTTGTTGAACGCGATAATTTGTGATTTTTCTGCGCCAAACTTATCAAGTGCAAAACGACGCGCTAATTTAAGCGCTGCTTCGTTTGCTTCTGCGCCAGAGTTGGCAAAGTAAACTTTTTCAGCAAATGTCGCATCAACCATTTTTTTAGCTAGGCGAAGTGCCGGCTCATTGGTCATTACATTTGATAGATGCCAGATTTTTTCGCCTTGCTCTTTTAATGCGCCTACTAATGCAGGGTGGCAATGGCCAAGACAGTTAACTGCAATACCACCAGCAAAGTCGATAAACTCTCGACCTTCTTGATCCCATACGCGAGAACCTTCGCCTCGAACAGGAATTACGCTTGAAGGTGCGTAGTTAGGAACCATTACGTGATCAAATAATTCGCGATTGACTGTCATTTTATTTCCTCTTAATTGTGAGCAACACAAAACATCAAAATAGGTGTTTGGTTAATATTTGTAACCAACTTTATAGGCAAGATCAGTAACCTGATAATTGCGCAAAATTGCTTTGTGGTTCAATTTTCAGACGCACATTATTTCAGAATTACTTATATCTGTCTCGTTAAAAACTTTCATGTATCCCTTGAAAATAAAGGGCTAAAGATATTATTTCATAGATAGTGAATAACTATTTGCATAACTATTTATGCTTATTTTTAGGCAACTAACCGCATGAGCACCGAGGCGCGGACGCTTTAATCGGCAAATATGCAATACAACAATGGAGTGAGAATGAATGGTTAGTCGCAAAAAAATTAACAAAAAATTCAGATTTTTAGTCAATTTGAATAGCTAAATTGGTAAAATTACTCGATTGGAGGGTTTTTAGTTCCGTTTTAGTGAACTTAAAGTACGAAAACCAGCTTAGAGTTTCGTCAGGCTCAATAAGTTGATGCTCTTTTAAATTAAGATATTGAGAGTAGCAACGTGCCTTTAGCATTACTTGTGTTAACGGCAGTAATGTATCGCCCTTATCTACCCCATTTACTAGCTGCTGCATTACACCTTTAAACGGTAAATATTTAAAAGCCATTTTGTCTATTACTTTGGCGCTTACTTCTATCGACTTATTGCTAAGTAGAGTGGTTAAAAATAGCGGGTCGGGCTGTAGCTCTAATAATGCGGTGTGTAAATCTTTTTGGTTTTCATTTCGGGCTAACTGCACTTTACGTTGCCATACTTTCTCAAACGTTTTTAAGTACAAACGCACCAATGCAATTCGCCCTACATCTAAAAGCATACCAAGGGTAAATGCATGAACGTCGTTCACATTATTAATTTGTGCAATTTTTTGCGCAGCAATCGCGTTTGCCATCGCGCTGTCGCGTAGCCGGCGTTTTAATAATGAAAATGGCTCGGTGCTATGTGGCATCCAATGACGCGTAGCAAATGTAGGTATAACTAGCTGTAAGTTATCAAGACCAATATAGCGAAGAGCAAGCGATGGTTTATCTACTTTTACAGACGTGTTTTTACTACGCTGATTACGATAGTAGGGTAAGTTAACGAGCGTGACTAACTCCCTACCTAACCAGCCTATATCATTTACCAATGGCTCTAAGCGCCCTACCGATGCCGACTTTACAGCTAATATATCGAGTATATTGGCAATGCCATCTTCAATGCCTATGGTGCTATGAATTACGCCATCTATATCTTCGAGCTGCTTATATATAGCTGTTTCAATTGTTTTGTGTAGTTGCTCACTCGCTTGAGCGCGATACTTATAATGTGCAGTACTGCTTTGCTGGCGTTTATGCTGTGCGGCCACTTCAACCTGAAGCAAAGTACGTTGCTTCATCGGTTCGCCGTAATCTATATCTAATGTATGAATGAAACCAATTTGCTGATGCGCAAAGCTGTGCCCAAGCAATAAGTCATGAGCCCGTTGGCTTAATATTTTGGCAGTACGCTGTTGCGCTTCAAGTTCAGTCATGACATCCATTAATAAAGTATTAAATGCTCTGTGTATTATAACATTAGAAGCGAGTTAAAAAGTTATCAAGCAGTTCTAAGCCTTGATCAGTTAGAATAGCTTCGGGGTGAAACTGCACACCTTCGATTGCTAATTCTTTATGAAGCAATCCCATAATTTCGTCAAACTCGCCTTGCTCAGTCTGAGTCCATGCGGTTACTTCAAGCTCTTTAGGTAGAGTTTGTGCTTTAACCACTAAAGAATGATAACGACATACCGTTAACGGATTGGCTAAACCTTTAAACACACCTTTATTAGTGTGAACTATGGGTGATGTTTTACCGTGCATAACCTTTTTAGCACGAATTACATCTCCCCCTAAAGCTTGCGCGATAGTTTGATGCCCCAAGCAAATCCCTAGAATAGGGTATTGTCCTTTTAGCTGCTCAACAACATTTAATGAAATACCCGCTTCGTTAGGGGTACATGGTCCCGGCGATAACACGATGTGCTGCGGGTTTAACTGTTTTATTTGTGCAATGCTTAGCTCGTCATTACGTTTTACTAAAACGTCTTGATCTAAACGCTGAAAATATTGCACTAAGTTGTAAGTAAACGAATCGTAGTTATCGATCATTAACAGCATTACACAACAAACCTTATAAATTATTGACCACTTACTTCACACAAATGGTACTAAGCGCTGCATTCTACCACTATTAACTAGCCAACATAAATTAGCAAAAAGCGTTAAAAATTAACTGTTTTTGCTAAAAGTTCTTTAAAGTCTTTAGTGGGTACTGGTTCTCTTAACCCGAACTCTGGTTAAGAGATTTATTAACGTATTAAATCATGGTGATATTTAAACTTATTTTCTCTAGCCAGAGATTCCTTGCACCTTGAGCAATAATATCGAGCTTTAAGCTTTTCGCGAGTAGTTAACACACCTATTTAGGCTGTATACCCCAACAATAAATTATTGACCCTAAAGTACGTGCGTTTATTGATCGCTCTATTAAATACTTTAGTGAAATGCCTTACTGAGCAAAATAAACAGATTGTTTGAGCTGCATCAAATTAGTGGCTCAATGGTTGAATTATATCTATATAAGCCCCAGTGTATTATATGAAAGGCAGTAATTCACTCATACAACTCACTTACTTGTGAGCTCATTTATATCCTATTAAGGAGCGAATATGTTAGGCGAAGACCACTCATTAACAAATGACTTTCCAGAGTACTTAAGGACAATTGCCGAGTTAAATGAAAGCGATACTGAATTTGCAAAAAAAGCAGATAAGTACGACAAGCTAGATAAAGAAATTAGAGTGTTAGAGCTCAAAGATGCGCCCATAAGCGATGAGCAAATGCACCAGCTAAAACATGAACGTACAGAATTAAAAGATTGGCTATACGAGCGCTTGCAGCAAGAGCAGTAATGCAGCTAAAAAAAAGAGCTCACTGACAAGTGAGCTCTTTAGATCAACCATAAGGATTTTTTCTAAAACTTTACAAAGCCACCCACAGATTTCATAAATACAGTACTTGGGTTAATAACATCTTTGCGTTTCTAGCAAGTGCTACCGGTAACACCGGTAAGTAAAACTGTTTTATTTATGTTGCTCTCTCCTAACTTTGTTCTCGCTATATTAGCAGCCCCCCTACCGCTGAAATTAGGTCAATAATCGAATCAGTTTATCTAATCAATTGATAAAGCTAAGCCTATGTTAGTTAAAATAAAAGTATGCTATTTAAAGGCAGGCGAGTTTTTAATCTGAATGTTTTTTATGCTTTTATTTGAATTATCCAGCAATCATAACTATTGTTTTTAAATCACCTTAATAGTAGTATTTATCATATAAATACACTTTTCGAGAATAAACATGAAAGTTTTAGTCACTGGCGGCATGGGTTACATAGGTAGCCACACATGTATTGCATTGCATGAAGCAGGTATTACACCTGTTATTTATGATAACTTGTCTAATGCTAGTTCGCGGGTACTTGACCAACTCGAAAAGATTACTGGCACTCGGTTTGAGTTTATATTGGGTGACATTCAAGACGAGCAACAATTTAAGCTCGCTCTAAAACACACTAAAGCCGAGGCTGTTTTTCACTTTGCAGCACTAAAAGCTGTTGGTGAATCAACTGAGCAGCCACTTCGTTATTATCAAAATAATGTGTCGGGCACATTAAGTATGTTACAAAGCATGCAAGAGGCAGACGTTAACCACATTATATTTAGCTCATCGGCTACTGTGTACGGCGAACCCGACTACCTCCCTATTGACGAAAAGCACCCTATACGCGCAACTAACCCTTATGGTTGGACTAAAGTCATGGTTGAACAAGCCATGCAAGACGTATGTAATGCCAACAGTAAATTTATGGGCATCGCACTTCGTTACTTTAACCCAGTAGGTGCACACCCAAGTGGTTTATTAGGTGAGAGCCCTAATGGCATTCCTAACAACTTAATGCCATTTATTGCTCAAACAGCGGTAGGTAAACGCGACGTGGTTAATATTTTTGGTGACGACTATGACACCGAAGATGGCACAGGCGTACGCGACTATATTCACGTTTTAGATTTAGCTAAAGGCCACGTTGCCGCTTTTATGCAGCATAAAACAGATACCGCCTTTCATGCTTATAACCTAGGCACCGGGCAAGGCTATTCAGTGCTCGATATGATCAAAGCATTTAGCGCATCAGCCAATAAAGATATTCCGTATAAAAGTGCACCGCGCCGAGCAGGCGATATTGCCTGTAATTACGCCGATGCTACAAAAGCGCAAAACACACTTAACTGGCACGCAGAACTAACACTTAGCGACATGACCAACGATACATGGCGCTGGCAAACTAATTACCCTAGTGGGTTGGAGAGTTAACATGGCTTTATTAGAAAGTACTCACAGACGTAAAAACCCGCTAACGGGTCGTTGGGTATTAGTTTCACCACATCGTAATAACCGCCCATGGTTAGGCGCAACAGAAGCTGTTAACGAAAACGTATTACCAAAACACGATGAAAGCTGCCCTCTTTGCCCAAGTAATACCCGTGCAAATGGCGACAGTAACCCAGATTATAAATACACACACGTATTTAGAAATGACTTTGGTGCACTCACACCTAATGCCAGCGAGCAATTACAAAGCTTAGAATCAGACAGCGATTTATTTATTGCCGACGAAGCCAGTGGCGAATGCCGCGTAATTTGTTTTTCGCCAGAGCATAATAAAACACTACCAGAGCTTAGCCAAAACGCATTGCACGAAGTAGTAAAAACCTGGAAACAAAATTACACAGAGCTTGCACAGCAGTACGAATGCGTACAAGTTTTTGAAAATAAAGGCGAGATCATGGGTTGTTCGCAACCTCATCCTCATGGCCAAGTATGGGCTCACTCGCATTTATCAACCGAAATAGAAGCCGAAGATAACCAGCAGCTTAACTATTATAAAAAGCATGGCACAGCCATGCTTGCCGATTACGCGCAAAAAGAGCAAGCAGATCAAACACGTGTTGTATTTGAAAACGAACATTGGCTTGTTGTTGTGCCATTTTGGGCAGCGTGGCCGTTTGAAACAATGCTAGTAACTAAAGATAACATTCAAAACTTTAGCCAGCTAAACGATGCGCAAACCGACTCTTTGGCTCAGGCACTTAAAGTATTAACCACTAAGTACGACAACGTATTTAATTGCAGCTTTCCCTACTCAATGGGATGGCACAATGCACCGGCTAACAGAGGCTCTGATGAGCAACATTGGCGTTTGCATGCCCATTTTTATCCGCCGCTACTTCGCTCTGCTACTGTTAAAAAACACATGGTAGGCTACGAAATGCTAGGCGAAAGCCAACGCGACTTAAGCGCAGAAACCGCTGCTTCTATTTTAAAAGCAGCCAGTACAACACACTATAAAGATACAGCAGGACACACAGATGAAGCTTAACGAATTCCAACAACAATTTTTGTCACTGTATGGCGCGCCTGCTCAAGGTATTGCAGCAGCACCGGGCCGTGTAAACCTTATTGGCGAATTTACCGACTACAACGACGGTTTCGTTTTACCGTGTTCGTTAGAGTTTCGTACCCAAGTAATGTTTAAAGAGCGCGACGACAATATTATCACTGTGCATTCTTTAAATTACCCAGGCGAAAAAGACAGCTTTAGTGTTGATGAAGAAATCACTGAAGGCCAATCGCAATGGGGTAACTACATTCGTGCTGTTACTTATGTTCTTAAAAGAGCGGGTTACACTCTGCGTGGTGCCGACCTACTAATTGACAGTAACTTACCGCAAGGTAGTGGCTTGTCGTCATCGGCCGCACTAGAGGTTGCTGTAGGCGGTATGTTTAACCATATTGCACAGCTTGGTTTACCGCCAGAGCAAATTGCGCTATTTGGCCAAGAAGCCGAAAACGACTTTATGCATTGCCAATGCGGCATTATGGATCAGCTTATTTCAGCTAAAGGCGAGAACGGTCATGCACTATTAATCGACTGTGAAAACTTAGCAACCAAATCAGTTAAAGTTCCTGATGATTTAAATATTGTTATTGTTAACTCTAACTACCCGCGTAAGTTGGTTGATAGCGAATACAACCAGCGCCGTATTGACTGCGAACAAGCAGCTGTAAAAATGGGTGTAGAAACACTTCGCCAAGCAACCATGACTGCCCTACAAGCAGTAAAAGCGACATTAAGCGAAAACGAATATAAACGTGCACACCACGTAATTAGCGAAAACGACCGCGTAATTGCAGCAACAACTGCACTACAAAATAACGATATGGATGCACTTCGCACCCTAATGGCAGCATCGCATCAATCACTTAAACACGACTTTGAAGTAACCGTACCTGCAACCGATGGCCTAGTAGAGATTTGTAAAGAAGCCATGGGCGATCGCGGTGCAGTACGTATGACGGGTGGCGGCTTTGGTGGCGCAATTGTATGTTTGTGTCGTGATGCTGAAGTACCACTAATTAAAGCAGCGGTAGAAAAGCATTACTTTGAACGCTTTAACTTAAATGCTGATATTTACGTATGTTCAGCGGGCTCAGGATTACAAATTACGTCTTTTTAAATAAAACTAAGGAATAAGCATGGCAAAGGTTAATTGGGGAATTATTGGGTGTGGCAATATAGCTCACACCTTTGCTAAAAGCATTGCGCATTGTAGTGATGCACAGCTTATTGGCGCGGCATCAACGAGTATGCAGCGCGCTAAAGAATTTGCCACACCGTACAATATTCAAGACTATGAGAGCTATCAAGCTCTTATGCAGTGCCCAAATATAGATGCCATATATATTGCTAATACGCACGATCAACACTTTAAAACTATCGCCCAATGCTTAAAACACAATAAGCACGTGCTAAGCGAAAAACCAATTACCGTTAATGCTAAGCAGTTGCAAAACCTCACTAAGCTTGCCAAGCAACAAAGCTGCTTTTTAATGGAAGGCGTTTGGATGCGGTTTTTACCAGCCATAGTAAAATTACAACAACTCCTAAGAGAAGATGTTATTGGTAATGTGCACAGTGTTAATGCCAACTTTAGTTTACCTGGCAGCTTTGCAGACACTCACCGATTAATGAACCCTGTAACAGCGGGTGGCGCCCTGCTCGATTTAGGTATTTACCCTATTTCGATTGCTGATGTGGTATTTAATAAAGCCCCTGAACACATCAAATCCTTTGTACATAAAAGCACAACCGGTATTGATGAGCGAAGCACTGCTTTAATTGATTACGGTAACGGGCAATTTGCATCTCTTGCCAGCGCACTGCAGCAAAATGGCCCAACAGAAGCATGTATAAACGGTGAGCTTGGCTATATTCGAATACCTCAATTTGTAGGCGCGCAATCTATAGAGCTACATATAAGTGGCCAAGACCCTAAATACTTTGAATACAACTTTAGCGACGATGAAAACTTTAAGTTTGAAATTGCACATGTCACGCAGTGTATATTACAAAAACAAACCCAAAGCAGCGTGTTGCCACTAAGTACTAGCTTACGAGTTATGAATATAATGGATACCTTGCGAGCACAATGGCAACTGCAATATAGCAATGCCGTCGAGTCGGCTGAACTGACTAATTAAAAAATAAAAATACAACAAGGACACACAATGACACACACACTCAAGGCGCTTTCAAAAGCCATATTACTTGCTACGTGCAGTTTATCTGTCAGTGTAGCTGTTGCTGAATCTAATAAACCAGAGCAGCTATATCCGCCAATCACTAGCGAAGTACTCCCAGAGCTAGCAGCTAAAGGTAGCTACAATGTAGGTGTGCAAACACTTGATTTAGTTAACCCTGCGCAATTTGACCCCGCTACACAAGGTCAAAAAGATCGTCCTTTAAAAGTAGAGGTGTGGTATCCGGCTGCAAATACAGCAAAAGCGCCACTTACCAGCTACACAGATGAAACTCGCTCAGGTAAAGAGTTTACTTTGCAAGCCGATGCAATGCGTGATGTCGCCATTAATAATAAAGAGCACTACCCTGTCATTGTGCTTTCGCACGGTTATACCGGTTACCGTACAATTATGTACTACCTTGGCGAGCATTTAGCATCGCACGGTTACATTGTTGTTGCACTTGATCATACCGATTCGACCAATGCCGATGTTGATTTTAAAAACGCACCATTCTCTGGCTTTTTTAGTACGCTAATAAATCGTTCACGCGATCAGCAGTTTGTTATTAATTACTTTAATGAGCAAAACAACTTTGCAAGCAAACAAGTAGATAACAAAAGCGCAGGCGTAATTGGTTACTCAATGGGTGGCTATGGCGCTGTAAATACGATAGGTGGCTGTTACGCTTTTAATGAGCAAACTACGGCTATGTTTACGGGTATGAAAGACCCTGCTCAAATTGAAAAAGTACAGCAATTACTAAACAGCTGCGCTGGTGGGCAATACCAAAACCCAAAAGTAGACCCACGTATAAAAGCGATGGTGGCCTTTGCCCCATGGGGCGGACAGCACGCTATATTTGATGCCAAAGCAATGGAAAACATTAAAGTACCTTCGCTTTATATAGCCGGTAACCTAGATGACATTTCAGGCTATGAAGGCATTAAAAACCTTTATGAACAAACAGGCAGCAAAGATAAGTACATGCTTACTTACAAAAATGCACGCCATAATATTGCACCACACCCAGCCCCTGCTATTGCACAAAGCAGCAGTGAGCTAGATATAGGCCATTACTACGAGCCTTCGTGGTCTATGCGCACACTAAACGAAATCAACAAACACTTTGTACTTGCCATGATGGATTGCCACGTAAAAGGCATAGCCAGCGAGTGTAAATACTTAGATTTACCACAAAACGGCGACCAAGCTGTTGTTGACGGTAAACCGCTGCCACAGTGGCGCGGGTTTGATAATCGCTTTTCTACCGGTATGGATTGGCAACAAGCTAAACCTCACACCAAGTAATAATAAGCTTTAAGCGGCTGTTTTTAATCAATAGCCGCGTACGCCCTTAAAATAATGCAAAAATAAAACGCCTTTTATATAAAAGAGTTACCAACAAATATTAGCGTGTTTATTTTTTAATCTGCTATTTTAAGAAAAAACCATTGCCATTAACTTCGGTTAAAGGCAATCTAGTCATATATAAGATAAGATAAATAACACAAATATAATGTCCAAATACATACTCTCAATTGATCAAGGAACCACAAGCTCTCGGGCCATCTTGTTTACAAAAGATGCAGACGTTTTTGGTACAGCACAACAAGAATTTTCGCAGCATTTTCCACAAAATGGTTGGGTAGAACACGACCCTAACGATATTTGGCAAACAGTGCTTAGTACTAGCCGCGAAGTCTTAACTAAAAACGATGTAAAGCCTGAAGAAATTATTGCCATTGGTATCACCAACCAACGCGAAACCACGTTAGTGTGGAACAAAAAAACAGGCAAAACAATTTATAACGCAATTGTTTGGCAAGACCGTCGCACTAGTGACTATTGCGAAAGCCTAACAACTGATGAGCTTTGCCAAACAATAAGCGAAAAAACAGGCTTATTGCTCGACCCTTATTTTTCGGCCACTAAAATTCGTTGGATTTTAGATAACGTTGAAGGCGCACGCGAACAAGCTCTTGCAGGTGAGCTCGCCTTCGGTACAGTTGACACCTACCTGCTTTGGCAGCTAACAGGCGGCAAAGAGCACCGCACCGATGCAACCAATGCATCGCGCACCATGTTATTTAATATTCACACCCAGCAATGGGATCAAGAGCTTTTAGAGTTATTCGATATTCCAGAATCTATGCTTCCAGAAGTAATGGATTCAGCTGACGAGTTTGGCTCAACCAGTGCTGACATTTTTGGTGCGCCAATTCGTGTTTGTGGTATTGCAGGCGATCAGCAAGCTGCGCTTGTTGGTCACGCATGTTTTGAACAAGGCATGGCAAAAAGTACTTACGGCACAGGCTGTTTTTTAATGCTTAATACTGGCGAAAAAGCACTGACCTCAGAAAATCGCCTACTGACCACTGTTGCCTATAGATTAAACGGCAAACCAACTTACGCCATTGAAGGCAGCATATTTATGGCTGGCGCAACGATGCAGTGGATTGTTGAAGGCTTAAAGCTACTTAGCCATGCTGGCGAAAGTGAATCGATGGTTAAAGATGTACCGCTCGATCATGGTGTATTTTTAGTGCCTTCGTTTACGGGTTTAGGTGCTCCTTATTGGGATCCTAATGCACGTGGCGCTATTTTAGGCCTAACACGCGATTCAGGTATTAGCACTATTGTTGCGGCTGCTCTGCAATCAGTTGGTTACCAGACCAAAGATTTACAAAAAGCGATGGAGCGTGATGGTCTTCGCCCAAGTGTGCTTCGTGTAGATGGCGGTATGGTAAAAAATAACTGGGTTATGACCTTCTTATCAAATATTTTAGGCGCAACAGTTGAGCGCCCAACTGTGACCGAAACGACCTCTTTAGGCGTAGCATATTTAGCTGGCTTACAAACAGGTGTGTACGAGTCAACCGAGCAGTTATCTAAAATGTGGACATGCGACCGTCGTTTTGAGCCAACTATGAGCGCCGACGAACGTAACGATTTATATGCAAAATGGCAGCACTGCGTTGCTCAAGTATGTTTAACGAATAAAAACTGTCCGGAGTAAGTACTAAGTGGCTAAGCAAATACTTTAGCCACTTCGCCTTTTTAACTTAGCCAATAGCTAGATTTAAAAGGGATGCTTTACTGCTTTAAATTGAAAATGGATCAGCGTCAAAATTAACGAATAAAAAACTGGGTTTTCTATTGTCAAATGAAAACAGCAGCTTTATGATGCTTATGTCTTATTTATATTACAAATAAAAAGGTTAGCTCGGTGGAATTAGCAGATAACGAATATGACTTACTAGTCATCGGTGGCGGTGTAAACGGCACTGGAATAGCAGCTGATGCAGCAGGCAGAGGATTAAAAGTACTCTTGTGCGAACAATCAGACCTTGCCTGTGCAACATCTTCAAACAGTTCTAAGCTGATCCACGGTGGTCTGCGCTACCTTGAGCACTACGAATTTAGATTAGTAAAAGAAGCCTTAGCCGAGCGTGAAGTGCTACTTAAAAACGCACCTCATATTATGTGGCCACTTACTTTTAGATTGCCGCATCAAAAGCATTTACGCCCTGCATGGATGATTCGCATTGGTTTGTTTATGTATGACAATCTAGCAAAGCGCGAAACACTTGCGGGTTCTCGAAGCATCAAGTTTGGCGAAAATAGCGTACTAGAACCTTCTATTACCAAAGGTTTTGAATACTCAGATGGCTGGGTTGATGACTCTCGCTTAGTCGTTTTAAACGCCCTAGCAGCGCAGCAAAAAGGCGCCGTTATTACCACGCAAACTAAGTGTGTAAATGCCAAACGCGAGCAAGGTAAGTGGCAGGTAACGCTTGAGCAGCAAAAAAGTAAAGCTAAATACAGCATTTCTGCCAAAGGTATTGTTAACGCTGCGGGCCCTTGGGTTGCTAAATTATTTGATGAAGCGCTAGCAGAAAAGTCGCCACAAAATATTCGCCTTGTGAAAGGCAGCCACATTGTGGTGCCGCGCATTCACGATGAGAAGCAAGCTTACATTTTACAAAATAAAGATCAGCGTATTGTATTTGTTATTCCGTTTGAAGATGACTTCTCACTTGTTGGCACAACCGATGTAGAACACACAGGTGAAGCGCAAGACGTTAAAATTAGTGATGAAGAAATCGATTACTTAATTGATATTACTAATAGTTACTTTAAAAACCATATTAAACGCGAAGATATAGTACATACCTTCTCGGGTGTACGCCCATTACTTGATGACGAATCAGTTAATGCACAAGCCGTTACTCGCGATTATAAATTAGAGCTTTCGAGTGACGCTAAGCAAACACCACTATTAAGTGTGTTTGGTGGAAAAATTACTACTTATCGTAAACTCGCCGAAGCTGCAGTTAATAAGCTTGAAGAATTTTACCCACAAATGAGCGAAGCGTGGACTAAGCACAGCTCACTCCCTGGTGGCGATTTTAGCTCTGTAGAAGCTCTTAAATCAGAGCTAAAAGCGAAATATGAATGGCTACCTGAAATAACACTTAAACGCTTTGTGCGCACTTACGGTACTCGCGCTAAAATTATACTAGGTAGTGCAACTGGACTGAGTGATTTAGGCCAAGATTTTGGCCATGGTTTATTTGCAGCAGAAGTAAATTACTTGCTAAATGAAGAGTGGGCAGAAAACGCATACAATATTTTATGGCGTCGTAGTAAATTAGGACTACGTTTTAATGAGGCACAAGTTGCTACGCTTAATGATTATATTGAGCAAACCAAAGCGGCTAAAATTGCTTAATAACCGCTAAAGTAATTGGCTGTTGTAGTCCTAAAAACTTCCCGTGCAACCCCTTTATAATTGATTATTATAGAGGGGTTTATTTTTTTGACTCTAAATTAAATAAATAATTAAAGCCACTTAGCGTGGCAGTTTTAATATCAAACTCAACACACTTAACACCAATTTGCTTAAGTGCTGTGGTAAAACACATATTAAGTTGCTTTGTACCAATCACTACAACTTGTGTATCACTCAATAATTGCCACTCGCTTGCATGGCGAGCTGCTCGTACATCGCTCCCTATTAATACGCCCGACAAATAGGCTTTTGCTTGTACTGGTGTTAGCTCCTTTGAAAGCTGGCGGGTACGCACACTAAAAATACCATGTGCCAAGTTACCGCTATCACTACCTAAAGTTAGCTCGCAGCCTTGCTCAAATGCTTTAAAGTCAAACTCACCTTCTGCGCAGTCGTTAGGAATTAAAACACTTTGATGACATAACAAATCATATAACTCGCCGGTCATGGCTGTTTTAAAGCAAATGATTTCGCCGTTGTTTATAAGCACCCATTTAGTATGTGTACCAGGCAAACATAATAATATTTTGCCTTGTTGATACTCTGGATTTTGTTTTAAAAACCCTAAAATTTGCAGCTCTTCGCCGCGCATTACATCAAATAAGCTATTTTGCAGCGTACACTTTGTGCCGGGTAACGCTTTAATAGTATGCCCATTGCAATCAAAACTAACCGCTGCATTAAGTAACCCTTCGGGATTAATTGGGCACTCTAAATAAGGCGTTTCGTGCCAGCCAATACTTGAGGTAATTTGCCCGGCAATATAAATGGGTAAACTACCATATTCTTGCTTCCACACCGCAATGGTGTCAATTAAGGTTTGCTCAAAATTTTGATTCGCCTTAACAACTCCTGGGCCATCACGCTGTGCTAGCAACTTAAGTGTTGATTGCGCATGTACTTCGCACAAATAAGCACGTAAATGGCTCGTGCCCCAGTCAACAGCAATAAAAAGAGATGAATTAGCCAAGCTTTAAAGCCTCCCACCGTCGATTTTAATACTTTGCCCGGTGATCATACTGCTTTCATCGGCGGCTAAAAAGAGTGCCAAATTAGCAACATCTTCAGGGGTTACTAATTTTTTAAGCGCCATGGCTTCCATCCACTTAACTTGCTCTTCTTCGGTAAACCAACTTGCTAGTTGACGGTCGGTAGCAACCCATCCAGGTAAAATAGCGTTAACGCGAATACCGAACTCGCCGTAATCGCGAGCCAATGCCTTAGTCATACCTATTAGGCCTGCTTTTGCGGTTACATAGCCTGCCATTTGTGGCTGGCCCATAATCGCGTTAATAGAGCTAAAGTTAATGATACTGCCGGCTCCATCGCCTTTCATAAAAGACATAGCAACTTGAGAAGCAAAAAATGCAGGGTTTAAGTTTATTTGTAAGCACTGATCCCAATCTTGCACGGTAACGTCTTCGCTCGCTTGCCGGCGGTCGTTCGCTACATTATTAACTAGTACATTAATAGCACCAAAAGCGGCGCATGCATCCACAAGTGATTGCTGAAGTGCATGAGAGTCAGTTACATCAACTTGCCTATACCATAGTTTTGCATTGGGTAAATCACGAATAAGCGATTGCGCTGCCTTATCATCAATATCTATAAATGCTACTTTTGCATTTTGGTTTACAAAGGACTTAACCATTGCTCTGCCGATGCCTGATGCACCACCAGTAATAAAAATAACTTTACCAGAAAGACTATGATATTGAGCGAGGGTGTTCAAATTCAACTCTCCATACAGCGCATTTTCAATTTCATTTAAACTCTTTATAAACTTATACTTACACCATAAAGAGCCAAACTAAGCTGTTATTGCTGTGTTAAAATATTTAGCTAATTAAAAGTTTATATCATATCCTTGAGTACATTAATATGATATATGATATATAATAAAGCAATATATCAACTCGGAATCCTGCGCAATGAAAAGCCAACCCCGTCAAAATTTAACACAACAATTAACCCACGATTTGGGTTTTGCTATTGTGCGTGGTGTTTACCCTGTAAGCGAAGGCCTGCCTTCTGAAGCCGATTTATGTATAAAATATGATGTAAGTCGCAGCGCCACCCGCGAAGCGGTAAAAATGCTCTCAGCTAAAGGATTAATTTCTTCTCGTCCTAAGCAAGGTATTCGTGTATTACCTGAAAGCAGCTGGAACATGTTTGATACCGACGTACTACGTTGGATTTTAAGCAGTAAGCCATCACTGTCATTATTAAAAGAGTTTACTCAAGTACGTGTCGCGCTTGAACCACAAGCGGCCGCGCTTGCTGCACTAAATGCAACTGCAGAACAACTCGCTGAAATTGATAACGCCTTAGCCCGTATGGCTGAAGCAGACGAAGGCTTAGACGATCCACTAGAAGCTGACATTGCTTTTCATACCAGCATATTAGTTGCCAGTAACAATCGCTTTTTTGTGCAGTTAACTGAGTTTATTAGTACAGCCCTTAGAGTAAGTATTCGTTATACAAACCACATTAAAGGTGTACCGGGCGCAGACGTTGCTAAGCACGCTGATATTTTAGAGACCATAAAGTCACGCGACCCTGAACGCGCTAAAAAAGCAGTAGAAACAATTTTAGAAGAAGCACTGCAGTTAATTGAATCTAAATTAGTTTAATGTTAGTTCAACATATTGTATAAATATTGAGTCCATAAAATTTACTCTTTGCAGTATATTTTATGGACTTTTTTATTGCCTATAAGGCTTAATACCAATCTGCAATAATACTTAATCATTTTGCGGGGCTAAACGCGTCGCTACCTGCGTTAAAAAATTCTCATTTACGACTGCATGGATGCAGAAGGTAGAGCAATGCAGGAGCAATTGCCGAGAACAACTAAATAGCGAATTTTTTGCCTAGCTAGCAACACGTTTTTCCGCCCTCAAAATAGATCATTTAATTAAGCGAATTGGTATAAATTACAGGCATTAAAAAATCCGATATCAGTCTCCTGATATCGGATTTTTAATTATTTAAATCAGATTAATAACTCTGGTTATTAACTGAGATAAAACGCCTTTTGCAGGCTAGAATTACAATCCTAATTTCTTCTCAAGATAGTGGATGTTAGTACCACCATTTTGGAAGTTTTCATCTGCAAGAATTCTCTTATGCAAAGGAGTATTAGTTTTAATTCCGTCAATTACTAGCTCGTTAAGTGCATTGCGCGCGCGGGCAATAGCTACGTCACGGTTTTCACCGTAAGTAATTAACTTACCAATCATTGAATCATAATGTGGTGGAACCGTGTAGTCAGCGTAAATATGGCTGTCCCAACGAATACCTAAGCCACCTGCTGGATGGAAACGTGTAATTTTACCCGGTGACGGGATAAACGTTTCAGGATCTTCAGCATTAATACGACACTCAATAGCATGACCACGAATAACAACGTCGTCTTGAGTGAATGATAACGGCTGACCCGCTGCAATTTTTAACTGCTCTTTCACTAAATCGATACCAGTAACCATTTCAGTTACAGGGTGTTCAACCTGAATACGTGTATTCATTTCGATGAAGTAAAACTCGCCGTTTTCGTATAAAAACTCAAACGTACCTGCACCGCGGTATCCAATTTCAATACATGCACGTGTACAGCGCTCGCCAATGAATTTACGCGTTTCAGCAGTAATTCCTGGTGCTGGTGCTTCTTCAACTACTTTTTGGTGACGACGTTGCATAGAACAATCACGTTCACCTAAATGCACTGCATTACCTTGGCCGTCTGCTAATACTTGGACTTCGATATGGCGTGGATTTTCAAGGAATTTTTCCATGTAAACCATGCTATTACCAAAGAATTGCTTAGCTTCTTGCTGTGTTAATGCAATTGAATCAATAAGTTCAGATTCGCTGCGAACAACACGCATACCACGACCACCACCGCCACCAGCGGCTTTGATGATTACCGGGTAACCGATACGCTTAGCGATTTGCATGTTACGTTCTTTATCATCTGATACCGGACCGTCTGAGCCTGGTACACATGGTACACCTGCTTTACGCATTGCTGCGATAGCAGACACTTTATCACCCATAAGGCGAATAGTGTCGCCACGAGGACCGATAAATACAAATCCACTTTGCTCAACTTGGTCGGCAAAATCAGCATTTTCTGCAAGGAAACCGTAACCAGGATGAATCGCTACAGCGTCAGTTATTTCAGCCGCAGCAATAATGCGCGGAATATCTAAATAACTTTCAGTTGCTGATGGTCTACCAATACAGATGGTTTCATCTGCAAGCAATACATGCTTAAGATCGCGATCTGCCGTTGAATGCACAGCAACCGTTTTGATCCCAAGCTCTTTGCAGGCGCGCAATATACGAAGTGCAATTTCACCTCGGTTTGCAATGACTACTTTATCTAACATTAGAGTTGGCCTTTTAGGTTACGCTATTATTCAATGATGAATAGAGGTTGATCAAATTCTATTGGCTCGCCATTTTCAGCTAAGATAGCTCTTACTGTACCGGCTTTATCTGATTCAATTTGGTTCATCATTTTCATAGCTTCGATAATACAAAGTGTATCGCCAACTTTAACTTGCTGACCAACTTCTACATATGCTGGAGCTTCAGGAGACGCAGCAGAGTAAAAAGAACCAACCATTGGTGATTTAACTTGATGACCCGTAGGCTCAGCTGGTGCTGCTGCTTCAACAGCTACAGGAGCCGCTGCAACTGGTGCTGCTGGCGCTGGTGCATATTGCTGTGGAGCAAATTGTGGGTAACCTGGGCCTGCACTCATGTTGTTACGGTTAATACGTACTGATTCTTCACCTTCAGTGATTTCTAGCTCAGCAATACCTGATTCTTCTACTAATTCGATAAGCTTCTTTATCTTGCGAATATCCATTACACGACCCGCCTGTAAGTTGTTTGTGTGTTAATTTAAATTAAATTGCGCTTTGCAACTGGTTAACAGCGGCGTTTAATGCTGCGTGATAACCCATTGCACCTAATCCACATATTACGCCTTGTGCCACATCAGAAAAATACGAATGATGACGAAAGGCTTCACGTGCGTGCACATTACTTAAGTGCACCTCAAAAAACGGAATATCAACACTCAACAGTGCATCACGTAATGCGACGCTAGTATGCGTAAATGCAGCTGGATTGATAATTATGTAATCAACCGCTTGCCAAGCATTGTGAATTCGTTCAATGAGTGCTTGCTCACTATTACTTTGAAAATGCGTTAACTCAACATCTAGACTATTAGCAGCACTGGTTAGCTCCTCCATAATCTCACTCAGCGTCTGAAAACCGTATTTATCCGGTTCACGTTTGCCCAGCATGTTTAAATTTGGACCATTTATAACTAAAAGGTTAAATTTTGCAGCCATAATACGCGATATATCCTATAAGTAATGAGTTAAGCGGTTACTAACTAATTTTTCACTTTTAAGTAAGCAGAAAAAACAATGTAGCAACAATTTCTCACGTTAACCAACTATTATAGTGATTTCGACGTAAATAGCAGCAAAATACTGGTCTTATCAGTGTCGTGGGTACAAATATAAGGGGAATTGTGAAGGTGCCACTTAGACAATTCAAGTGGCACTATTGCACTATTATTGTGCGCTGGCGCGCACAACTGCTAGGTGTTTAGCAAAGTCTTCAGCATTTAAAAAGCCCGTTACGCGCTGCGTACTAAGCTCTTGTCCTTGAGTATTAAAAAACAAAATACTAGGTAAACCAAACACAGTGTACTCTTCCATTAGCTCAATTGTTTTATTATCACTTTCAGTTAGATCAATTTGAATAAGCTGATAATGGCTAAACTCACTTTGCACTTTGGCATCAGGAAAGGTGTAATGTTCAAACT
Source organism: Pseudoalteromonas sp. EB27 (assembly GCF_001974875.1). Lineage (GTDB taxonomy): Bacteria > Pseudomonadota > Gammaproteobacteria > Enterobacterales > Alteromonadaceae > Pseudoalteromonas. Next base: position 60,486 of record NZ_MTQD01000017.1, read on the forward strand.
CTTTACACGCCACACACCAGTCAGCATATAAATCGACCATAACCATTCGACCTTCGTCGTTTGCTTGTGCAACGGCTTCTTTTAATTCTGCTAAATCAGCAACCTGTTTAAACTCATTATTTTGTGAGCTTACCTGTACTGTTTGTACTTGTACCGGCCAAAAGTAGTTTTTAGTTAACGTAAAGCCAGTAATAACTAATAGAGTTGCTGCAAACCATAATGCAGTTTTTAACTTGCTTTGTGTTTGGCTACTTTGCCAATGATGTAAGTACAGTGCTGTTGCTAATGCAAGCACACCTGCCATTAATAATATAATGTCGGCGCTCACTAGTCGCTCAAGTAATATAAGTGGCACAACGAGCATCACAAAACCAAACAAGGTTTTAACTTGCTCCATCCAACCACCCGCTTTAGGCAGCAATTTACCGCCAGATGTACCAAGTAATAAAAGTGGTAACCCCATACCTAAACTAAGCACGTACAGTGTTAAACCACCTACTAAGTAATCACCACTTTGCGCTACAAATAAGAGCGCCGCCGACAGTGGCGCCGTAGTACAAGGTGATGCTATTAATCCCGAAAGTACACCCATTAAAAATACGCCAACGTAGTTGCCGCCTTTTTGGTTGTTACTTACTTGAGTTAGCTTGCTCATCATACTGCTTGGCAGTTTTATTTCGTACCAACCAAACATCGACATAGCGAGCAATACAAATAATAAACTAAAGCTGATTAACACAAATGGATGCTGTAAATACCCCTGCACTTGCCCACCAAGCGCCGCAACAACTAAGCCTAGTGCTGCATAGGTAACTGCCATGCCTTGTATATATACAAACGACAACGCAAACGCTTTTTTAGTTGAAAGGTTTTGCTGGCCCGCAATTAAGCTCGACAAAATAGGAAACATAGGGAATACGCACGGCGTAAAAGCAAGGCCTACACCAACAGCAAAAAATATGAGTAAATTAGTTATTAAGCTCTGACTTGCTAATTGCTCAGTAAAAGTAAGCTCTTTTTTGGTGTCATCTAAATTTGTTGTAGGCTCAGTAGTTGGCTCGTTGAGTGCTGCAAACGTATTTGCTGCGGTTGCCGTTTCATCGGTAGCGCTATTTTTATCTACATTTTTAATCTGTGCGCCACTAATAACACTAAGTGGAATGCTAATTACCTCTGGCGGATAACAAAGCCCTGCTTTTGCACAGCCCTGATAGCGAACTTTAACCACGGCGCCTTCGGTTACATTACTTAGCTTACTAATAACACTTGCGGAATTAAAAAAAACTTCTGTTTTACCAAAAAATTCATCTTCGATAATTTCGCCACTGCCAGAGTCACCCACCTCTATAGTGGCATCTTTAGCAATGATCTCTATTTTCTTTTTATAAAGGTAATAGTCTGGCGCAATATCCCAACCTACAAACAAGGTGCTGCCTTGCTGGTCAAAATCAAATACAAACGCTTGGTCTACAGGTAAAAAAGTCTGTTGCGGAGGCCCAAGTAGATCACCAAGCACATTATTAGTCGCAGCCTTTACGGGTACGGTTAATAATGTAACCAACAATAAAAAGAAAAAACGCATTAATTCAGTACCTCGTCCATCCAATTAAAATACGCCAAATTTCCCGTAGAAACTTCTAAAACCTGAATCTCTGGCACTTCGTAGCTATGTAGCTCTTTTATTGTTAGAAACACATCGTTCATTTTGTCTGATTTCGTTTTTATAAGTAGCTTAGCTTCAGTTGCTTCTGCCACTTCGCCTTCCCACATATAAATAGAGCCCATGTTAGGTAAAATATTTACACAAGCAGCCAGCTTTTTTTCTACCAACGCCCTTGCAAGTGTGCGCGCTTCTGCTTCGTCTTTGCAGGTCGTAAAAATCATTTTAAAATGCGTAGTCATTATGAACCTATTCTTATTGGACAGTGTCTAGCTTCATAGTATCTGATAGCCGATACAATGTGTAGACGCTAAAATATCAGTAAAATGACGATACCTATGCCCTAACCTTGAAAAGAGACCTCGTCACCCTCATTTATATTTCATCAACTCTTTTGAGTGTCATTATTTAGAGAGCGCTATGTTTAGATTTTTATTTGTGTTGTTTATTATCATCCCTATTATCGAAATCGCTTTGCTGATTCAAGTAAGCGACGTGATTGGCGGATTTGCAACAATTGCACTTGTGGTTATTACTGCGATTTTAGGTGCCAAAATGGTTAAAACACAGGGTATGGGTGCGCTGCAAAACGTACAAGCGCAAATGGCGCAAGGGCAAATGCCAGCCAAAGAATTATTTACCGGAATATGCGTTGTAATTGCAGGTGTATTACTCCTTACTCCTGGCATTATGACTGACGTATTTGGGCTACTGTTATTAACCCCTGCAATTCGTAACAAATTGGCTGCAGGCCTTGCTAGCCAAGCAACTGTTAGAATGAGCGCAGGCATGCAACAAGGGCCATCGCCGTTTGCTGGGCAGCAACATGCTGAACGAGAGCAAGGGCAAATGGAACGACCAACCACTATTGATGGTGAATATGAGAGAAAAGATTAAAAATTTATCGTTTTTTCTCTTGGAATTTTTCACTCTACCCCCATTAATGAATGCAAATTAGAAAAGCTTTTTTCTGTACTGTTCAGAAACTGTTAGGAGAACTAAAAAACATGAACATTCGTCCTTTACAAGATCGCGTAATCGTTAAACGTCTAGAAGAAGAAACAAAATCTGCTGGCGGTATTGTATTAACTGGCTCTGCAGCTGAAAAATCAACTCGCGGAGAAGTTGTAGCCGTAGGTAATGGTCGCGTTTTAGAAAACGGTGACGTGAGAGCGTTAGAAGTTAAAGCCGGTGACACTGTGTTATTTGGCTCATATGTTGAAAAAGTTGAAAAGATCGAAGGTCAAGAGTACCTGATCATGCGTGAAGATAATATTTTAGGCATTGTAGGCTAAACCTACTTTTCGTTTATAAACATTTAAGAATTTAGAGGAATTTAAAACATGGCAGCAAAAGAAGTACTTTTTGCAGGTGACGCACGCGCTAAAATGCTAACTGGCGTAAACATCCTGGCAAACGCAGTAAAAGTTACATTAGGTCCTAAAGGCCGTAACGTTGTACTAGATAAATCATTTGGCTCACCAGTTATCACTAAAGATGGTGTATCTGTAGCAAAAGAAATCGAACTTGAAGACAAGTTTGAAAACATGGGCGCACAAATGGTTAAAGAAGTTGCATCTAAAGCAAATGATGCAGCCGGCGATGGTACAACTACCGCTACAGTACTTGCACAGTCTATTGTTAATGAAGGCCTTAAAGCTGTTGCAGCGGGTATGAACCCAATGGATCTTAAGCGCGGCATCGACAAAGCAGTTATTGCTGCTGTTGCAGAGCTTAAAGCGTTATCTGTTCCTTGTTCTGATACTAAAGCAATTGCACAAGTAGGTACTATTTCAGCTAACTCTGATAAAGAGATTGGCGATATCATTGCACAAGCAATGGAAAAAGTAGGCCGTAATAGCGGTGTTATTACTGTAGAAGAAGGTCAATCACTTGAAAACGAACTAGATGTTGTTGAAGGCATGCAGTTTGACCGTGGTTACTTATCTCCTTACTTTATCAACAGCCCAGAAAAAGGCACTGTTGAACTAGATAACCCATTTATTCTACTTGTAGATAAAAAAATATCTAACATCCGCGAATTATTACCAACATTAGAAGCGGTTGCTAAAGCAAGTAAACCACTACTAATCATCGCAGAAGACCTTGAAGGCGAAGCACTAGCTACTTTAGTAGTTAATAACATGCGCGGTATTGTTAAAGTATCAGCTGTTAAAGCACCTGGTTTTGGCGACCGTCGTAAAGCAATGCTACAAGATATCGCTGTATTAACTGGCGGTACTGTTATTTCTGAAGAAATCGGCTTAGAGCTTGAAAAAGCAACAGTTGAAGACCTAGGTACAGCTAAGCGCGTAATTATCACTAAAGATGATACAACAATCATTGATGGTGCTGGTGAAGAAGCGGGTATTACTGGTCGTGTTTCTCAAATTAAAGCACAAATTGAAGAAGCAACATCAGACTACGATAAAGAAAAACTTCAAGAGCGCATGGCTAAACTAGCTGGCGGTGTTGCAGTAATCAAAGTAGGTGCTGCTACTGAAATCGAAATGAAAGAGAAAAAAGACCGCGTTGAAGATGCATTAAATGCAACTCGTGCAGCGGTTGAAGAAGGCGTAGTACCTGGCGGCGGTGTTGCACTTGTACGTGCTGCTAGCAAGCTAGTTGATTTAGTTGGCGACAACGAAGATCAAAACCACGGTATTAAAGTTGCACTTCGTGCAATGGAAGCACCACTTCGTCAAATCGTAACTAATGCTGGCGAAGAAGCATCTGTTGTAATTAACGCAGTTAAAGGCGGCGACGGTAACTTTGGTTACAACGCAGCAACTGGCGAATACAACGACATGATTGAAATGGGTATCCTAGATCCAACTAAAGTAACACGCTCTGCATTACAATTTGCAGGGTCTATTGCGGGTCTAATGATCACTACTGAAGCAATGGTAGCTGAAATCCCGAAAGATGAAGCTGGTGCACCTGATATGGGTGGCATGGGCGGAATGGGTGGTATGGGCGGCATGATGTGATAAACATCACCGTTTAAGCACCTCGCTTATATAAAAAACCAGCTTCGGCTGGTTTTTTGCTTTTTGGTATAAAAATCATTGATATTGTTCAATTTATACCCATACCTAAGTTACGTATAACTCAGATTTATATTAAATGGATTTATTAAGTAATAACACAATATTCATCTTCTTTGTTTTTGTTGTCCTTGTGACTGGGTTATTTTCATTCGTAGTTTGGGTTATGCTCAAAATGGTCACGTGGGGTAAAAGTATGTCTAAGGGGGCTTATTTATTTTTAGCATTCTTTCCGCTTATTTCTATTATTCCTATCCCACCACCTACCTACGAGAATGTTCAAAAAGCAAAACAAGAACAAAGAAAACGCAAAGAAGACTCAGGTGATCCACTCGACGACGATGAGGACGAACTCACAAGTTAATTAAAATTACACACTACGGGCATATACCCTGCGTAAACGTTTACTAATCTGATATAAAACACATTTATTTAAGAGTACGGAGTAAACTAAGCATGACTAACGTTCAACAGCATATCGGCAGCATTGCATTAGTTGTTAAGGACTACGACGAGGCCATTGAGTTTTATGCTCAAAAGCTCAACTTTGAGTTAGTAGAGGATACTAACTTAGAAGATGGTAAACGCTGGGTGTTAATTTCACCTCCAAATTCAAACGGGGCTAGTTCAAACGGGGCTAGTTCAAACGGGGCTAATTCAAACGAAACTAATTCGAGCAGGACTAATCTGCTGCTTGCTAAAGCCACAACGCCCGAACAGATGAGTGCTATTGGTAATCAAACAGGTGGTCGCGTGTTTTTATTTTTGCATACCAATGACTTTTGGCGAGATTATAATTTAATGCTTTCTAAAGGCGTTACATTTAACGAAGAACCTCGAGTAGAACCCTATGGCACCGTAGTGGTTTTTGAAGATTTATATGGTACAAAATGGGATCTACTACAGCTTAATAATCAGTGAGATAAAATGCTGTTAAATATAAAAGCAAAATTTTTATTAAGCGCAGGAGTTATCGCATCTGCAGCGGCTGTATGGCATTTACTTTGTATATGGGGTGGCACTAGTTGGTTTATATTTGCTCGCGCTCCAATACAAATAATAGAATCATCACAGCAAGGTACATTCCTTGCGCCTTTAGGTAGTATTGTAATAGCTGGACTCATGTTTGCATGTACTGTATTTGCCTTATCAGCAATTGGTTTAGTGCGTAACATAGTACTTACTAGAACCGCTTTAATTGCTATTGCAACTTTGTGTATCATACGAAGTACGATAATTATCCCCGCATTAATACGAGCCGATACGTGGAATATTATAGCGAGCAGTGTTTGGCTTTATGTGGGTGTATGCTTTTTAGTGGGTGCAATAACGTTCCACAATTTAAAACCGAACACTAATAGTTGAGTGACGCTTAAACTCACGTCTCTTTATTAACTAACTCTCTTACAATTGCGAATAAATCACTGGGTAGCATGCCCCTTTGCCCATCTCGCTCACTTGCGATATCACCGGCTTTAGCGTGCAGTGTTACACCATAGCGTGCTGCTTCATCAATATTTAAACCTTGAGCAAGTAATGCACCAATAATACCAGTGAGTACATCGCCACTGCCGCCAACTGCCAATGCCGGGTTGCCATCTTCACATACCCACGTTTGCTGAGCATTATCTATTAACGTTCCAGCCCCTTTTAATACACAAGTCGCGGTATAGCGCTTGGCGCAAAGGCGGGCATAATTAAAACGATCAGATTCGATTTCGCTGGTGCTCACACTCAACAGTCTAGAGGCTTCGCCGGGATGTGGCGTAAGTACGCATTGCTCTAACGTGTATGATGAAGCTTGCTTAGCTAGCAAATTAAGGGCATCTGCATCTATAACCAATGGCATTTTATTGTTTTGGCAATATTGCATTACTTCATCGAATGTTTGCTGTGCCCATTCGTCTTGCCCAAGCCCTGGGCCAATAACAACGCAGCTTGCCCACTCTAGCGCTTGATATAAGTTATTACTGCTTACCATAAGTTCTGGTCTGCCAATGCTAATAGGCGTTATTGAGCTTTCGTGTGTATACACTCTTACCATGCCAGCACCCGTTCTAAGAGCTGCTTCACTACTTAACCTAATTGCACCTGCAGTACCTTGATTGCCACCAACACATAAAAGTTTACCGTGGCTTCCTTTGTGACTATTGATTGCTCGCGTGGCTATTCCTTTAAAGCTATTAATATTAATCAGGGTTCCTGATGATTGCGCTATACAAGTAAATGCATCGCCAATTGCTAAATCATCAAATACTAACTTACCGCTATATTGTTTACCTGCTGTAGTTGTGAGCCCTTGCTTTATACCCACAAAGGTAACGGTTGAAGTCGCTTGTACAGCGCACCCTAAAGGCTGCCCTGTATTAGCCTCAATACCTGATGGAATATCAATGCTTATTACGGGCTTACCACTGTTATTTACAGCCTTAATTATATTCGCAAAATGATCACGCACTGCGCTTTTAAGCCCAGTACCAAAGAGCGCATCAATAACTATATCGCACTCATTAAGGGCATCTTTTGTAAAATGAGAAACTTCCCCACCCGCTTCAATCCATAACTGCTGCGCTTTTGCTGCATCACCGGTTAATATCTTCTCGGGTTCAGCAGCGCATACTGTTACCTTTTTACCTGATTGCATAATAAGCCTAGCTACAACGTAACCGTCTCCAGCGTTATTACCATGGCCAACAATAACTAATGTATGCTGTGCATCAAATAACTGCCATTGCTTATATACAGCCTCGCCTGCACGCTGCATCAGGGTAAATAAATCACAATGACTGTTTTTAGCCGCTAAAGCTTCATTGTTTCTTACTTGTTGTGCGGTAAATAAGGTTTTATTAAGCATAAAGGCTCCTTTACTAGGTGATACTTCACCTTATCAAATACTTATATCCAACGGCTAGTTCAGTTGATAAATTTAAACTGCAATTTTATTTAAAATGTAATTTAGCAAGATACGCCCAAGCCAATTTGGGCATGACCAACATGAGCACGTCTAACTTGAGCAAGGTGAGCTAATTAAAGTACAATGCAGTTAATTAAAGGCTTGGCTTACTTGTAACCCAGGCCTGTTTATTTTTAGGTAGAGAAAAAAATGGCACAAACTCGCGGTAACTTATTTATTTTGTCAGCCCCTTCTGGTGCTGGTAAATCAAGCTTAATCAATGCGTTATTAAAAAAACACGCTGACATGAAAGTATCTGTATCACATACAACTCGCGCCCCTCGCCCAGGTGAAGAAAATGGCGTGCATTATCACTTTGTATCTACAGACGAATTTAAAGCGCTTATTGCCAAAGATGACTTTTTTGAATGGGCTCAAGTATTCGATAATTACTACGGCACATCAAAGCAGGCTATTGAGTCGCAGCTTGATGCGGGTATTGATGTGTTTTTAGATATTGATTGGCAAGGCGCTCAGCAAGTGCGCAAAATTATGCCAAGCGTACAAACTATTTTTATTCTACCGCCTTCAAAAGAAGAATTAGAGCAACGCTTAAATAACCGTGGCCAAGATTCGGCTGAAGTTATTGCCTCTCGTATGGCAAAAGCACAATCTGAAACATCACATTATAACGAATACGACTTTGTAATTGTTAATGATGACTTTGAGAGCGCACTTGCCGACATAGAAACAATTGTAATGGCTCAGCGCTTAACGCTAAAAACCCAAGAAGATCGTCATCAAGTTTTACTAAATAGTCTGCTTAAATAATTTAAGCCTACTTAAATTAGGCTTAGGCAAGTAAAACTGATAAAAATTGAACACTGGCTATTGGCGAAAGTGGCTCCTTGGAGTAAACTACGCCTTTGCTTTTAAATTATTTTTGGAGTGCTGTGATGGCCCGCGTAACAGTTGAAGATGCAGTAGATGCAGTTGGTAATCGTTTTGACTTAATTTTAGTTGCGGCTCGTCGTGCCCGCCAAATTGCTGTTGGTGGTAAAACTCCACTAGTAGACCCTGAAAACGATAAGCCAACGGTAGTTGCTTTACGTGAAATTGAATTAGGTTTAGTTGATAGCTCTTCAATGGACTTAATTGACCGTGAAGAACAACAACACCAAGAAGCAGCAGAATTAGCTGCTGTTGCTGCCATTGTTGGTGGCAACCAATAATCGACCTCCCGGTCTGATTTAGCCAACGGCGCAGTATTTCTACTATAGCCGTTGGCAATCCTTTCATTTCATCGTATATTCGTAACTTACCTAATTTGCTTCACTAGGGCTGTCTATCTTTCGAGGTTAAATTTGCAGTAGTATGCTTGCATAAATGCCAAACATGAGCTGCCCAAAGGGTTCTGCCTAGGGGCAATTTACTCTTTGTTGCTCGATTTTTACTTAGCCCGCTAGGCTAAAAACCTCGCGCCGCGATTAAATCGCCCCTAGATTGAACAAATTTTAATCCTGAAAGGTCAACAGGCCCTAGAACATTGGAGTGTGAATGTATCTTTTTGAAGGTCTTAAAAAGAAAATTTCAGAATACTTGCCCGCTGCTGATGTAGAGCTGGTTCAAAAATCTTACGTGGTAGCCCGAGAGGCCCATGAAGGACAAACTCGCTCAAGTGGCGAACCTTATATTACTCATCCTGTTGAAGTAACCCAAATTCTTGCAGGCATGCATCTTGACCATGAAACGCTCATGGCCGCGCTAATGCACGATGTAATTGAAGATACTGATTTTAGCCAACAAGATTTAGCCGAAATTTTTGGCGAAACAGTGGCAGAACTCGTTGAAGGTGTAAGTAAGCTCGATAAACTTAGCTTTAAAGATAAAAAAGAATTCCAAGCCGAAAACTACCGTAAAATGATCATGGCAATGACTCAGGATATTCGAGTTATTTTAATCAAGCTTGCTGATAGAACGCACAATATGCGTACCTTAGGGGCACTGCGCCCAGATAAGCGCCGCAGAATAGCACGTGAAACGCTTGAAATTTACGCGCCAATAGCAAACCGTTTAGGTATCCACGATATTAAAAATGAGCTTGAAGACTTAGGTTTTCAAGCTTTATATCCTATGCGTCATCGCGCACTTAAATCTGAAGTAGCAAAAGCACGTGGTAATCGCAAAGAAGTTATCACTAATATCCAACACGAAATAGAAGCACGTCTTGAAGAGTCAGGCATTAAAGCGACTGTGTCAGGCCGTGAGAAACATTTATATAGTATTTATAAAAAAATGCTTAATAAAGAACTGCTATTTAACGAAGTTATGGATATTTACGCGTTTAGAATTGCAGTTGATTCTATGGATACGTGTTATCGCGTATTAGGTGTGGCTCATAGTCTTTATAAGCCTATAGAAACACGCTTTAAAGATTATATTGCAGTACCAAAAACTAACGGTTACCAATCGCTTCATACTTCATTAGTTGGCCCACACGGAATACCTGTTGAGATTCAGATTCGTACTCACGATATGGATCAGATGGCCGACAAAGGTGTAGCGGCGCACTGGATGTATAAAAAATCAGGTGATGGTGCAGGTAATACTTCGCAGCAACGTGCTCGCCAATGGATGCAAAGCTTATTAGAGCTTCAGCAAAGTGCGGGTTCATCGTTTGAATTTATTGAAAATGTAAAAACTGAGCTATTCCCAGAAGAAATTTACGTATTTACACCTGATGGTCGTATTGTTGAGCTACCAATGGGCGCTACCGCAGTCGATTTTGCGTATGCAGTTCATACTGATGTAGGCAACACTTGTGTAGGCGCACGCGTTAATCGCAAGCCACATCCTTTAAGTAGGCCATTAGATACAGGGCAAACCATAGAGATAATAACAAGCTCAGGTGCCCACCCTAATGCAACATGGCTAAACTTTATTGTTACTGGTAAAGCACGCTTAGGTGTTCGTAATTACCTTAGAAGCCAGCATCATGAAGAAGCTATGCTTTTAGGGCGTCGTTTGCTTGATTCGGCATTAGGCGAAAACAAACTAGATAGTATTGCTGATGAAAATATAGCGAGAGTACTTGAAGAACACGAACTCTCCACAGTTTTAGAGTTGTTGGTAGAAATTGGCTCTGGTAACTTAATGAGCATGTTAATTGCCAAGCGCTTATTGCAAAATGACAATGACGATTTAACTGATATAACAAACCAAGCCAAAGCGACCATTATTGGTACTGAAGGCATGTTAGTGAATTACTCTAAGTGCTGCCGACCTGTACCAGGTGATGCCATTACGGCTCACATAAGCCAAGGTAAAGGCCTGACTGTTCACCGCCAAGAGTGTAAAAACATTCGTGGTTGGGAAAATGAGCGCTCTAAATACTTAGTTGTAAAATGGGACGATAGCCCAGAAAAAGAATATATTGCAGCTCTGAGAGTTGAAATTATTAACCATCAAGGCGCGTTAGCTAAGCTAACCAATGTTGTTGCTACAACCCAAGCCAATATTGTAGAAATTGCCACTGATGAAAAAGAAAGTAATTTATACGTGATAGATTTAGGGGTTACCGTTAAAAACCGTATCCACGTTGCCAACATTATGCGCCGCATTCGCGTTATGCCTGATGTGCAAAAAGTCTATCGTAAAAAATAAAATAGGAAACACATGAATAAAGCATTTATCTCTACCGACAAAGCACCTGCAGCTATTGGCACTTACAGCCAAGCAGTTAAAGTAGGTACCGCTGTTTATTTATCTGGTCAAATTCCACTAGTTCCAGAAACGATGGAAATGATTTCAGAAGACTTCAGTGAGCAAACGCATCAAGTATTTAAAAATATTACTGCGGTATGTGAAGAAGCAGGCGGAAAAATCCAAGACTTAGTTAAAATCAATATTTACCTAACAGATCTATCTAACTTCGCCACTGTAAATGAAGTAATGAGCCAATACTTTAAACAACCTTACCCAGCGAGAGCTGCATTAGGTGTTCGTGCACTCCCAAAAGGTGCACAAGTTGAAATAGACGGAATAATGGAATTACCTTCTACCAATTAAGTATTACAGGCTATAGAGCTTCTCTATAGCCTTTATTTTCTCGCTCCGCACTTCGTTTTCTCTGACTTCTTGACTCAAATGTAAATTTCTAGCAATCTGTAGTTGTGTTTTAAAAAACAAACTTAACTTAAGTAGTAAAAAAGGATTAACTCGTGTTTAAGCTTGCCAACAATGGAAATGTTTTACTTGATGTAAAAGAACATATTCCTCCCAGCGCTGCATTTATTTTAGAGGCTCTCGAAAAGTCAGCTTTTTGCGACTGTAAAATAGATCATGACGCTATTAATGATTTTTTTAAAAACGAAAACACACAACAAACTCTGGTTGTAGCAACAAAACACAATGCCACTTTAAATGTAACAATTAGCGACGATAAAATGCTGGCCATTGGCGAGCTAACGCTTGCCCAAGGTGGAAAGTTATTAAGCTTAGAAGATGCAAAAAAACAACTCGTTAAAGCAGGTATTGTGCGTGGGTATAAACAAGCTTTTTTAGAACAGCTGCTACAAAAACAATCTGAACACTCTGCGGGATCTGTCGTTAAGGGGATATTAGCTAAAGGTAGACTCCCAAGCGATGGTTTAGCCACTAAACTAATAACAACGGTAGAAACTTTAAAAGATCGTTTAAAAGCGCCCAAACTCAAAGAAGACGGCAGTGTGGACATGCGCGACTTTGGCAAGCTTGCAAGCGTAGAGCCTGGCTCTGTGCTTATTCGCCAACAACCAGCAACTCCCGGTAAAGAAGGATTTACCGTAATAGGTGACATACTGCCTGCAAAACCCGGAGAAAATAAACAATTAGTGGCTGGCGAAGGCACTGAAATATCAAAAATGAATCCGCTTGAGTTAGTCTCTACTATTGCAGGTGTTCCGGTTGAAATTAATAATGGCATGCGTGTCGACGATATTTTTACCATTTCAGATGTAAATGTAAAAAGCGGCCATATTGACTTTCAAGGCAGTGTTATTGTTACTCGCAATATAGACCCAGGGATGAAAGTAACTGCCAAAGGCGATATTACTATATTTGGCACGGTTGAATCTGGCGAGCTTACCGCAGGCGGAAACATCACTGTTAAACAAGGTATTATTGGCCATCAAAAAGTGGATAGTAAATCACTTTCTTGCAAACTAATTGCGCTGGGTGATATTCATGTATCTCACTCACAGTATTGCTACCTCGATGCGAATAATATTTTTATTGATCGCCAAACAAGCCATTGTGTAATGAAAGCTAAGCGCTTACTGCAAGTAGGCCAACCAGACTTACCTAAGGGTAAAATATTTGGTGGCGAAATACTTGATGCAACAACTCTCATTGCTGGCGAAATAGGGAATGAATCAGGCGCTAAAATGATTATTAACCTAGCGGCTTCGGGCGCCGAAATAACAGCGGATACTGATAATTGCTTTAAAGACTTAGCTAAAACAGATGCACAATTAGATACGCTTCAAGCAGCGCTAGAAAAAACTGATTTAGTGAAGGATGCCGAAAAGAAAAAAATATTAATCACCAAAATTGGCGCTACTCAAAAACATTATTGTGAGCAAGCAGAGCTATTAGAAAAACGTCTTTCAAACTTAGACCACGACTTGCACGATTTACTTAGCGACGCTAATTTAGCGGTAAATTCTGTTTTGCATTCAGGTGTAGAAATTCATATTTTTGATAAAGTGCTAAAAACAATCCGTAATTACCCTCCGTGCAACGTTAAACTTTTGAATAACAAAATTGAAATAGAGTTTAAAACAAGCTAAGAACAGAGTGCTCTATTGAGCACTCAAATTAATTCATGTTTTAAAGTAAACCACTTACCTCAACATGTGTTTGCTGCGGCCATACACCCACTTGTACTTGACCAATATGCTGCTTTTGTAGCAATAGCATCACTAAGCGCGACTGCCCTATTCCACCGCCAATTGTTTGCGGGAATTTACTTTGTAGTAGCGCTTTATGCCAATCAAAATCTAAGCGATCTTCATCCCCTGTTGTACTTAACTGCGCTTTTAAAACCTCAGGGCTTACACGTATACCCATTGATGATATTTCAAATGCATCTTCAAGCACTGGGTTCCATACTAAAATGTCACCATTTAAACCCATGTATTGATCGCATGTTGGCGTAGACCAATCATCGTAATCTGGGGCTCTTACATCATGAATTTTGCCATCTCCAAGCACGCCACCAATACCAATTAAAAATACAGCACCATATTCTTGTGCAATGGCTTTTTCGCGTTGCTTAGCACTAAAATCAGGATACATTTTACGTAGCTCCTCACTGTGCACAAACTTAATATCATCCGGTAAAAAAGACGCCAAACCATAAGACTCTCTTACAAAAGCTTCCGTCTCTTTTATCCCTTTATAAATAGACTGAACAGTTTGCTTTAGTGTTGCCAGCGAACGCTCTGTCGTTTCGCTAATTACTTTTTCCCAATCCCACTGATCAACATATACAGAATGAATAGGACTTAATGAATCTTCATCTGGGCGCAAGGCCTTCATTTGAGTGTAAATACCCTCACCAATACTAAAGCCATAAGTAGCCAGTGTTTTACGTTTCCACTTAGCCAGTGAATGCACCACTTCGTAGCGGCTATCTGTAATCGCTTTCACATTTACAGCAACTGCGTTTTCATGGCCGCTTAAGTTATCTTGCGTGCCATCGCCCACTTTAGCCAAAATTGGGGCTTGAACCTCAACCAACCCAAGTTGGGTTTCTAGTTGTTGTGAAAAAAATTGCTTAACTTTACTTATTTGCTGCTGTTGCTGCACATAGTGTGAACTCATAATAATTGGCCTCATTCCCAGTTATTTTTACTTGCTTAATTGATAAAAAGCGCTCTAACTAGCGCCCTTAATGAAGTTAATGTAACGATTTGAAGGATTAATTCAACATCCCATAACAAAAATAGCTTTAATATATAAAAAGCATTAATTAAGTGGTATAAAAACCATATATTCGATAATTTTATGAGAAAAATATAATGGAAAATTATTTAATCGATAATCTCGATAAACAGATACTTCATGCGTTAATGGCAAATGCCCGTACTGCGTACGCCGAATTAGCAAAAAGATTTAATGTAAGCGCGGGGACAATTCACGTAAGAATTGAAAAAATGAAGCAAGCAGGGATCATTACAGGAACTCAATTAACGATTAATACTAAACAGCTAGGCTACGATGTATGCTGCTTTATAGGTATTAATTTAAATAACGCACGTGATTATCCACAAACACTTATAAAGCTAGAAGCATTGGAGGAAGTGGTAGAGGCTTATTACACAACAGGTAACTACAGTATATTTATAAAAGTAATGACAAAATCCATTGATCACTTACAAGATGTGCTGATTAATAAAATACAGGCAATAGAAGCAATCCAATCAACAGAAACACTTATTTCTCTACAAAACCCAATTAGCCGTACGGTAATGCCTTAACTGTAAAAATCTCGTATAATTGCCGAAAAAAGAGGATAACCATGCAGCAAACTCGCTATCAAAGAATCGAAGATGTACTTTCGCGCCGTCAAACAGACTTAACCGTGTGCTTAGAAGACGTGCATAAACACCATAACTTATCGGCAATAGTACGAAGTGCTGATGCGGTTGGTTGCCATCACGTACATGCTGTATGGCCTGAAAAACAAAAATGGCTAACAAACAATACCTCGGGTGGCAGTAAAAACTGGCTAGAGACGCACCTGCATAGAAATATTGATGATGCTGTAGTGGCAATGCGTGAACGCAATCCAGAAATACAAATATTAGCGACTCACCTGTCAGAAGATGCAGTTGATTTTAGAGAAGTAGATTACACCAAGCCAACGGCCATTATTGTTGGACAAGAAAAAACAGGGATATCAGAAAAAGCCCTAGAATATGCCGATCAAAATATTATTATTCCAATGCAAGGCATGGTGCAATCGCTAAATGTTTCGGTTGCTGCTGCGCTAATATTGTTTGAAGCACAGCGTCAACGTGAGCTGGCTGGTTTATATAATAGAGATATGCTGAGCGCCGAAGTTAAGCACCCACTTTACTTTGAAGGTTGCCATCCTATTATTGCAAGGCAGTGTAAACAAAAAAAATTACCCTACCCAGCACTTGATGAAAATGGCGAAATCGTCGCTGATGAGCAATTTTGGCAAGCTTTAAAACATACTTGATGGACTAAAGCTCTGTAAGTACACTTAACTTACTCACAAATAATAAGATTGATACAATTTGTCTAAACCTAGCTTAAATCAATACCCAATTACAGAGCTCAAAGGGGTCGGCCCAAAAATGGCTGAGCGTTTGCTAAAGCTAGGTATTTTAACTGTGCAAGATATGCTTTTTCATTTGCCACTTCGCTACGAAGATCGTACTCGCTTATACGCGATTAGCGAGTTGTCACTGCATAGCCACGTAAGTGTTGAAGCCACAATTGAAACAAGCCAAATAACGTTTGGTAAAAGGCGCATGCTTGTTTGCCAAATCAATGATGGTACTGGCAGGCTAACACTACGATTTTTTAATTTTACCGCCGCACAAAAGAACGCATTTAGTGCAGGTAAAATAATACGTTGTTTTGGTGAGATACGCCGAGGCCGTGTTGGCTTTGAAATGAGTCATCCTGAATACAGCATCAGCGATACCTCTAACGAGCAGCCGGTAGCGACGACATTAACGCCCGTTTATTCAACAACCGAAGGTTTAAAGCAGCTATCGATTAGAGCTTTAAGCGAACAGGCTATTGATTTACTAAACAAATATTCAGTAGAAGAACTGCTGCCTTCAAAATGGCAGCTATCAAGTATGGCGTTAAGCGACGCCTTATTATTACTGCATCGCCCACCTAATGATGTTGATGTAACTGCATTAGAACAAGGTACTCACCCTGCTCAACAGCGCCTTGTATTTGAAGAATTACTTGCACAAAATCTCAGCTTATTAAAAGTAAGAGAGCAAGGGCAACAAGTTAAAGCCGTAGCATTAAATCCGGTCAACACATTAGAAAGCCAATTTTTAGAGCAACTTCCTTTTGCACCCACAAATGCGCAAAGCCGCGTAGTTGCTGAAATTAAAGGTGACATGCAACACGCGTATCCCATGATGCGTTTAGTACAAGGCGATGTAGGCTCAGGTAAAACCCTAGTAGCAGCACTTAGTGCACTAACAGCCATTGCCCAGGGCTTTCAAGTAGCTTTAATGGCACCTACTGAAATTTTATCAGAGCAACATGGTGTTAATTTTACAACGTGGTTTAATCAACTAGGTATAACAGTTGCGTGGCTTGGCGGTAAAACTAAGGGCAAAGAGCGCGTAGCAACACTTGAAAAAATCGCCTCTGGTGAGGCGCAAATGATTGTAGGTACTCACGCTTTATTCCAAGATGAAGTTAAGTTTAATAACTTAGTGCTTATCGTTATTGACGAACAACACCGCTTTGGTGTCCACCAGCGTTTATCACTACGCGAAAAGGGTAAGTTTGGTGATTGCTACCCTCATCAACTAGTTATGACCGCAACACCTATCCCACGTACGCTTGCTATGACCGCCTACGCCGACTTAGAAACTTCTGTGATTGACGAGCTGCCACCAGGGCGTACGCCAATCACAACAGTGGCACTTCCTGATACTCGCAGAGACGATATTATTGCTCGCGTTAAATTAGCGTGTAACGAGCAAGGCCGCCAGGTTTATTGGGTGTGTACACTTATTGATGAATCTGAAGTACTGCAATGCCAAGCAGCGGAGGACAGCGCACTGCAGTTAAAAGAAGCGCTACCAGAGCTAAATGTTGGTTTAGTACATGGCCGAATGAAATCAGCTGAAAAACAAGCCATTATGAGTGAGTTTAAAGCAGGTAATATACATGTTTTAGTTGCCACTACGGTTATTGAAGTTGGTGTAGATGTCCCTAATGCGAGCTTAATCATTATAGAAAACCCCGAGCGCTTAGGTTTAGCACAGCTGCATCAGTTACGTGGGCGAGTTGGCCGTGGCGCTACGGCATCGCATTGCGTGCTTTTATACCACGCACCATTGTCTCACACCGCTCAAAAGCGATTAGGAGTACTACGCGATAGTAACGATGGTTTTGTGATAGCTGAGCGCGATTTAGAAATTCGTGGCCCTGGTGAAGTACTTGGTACAAAACAAACAGGTTTAGCCGAGTTTAAAATTGCCGACCTTACCCGCGATAAGCACATACTTAACCAAGTAAGACCGATTGCACAGCAAATGCTTAAGCAACACCCTGAAGCTGTTGACCCACTAATTCAACGCTGGTTGGGTAATAAGCAAAATTACGCGCAAGCGTAACCACTCTATTTTCGATACTTTTAAGTTTACTAAGTTAATTTACTAAATTAGCTTACTCAGTTAGAGATGCTAAATTTATTCGTTTGCATTTACAAAGGATATAAAAAAGTCAGCTCTAAACAATATAGAGCTGACTACTGATATCTAAGCTAAGCAGCATAAAAGCGATTAGCGCCTTTTACTGCTCTTAGTTAAATTTAAGCTTTGTTAAGCTCAAATATAAGCGATGTTTGCGGGAATGATATTGGCATTTGTAAACCAAACTGCATTAGTGCTTCACCTGTAAATGTTTGACCATTTACCGCAGCAATAGAAGATGGGCGATACTCTTCAAATTTTACCGGCCACACTAAATTAAGTGTGTACTGCGCATCGCCATCTAGGCCAACAAAACGTAATTTATTAGGCGCTGTACGCGGTGTTTCGCGAACGCTGTTATAGGCAAATAACGCTTTTGTTTTTTGCTCATCGATTAAACCAAAGTTAATTGATAAATCGTCGCTATCTAAGCGGTATAAATCGGCGCTATGAATAAACTCACGATGCTCTTTATGAAGTGCTATTGCCGCTTTAAGTGCATTGTATTCGTGATCGGTCAGTTCACGTGGGTCCATTTCAATGCCCATGTGGCCAAACATTGATACCGCAGCACGCATTTCAATACTTACATTACGCCCTGTGATATGACAATCGCGTGGACCTACGTGTGCACCCATAACCGACGATGGAAAGAAGAACGAACACCCACGCTGTATTTCAAGGCGATCAAGCGCATCGTTTGAATCTGACGTCCATACACGGTCTGTGTGTGTAAGTACGCCGTAATCTACACGTGCACCACCTGACGAACAGCTTTCTATTTCAAGCCCTGGGTGCGCCGCTTTAATACGGTCAATTAAACGATAAAGTGCTAATGTTTGCTGGTGCACTGCTGGCTTACCATCAAAATTACCCGCATGGTTAATATCGCGGTTCATATCCCATTTAATGTACTTAATAGTTGGGTATTCAACTAAAATATCGTCGATGGCTTTGTATAGGTACTCAACAACCTCAGAGCGCGTTAGATCAAGTACTAGCTGATTTCTAAAGCTTAACTGTTCGTTGTTTTCAGATCCTAAAACCCAATCTGGATGCGCGCGGTATAAATCGCTATCAGGGTTGACCATTTCTGGTTCAAACCAAATACCAAACTCCATACCCAAGCTATTCACGTGATCAATAACGGGTGATAAACCATCTGGATAAATTTTATAATCTACTGTCCAATCACCTAAACCAGCGTTATCGCCACGGCGGCCTTTAAACCAACCATCATCAAGTACAAAACGTTCAATGCCTAACGGCGCTACTTTGTCGGCTAGTTGCTTAAGCGTGTCTACGTCGTGATCAAAGTATATACCTTCCCATGTGTTGTAATGCACAGGGCGTGTTTTTTCACGCTGTGCTTGGCTAAGTAAATTAGCTTTAACAAAACGATGAAAATTACGAGAAAGCGCACTAAAACCTTCACTCGAAAACGAGCCATAAATGCTCGGGCTTTGATACGTTTGACCTTTAGCAAGCGTAAGCTCACCAGGAAGTAATAGCTCACCCATTTGTACATAACGACGACCTTCAGCTAAAAGCTCTGCACGTAGTTTATTATTGCCACTCCAACCTAAATGAAAGCCATAACATTCGCCGTGTTGCTCGCCTGCATTTTCGTTATGCACTAACAAACCTGGAAATACATCGTGTGATGTTTTGCCTTTACGGTTTTCACGAACAAAACTGCCTAAAACTAAATCAACCGATTGACGTTGAAATTCGTTTGACCAACGACCTTCAAAGCTCACTATTTTGCTTACGCTATCTGGTAGCTGAAATGTTGGTGCTGCGCAAAAGTTCACGCTTAGCGGTAAGCCGCCTAAATTAGTTAATACAGTATGTGCGCTTAGTACATCAGTGTTTTTATCAAGTGTAATGCTGTGCACGACTTCAATACCACGAAGCTTATCTACGCTTACAAATTCAAGTGTTGCGGCTGAAGGCTGACGCACTTCTTGAAGCTCTGGCCCTACTGACCATGCGATTGAGTCGTTTACTAGCTCAAGCCCTGGCGCACCAGTAAAGCCCTCACCTAGTAATGGAGATAGAGAAATAGGTGCTTCTTCAACCACGGCACATTTTACTTCTTGACGCGTAGCAAGCTGAGTTAGCATTGTTTCTGTTGTTTGCTCAGATAGGCATTTACCAAAGTACAGTAACGCCGGTGTTTTGCTCTGGCAGTCGAAAATAACGGTGCTGTTTACACTGTCTAATCGATAAAATGATTTAGTGTCGGCCATGATTTTCCTATCCTCTTGTTCATTGTATGAGTTATAAATATAACGAAAATTAGTAAGCTACACTATGTACTAAATGTATCTCATTGCTTGAGCCACAATCTATTAGACAGTGACATTCAACAATAATAGTATATATCATATAAATTAGATTTTGATAGTCTTTACATCGCAAATAGTCAGATAAACTCACTGGAAGTACCACTGTAATAAAAAGTATTAAACTAACCTTAGCTTTGAAGTTGTCATGTTGCTTTTAATACATATAAAAAAATCGGCCAGAGTTTCCCCATGACCGATTTTGTCAGCTTAAACTATTTATACGTTATTTTTGTACTTGTGCTTGGCCTGCGTCATCAAGTGCCGGTGTTTTACCTGCCCACTGCGCATTCAAACCAAATACCACTTTATTTACTATCAATGCAAAAGCTACACATACGATTAATGTAATTGGCATTAAGTGAATGTAATGAATATCAGTATGTAGTGGTGAGTTTGCAAATGTAAGCATGCCGTACATTACAACACCTAAAATTACTGCAGCAATACCCGCTCGTGCATCAACATTTTTAAATAATAAGCCCACTACAAAAATAGAGAATATAGGCATACTTAATAAGCCATTTAATTGCTGTAGTAAGTTAATAATGCTATCTGCTTGCTGGTAAATTGGTACAAGTACCAGTGTTAAGCTTGTTAGTAGCAATGTTACGTAACCACTTAGCTTTACAACACTTGGCTCTTTATTAAAGTACGCTTCGTGAATGTCACACACATATAGTGCTGTAGCTGAATTTAATAAGCTGTTGTAAGTAGAGAGTACAGCTGCTGCCATTGCCGCTGCGAACACACCGGTTAACCATGCTGGCATTACATCACCCACAATTCGACCATAAGCAGCGTCGCCAATATCGCCATAAAGTTTAAACGAAATAATACCCGGTAATACCACAATTGCAGGGACGATTAAAAAGCGAATACCCGCTGCGGCAAATATACCTTTTTGCGCTTCTTTAACATTAGGTGCTGCCATTGCTCGCTGTGTGATTGTTTGGTTAGTACCCCAGTAATACATTTGAATAAAGATCATACCGGTTAAAAGTGTTGGCCACGGAATAGGTGAGTCAGCATCACCTATGAGTGTTAAGCGCTCCTCAGGAATACCCGTAAAGTCATAATCAATCGCATTAAGTGCTAAAAACACGACTAAAACAGCCATGCCTAGTACAAGTATGCCATTGTAGGTATCCGATACAGCAACTGCTCGCAGGCCGCCAAAAAACGCATAAACAGCACCAATAATGGCAAATGCGGTGGCGATATACATTAGCGGAATATCAACCTTAAACATGGTTTGCATAAATAGCGCGCCAGAATAAATAACCGCTGGCATATAAATAAGTGCATTACCTAAAAAGAATAAACCACCAATAACAGCGCGAATATGTTTGTTGTTATAACGCTTTTCTAAAAGCTCTGTGGTAGTTGTACAGTTGTATTTGTAATAAACAGGAATGAACACTTTGGCTAAAATAATCAAACCTATAATTGCTGCAAGCTCCCACCAAACCAGTAAAGCCATTTGGTTACCATTCATACCTACAAGCTGATCAGTACTTAAATTAGTTAATGTGATTGAACCTGCAACAAACATCCAAGTAAGGCCACCGCCCGCTAAAAAATACTCTTTGGTTTGGCTTTGTCCGTTATTGCGATTTTGGCCTCGGCATTTCCAATAAGTAAGGCCACCAATTAAAGCGGTGACAAAAACAAAAACCACCAGCTGTAAAATGTTATCTGACATGTGTGTGTCTCCTGCGCGTTATACGCAATGTCTGTGTAATAAAAAAGTGCACGCTACAGCGCGTGCGCATCTCGACTTAGTTCTAACTTAATTTGCTTTAAAGGCATAAGTTCGGGACGTTGGTTGTGCAGCTTTACCAATGCATTTAACTGAAACAGTGAAATAAGCATACTGTTAAGCACACTTAGGTAACCTTGCTTGTGTAAGTTTGCAACGGTATCGCTATCTAAAGTTTGCAGTTTGTCTTCATCAACGGTGCTCAAACCTTGAATAGTTTGGGTTTCGCCTTGTTCAAACTGCAATACAATATCTATGTTTTTAATAAGCCCTAAGCGCGCTACTTCTTGGGTAAATTGATACGTTTGATAATCATTTTTTAAATCGCTCTCAAGTAGCTTTTGCTGTGAATTTAAAAATAAGCTTGGCTTACCTTTAGCATCAAATAGTGCCTCGCCTTGCTGCGTATTTACGGCTGAGCTTTGATCATCAATCGCAATAAAGTAGTCGCTGCTATTTGCTTCACGGGTCATTAAATAAAGAGGGTGAGTTTGTATACATACCGGTGTGTAAAGCGCCTGCCACTGGTGGTTATTAACCAATAAACTTTGCCCAGCACTAAAGCTTGTTAAACCCGATACGGTATAACTGCCGTTTTGCGCATTTCGTGCTAAAAATATAGGCAAGTCGCATGCAGCTTTTGCCACTTCGTTAGCTCTTAAATTAACTAAATGCTGCGTTTTTGCATATTCAATACCTGCATTAGGGTTAATTTTTAATGTTTGGTGTTTGGTGTTTACTAGTTCACTAATAGCCATAGTTACACATCCTTAAACTGGGTTAGCCGCTAACCACTGCTCAATATAAGCGCGGTGTGGCGGCAAAGTTTGCAACATCTGCTGTGTAAGCTGGCTGTTACGTTCAATTATTTGTTTGGCTTGCGCGTCTTGTGAATACAAATAAGCCTGTTTAGTAAAGTCTGGTTTGAAGCCCATACCATATAAAACGTACTGGTAGCTGGCGGCTGGGAATAACTCTAATGCGCCATGAAAATCTTGAATAAGCGGGCCACGGCTTCCCCAAAGAAGTAAATCTTCTTGCAGGGTTTGTGGAATAGTATTGGGCTGTACATGTGCTTGCCAGTAAGGTTCTGGGCGCTTGGTTAGCATGTAATGCAGCTTTAAAAAGTCGATAATACGCTGCCAGCGGTAATCCATCTGCTC
This sequence comes from Pseudoalteromonas sp. EB27, assembly GCF_001974875.1. GTDB lineage: Bacteria > Pseudomonadota > Gammaproteobacteria > Enterobacterales > Alteromonadaceae > Pseudoalteromonas. Next base: position 83,825 of record NZ_MTQD01000017.1, read on the forward strand.
GTTAAAGCGTTTAGCTACTATAGGCATTACTTGTGTATCTGCTGGCATGTGCTCTGCTACAAAGCGTGCTGAAATTTCAACAAGCATAATAGCGGTTGCTTCAAGCGGCTCTACAAACCCTGCTGACATACCCACTGCAACACAGTTTTTATGCCAAAACTTCTCACGGTAGCCCGACTCAAAGCTAATTTTACGGGCAGTTAAACCGTTTGCTGCATCGCCTAAATAGTTTCGTAAGTTTTGCTCTGCTTCATCGTCTGATAAAAATTTGCTTGAATATACATGCCCTACACCTCGGCGGTGCGTTAAACCTATATCCCAAATCCATCCAGCGTTTTGCGCTGTTGCTATGGTATGGCTGGCTAAGGAGTCATCGTTTTCATCGTAAGGGACTTGCATCGCCAGTGCGCTGTCGTTAAATAGCACGTGGTCCATTTTTTTAAACGGTACGTTGAGCGCTTGGCCTAATAACAATGATGAAAAACCAGTACAGTCTATAAATAAATCGGCGCTTATAATGCGGGTTTGATCTTTTAGAGTAAGCTCATTTATTGCACCATCGTCATCAAGTTTTACCTGATCAACAGTACCAATAATATGCTCTACACCAAGCTTACTTTTACAATGTTGTTTAAGCATTTCTGCAAAAGCGCCGGCATCTAAGTGATAAGCGTAATTACAGTTACCTTGATATTCACCTTGCGCTATACCTCTTGGGGCTAAGCTTGCTTCGCAAATATCATGTTGAAAATTAGTTTGCTGTGCAAAGTCTTCAACATTATCTAAATATGGGGCTAAATCTATACGGCCGTAGCCTAGCGGTACAGTAAATGGATGGTAGTAAAAGTCATTATTGCCATGCGTCCAATTTACAAACTTTCCGCCTTGTTTGAAGGTAGCATTACAGGCTTTAAACACATCAACTTCACGCAAGCCTATTTGCTGAAGTGTGTTTTTCATCGTGGGCCAGGTACCTTCACCTACGCCAATAGTTGGAATGTCTGACGATTCAACCAACATCACTTTTAAGCCGTCACCATTTTGACCTTGGTGATACGAAGCTATAATTGCAGCGCTCAGCCATCCTGCTGTACCACCGCCAACTACCGCTACTGTTTTTATTGCTTTATTCATAATGGACTACTCTTTGAGTATTTTTTGATAACGTTTTATACAACAAATGCCCGTTAGGGCATTTTGATTTAATGTGAATTCATTTTAGCCAATTAGGTTAACTAATATACATTACTGCTAAATTAACCTAATTGGTATTAGCACCTTCGTGCTGTAATGAAAACTAAGAGGCGAAAAGTACGCCTCCATCATTAATTAAAACGATCCGCGAATACCAAACGCGTAACGTGAGCCATTATCTTCTACTGAATAGATTTGGTTAGCAAAACGACCTGTTTGCACTAACTCTTCTTCAGTGATGTTGATGCCTTCTGCAAAAATAGTGAAGTTTTCGTTAATATCGTAGCTTGCACTAATATCCCACTGGCCGTAAGTTTCTACGTTCACTGGTTCACCGTTAAAGCCGTTATCAACTAAGCGTAAAAAGCCTTCACGGTTGTTAAATGCAACACGTGCTTGCCAGTTTTCTTGCTCATAGAAAAATATTAAGTTTTGTGAATCCCCAAGACCTTCTAGTGCAAATGTTTGTGTAGTATCGTCACCCACACTAATGTCGCTATTCACAACAGTTGCATTAGCAATAAAACCAAAGCCATTTTCAAACATGTGAGTAACACCGACTTCAAAGCCGGTTACAGTTGCAGACTCACCATTTTGAGGACGACTTACAGTGTAAACTTCTGAACTACCAATAAGTTCGTCATCTGTTTGATCTGTACATGTAGTACACGCAAAATCAGGGCCTGAACGATCAGACATTTCGTATGTTTCGGCACCTGTTAGGGTAACAATAAAGTCGTCTACTTCTTTACTAAATACTGCAAAGCTAAATAAGTTAGCATCGTTGTAGTACCACTCGTAAGAAATATCCCAGTTTTCTGATTGGAATGGTTTAAGTGCTGGATTACCACCACTTGCCGTTAAGTTTTGACGACGTGGCTCGTTAAAGTTTGTCGCAGGAGATAGCTGAGACATCGTTGGACGAGTAATACTGTCATACGCCGCAAAGCGTAAAATCATGTTGTCTTGCAGCTCTAACTTAACATTGAAAGACGGTAATAAGTTTGAGTAGCTAGTGCCTTGCTCGATGTTCGTTGCAGGCCCAAAAACATTCTGAAACAATGTTGCGTCAGATGTTGGTATTACATCGCTAATAAAGCTTTGTATTGCAGCAACTTTAATATCAGTTTCTGAGTAACGAGCACCCATATTTACGGTTACTGGCATATCAGCTAGGTCAAAACCAAGCGTAAAGTCCATGTATAAGCTAGTGATGTCTTCGTTAATTGTGTAACGGTTATTTTGTAGCGTTGGCTCTACTGGGAAACCTTGATCGGCTAGGTAATCAAGCATTTTATCACCGTCGTAGGTGTAGAATGTATCGATTAAGCCTGGGAAGTAATTGCTTGCTTGGTATGCTTCAAAATCAATTGCATCAAGTGGTGCTTGTGTACCATAACCACAGAACTGACATTGACTACCAAAGATTTGAAAGCTTGATTTTTCACGCTCTTGGCGATAAGCACCAAAGTTAATGCGATCAACTGGGCCTTTATCTGGCACATATTCAAAATCGGCTTTTACTTCAGTAATTTCATCTTCATCTGTAAATTGATTACCAATTTCGTTGTAATGAAGACGCGCTAGGCTTGGATCTGGCAGCGAACCATTTTCAAAACCGTCATGCTGTACAGTAGGAATGCTGCCTGTACCGTCAAAAGTATAGCTATTGATAACACCTACAACGTTAAAACGATCTCTACCAGCACGGTCGTTTTCGGCTGTTGAGCGAGATACATCAAATTTAGCTTTTAATGACTCGTTTACTTGCCAATCAACGTTAATACCAAATGCTTTATTAGTTACATCACGTGAATTACGTGTATGCGATACAAAGTCACTTGCAGGGTCGCCACTTGGCGCGCCTAAACCAACTTCTTGAGAGAAAGTTAAAAGAGTGCCTGTTTCTGGATCAATCGTTGCACTGCCTACGCGGTCTGGTTCAAACCAAGATGCTAAATCGCGGACTGTTGAGTCAACTTCGAATTTTGAAATCATGCCATCAACAGTAATCGTAACATCGTCAGACGGTGCGTATTGAAGTACTAAACTTGCATTTGTACGCTCGCGGTCTTGCTCATCAACTACTTGGTCCCAGTTACGTGGAATGTAAGCATTTTCAAACAATACACCATCAGTTGGGTTAGAAATTGTTTGGCCACCGCGCCAACCTGCCGTTAAAATTTGGTTATTTTGAAGTTTACGTTGTTGATTAGTGATGGCAAAAAGCACACCTAGCTTGTCATCGTTAAACGTATTACTTATTAAGAATGATGTTGATGGAGATACTTCTTCAGAAAGGCTTTCGTACATACCTTTAACTGAACCTAAAATATGTAAACCACCAAAATCAAAAGGACGTGCTGTAGTTACGTTAACCGTACCGCCAATGCCGCCTTCTTGAAGAGTTGCTGTATTACTTTTATAAATATCAGCACCGGTGATTTGATCCGCGGCCAATACATCAAAGTTAAATTCACGACCTGCGCTGTCGGTCGCAATTTGACGACCATTAACAAGTACAGTATTAAATTGTGGACCAAAACCACGAATAGTTACCGCTTGGCCTTCACCACCACTACGGTCAATTGCTACACCTGTAATACGTTGCAGAGATTCTGCTACGTTTAAATCAGGAAATTTACCAAGATCTTCTGCTTTAATCCCGTCTGTAACAACATTAGATGCTTTTTTATCCAACATTGATGAACGTAAGCTGCTGCGGATACCCGTTACTGCGATAACTTCAACATCTTCATTTACTACTGTAGGCGTATTGCCTTCAGCGCCTTGAGCTGCAACGTTTCCGCTTGCCAATATGCCAGTGATAGCAATACTGATCGCGGTTTTCTTGTTGAACGATAACTTATTGTTAATTATCATTTTTTAAAAACTCCTGATTGTGTGTAGTCGTTGTGTCGTTGTGGTAGTGCATATAGTTTCAAATACTATTTATATTATAAATACTTTAAAACAGCAAAAAGTGCAACCTTTTCCTGAATTATAGATAGCATTTAATCACCGTATTTTTGCTTTTAATTTTCTTTAAATTAACATTGAAAGGCTGAATTCACTCAGAAAAAGAGTAAATAATAACCTGCTCGTAATCCTCTCCCGGCAATAAATTAGCTTTTGGGAAATTTTCACGATTTGGCGCATCAGGCCAATTTTGCGCTTCAAAGCACAAAGCTTGCCGTGCTTTAAAAGGCGCACCAACAAAGTTAGCAGTATATAGTTGCATACCTGGCTGAGTGCTTTTAAGGGTTAAATTAACCTTCGTGTGTGGCGAAGTTAATGTAGCCATCGTCTTTAAACTGCTGTCATCATTAAAAATATAGCAGTGATCAAAGCCATTTCCAGCTTCTAACTGAGGATGAACAGCGCTTAATGCCGCACCAACTTGAGCTGGCTTGGTAAAATCAAAGCAGGTGCCTGTAACTAAAGCGGATTCATTAAGTGGAATACTGGTTTTATCGATAGGAAGATAGTAATTGGTATTAACTTGAACAAGGTGTTCATTAATTGATTCGCTGCCATCAAGATTAAAGTAACAATGGTTGGTAAAGTTAACGAGCGTTTCTTTATTGGTTAGCGCTTTAAAGTGCAGAGTAAGCTCGCCGTTTTTAGCGCTAATAGTTTGCCAAACCTGCAACTCACCAGGGAAACCTTGTTCGCCGTCGGGAGAGCAATAATAAAGCTCAACTTCACTTTCAGTTTGTTTGGTTACTTGCCAAAGTACTTTATTAAAGCCTTTAACGCCGCCATGCAGGCTATTAGGACCGTTATTTGCTTCCAGTTGATACTGCGTACCAGATAAGTTAAAACGCCCCTTTGCAATGCGATTAGCGTATCGACCTACTGTAGCGCCAAGATAAAATGGGTTTTCAAGATAGTATTGAGGGTCATCGACGCTAAGCGTCATCTCTTGTTTTTTAAATTTAATGCTTTTTATTATTGCGCCAAACGGCAAAATTTCAGCTGTTAAATTTTCACCATCACTGAGCTGAATAACTTGTAAAGGTTGGTCACTGGCAATAGATGTCACACGCATACTCCAATCAAATTACCGAATTAACATTTCCTGTTATAACGGCGCAACAATATATATTATAAATACTATATAACTGAAGCCTGTAACTCAATCTAAATGCGTTAAAATTTCTCGACAAAAATTTACAGTTGCCGTCATATATTTACAATAATTCAGCTCAGCACGAGCTTATATAAAATATAAGCTTCGTAAGGTTAACTGCTTTGGTAAATATGCTCATTAAGCGCCGCTTTTTCGTCAACGCTAAGCGCTTGCTTTGATTTAGCGATAAAATCGTATCTCACCATCACGGCTTTGCCTATTGCGCAGCATTTATCGTGTTGCCATGCTTCTTGCCTCAGCGTAAAAGAACTAGTGCCTATATGCTCTACAGAGGTTTTTACTGTCACTTCGTGGCCATAAAATAATTCGCCTACAAACGACACTTCTACTTTGGCAATTATCAACTTCCAATCATGTGGATTTAAGTCCGGTGTAAAAAACTTAAAAATAGGTCCACGCGCGACTTCAAACCATACAGGGAGTACGGTATTGTTAATGTGTCCGAGTGCATCTGTTTCGCTAAAGCGCGGCATCACTTTTTCAATAAACATAAAAATCCAATAATAATTATATAAAGGTAAACCATGACGGACTTTATACGCGTTATTGATAACGCATTAAGCGATGAGTTTTGCGATGAATTTATTACCACATTCGCGCAAAGCCCGCATGTAAAACAAGGGGTAACATCGGGCGGTGTCGACTTAAAGAAAAAAGACAGCCACGATCTGCATTTAAATAATCACCCCGAATATGCACAACAATTAAAACATATACAACAAACGACTGCACAGCATGTTTTTAAGTATGTTGAAGAACATATTTTTATGATGATTGGGGCGTTTGGATTAAAGGTCTATCACCCAAAAACAGGTGAAGTAGTCGATTTAACTCAAGACAATTTTGAAGAAGTAGGTAAACCGCAACTACCTGTTTTAGTACAGCAAATTTTTAGACTTGGCAATATCCAGGCGCAAAAATACGAAGTAAATAAGGGTGGCTATCCTTACTGGCACAGTGAGGTATATCCGCAGCTACAACACAATGAAGCTTTGCATCGCGTGTTGTTATTTATGTTTTATTTAAACGATGTAGAAGAAGGTGGTGAAACTGAGTTTTACTATCAAAATCGTAAAATAGCACCTAAAAAAGGCACTATGGTAATAGCCCCAGGCTACTTTACACATACTCATAGAGGTAATAAGCCAGTATCAAACGATAAGTATATTTTAACCTCGTGGGTGCTGTTTAATCGTGCAGAACAAATATATGGTGCGCCAAAAAGTTAGCGCACCATAGCTTATATGATTAACCTAGTAGCTCATCAAATAAATCAAACAGTTGATCAAGCTCTTTAATAGTGTTGTAGTGCATACAACCAATGCGCACTACACCGCCTTTATCAAGCACATCTAACTGCTTGCATAAACCTTGCGCGTAAAAATTACCATCCCACACACATATATGCTGCTTACCTAAAAATTCTGAAACGGCGCGTGGCTCAAGCCCTTCAAAAATTAAAGCAAAAGTAGGTGTACGCTCATTCAAGCGATCAAAGTCATCAATACCAAACAACTTAATGCGTGGGTAGTTTACCAAGCGCGTTAAAAAGTGCTCACTAAGCGCCATTTCATGCTGTTTAGTTTTAGCAAAGGCCACGCTTAACTTTTCGCGGCGTGAATGGCTATCATCAAGCTCGCTTATTGCTGCAATATAATCAACTGCCGCGATAAAACCCGCCATTGCTTCAAAGCTTTGTGTACCAGTTTCCCAGCGACCTGGTGCTACGTCTTTAGCGGGTTCTACTTTGTACGGTGTAAACCCATCTAAATGTTCTTTTTTACCGTAAACCATACCTAAATGCGGGCCAAAAAACTTATATGCAGAGCAGGCTAAAAAGTCGCAATCAAGCGCTTGCACGTCAACAAGCTCGTGCGGTGCATAATGTACGGCATCAACATAAACAAGTGCGCCTACAGCGTGAGCAAGCTCTACAATACGTTTAATATTGTTGATTGAACCTGTGGTATTTGACGCATACGTTACCGCTACAAGCCTAGTATTGCTGTTTAATAAGCTTTCAAATTGCACCATATCTAAGCTGCAATCTGCTTCGTTAATAAGCGCTGTATTTACAACAACGCCTTTATCTTCTGCGGCTTGCTGCCACGACGATACATTTGAGAAGTGATCGGCATTGGTTACAATTATTTCATCGCCAGCTTGCCAGTCGCGTGAAATAGCACGGCTAAAGCTAAATGTTAGGCTGGTCATGTTTGGACCAAACACAATTTGTTGTGAGCTAGGTGCATTAAGTAAGTCAGCAGCTGCTTGGCGCGCATTCGCCATCAGTTCAACCGTTTTATCACTTGAAAAAAACGCGCCACCTAGGTTTGAGTTGTAGTGCCCTAAATAAGCTGTCATCGCATTAAGCACCGATGTTGGTACCTGCGAGCCGCCTGGTCCATCTAAAAATATTGGCGATTTACCATCAACGGTCTGCATTAATGCAGGATACTGCTCACGTAATTGCGTTATGTTCATGCCTAACTCCCTTAAGACGTTAATACAAAACAATCCAGGTAACCTGGTTTGCTAGCATCAATTTTGTTCATAGGTGTTGCGTTATGCCACACTTGACGGTCATTTATTAATGCAAACATGCCGTCTTTTATTTCCATTTTAAAACAAGGCTCAGCTTGCTTGTTTTCGTATACAAGTAGCTCGCCACCTTCTAAATTTTCATGAGAAACACCGCATATACATACATGGTCAAAACCATCTTGATGCACGCCTTCTGGCGCTGCTGGTGTATCACTATTAATAGCAAGCATACGGAACTGATGAATTTCAATATCACGCTGCTCATCAATGCCGGTAAGTTGGCGAAACTCATTTACAATGCTTTTCATACCTTCTGACTCAAGTAAACTTTGCTCTAAGTTTTCGTAAGTGCGCTCTACATTACCTTGAAAAGTATTAATTGAATCGTCTTGAACAAATGCTTTGGCTTGCTGTAGCTTTATTTCACCATTTTGCATTTTAACTACTGAGTAACGACGTTTACGAAAGGCACCATCTGCATAAGGATTAGCAGGCAGGTTATCAAAAGAAGGCTTAACCAAATTAATATTTGCTTGGTTAACAAAACGTAGTTGCAGTAAATTCTGGTTGTTTAATGCTGTCATAAAATCTCGCTTAAAATAATGAGAATATTGATGAGGATTTTAATGCATTTTGATAGGAATTTTTGCGCGATTAATTACTTTAAAAGTAACTTAAGACTAGATTTAATACAATAATATAAAAAAAGAAGCATGAACTATCTAATATTTATTTTAGCCAATAAAAAACCCGCCTAAGCGGGTTTTTAAACAAACTCTAAAAATTATACAGCTTGTTGAATAATCACGTTGTCTGCTTTTTTAGTGTAAGCAGGCATACGGTGGAAGTTCAAGTAACGGTATGTATCTGAAGCCGTTGCATTGATCTTCGCAGCATATTCTTGGTACTCAGCAGCTGTAGGTAGTCTACCTATGATTGCAGCAATTGCAGCAAGCTCAGATGATGCTAAGAATACGTTTGCGCCATTACCTAAACGGTTAGGGAAGTTACGTGTAGAGGTAGACACAACCGTTGCTTTATCTGCAACACGTGCTTGGTTACCCATACATAGTGAACAACCTGGAGTTTCGATACGTGCGCCAACACGACCAAAAATACCGTAGTAACCTTCTTCTGTAAGTTGATCTTTGTCCATCTTAGTAGGTGGAGCAACCCAAAGCTGAGTCGGAAGTTGACCTTTAAAGCCATCAAGCAACTTACCAGCAGCACGGAAGTGACCAATGTTAGTCATACAAGAACCGATGAATACTTCATCAATTTTCTCGCCAGCAACATCAGAAAGAAGACGCGCATCATCTGGGTCATTTGGAGCACAAAGAACTGGCTCTTTAATCTCAGCTAAATCAATTTCAACGATATGCTTGTACTCTGCATCAGCGTCAGCTTCCATTAGTTCTGGGTTAGCTAACCAATCTTGCATTGCAGTAATACGACGTTCAATCGTACGTACATCGCCGTAACCTTCAGAAATCATCCACTTAAGCATAACAATGTTAGATTCAAGGTACTCAGAGATAGACTCTTTAGAAAGCTTAACTGTACAACCAGCTGCAGAACGCTCTGCAGATGCATCTGATAATTCAAACGCTTGCTCAACAGTAAGGTGCTCAACGCCTTCAATTTCTAGTACGCGACCAGAGAATTCGTTAATTTTACCTTTTTTCTCAACTGTTAATAAACCTTGTTTGATACCGTAGTAAGGGATTGCATGAACAAGATCACGTAACGTGATACCTGGTTGCATTTCGCCTTTAAAACGAACCAAAATAGATTCAGGCATATCAAGTGGCATAACACCCGTTGCTGCTGCGAATGCTACTGCACCCGAACCTGCTGGGAATGAAATACCTAATGGGAAACGTGTATGTGAATCACCACCAGTACCTACGGTATCTGGTAATAACATACGGTTTAACCACGAGTGAATAATACCATCACCTGGACGAAGTGAAACACCGCCACGGTTCATGATGAAATCAGGAAGCGTATGGTGAGTGCTTACATCGATAGGCTTAGGATAAGCTGATGTATGACAAAATGACTGCATTGTTAAATCTGCAGAGAAACCTAAACATGCTAAATCTTTAAGTTCATCACGTGTCATAGGACCTGTTGTATCTTGCGAACCAACAGTTGTCATTTTAGGTTCACAGTACTGACCTGGGCGAATACCTGCAACGTTACATGCTTTACCAACCATTTTTTGCGCTAGTGTGAAGCCTTTATCAGAAACTTCTGTTGCTGTTGGTACCTTAAATATATCAGTTGCGCCTAAGCCAAGAGATGTACGTGCTTTATTAGTTAAACCACGACCGATAATTAGTGGAATACGACCACCAGCACGAACTTCATCTAAAATCACATCAGATTTAAGTTCAAAAGTAGAAATCACTTTATCAGTACCATGTTGCTTAACAACACCTTCGTACGGATAAATGTCGATTTGCTCACCCATGTTGAGTTCATCAACATTTAATTCGATTGGTAATGCGCCTGAATCTTCCATTGTGTTGAAGAAGATTGGAGCAATTTTATTACCTAAACATACACCGCCAACACGCTTGTTTGGTACGAACGGGATATCATCGCCCATAAACCAAAGTACAGAGTTAGTTGCAGACTTACGAGAAGAACCCGTACCAACAACATCACCTACGTAAGCAAGTGGTAAACCTTTAGTTTTTAATTCTTCAAGCTGAGTAATTGGACCTACTTCGCCCGCTTTATCAGGTGTAATACCGTCACGTTCAATTTTTAGCATTGCTAAAGCATGAAGTGGGATGTCTGGACGAGACCATGCATCTGGTGCAGGTGACAAGTCATCAGTATTTGTTTCGCCAGTTACTTTAAATACAGTAACTGAGATCTTTTCAGCAACAGCTGGCTTATTAGTAAACCATTCTGCATTTGCCCAAGATTCGATAATTTGCTTAGCGAATGTGTTACCCGCCTTTGCTTTTTCTTCTACATCGTAGAACGCATCAAACATAAGTAATGTATTTGAAAGGCCTTTAACTACGATTGGTGCAAGTGTTTCGTCATCAAGTAGGTCAATCATTGGTGCGATATTGTAACCGCCCAACATTGTACCTAACAATTCTGCCGCTTTTTCTTTAGAAACAAGTGGAGAATTAGTTTCACCTTTAGCTAAAGCTGCTAAAAATCCCGCTTTAATATAAGCAGCATCATCAACACCTGCTGGTATACGCTGAATGAACAAATCTAAAATGAATTCTTCTTCACCTGCTGGTGGAGTTTTTATTAATTCAATAAGATCAGCAGTTTGCTGAGCATCTAATGGCGCTGGTACGATACCTAACGCGGCACGTTCTTCTACGTGTTTACGATATTCTTGTAGCACAATATTGCCCTCTTGGTGACGTGAAAGTATCCGGTAGCGCTTCAAGCGCAAATAAGTTACCCAATACTTATAGTATTCTAACGCGTAATTATAAAGCTTTTATGGATAGATGAAAATCCATCCAGTTGCGCAACTGATTATACCGATTATAAATACTATGAATAGTGGTTGTAGTAAAAACTATTTTCATGAATACTTATTAAGTAATAATCATTACCATTAACCAATATTAATTTATTACAGCCATAAAAAAACCCAGCACTTGGCTGGGTTTTTATTACAAACTATTTAATTAACGTAAAACTTTAACGTTTTTGATAGTTTTGATATGCGCTTCTACACGACGGTTTTCTGCGTTTGCAGCTTTAGTGTTTGCATCATTTTTAAGACGCTCTTCACCTAAACCAACTGTAGTAATACGGTCTTTAGCAATGCCATCAGAAACTAATTGCTCAGCTACTGCATCAGCACGTTTTTTAGATAACCATTTGTTGTAAGTTGCTTTACCTACAGAAGAAGTGTGACCTTCTAAAAGTACTGTTGTATCTGGGTACTCTTTTAAGAATGCAGATACTTTTTCAATATCGTTTAAATACTGAGTAGATACCGCTGAAGCATTGTTAGGGAAAGTCACTAATAAGCTTACAGTTACTTCTTTATCTTCATATAAAGTACAACCAGTGCCATCAACTGCATCAGTCATAGGTGTGTTAGCACACTTATCATCTGCATCAGCAATGTTGTCGTTGTCGCTATCTGTAGGAGCTACAGCTACTTCAATTACCTTAGGCTCTGGAGCTGGTTTAACTGGCTCTACAGGAGCTGAATTTTGGCCGAATAAGTAGTTAATACCAATTTTAGCGCCTACATCTGTGTAACCACGGTCAAGACCTTGGTATACAGCTGTTTCAGCATTTACAAATAAGCCATCTGTAATGAAATGTTGGTAACCAACACCTGCATTTAAGAATGTGTTGTCATCTACTACGTCCATTTCTTTAATACCGAAAAGACCGTAGAAAGGACCACCATTTAAATGGTAAAGAGCATCAATACCGTAACGCTCGCCATCAATACTGTTGCGGTTGCCAGCAACTTTATCAAAAGCATTAAAATCCATATCTGCATATTCAAGACGTGCGCTCCAGTAGTCACTGAAACGGTAACCGGCTTCAACACCCCAGCCAGTTGATTCATTTACGTCAAGACCAGCTTGAGCACGCATGTTTTTCCAAGATGCGTCATAGTAGTCGCCAAATGCGCCAATGTAGAAACCTTCTTCTTTATCAGCAGCGAATGTAGATGCGCTAGTTGCAGCCAACGCGATTGCAATTGTAAGTGATTTTAATTTCATTGTTTTCTTCCCATTTGAACAATTTTAAATTGTAGCTAATCGATACTAGCTCAATCAGTTTTGTATAGACTAACTGAGCCTTTGTTAATCAATACTTAACGAAAAATAAAGTTTATAACTTTTTTCTATGCCCTGTCACAACACACATCCACTTACTATAGGCGAAATTGAAACTTTATTGAAAAATAAATATAGTAGTTTTTTGTAAATTAGTACTTAGCAAGGAATGTAAGAGCAATTAAATGCACTTATAAATGCAAAGAAATATTGCTTGGCTTTAATTCGGCGCATAATACCATCAGAATTAACATTCCCCTAGATATATGCGCATATTTGATTAAAAAATGACTCTTTTTAATCATGTAGTTATATTAAATGTTAAGAATTAAGTACCACAAAAGGTCTGGTAATCATTATCATTTATCGGTGAAGTTTGAAATTCTGATAATTTTTCACTATCAGAATACGGGCTACCCGCTACTTTTATAAAGCGCTGTAGTAACTCACTAGACCCTGTAGCGTTATATTGTGTAATTATTTCTTCGATCACATGATTACGCGGTATTACACGAGGATTTGCAGCTCTCATTACTTCATAACTATTATTGTCAGTTAAGCTTACCCACTTAGCTCTCCATTCAATTAGCGACTCAGGTATTACTGTTTCTTCTTTTAAGGATTCAGTAAGCGCATCGAAGGTATTGGTGTAATCGAGCTGGTTATCTTTTAATAGTGTTAACAACTCTGCGATTAACTCGCCATCACTGCTGCTAGATTCATTTAAACCCAGTTTTTGTTCCCACATAGCAGTAAACTCAATATTAAATTGCTCAGCAAAGCTATTAATGTATGGCGTCATTAACGTAACAGCCTGCTCGTCATCATCATTAATAAGTGGTATTAAACTCTCGGCCAAGCGTGCACAGTTCCAGTTAGCCATATTTGGCTGATTCCCAAAGGCATACCGACCTTGTTTATCGATAGAGCTAAATACGGTGTCAAAATCAAAATTATTCATCATAGCGCAGGGGCCGTAATCAATGGTTTCTCCGCTCACTAGCGTATTATCAGTATTCATTACTCCATGAATAAAGCCAACACGCATCCAGCTCACAACTAGCTTAACTTGGTTTTTAATCACAGCGCCTAAAAATGCTAAATAGCGCTGTGGTCCGGTGTCGGTTATTTCTGGATAATGTCGCTCTATAGCTAAATCGGCTAAATTTTTAAGCCCTTCAACATCGCCTTGCGTCGCTAAATATTGAAACGAGCCAACGCGAATATGACTGGTTGCTAAACGAGTAACTATTGCGCCTGCTTGTGGTGGGTTGCGATAAACCGTTTCACCGCTGCCAACGACCGCTAAACATCGGGTAGTTTTAATGCCTAGTGCATGCATTGCTTCGCTCATTACGTATTCACGAATAGCGGGCCCAAGTGCACAACGGCCATCACCCCCTCTTGAATAAGGAGTAGCGCCAGAGCCCTTTAATTGAATATCCCATAACTGGTTTTCATTGTCAGTAATAGCCCCTAATAAGTGGGCTCGTCCGTCACCTAAACGTGGTGAAAAATGTCCAAATTGGTGCCCAGAGTAACCAAGTGCAACTGCAGGAATCGCCTGCTTTTCATTACCGCTAAAAGTATTAGCACGTAAATCATCAGCGACATTAATATTAAACTGTTTTGCTAAGCTCTCGTTCCACAGCAATAACTGAGGGGAGGCAACACTTGCAGGGAAATCTTCAATTGCGAAGTTTTCCGCAATATCTGTGTATCTTGGCACTAATTTCATGGTAATTCCTATTATTGCTGACTTATACCCACGCGGTTATCACCTACACCATAGGCCACAATTAAGCTTAGCTCTTGCATACTTAAACCACTTTGCTTTTGCATTTCATTAAAAAAGGCTTGGGCTGCATTCAGTGATTTTTTGGTTTGTAAGCCGCCGTCTATAATTTTATGCGCACGCAAATAATTCTCTACATCGCGTGATAGTAAAAAAGTATCTTTACCAAGTGCTCGTAGCGCATAAGGCCCTGTATTTCCGCCTAAACGCGAACCATGCTTTTTTAAATACGCCCATAAACCAATAATATCGTCTGTTGGCCAATTAGCGACAAACTGGCTAAAACTGCCATGTTCTTGTGCTATTTCGTGGATCATGTAAGCATTTTCGGTAATTGTTTTTACTTTTTTATAGTTACGAACAATTCGCTCATCCGTTGCTTTTTGTTCCAGCATATCGGGTGGCATCATTAATAATTTATCAACACTAAAATCCCAAAAAACCTCTCTAAAGCCCGGCCACTTATTATTAATTACTGACCAATAAAAGCCGCTTTGAAATACTTTTCGAGTAAATTCTTCAAGCCAATCGTCGTCACTTAACGTGCTTAGTTGTTTTTTAGATAGCGGTTTTGCAAGTAATAACTTAAGCATTTCTTCAGAGCCTTTTCGCTCTACCGCTCGCTTATAAATATCGCTAAATTTTTCCATACTAATTAAATACCTCACTACTTATATTGCTAGTGTACGAGAAAAGCACCCAATACGTAACCACTCCCATTATGGATGAATGAATATGTATTTAGTAGCTTGACACCTAGACGGCTAAAATGCTTTAATCGCCGTAATTACCCTATTTAAATTGCAGCGGTTTGTAAGTTTTTACTCTACAAACAGGTGCAAAGGGCTAGAAGAGGTGCGTTATTCAGGTAGCGTATGTTAGGAGCGCAAACTCCAGTGAGCATACGTGAGGGGAATTAACGCCGAGAAGTAATCACTTTTGCGAAGTGTTTATTTCGGGCGACTAGGTTGAACCCTAGCGACTGTCACCAATAGCTGCTTATAACAAGCAGCTTATTAGTTTGGTGGAGAGCTTCTGGTCTTAAATATTAAGGCCGTGCGCCCTATTATTTTAAGCCCATTCGCTCTTCGAATTATTAGTTCGAACGACGTTAATGCGGCTCCTTCCATAAAGCTTTTTAACTCTTCGAATAACTTATAAGTTCGTGAGAGATGATCAACAACTTCAATTTAAACGACTACTCATTGTGGACCGCGCTTGTTACGCCATTTGATCAACACGGCGATGTTGACTACAACACGTTAACTAAGCTGGTTAGCGAGCAAGAAGCGGCACATAACGGTATTTTACTACTTGGTAGTACGGGCGAAGGCTTGGCGCTAACGCAAGAAGAGCAGCAAGCCATTGTTGAACACGTATGCCAGCTAAAACCAGCGGTACCATTAATGGTTGCTGTGGGTGGTAGTAACTTAAAGCAACAAATTGAGTGGGTTAACTATTGTAATACACTACCCATTCATAGCTTTTTACTTGGCTCACCCCTTTATGCAAAGCCCGGCGCTATAGGCCAAACTCATTGGTTTGAAAGCCTACTTAATGCAAGCGCTCACCCGTGTATGCTTTATAACGTACCGGGGCGCAGTGCTGTTAGCATCCCAACGGCAACAATTCAAAACTTACAAAACAATAAAAATTTATGGGCGTTAAAAGAAGCGAGCGGCAGCATTGCTCAGTTTGAAGCTTACCGCCAAGCGGCGCCTAATTTAGCTATATTTAGTGGCGACGATGCGCTAATGCCTTATTTTGCCCAAGCCGGCGCAAAAGGGTTAGTGTCGGTAGCTGCAAACGCATGGCCCGCACAAACTCACGAGTTTGTTAAACGCAGTTTAAGTGGTCAACATCCTAATTTATTTGCTCAGTGGACTAGTGCCATTAATAGCCTATTTGCTGTCGCAAACCCCATTCCCGTAAAGGTATTGATGCATTTGCAAGGCCGCTTAAGCAGCCCGCAACTTCGTCCACCTTTAACACACCTTGAGTTAACTCAAACCGATTGCATCACAACTGCAAACAACACCATTTTATCTTGGCATTAAATACAGGTTTTTATAATGAGCTGGTTAGAACTATTAAATAATTTAGAATCGGGCGCAGTACGCGCAGCATCACAAAACGAAAGCGGCCAATGGCAAGCTAACGTAGAAGTAAAAAAAGGCATTTTAGAAGCCTTTAAAAATGGCACTAATACTGAGTTTGCAGGCGGTTTTGTTGATAAACACAACTTAGCTCCACAAGAGTTTAGTACTGATGATGGCGTACGTATGGTGCCGGGTGGATCTAGCGTTCGCCGTGGTGCTTATGTTGCTAAAGGCACGATTATTATGCCACCAGCGTATGTAAACATCGGTGCATATATCGACGAAGGCACAATGGTAGATAGCCACGCATTAGTTGGCTCGTGTGCACAAGTAGGTAAAAACGTACATTTAAGTGCAGCAGTGCAGCTTGGTGGTGTACTTGAGCCAATTGGTGCAAGCCCAGTAGTTGTCGAAGACGATGCATTTATTGGCGCAGGCTGCGTTATTGTTGAAGGGGTAGTCATTAAAAAAGGTGCAGTGCTTGCACCAGGCGTGCGTTTATCTGCGACTATTCCAGTTTACGACTGCGTAAACGAGCGCCAACTAGATAAAGGCGAGCCTATTCCTGAATATGCCATTGTAATACCGGGCTCTCGTCCTGCGTCAAACGAATGGGCACGCAAGCAAGGCTTAAGTATGTCGTGTGCGTTAATTGTCAAATACCGCGACGAGAAAAGCGATGCATCATTATTACTTGAAGAGGTTTTACGATAATGAGCTTTTTGAGCACGCCTATCAAAACTGCTGTAAATACTATTACACAACAACTTGATACACCTTTTTTTGTTTACGACCTAGATCAACTAAACACGCATCTTGCGCGTTTAGTTGCGCAAACCGATGTAAAACTGTGGTACGCGGTAAAAGCAAACCCACTGTCTAAAATTATTCAAAGCTTAGACAACGCCGGTTTTAATTTTGACGTAGCAAGTAAAGGTGAGCTTGAGCAAGTATTAGCACAAGGTATTAGCTCACAGCGCGTGCTCAACACGGGGCCTGCAAAAAGCCCCAAACAAATTAAACACTTTATTGAGCGCGGCGTACGTATATTTGTAGCCGAAAGCCTCAATCAAGTCCGTTGGTTAAACCAACAAGCACAACTACAAAACACGCAGTTACAAGTACTTTTACGTGTACAGTTGCGCTGGCCTGAAGGTGAAAAAAACCCATTAGGTGGCGACAGCCTTACCCCATTTGGTTTGGGTTGTAATGAATGGCAAGCACTTAATGTAGCCGACTACCCTGCACTTAAGTTTGACGGCTTACATATTTTTCAGTGGGGCAACATGCTTAGCACGCAAAAGCTAAGCGAATTGTGGTCACAAATGATTGCACCACTTAGCCAACTTGCCGGCGATTTAAATATTAGCCTTAAAATTCTCGATTTAGGTGGTGGTTTAGGTATTCCCTATACACAAAGCGAAACAACACTTGATTGGGATGACTTAATAACGGCGCTCGCTAAAATTAAAAATGATGCAGGTGTAGAAGAGTTGTGGATGGAGCTTGGTCGCTATGCCGTTGGCGAATGCGGTCATTACGCCAACCCAGTAGTCGAACGCAAACAAAACTACAATCAAGAACAAGTCATTTTAAGCGGCGGTATAAACCACCTATTGCGCCCCGCTGTTACCAGTCAAGATTTTCCTGCAGCATTACTGCGCGAATCCAGTGCAAAAACTCAAGCGGTCACTTTATACGGGCCGCTTTGTACCGCGCTTGATTGCTTGGGTGAGCATAACCTACCAAGCGATTTAAATGAGCACGACTGGCTAGTGTTTAGCCAATGCGGTGCTTACGGCTTTACCGAAAGTATGCCGTATTTTTTATGCCACGAGCTAGCTGCCGAGTATACCCTGCAAAACGGTGAGCTTACCTGTGTTCGCCAAGCTGAAAATGCCAGTCATTATTTAAGGTAATAACTATGAGTAATACAACCCACATCAGCCAAGAGAACATCGTAGTAGGGGAAGTTGCAAACGGCTTACCGCTTACAATTCCTGTATATCGTTTAAAAGGCGATGGCACAGGGCCAAGTGTTTACATTCAGGCCAATATGCATGGCGCTGAAGTGCAAGGTAACGCGGTAATTTTTCAACTACTTGAGCAATTAAAACACCTAAACCTTAATGGCGACATTACATTAGTGCCTTATGCAAATCCGATTGGTTGTAATCAAAAGTCGGGCGAGTTTACCCTTGGCAGGTTCGATCCGATTACGGGCACTAATTGGAATCGCATGTACCACTACAATAAAAATTTAGTGACGCAGTTTGCACAAAATCATACTCAGTATGATGACGCTACATTAAAAAGTAACTTTAAACAGGCGCTTATTGACGAAGTAGACAGCAAACTCAACGGCCCTGCTTATTTACTTAATACGGGTAAACGCATTGCGCTTAACTTACAAAAGCTCGCTCATCAGGCTGATATAGTACTCGATTTACACACGGGGCCTATTTCAAGCAAACACTTGTATTGCCCAACTTATGCAACCGACAGCGCGCGCTATTTTAATATTGAACATGTACTGCTTATTCCGAGTGATTTTGACGGCGCTATGGACGAAGCTAACTTTTGCCCATGGTGGCATTTAAGTGATGCACTTAGCGAGCAAGGCCGTGAATTAACCATTCCCGTAGAAGCATTTACTGTAGAGCTAGGCAGCCAAGAAAAAATAGACTTAAAAGAAGCACTAAACGATGTAAACAGTATTTTAAGTTACTTAAATCATAAGGGCGTACTGCAAAACGCAACGAATACCCCTGCTGATATTACTCGTTATGCGTGTAATTTAGATGACTATTTTGCTTACTACGCCCCCATTGGCGGTATGGTTGAATACATAGCACCACTTGGCGGGCACATTAAAGCTGGTGAGCCTATTGCTAATATTTTACGGATGGAACGCTACTTAAGCGAGCAACCACTGCAGACACTTACTCTAGATTGCGATGCAATTGCCATTTTGCACTTTGCCTCAGCGAGTGTTAACCAAGGCACCGAGCTTTATAAGTTTTTTACTAACATATTTGAGCTTTAGCTCACCCTTCTCATTGCGTGAGAGCAGATTAACTAAAATAATTAATCTGCATTAAAAAAGCGGCCTAGGTCGCTTTTTTTCTGATCTATATTTACTTTATATACGTATAATGGTTGCTGTGAATACAAATTCAGTAAAAGTTCACCGTTACATATGTAAAAAGACGTTATAATTAAATTAACGCATACAACAACCCGAACTCACAAGGAATTACAATGAGCTGGCGTCACTGGATCACACTTTCTGCCTTAATAAGTACAGCGACCTTCGCACAAGAAGAAGTTGCTACAAACGAGCAAGATAACGACATCGAACTTGTAAAGCAGTGTATTTTAAATGAAGTAATTGGCGGAGACGGTAAACAGACATTAGACGATCTTCGTAAAAAGTGTTCAGCTCTTGAAGAAAACAAACAACTTACCGCGCTTGATAAACGCCAAGCTCGAGAAGAAGTCGGTAAAAAAAATAGAAACGTAATTACGCCACATAAGCGTAACTATATTTTACCGCTTTCGTACGTATCACACCCAAACGATCGCCCTTTTGATGGTTTTGACGAATTAACAGATGATAACGATGGCGAGCCACTAGACAACCTAGAAGCAAAATACCAGCTTTCAATCAAAGTGCCTCTATATGATAACTTTTCTGATGAAGACCAAGCCATATTTTTTGGCTTTACTCTGCAATCTTACTGGCAGCTTTATAACTCAGAAATCTCTTCTCCATTTCGTGAAACCAACTACGAACCAGAAATATTTTGGATAAACTACCTCGACCCAGAAAACGTATTATGGGGCGACGAAATGGCAATTTCACTAGGTATTTCGCATCAATCAAATGGTCGCAGCCAGCCAAACTCGCGTTCGTGGAACCGTATTTATGCAGACTTTATTTGGGAAAACAGAGGCTTTGTTTTTAGCTTTAAACCTTGGTACCGCATAGCTGAGGACGAAAAAGACAACGTTTTAGAAGCTAAAGGCGACGATAATCCAGACATATACAAATACATGGGCTATTTCGAATTTAGTGGTGCATACCGTCTTAACGATCATGAATTTAGCTTCATGACGCGTAACAACTTAAATTCAGAAAACCGTGGTGCAATTCAACTCGACTGGTCATTTCCGTTATGGGGTCGCGTTCGTGGTTATGCACAATATTTTAACGGTTATGGCGAAAGCTTAATTGATTACAACGCGGATGTAGAACGTATTGGTGTAGGTATATTATTAACTGACTTGTTATAAAACGAGCTCACAAAAAAGCCAAGCATTGCTTGGCTTTTTGTTTTTCGACATTAAACAATTATTTTTTAACCGCAAACACACCTTCAAACTCTGCAACTACATTGTCACCATCATAAATAGTAACAGGCACAATATAGGTTGCTTTACCGTCGGTTTCTAAATCGCTTAACTTGCCCTTACATGTTTGTATATCAACACAACCACGTGGGTCTGTAGTAAGCGGTTTTAAGTACTTAATGTTAGCATCGGCCAATACAATATTACCTTCAAGCCCAGCTTCTTTAAGTGCTAAGTACGTAGCGCCCCAACCTGTTAGCGTGGCCAAGCTATAAATAGACCCTGCAAACATCGTGTTATGTAGGTTTAAGTTAGCGTCAAGGTCGGCACTGGTTGTAAATTGCCAATCGGTATAGCTTTCTACCTTAATGCCCATCGCGTCACTAATTGGAATAGACTCACGCCATATATTTTGTAGTACTTGCGTCCAATTAGGGTGGCGGAACCAACCTGGTTCACATGGCTTTTGCTTTACCATTTTAAAGTGTTGAACATCACCATACGCTAAATGCGCTTTTTCTTTTAATTCATAACCGTGGCGCTTATAAAACTCAAGTGCTCGTTCGCGTGCAAACAATACAAGTTCACCGGCATTTTGAACCCATGCAATTTTTTCAAGCTCGTGCAGTAAGCGACTACCAATATGCTGGTTACGATTACCCTCAGCAACTGCCATATAACGCACTTGTGCTTGCTCATGATTGTTAAAGTGCAAACGTGCTACGCCTAGCACTTCACCTTCTTTATTTTTTATAAAGCGATGCTCAGAATCTTGTTCCATATCGTCTTGTTCAGAGCCACGAGGCTCGCCCCAAGGCGCGCGTAATACCTGCCAACGCAATTGATAATACGCTTGCCAATCTTCGCTACTTTGTGGGGTGCTTACCTGAAACATACATACTCCTGTTGTTATATAAGCCGCAAATAAAAGTCAAAAAAGGCTACGGCGCTATACTAATCGTATTGGTTATCTACCAAGCTAGAAAAATAAAATAATTAAATTGATTGGTATTATTATGGCAAATACCATACTCCATCCTAAAAAAACTGCAAATACGACTTTGGTGATGCCTGCAAAATAACGTAAAAAATAATAGCAAAGGGCATTGCGCTTTAACGTTGCTAGTTTATGCTGAGAATATGACTGAAAAAATCAATTATATAAATTCACTGACGGGTTTGCTAAGCGATCAATTTATTGAAAATAGCCACAGCATTGGTCAGTTAATCTATTGGCATAAATGCAGTGGTGATCACATTCAAGTACGTGAGCACGAGCAGTTACGCTGGTTACTTATTAACGACACCCTTCAATCTGTTATTGATTTAAATAATCCGAGCTTATTACTTTTTCCGCATTTATTGTACTTAGATAAGCATTGGCAAGCTCTTAAGCCGCCACAAAATGTGTTAGAACTTGGCCTTGGCGGTGGAGCAATTCGTAATTATTTACAGTATAAATACCCTAAAGCACAAATAACATCGGTTGAAAAAAACGCCGATATTATTGATTGCTATACCCAGTTTTTTTCGTCAAATAAAAATGAGCAACTGCTTTGCGCCGATGCGCAACAGGTTTTAAAAAGTGCGCTAAATGTTGATTGGGTTATTCTAGATTTATTTAGCCAAATAGATGCACCTCGATTTTTATTTGAAGAGGCATTTTATAAAAAAATCTACTCGGCTTTAAATAACAACGGCGTGCTATTTATTAACTTTTTATCGCAGCATGAGTCGCAATTAAAGCAACTTCAGCAGCTGTTACTCGATGTATTTGGTTGTAACGTCAGCCCGCAAAAAATTACGGGCTATGTAAATCATATTGTCGTGATCACTAAAAAAGAGGCATAAAAATAGGCTTAAACAGATAAGTTAAACGTAACGGGCCCGTCGTTACACAAGCTTACTTGCATATCGGCACCAAACTCACCTGTGGCTATTGTAAGCCCCAACTCTTTAGCTTGAGCAACAAAGTACTCGTAAAGCTCATTAGCTTGGCTTGGCGTTGCCGCAGATGAAAAACTAGGGCGCATACCCTTTTTAGTGTCAGCCGCTAGCGTAAATTGCGAAACCACAAGTAACTCACC
This sequence comes from Pseudoalteromonas sp. EB27, assembly GCF_001974875.1. Classification (GTDB taxonomy): domain Bacteria; phylum Pseudomonadota; class Gammaproteobacteria; order Enterobacterales; family Alteromonadaceae; genus Pseudoalteromonas. Next base: position 106,843 of record NZ_MTQD01000017.1, read on the forward strand.
TTTAATATCTTTAAGGCTTAAGTTCATTTTGTCGTTTTCGTCAGTAAAAATACGATAATTACTTACTTTGTGTAAAAGCTTGTCGGACGTTTGCTTGTCGTCGTGTTTTTCAACACCTAATAGCAACAATATACCATTGCCAATTTCGCCTACTACTTGGTTATTAATTTCTACTTTGGCATGCTTTACACGCTGTATTAAACCTTGCATTTAAACTGTGTCCTTTATTGCTGGTTCATCATCTTCTAGTTCAAGCTCAGGTGTTTCTGGAATATCATTTGGGCTAATGCACGCTGTAAATTCAGCGCCAAGCAAAACAACTACCCACGACAAATACACCCATACAAACAAAATAGGAATGGTAGCTACTGCACCATAAATAACTTCGTACGAAGGAAAATGGCTAATATAAAGTGCAAACCCTTTTTTAGTCAGCTCAAATAAAAGTGCCGCAAAAAAAGCGCCAGGTATTGCCGCTCTAAACGACACGCGCGTATTAGGCACTAAGGTGTAGAGCATAATAAAGCCCACCATCGAAATCCCGTACGGCAATAACTTTAACAAAAATCCGCTAAACCCAGGAATACCCTGATCTGCAAACGATACCAACGATACAATGTAAGAGGTAACACCAATACTAGCTCCGAGCAACATAGGCCCTAAGCTCAAAACCATCCAGTATACAGCAAATGAGATCATCATTGGGCGTTTTTTCTTAATTCGCCAAATTCGGTTTAATGTGGCATCTACATTGCGTATTAATAGTAAGGCTATTGCAGCTAAAAAGCCAATACCTACTGCCGTCATTTGGTTGGCATTGCCCGCAAAGGAGCTAATGTGCTCTCTAATAACATCGGTAGAAGTAGGGACAAAGTTGGTAAACAAAAAGCTCTCAATTTCCATGCGAGTAGATTCAAAGCCCGGAAAAGCCGAAAATATAGCAACACCCACCGCAATTAATGGCACTAACGACAGAAGTGTCACGTAAGCAAGGTAACCTGCATTAACCGTTATTTGATCGTCTATACAACGATTAAAATACTGCATCCACCAACCAGGTTGCTGGCGTATAAAGGACTTAACTTGCTGTTTGTAATGTGAGAGCTTATCATTCATACAATTGACTTGTGCTTATATAGTTTTGATTATAATAACAATCAGCGCCATAATTTACAGCACTAACGCACGTAAACAGGAATTCAAATGAAAAAACAAACATTACTCAGTGTTTCAATGCTTGTAGTAACACTTACTTTAACTGGCTGCCAATCAGCTTATTACTCTGCAATGGAAAAAGTGGGTGTTCACAAACGCGATATTCTTATCGACCGCGTAGAAGAAACCAAAGACTCTCAAGAAGAGTCACAAGAAGAATTTAAATCGGCACTAGAGCGCTTAACGACTCTAATCGATTTTAATGGTGGCGAATTACAAGACACTTATAATCAGTTAAACGACGATTACGAGTCGAGCTTAAATGCCGCTAACGAAGTCTCAACTAACATCAATAAGGTAGAAGACGTGGCAGAAGCGCTATTTGATGAGTGGGGCGATGAGTTGGAGCAGTACAAAAGCGCATCACTTAAGCGTGAAAGCAGCAAAAAGCTAGCCGCGACTCAGCGTCAATTTGATCAGCTATTACGCTCAATGCGCAGCGCAGAGAGTAAAATGGAGCCAGTATTAACCTCGCTTCATGATAACGTTTTATACTTAAAGCATAACTTAAATGCACAAGCGGTATCGGCTATTAAAGGTGAATTCACTAACCTTAAGCGCGATATTCAATTGTTGATGAACGACATGAACAAATCGATTGCCGATTCAAACAAATTTATTGAACAAATGAACAGCGCTGGCTAATCATTTGTTACTTTAACAAGCCTGCTTAATTGCAGGCTTTTTTATGTTAAAGGGAATGCTAAAAGGGATTTACAATGAAAAGCTTTTTAATCGCAACAATGCTCTTATGTATACTAACGGCCTGCGGTGCACCTAATAATATTAATCGTATTACCAGCCCCGACTCAGTTATAGTTATTAACGATAAAAACGGTCGTTATAAAAATTTATACACAGGTGAAAAAACATATCCTACTACCTGCACTGAAAACTGCTACCCAACCCACCCAGACTTACTATGCAAAACCGGCAGCGAAAACTGCCAGTATCAAGGCCAGCAAACTAAACCACAACTTAGCACCGGCTATACTGTGCGCTGGCTTGGTCACGCTAGTTTTGTAATTAACACCCCAAATGGTCAAAGTGTGCTGTTTGATCCGGTAAAAAATCAGTTTGATTCTCCAGTCGCACTTGGCTTTAAACTCGGCGGTGGTATTTATCGTAAAGCAGGCGCTTGGCCTAGTGAACAAGAACTGGAAAATATTGATGCGGTAATGTATTCGCATATTCATTACGATCACTTTAATAAAGCCGATATACAAAGCATTGGCAATAAACCTCATTATTTAACACCACTCGGTATGGCCGACAACTTCCCCACCGGCGGTTTTAATATTAGCGAAATGCCATGGTACTCAACAACCAATATTGACGACTTGGTTATTAATGCCGTGCCAGCTCATCATTTTAGCGCTCGAGTATTGGTGCCCTTTATTTACGAAGATAACAATAAAGACTTATGGAATGGCTGGCTGCTTGAACAAAACGGCAATACCTTATTTTTTGCAGGCGATACGGGCTACTCAAAACACTTTAAAGATATACAGCAAAAATATGGCGATATAGATGTGTGCTTAATACCAATCGCATCTTACTACAGTAAAGAAAGTGGCAAATTTTATCGCTACGTTCACACTACACCAGAAGACGCGCTTAACGCAGCACAAGAGCTTAACTGCAAAGTAATGATACCGTGGGGATACGGTAACTCAAGTTGGAAAATGGGCGACCACTCTAGTCACTCTGCTTTGCTACGTTTATTACACATGGTTAAAAAAATGGATGCTAAAACACCCCTGTATATTTTAAACGAAGGCGAAAGTATTTCACTGTAACTATTTACTTAGCTGTTTTAAGATTGTTATTACATTAAGCCAAATCCACAATAAAATTGAGAAATTAATGAAAAAATTAGCACTCGCCTTAAGCTTTTTATTAAGCACGCCAGCAATGGCCATTGATGTTGAACATACATCAACTCCAATTACTATTGATGGCGTATCTGAAAGTGCGTGGGATAAAGCCACTTGGCACGATATGCCTTATTTAATGGATGGCACACTGCCATCAAACGATGCCGATTTTAAAGGGCGTTATCGCTTACTGTGGGATCAAAACTACTTATACCTACAAGCCGATATAGTGGATGATGTTTTAATAGATACACACGCAGATCCAACCTATAAATATTGGGATGACGATGCATTAGAGATATTTATTGATAGCGATGCATCGGGCGGAAACCACCAATTTAATCACACCGCTTTGGCGTACCATATTGGCCTTGATAACCAAGCTGCCGATTACGGCCCAGATAAAAAAGCCCATTTGTATACCGACCACCTAGTCAGTAACTGGAAGCGCAACACCACCGCACCTTTTAACATCACGTGGGAAGTAGCAATAAAACTCTACCCGAACGATTATAAAGAAGGTGCTAAAAATACCCCAATTACACTTAGCGAAAAGCAAGTAATAGGCTTTATGTTAGCGTATTGCGATAACGATGGCAGCGACGTGCGCGAGCACTTTATGGGCTCACACGAAGTACAGCCAGTAAACGGCGACAGAAACCGTGGGTTTATAGACGCCGATGTATTTGGCAAAATCACCCTACTCCCTAAAAAGTAAGCCCCCCACACCAATAAGTAGATACCATCTCTTCTAATCAGCCTCAAGCTTTCTTTAAATAGCTTGGGGCTGATATTCAGTTTGATTCTTCACAACACCAAAACAGATATGTGTCAGCTTTCTCATTGCAGCACCAATTGCCTG
>NZ_MTQD01000018.1 GCF_001974875.1 Pseudoalteromonas sp. EB27
AAGTCTCTGAAGGGCCGTTGAAGACTACAACGTTGATAGGCAAGATGTGGAAGTGGTGTGAGCCATTAAGCTAACTTGTACTAATTACCCGTGAGGCTTAACCATACAACGCCAAACGCGTTTTATGTGATAGTGAAACAAGCGAAGAAGTTAATATAACTAAAGTAGATATTACTGAAAGACTTAAAAAATATTATCAGATATTTTCCAAATTCAGTTAGTGCGTAGCGATACGGATTAACGCCCAAATTTGCTTGGTGACAATAGCGTTTTGGACCCACCTGATTCCATGCCGAACTCAGTAGTGAAACGAAACAGCGCCGATGATAGTGTAGCATTTGCTATGTGAAAGTAGGACATTACCAGGCTTCAAATTGTAGAAAGCCCGATTCGAAAGAGTCGGGCTTTTTTACGTCTGCAGAAAAGTAAAATGCGCGTAATTAATAGACACTCACATCAACACCTATCACGTAGGGCGAGCGAAGCGACTTCCGACGCTAGAATCACACCAAAAGCCCTCAATATCTCTGCACGCCGATAAGTATGTAGCATTTGCTAGGTGACTTTTTACCGCTGTGGGCACTCCGACATTCTACTGTGTAGCGCACCGACTTCACATTGTAGAAAGCCCGATTCGAAAGAGTCGGGCTTTTTTACGTCTGCAGAAAATAATGCGTGAGTTATTATGGTTCATTTAATTATCCATTAAACACTCAACTGAATTGCATATTTAATTAGGTAGAGATACTTCTAATAAAGCACTAAAGAAAGCTGTACTATTACAGGTGTTTTAAAATAACTATAACGAGAAAAATATGAAATTATTAACTGCAGCAACTCTAATACTTGCTTCATCGACAGCTTTTTCACGCCCTGCACCTTTAGTGTCTATCCCTACTCATGATGCCTTTTTTAATAGTATTGCAGCGCATTGCGGTAAAGCTTTTGAAGGTGAAGTAGCGGTAGATAACGCGAAGGGGCCAAGCTCATTTACAGATAAAAAGCTGGTTATGCATGTACGTAAATGTAGCGAGACTGAGTTACAAGTACCGTTTCATGTAGGAGACGATGCATCACGTACGTGGATCATAACTAAAACGGGTAGTGGCTTGAGTTTAAAGCACGATCATCGTCATAAAGATGGAACAGACGACGCATCAACTATGTATGGTGGCCATACGCTTGATGCAGGGTTTGCGCAAATGCAGTCGTTTCCAGCAGATCAATACTCTAAAGAGTTATTCGTAAAAGAAGGCATTGCACAGTCTGTAGGTAATACATGGCAAATGTATATTTACCCAGAAGTATTTACTTATCGATTAATTCGCCAAGGACGTGAGTTTAAGGTGGATTTTGATTTAACGAAACCGATTACTCCACCATCAGCACCTTGGGGTTATAAAGACTAAGGTTACTTACCCTTGTTTGTATCTTCTTTAGTTTCGCATTGTAGTAAAACACTTAAATCTGGTTGATAAGCACGTGGTTTTGTTGGAAAGCGCTCGTACTCTTGCACGCCTTCAAGTATTTTCAACATAAAGGTGTTGCCACGACATAGACGGTCAGCATGGCGTAATAAAAATACACTTTGATTGGTAAAGTGTTTGTAATCGTCTGACTGGATTTCTATTTTATAGTTGTCTTCGCCAATTTTTGTTTGGTAGTAATGCACTTTGTTGTCAAAGTCGTAGAGCTTCTCTGTTTCGGCTTTTTCGGCAAGTGCAGTATTTGCACTCGAAAGAGCCACCAGTGTAGCGCCTATAAATAAGCGTGGTGTGTTTATTCCTTTCATAAAATGTATCCTTTAATTTGCGAACTTTATACCCATTAATAAGAGTAATAAGATCGATTTCTTTACGTATTAGTCTAACACCCAAAAAGGGATAATGTGATGTTCAAACAAATAAAGCAGCTTTTTGCTGTATTCGATGATCAGGAACCTAGTATAGAGCAGCATGATTTAAAAACAGCGGTCGCTGCATTGCTTATTGAGGTTATGCGTGCTGATACTAAGCTTGACCATGATGAACAACGAACCCTGACTGTAACCTTAAAAAAATACTTTAATTTAACAGATGCAGAAGTTGAAGAGCTTACTAATAACGCAGCAAGTAGTTTAGATGGTGCTATTGACTACTTTCAGTTTTCAAAACAAATTAATGAGCATTGTAGTGCAGTTCAGCGCATTGAAATAATAGAACTGCTATGGCGCTTGGCTTATGCTGATGGAGAAATAGATCCCCAGGAGGACTACGTAATACGTAAAGTAGCGGGGCTTTTATATGTAACGCATACCGATTTTATCGCCGCAAAAATCGCGGCGACAAAGTAATTATTTAGGCGTGCAAGTTATTTTAACTTACTTGCAACGCTTACTAACTGATGAGCAAGTGCTGATACTTTTTCAGCTGTAACAGGTTCATTAATTTGCCCACTTTCATCAAACAATGTGTGTACAGCGGGTACTGCAAGTTGATCGGCAAGCACTAACGATCCAATACCACTTAATATATCTCGTACATGATTTAAACCGCGCAACCCACCAAGTCCACCTGGTGATGCTGAAAACAGCGCCACCACTTTATTACGAAAAGCAGGAACAGCACCTTGCTCTGTACGCGATGCCCAATCAATCGTATTTTTAAGCGCTGCAGTTATAGAGCCGTTGTACTCCGGGCTTGCTAGTAAAATACCGTCAGCTGCACGTAGTTTGTCTTTTAAAAGCTGTACATCGCTTGGTGTACCTTGTGCTTCAATGTCTTCGTTAAATAGTGGGATGTTTAATCCGTTTAGTATTATTACCTCTACTTCAGCACCTGTTTGTAGAGCAAAACGTGCTGCCTCATTAATAATTTTTTGATTAAAGCTTTCTTGGCGAAGGCTCCCTGCTAGGGCAATAATTTTTGGTGCTGACATGTTAGTGACCTTTTAGTGTTTAAACTTACAACGCTAATGTAGCAAAATTTTGCTTGTAGAAAACCCCAATAAACGCAACACTTATGTGCGTAAATGCACATAAGTATAAGGTAAGCAGCATGGCGATAAAATTTGAAGATTGGCAAGACGTCAAAGTAGCGTTTGAAGTAGCACGATTAGGCACGTTAACGGCGGCGGCAGAAGAGCTTAATGTGCACCACAGCACAGTTCTTAGGCGAATTAATAATCTTGAAAAAAACTTAAATACACGCCTTTTTCATCGCCATGCCCGTGGTTACAAGGTTACTGAGATTGGCACCAAATTATTTGCAACAGCACAAACTATCCATAGCTCCTTAGAGCAGTTACATAACGATATAGCAGCGGCCGATAGCACTCTTAGAGGGAGTTTATTACTAACGACGGTAAGTGGTTTTATGGATGTACTTGGTGATGTATGTGAGCAATTTCAGGCACTACATCCACAAGTGCAGCTTGAGGTTATTTTAGAACAAAAAAGGTTAAGACTTGATCACGGACAAGCACATATTGCAGTGCGTGCAGGCCCAAGACCTGATGAGGGCGATTATATTGCTCAGCATTTAGCGCAGCTTTCATCGGGTTTATACGCTAATAAACGTTACATCAATAAATACGGCATGCCTAAATTATTAAGTGATTTACAACAACATAATTTTGTATCAGGTGTGGCGGGTTTTAATGCCCGCGTGCCTTATTTTGCATGGGCTGATGAACATATTCCCGCATCGCAAATAAAGCTGCGAGTGTCTGAAACCGCAGAAGCAACTCGTGCAATAATTAAAGGGCTAGGCATTGGCGGATTACAACATGATGTGGCGGCGCAATATTCTGATTTAGTACCTATATTACACAGTGAGTTAAGCTGGCCTACAGATGTATGGTTAGTCACGCATCACCTAGTACATCGCACTGCTAAAGTACAAGCTTTTGCAGGGTTGTTAAAAACACACTTTAGTAAGTTGGCTGCTAATCAATAATTTTAGCTGTGTTTTGGATGATTATAGTGTTTTTTTTACTTCTATCCCTATGCGTTTAGCCAAGCGTACTAAGTTAGCTCTATCTAATTCAAGCACTCTTGCTGCTGCTGACCAGTTGTAGTTATGCTTCTTTAATTGCTCAGTAATTACGTTGTATTGCAACGATTCTACAGCTTGCTTTAAAGGTTGGTTGATTAAGGTGTTGGTTGTACTTTGGCTTGCTACTAAAGAGTTTTTCGGTGCACTCGGTGTTAAATCACAGTGCTCGCTTGTAATGGTTATTATTGGATTTTGCCATTGGCTTTGTTTTGCTTTTAGGGCGCTGCGGCTAATAACATGCTCAAGCTCGCGAACGTTACCTGGCCAGTTGTATTGATTAAGCGATACTTGCGCTTCAGGGCTCAGTTTTAATTGTTTTATCCCTAGTTTACGGGCTGTTTGCTCAATAAAATAACCAGCTAAGAGTGTTATGTCGTGCTCCCGTTTACTAAGTGGTGGCACAGTAATAGGGTAGACACTGAGGCGATGGTATAAATCGGCTCTAAAGCGACCTTGTTCTACTTCTTCTTTTAAATTTCTGTTGGTTGCGGCAACGACGCGTACATCTACGTACTTTGGCGTGTCTTCTCCTACCGTTTGTATTTCGCCGCTTTGTAGCACTCGTAATAATTTACTTTGCATGGCAAGAGGCAGTTCGCCAATTTCATCTAAAAATAACGTGCCTCCATCAGCTAATTGAAATTTACCTTGGCGCGAATTTTGTGCGCCTGTAAAAGCCCCTTTTGCATGACCAAAAAATTCACTTTCGGCAAGATTCTCAGGGAGCGATGCACAATTTAAGTGAATAAGCGGTTGATCTTTTCGAGCTGAATTTAAGTGAATATTACGCGCAACAAGTTCTTTCCCTACCCCTGTTTCACCTAATATAAGCACGCTAAAATTAGATGCTGCAACGAGTTTAATTTCGTTTTTAAGTGTTTGCATTAGCGGGCTTTGACCAATAATTTCACCGCCGTCCCGTGTTAACGCTTCACGATTTAGTTCTTGCACTAATGCACTTGAGTGCTGTGCATGCTGTTTGTAATGGGCAAGCTCTAAAGCTGTTTTAAAGTGCGCACTACACAGCGTTTGTAAGGTATTGAGTGTATCAGCGCTTATGCTGTTAAATGCATTGGCGTTAAGGCTATCAAACGTAAGTACGCCAAGTAGCGCGTTTTTATCATAAAGAGGTAAGCCTAAACATGCATGTACCGGTATGTCGCCAGTTTTAGCTAATAGTAATCCGTCGTATGGATCGGGTAGCGGGCAGTCGTGCGCAAATTGTAACGCGAGTGTGCTTTTGCAAATAGCTTCTAGGCGAGGGTGTTCTACTATTTTAAATCGTCTGCCAAGACTGTCGGACATTAACCCTTTAATTGCCAGTGGTTTTAATTGCTCGCCCTGAAGCACTAATAACGCACTTGCATCACTAGGAATTACCCGCTCAACCGTTGCTAGTAATTGATCAAAGCTATGCTCGTGTAGTGTACTTTGAGCAAGCTCTAGAGCAACTTGTGTAAGGTTGAATTGCTGGTCCATGTCAAAATGACCTATTCGTGTTTTATGAGTTAATTTATAGTAGGTCATAAAGACTCATAGTGTAAAGTAGTTTAATTTAACTTATTGAATTTAGTTAATTAAATTTTTTGGCACAGTATGTGTAATAGCTAAGTAACGTAGTTAGTTACAGAGGTCGCTATGAACACACTAATGCTGAATAATTTAAACAATCAAACACAGTTCAGTTCACTATACGAAACAGTATTATTTGCTGCCAATACTGCATTGCTCGTGAGTTTAGTATGTATTTCGGCCAGTATTTTAATTAGTTACCCGTTTGCTGAATACTTTTCTATGGCGATGCAAGTATCAGCTCATATTGGCACTATTGTTATTGCTGCTATTTTAAAAGTAAGTTACGTACTGCGCTGTGTTGCACAACATGGTTTAGGGCAGGAGGTACGATAATGCTCCCTATAAACTTAACTGAGCCAATGCCAGCACGAGTGGCTATTCATCAAGTATCTCGATGGCCGTTATGGATGCTCGCTTTTAGACCTTTCTTTTTAGGCGGTGGCTTATTGGCATTTTTGTCGGTGGGGTATTGGCTACTTATTTTAACAGGCCATGCAAGTTGGCACTTATCGATACCTGCGACATTATGGCACGCGCACGAAATGCTGTTTGGCTTTGCAGGAGTTGTAGCTGTTGGCTTTTTACTTACCGCAGCACAAACATGGACAGGCGTTGCGAGCATAAGTGGCAAAGCTCTTATGTGGCTTACGTTTATATGGCTTGCAGCGCGCTTAGCCTTTTTTGTGATATTGCCCGATATTGCTCATTTTAATTTATATGCTGCACTTACATTACAAGTTATTTGGTGGCTAGGCGCCATAGCTGTATTGGCTAATATGTTATTAAAAGCCAATAGCAAAAGTAACTATCCGTTTTTAGCTATTTTAGCTGTGCTTTGTGGGCTCAATGTATTGTATTTAATACTCATTTTACAGCAAAACATGCAGCTTGCACTTGGTGTGGTTGATACCGCAGTACTCGTCATTACTTTACTAGTTGGCATTGTTGCGGGTCGCGTTTTACCATTTTTTACCGCTAAAGGTCTGGGTTTAACCGAGCAAGTTCGCACGCCTAAAATAGATAAAGCAGTGATGTATTTATCTATTGTGGTTATCACTTTATTTTTTATCAACAAGTTGTTTTTGAACACGATTAACCCTGCGTTAGTTGTTGCAACTGTTGCTGCGCTTCACCTGCTTAGGGCTGGTTTTTGGTGGGACAGCAAGGTATTGAGAGTGCCGTTGTTATGGTCTTTGCATTTCTCCTACCTTACGTTAGGCGTAGGGTTAATGATGGTTGCATTCAGCTTTTATAGCAGTGCAATACAATTTAAAGATGCGCTGCACTTAATCACTATTGGCACAATAGGTATGATGATTTTAGCAATGATGACGCGTGTATCACATGGTCATACAGGGCGGACACTCACTATTCCTCATTACATGGCTGTTGCTTTTGCGTTTTTGCTTGTGGCCGCTATTACTCGTTCATTACTCCCTTTTATTATTGGGCCTCACCTTGCTTGGCAAATAAGTGCTGTGCTGTGGTTAGTGGCTTTTTTATTATTTTTAATTCACTGCACACCTATATTAACGCGGCGTCGTGTTGATGGGCGTCGTGATTAGTTCATCCATAGGAAACACATATGTTATCTGATAAAACCATTGAGATTGTAAAAAGCACTGTTCCGTTACTAGCGCAGGCGGGTACGGTTGTTACCGATCATTTTTATAAGCGTTTATTTAGCCATAATCCTGAGCTTAAAAATATTTTTAATATGGCGAATCAAGATACAGGTCGTCAGCAATTTGCACTTTTTAATGCATTGGCTGCGTATGCACAAAATATTGATAATTTAGTCGTATTAAAAGAAGCGCTAACACGTATTAATCATAAGCATACAAGCTTGAATATTTTACCTGAGCATTACCCTATTGTAGGTGCGCATTTAATTGGTACTTTAAAAGAGCTTATTCCTGATCAATTTACTCCCGATGTTGAATATGCTTGGCGCGAAGCTTACGGCGTACTTGCTGATATTTGTATAACCGAAGAAGCTGCTTTGTATGAGCACAGTAAAAATAAACACGGTGGCTGGGCGGGAACTCGCCAATTTGAAATAACCAACAAACAGGCTGAATCAGAACTTGTTACAAGCTTTACACTTACGCCAGTTGATGGCGAAGCTGTTATTACACATAAACCAGGGCAGTATTTAGGTATTAAAGTTAAGCTAGAGGGCGCTGAATATGAAGAAATTCGCCAGTATTCTATTTCACAAAAAAGTAACGCTAAAAACTACCGTATTAGTGTTAAAAAAGAGCTACAGCCAAAGCCTGGCATGGTGTCTAATTATTTACACTCATTAGAGCAAGGCACTATTGTTGAGTTATACCCGCCGGCAGGAGACTTCTTTTTACGTAATAATACAAGTCCAGCGGTACTAATTTCAGCAGGTGTTGGGCAAACGCCAATGCTGGCTATGCTTGAAACGCTATTAAGTGAAAACTCTAATCAAGAGATTGTGTATTTACATGCCTGCGAAAATACTCAGCAGCATTCGTTTTCAAAATATTTAAATGAGTTAAATACAGTTTATAACCGCTTACAAACAATGACGTGGTTTAACCAAGCGACAAAGGGCGCTGACTTTACAGGGTTAATGAACCTAAATGCAGTACAAGCACAGCTACCATTGAGTAATGGCGACTTTTACTTATGTGGTCCTGCCGGGTTTATGGCATTTATAAAAAACCAGTTACTTGAGCTAGGTGTTAAAAACGAGCAGATTCATTATGAAGTGTTTGGTCCGCACCAAGACTTGTAATAACGCTTTAAAATAGAAAAAGGCGTGCAGCGATGTGCTGCGCGCCTTTTTTATAAACTTTAAAGTGCCTTATAATTCTTTACAGGTAACACCTTCAAGTACTGTAGTAAGCTCTTTTTTAGGATAGTAAAGCTCGCATTGGTTATTGCGTAGTTGCAAAATAAACTTCTCAGATTTTATATTATGCGCGCCCATAATTACTCTGCCATCAGACCCTTTACTCATTGCATGATCAATTAGCAGTTCGCTACGTTTAGTAAATACCGAATCGGCAAGTGTTACTAATGCGCCTCCCTTAATTTTTTGAATTGCCTGTTGTAGTGTTGTAATAACGCTGGGATTAACGCTCGTTAATATAGCGGGTTTAGCGGGCTCACTATTTACACTTTGGCATCCACCTAAAGTGAGCAAGATGGCTAATGGGAGTAATAATTTAGCCACTATCTTTCCTCACTCAGTGTTGGCCAAGTTAAGTCCATATTACGCTGGGTAAATTGCTCAGGCATATTTAAAGGAATGAGGGACTCACGAGAGCCTGAAAAACTAGCTGGCTCTGCTTTTGCAGCAGCCGTTCTAACTGGGCAACTGCCATTTTCAACATGAAATAATGCGGTGGCTAAAACGGCCTCGTCACTGTCGCCTAACTGATGATCGAAGTCGTCCTCAATTTCACAACCTTGAACATCAGCATCAAATTGTGGCGTAGGGGTTGGTGTAAAACCCGCAGCGTATTCGCCAAATCCTTTGCTATTTACCCCACTAAATTGAATAGTGTAATAGGTTGTTGCGCAGTTATGAGTTGGGGTAAAGCCATAGGGCTTACCGCAGGTTGTATCGCCAATTAAAATAACTTCTGCGTCTATACCCTTTAAACCATTAATAAAAGCTTCTGATGCCGAACAGGTGCCTGATGTGCTTAATACATAAACCTTTGATAGGTTTAAATCAGGTAGGTTTTCACCTGTGCTAAAAAAAGTAGAGTAATCTATTTCTTCATCAATAAATGGAAAAGGCGAATCTACGGGCTGTTTATCGTTTTGTTGAGTTTGATAATAAAAGCGGTTGTTAACGTTGGCATTACCGGCAACCATATAAGCCAATTGAGCTGATAGCGCTAATAACCCGCCGCCGTTATATCTAAAGTCGATTACAAGCTCATCAATACCATCGGTTTTAAACTTATTTACCGCAGTAATAAGGCCCTCTTGAGCAATGCTTATATGGCTATTAAACTGCATGTAACCCACGTTTGAACCATTTTCAGTCGGAATCGTTTTAACATTTTGAACTGGTGTTTGCTCAATATTACCAGCGGTTACATTAAATGTTTTTTCGGCGCCATCGTTACTGCGTACAACAATAGTATGTGAATCGCCGTTAGTTGGGCTAAATAAACCTTCGTTAAGCGTATCTACACCCGACTCTGTATTAGTATTAATGCTAACACCGTCAACTGAAAGTACAGTATCACCACGTTGAAAGCCTATTTGGCTTGCGGGTGAGTCATCTTCAAGATAAGCGACGCGTAAAATACGGTCGGCTGTATCGCCAATAAACGCCCAATTTATACCGTAACCAGAAGTAACGCCCGATTGCGCTTCTTGAAAGTAATCTTCAGTAGGTTCTGAAAAATGAAAGTTATCTTTTTTTGCCCCTGAGTCGGTAAGTTGCTCTGTTTTTAATTGGGCAAAATAATCGGCTACTGTGCCAAAGCTTTCAGGGTCGTTATCGGTAATCTCATCATACCAAAGGTAGGTTTCGTCGCTCCAAGAGCGAAGCCAGAGTTTTTCGTAAAGGGCAGAGCCAGCTTGATCTGGGTAAGGCTCGTTGTTATTAAAGGGATCGTTACCCGTACGAGGGGTTTCGCAAAAGTTTTTTAAATCATTAGAGGGCTCAAATACCCCTGCTGTCCATGTTGGACTGCTACTAACAGGTGTTGTAACGATAGGAGTAGTAATTACAGGAGCAGAGTCGATGCCGCTACCGCCGCCACAACCCGTTAAAGCAAAGCCCGAAAGTGCTGTAAAAATGGCTAGCGAGGTTTTATTATTTTCAAACATAGTTAAGGACTTTCTGTAAATAAGTTGTTTAAAATATTACAACACTCGCTCATTTATTCAACATTTATAGCTTTGATTTATGTAAATGAGTGTTAAAGCTTAGAGCTTGCTCGCACTACTTGTATCTGCGAATGCTTGCTTTTGCCATGCATTAAATAACTTTTGCTGTTTATCTGAGATTTTTAAACCGTATGTTTTTTGCATGTAAGTGTAGGTGTCGGCTATACGTTTACGTGCATAAACAGGCGGTTCAACTACACGTTGCTTAAAGTTTACTTTTACTTCGCAGCGACCATACTGTGTGGCGTTTTCGCTAAGCATACCAAAACGATAATTAGAGCGATCGGCATTAATTTCGCCAATAGCTGGCGCTAAGTTATTTATATCAGCTTCCATTTTTCTAAATTTAGCACTTACTTTACGGCAGTTTTTACGCCCGCCATCTTGCCAACACTGTAGCTGGTGACCAAATTCCCACGCCGGAACAATATGTTCCCACTCAATGCGTAGTGCTCGCACATTTACTTTACCTGAGCGGGTAAGTGTATTTCGAGGAATGTAACCACAGTTAGAAGGATCAGGAATGAGTTTTTTGCCTTCTTTTTTAATATCACAACCGCAGTAAATACTTTTAGCGTTGTCTGGTAGGGTTTTAATTAAATGTCTTTTAGCCGTTGAAAAACGGGTAAATTGTTCGGCAGATACCGAAACGCACACACAACAAGCCAGTAAGGCCAGAATAAATCGAGTCATATCCATCACAAATGTGAACTACAGGAACAGGCAGTTTAAAGCCTTGAAGATAAAAGATAAAGTTAACTTAAGGCCTGTACTTATATTACTAAAAGGTGTCTGATTAATTTTTTACTTAAAGTTATTTTCACTATTCATTTATTTCTTACTATTTATCGTATTTTAACCACACAAGATTACCCGTTAAGGAGTATGCTTAAAGCTTACTCAATATGGGGATTTGGATTGCAAATGAAATTTGTTGATTATTATGCAGTGCTTGGAATATCGCCTGATGCAGACGATAAAGCGGTTAAAGTAGCTTATAAAAAGTTAGCCAGAAAATATCACCCAGATGTAAGCAAAGAGCCTCAAGCAGAAGATAAGTTTAAAGAAATAGCAGAAGCTTACGAAGTCATTCATAACAAAGAAGAACGTGTAAAATACGACGAGTTACGTCGTCACCAGCAAAATCGTGCTCGTCAACAGCAAGGTAATTATGGTGGTAAAAATACCTCTTCGCAAAGTAATTACCAGCAAAGCGATCCTCAAACCGACCAAGAGTTTTCTGATTTTATTAATTCAATGTTTGGCGGAGCTGGTGGGTTCGATCGTTCCGGGCAGAGCAGAAGTAACGCCGCCCGCGCGCAAAAAGGACAAGATGTGGAAATAGAGTTCCCGATTTTTCTTGAAGAGACTTTAGTTGATACCGTTAAGCCTGTTGAGTTTATGTTACCGCAGCGAGATAGCAGTGGGCGTGTCTCTGAAATTAAAAAATCACTTAAAGTGAAAATTCCTGCAGGTTCAGTAAATGGTGAGCGAATTCGACTAAAAGGGCAAGGCGGATTAGGGTCAGCAAATGGGCAAAATGGTGATTTGTATTTACAAATTAGTTTAGTGCCTCACCCATTATTTGATGTTGAAGGCCATAACCTAAATATAGTCGTCCCTCTTGCACCATGGGAAGCGGCTCTTGGTACAAAAATAAATTTGCCTACGTTGGCAGGCAAAATCCAATTAACTATTCCATCTAATAGTCAGTCTGGTCAACGCTTGCGTATTAAAGGTAAGGGATTAATGAGTAAAAAAGCCAAAGGTGATTTATTTGCTGTGCTTAAAATTGTTAATCCAACATCTATTGATGATGCCAGTAAAAAACTGTGGGAAGAATTAGCCGAAAAAGCTCACTTTGATCCCCGTAATAACTGGAGCAAACTATAATGCAAATTATCGTGACACAAAAAGACGATTTACTTACTAGCAAAGAGCTATGTTTGAGCAGTGATATTAGCGAAGCAATTTTATATGAGCTAGTTGAGCATAATATTGCGGTTCCAATTGAGGGGGATCATGTTACGCAGTGGCAATTTACGGTATCTGCAGTGACTTTAGTTAAAAAAGCGGCCCGTATTCAACATGACTTTTCGTTAGATTGGTCGGCAATAGCCTTAGTTTTACAATTACTGGATGAGCGTGATGAGTTGATTTTCGAAAACGAAATGTTAAAGCGACATTTGAGTCGATTTAAACACTTGGAATAAAATCTGCCCTTGTGTACTTCCTAGGGCTTACTTACTCTATGGTGAGAGTGAGCTAGTTCTCAAAAACCAATATGAAATATGACTACTTTGATTTATTCTTACTTTTAATTCGGATAAATCGTTTTAGTCGTATATTTTGTATAAGTAGTAATATTCCACTTAAACAAAAAAGTACGCTGGTTGCTGCAAAACTAATAAGCAGCGGATTATTAAAATCCTCTCGCTCATCGTAATCCATAATATGTAACATCCAAAAAAAGTCGAAAATTCGCCAGAGTGTGCTGCGAACGGTGACAACTCTGCCGTTATTTTCTGACAAGTACAGTGTTGTGTTAAATGTGTCGTCAAATTGTACCTGCCAAACATTGGTTTTATATCCAACTTCTCGCATACCTTGCTTTAGCAATACAGCGCTTGTCACTTGAGCATCAATAAGTAAGTGTGCTTTAGCATTTGCGGTAATTTGTATTTTAGTTGGCGGCTCAAAAGGCCGGCCTGTTATAGCGTTAAAGCTTTGCTGTTCATCTTTATTTATAACTGTAATTATAGGTGTGGTTAAGAAGTTCTCAAAAATTATTTGTGTTGGATTAGCCACCTGAGATGCAATATCGTCAAGGGAGGCAACATAATCAGCTTGCGTAAATGGGTTATTAAGAGTGCGTGTTGCAAGATGCTTCCCATGAACTTTATCAAGAGGGATAGCGCTCATTACTAAACCACCTAATAGCCAAGCTAAAATTTGTAATGCTAATAAATAACCTAACCATTTATGTAACTTGCGAGCATGTTTAAATATTTTTTTATTCATGTTTTAGTCTTATTATTTTTAGAGGCTAGTTTATTACATTAATGAGATAAGTTACTGCGACATTTTGTCGCAGTTTAAACTATAGCTTACTGTAATCATTTAAAAATAAAAAAGATTACACTTAAATTGCTAACATGATTTATTTGTTTAATTGAGCTGAATGTTTGATATCTAGCTAGCTTTAAATGCTAATAAATACTTAAAAGCTGCGAAATATCCATATAAAGTGGTTAATAGAGCATAGTTGATTTGGTATAACGGTAAAACTGCGTTAAAGTTTGCAATGAAATTATTAGAGGATAAATACGAAACGATGTCGGAAATTCAATTTTTAAATGTAGATCTTGAGCTTGAATCAAAGCAAGATATTAGTTTGCTAGTGGCGGACTTGAAAAAAGTCGCTACGATTTTACATTATGACAAAGACGAATACCGTCAATTAGCGCGTATTGAAGCAACAGGTGTAGTAAACACGCCTGACAAAGCAATAAACCATATATGTGAGCTTATTGAATCGTGTTCGCGTAACGCGCTAAAGCAATGGTTAAGCTGTTCACGTAGAACGTTTGATATTGGTTTTGAATCAGGCACTTCTCCTAAGTGCTTTAATCAAGCCTTAGATGCAGATACATTACTACGTATATCTGCGATTGGTGCGGGTATGGAAATTACAATTTACCCAATCGAAAAGTAACTATCTTCGCTCTACGACTGCTGCGGTCATTTTAGATACGCAGCACAGCTCATTGCGGCTATTTGTAATTTTTATTTCCCATACTGAACTACGTTTACCGATATGAAATGCTCTTGCCGTGGCTGTTAAAGTGCCGTTACGAGACGCTTTTAAATGACTTGCGCTAATTTCCTGTCCCACGCAGTAAAATTTTGTAAAATCGACAACAAAGTTAGCTGCATAGCTGGCAACTGTTTCGGCAAGTACAACGTTAGCACCGCCGTGAACCATCCCCATTGGGTTATGATGCTCAGGAATTGCTGGCATTGTGGCAACCAAGTAATCATCGCCAATCTCTGTGATTTCTATCCCCATAGTTTTCATCAGCGTACCTTGACCATTTATACCTTCATCTAGCTGTTTGCAAAACTCTAAAGTAATAGGTTGATACCAAATACTCATAATGACTCCTTTGCTTTTTTTATCATTTATAAACTTAGTTTTAGTTATATCCCTAAAATGTACACAAGTGAAATTACTTTGGCTATTTTAAGGCTTAATTTAAATTTGCGATTTTTATTTAACTGTATATACTCACAGTTAAATGTACTGTATGGAAAACCAGTTGTATGCGACCATTAACGAACCGCCAAGCTCAAATACTCGAACTAATTAAAGTTTTTATTAAAGACACTGGTATGCCTCCTACACGTGCTGAAATAGCGCAAACATTAGGTTTTAAAAGTGCCAATGCTGCTGAAGAACATTTAAAAGCACTTGCTAAAAAAGGCGCCATTAAAATGAAGCCAGGTGCAAGCCGTGGTATTCAGTTAATTGAAGAAGAAGAGCCAGAACAATTAGGTTTACCGCTTATAGGGCGTGTTGCTGCTGGTTCACCTATTTTGGCGCAAGAGCACGTTGAAAGTCACTGCAAAATCGATCCATTAATGTTTAAACCGGCTGCAGATTTTTTACTACGCGTTAACGGTATGAGCATGAAAGATATTGGTATTATGGATGGTGATTTACTTGCTGTACATCGTACTCAAACCGCTGAAAACGGACAAGTTGTTGTTGCCCGCTTAGACGAAGACGTAACTGTAAAACGTCTTGAGAAAGCAGGTCGTAAAGTATTACTTCATGCTGAAAACGACGATTTTGAATCTATTGAAGTAGATCTTGAGAATGAGTCTTTTAATATTGAAGGCTTAGCCGTTGGCGTTATAAGAAACGCTGATTGGATGTGACTTTAAAAATAGCTTTTAAACAAGCAGTTTTATAAATGCGTACTAATTAGTACGCATTTTTGTTTTAAAATTCGTACTAAAATAGGGCGTAAACAGCCCACTGACTATTCAACCTGTAAACTTTTTTGCACTTATAATTTCCCCTCCAAATGCGTTAAACCCCTTTGTTTTTCTCATCTTTTGAACTTCCTGTTGCCTAGCTAGTTGCTGATTTTTTGTTAATTACCCAATTACAACCTGATTGTTTTTTATACTAAAACTTGCTTGTTGTTCATTTTTTAGCTAGTTGTTAATGTGCTGAGCTAATAATAACTCACAGCTTTTTAGTTTTGAGAACACACAATATACACAAACACGTTGTTGGCGCAGCAAAACCAATCAATATTAAATGAGATTGGCTAAAAAAATAAAAATAACGAATTGGCGTTTAAGCCGTATGCCTCTTCGCTTTGCATTCGCAATAGCATCAAAGGAGCCACCACATGGGTAAACTGACCTCTACCTTGTGGCTTATATTATGTGTTTTTTCGCACCCAGTTTTGGCTAACAGCCAATACAATATGCGCAAAGGCGTAACCGATATAAGCAATAATGTATATCAGCTGCACATGACCATATTTATAATATGTTGTGTGATTGGGGTGATAGTGTTCGCAATTATGTTCTGGGCACTTATTCATCACCGTAAATCTAAAGGGGCTGTACCTGCCCAATTTCACGAAAGCACTAAAGTAGAAATACTTTGGACTGCAATTCCGTTTGTTATTTTAATTGCTATGGCAGTACCAGCTACTAAAACCCTAATTGCAATGGAAGATGCCAGCAAAGCTGATCTCACTATTAAAATTACAGGTTCACAATGGAAATGGCATTATGAATATATGGGCGAAGATGTAGAGTTCTACTCTATTTTATCTACCCCGCAAGATGAAATCGCTAATCTTGCAGATAAAAATCCTAACTACTTACTTGAGGTTGATAAACCTCTCGTACTGCCAATAAATCAAAAAGTACGATTTTTAATGACTTCTGACGATGTTATCCACTCTTGGTGGGTACCTGATTTTGCAGTTAAAAAAGATGCGAATCCCGGCTTTATAAACGAAACATGGACGAACATAAACGAAGAAGGTACTTACCGAGGCCAATGTGCTGAGTTGTGTGGTAAAGATCATGGCTTTATGCCCGTTGTGGTGGTTGCTAAATCTGAGGCTGATTTTAAAACATGGCTTGCAGATGCAAAGCAGGCTAAACAAAAAGCAGCATTAGCAGATGCCGCATTACTTGATAAAACCCTCCCAAAAGAAGAATTAATGACTTTAGGCGAACAAGTATATATGGCCAATTGCGCTGCATGTCATCAGCCCACTGGCATGGGATTACCGGGTGTATTTCCTGCACTTAAAGGCAGCCCGATAGTGCTTGGCGGTATAAAAGATCACATTGATGTAGTTATCCATGGACGACCTGGTACGGCAATGCAAGCATTTGCCAAGCAGTTATCTATAAAGCAATTAGCAGCGGTTATTACTTATAAACGTAATGCGTGGGGTAATGATACGGGTGATGTTATTCAACCGAGTCAAATACAGGCAGCACTTGATGCCAAAGTGGAGGCGAACTAATGAGTAGCATAGTAGAACAACCTAACGCCAATGAAGCTCATCATGCTCATCACCCAGCTAAAGGTTTTAAACGCTGGCTTTACACAACTAATCATAAAGATATAGGTAGTTTATATTTAATTTTTTCGCTGACCATGTTCTTAATTGGTGGTGGAATGGCCATGGTGATCAGAGCTGAATTATTTCAACCTGGTTTACAGTTGGTCGACCCTCACTTTTTTAATCAAATGACCACAGTGCATGGTTTAATTATGGTGTTTGGTGCGGTTATGCCGGCCTTTACAGGCCTTGCTAATTGGATGATACCGCTAATGATTGGCGCGCCAGATATGGCATTGCCAAGAATGAATAACTGGAGCTTTTGGATTTTACCGTTTGCATTTTTAATCCTATTGGCATCGTTATTTATGCCTGGTGGGGGTCCTGCATTTGGTTGGACTTTTTATGCACCACTGTCCACAACATACAGTAATGATAATACTGCATTGTTTGTATTTGCCGTACATATTATGGGAATTAGCTCAATAATGGGCGCAATCAATGTGATTGTAACCATAGTGAACTTACGTGCCCCCGGCATGACATGGATGAAGTTGCCCTTATTTGTATGGACGTGGTTAATTACTGCTTTTTTATTAATAGCGGTAATGCCTGTGCTTGCAGGGGCTGTCACTATGGTACTTACCGATAAGTACTTTGCGACCAGCTTTTTTGATGCCGCAGGCGGTGGCGATCCGGTGATGTTCCAACACATTTTTTGGTTTTTTGGTCACCCCGAAGTATACATAATGATTCTTCCTGCCTTTGGCATTATATCTACAATAGTACCTACCTTTTCTCGTAAAAAACTTTTTGGCTATGCCTCAATGGTATACGCCACATCCTCCATAGCACTATTGAGCTTTATTGTATGGGCTCATCATATGTTTACCACTGGGATGCCGGTCGCTGGCGAGTTGTTTTTTATGTACGCGACCATGCTTATATCGGTACCTACAGGCGTAAAAGTATTTAATTGGGTTGCCACAATGTGGAAAGGCTCAATAACTTTTGAAGTGCCAATGCTTTTTAGTATTGCGTTTATTGTGCTGTTTACCTTAGGTGGTTTTTCGGGATTGATGCTGGCAATTACACCTGCTGACTTTCAATATCACGATACTTATTTTGTAGTGGCGCACTTTCATTATGTATTAGTAACAGGGGCCGTATTTTCGATAATGGCAGGGGCTTATTACTGGTTGCCCAAGTGGACGGGCAATATGTTTAATATCACGTTAGCTAAATGGCATTTTTGGCTATCACTGGTGAGCGTGAACGTACTGTTTTTTCCTATGCATTTTGTAGGGCTTGCCGGTATGCCGCGTCGAATTCCCGATTACGCACTCCAATTTGCCGACTTTAACGCAATCATAAGTATTGGTGGATTTGCCTTTGGTTTATCGCAATTGTTGTTTGTAGCTGTGGTAATTAAATGTGCACGCGGTGGCGATAAAGTACCTGCAAAAGTATGGGAAGGGGCAGAAGGGCTTGAGTGGGAAGTTGACTCTCCAGCGCCATATCATACTTTTTCTAAGCCGCCGGTAATCAAGTAGTGACACACGCACCGCTACTCAAACGTTTGGTACTTATTTGCATAGGCATGTTTGCCTTTGCCTTTGCTTTAGTGCCTTTGTATGACGTGTTTTGCGACGTAACAGGGCTTAATGGAAAACCTTCGCTTGAGCAAGCAGAGCAAAGTACACAAATAGTACAAAACCGAGAAGTTGGCGTTAGTTTTACTACTCACGCGCAAAGAGGTGCACCGTTTGAAGTTAAATCAAAAGAATACAGTGTTGTGGTAAAACCCGGTGCAATGCGTGAAGTAATGTTTAGTGCTAAAAATAACAGCAACCTAGATAAAGTAATGCAGGCTGTACCATCAGTCTCGCCAGGTAAAGCGGCAAAGTATTTACATAAAATAGCGTGTTTTTGCTTTGATCAGCAACCTCTAAAAGCAGGGGAAGAACTTGAATTTAAATTACTTTTTTATGTTGATACCGCACTGCCAAGCGACATTGAAGAATTAACTTTATCTTATACCGTATTTGATATTAGTGAACAGCTGGTGGCAAGTAATAACTAGCTTTTTAAACTAGTGTGAAACTAGGAGTAAATAAAATGAATCAAGAATATGAGCATTATTATGTACCAGAGCAAAGCCCGTGGCCTATTGTGGGCGCGGTTGCATTGTTTTTTATTGCAGTAGGGGCAGGCTTAACAGTTATGAGTGTAGGCAAAGAAGGGGGGATCGGGGTTTACCTGCTTTATGCCGGTATTGCTGTGCTTTTGTATATGTTGTTTAGCTGGTTTAAAAATGTAATTAGTGAGTCGGACCAAGGTTTGTACTCAGCACAAATGGATCGCTCTTTTAGGCAAGGTATGAGCTGGTTTATTTTTTCTGAAGTGATGTTTTTTATGGCCTTTTTTGGTGCGCTTTTTTATGCACGCGTATTGTCGGTACCTTGGCTTGGAGGCGCAGGCAATAATGCAATGACCAATGAAGTATTATGGCCAACTTTCGAAGCTGTTTGGCCGCTAGTTTCAACACCTGCAGGCGAAACTACTCAAGCTATGGGCTGGCAAGGTTTGCCGCTTATTAATACCTTAATACTGCTTACTTCCTCAGTTACTTTACATTTTGCCCATGTAGCGATGGAAAACAATAAACGTACTCCACTTAAAGTTTTTTTAGGCGCTACTATTTTATTGGGTGTTTGCTTTTTAGGGTTACAAGTTGAGGAATATATTCATGCGTATAACGACTTAAACTTAACGCTAGATGCAGGTGTTTACGGTAATACGTTCTTTTTATTGACTGGTTTTCATGGCATGCATGTAACCCTTGGAACCGTACTTTTATTTGTAATATTTTTACGGATATTAAAAGGGCACTTTACTAAAGATAAGCATTTTGCTTTTCAAGCAGCTGCTTGGTATTGGCACTTTGTTGATGTGGTGTGGCTGTGTTTGTTTGTATTTGTATATGTGCTGTAGCGTTTGTTGGCGAATTATTTGCTTTAATAAAACCAAGTTTAAGTGCTGCAATAACAACAACTAAAACAACGACCGAAAACAATACGCGACGACCTAAAAAGTGAGACATAGGTCGTCCCCCAGTTTTTCCTGACACCATAATAAACAATGCTCTAAATAAGTTAAAAAGTATAAATATTAACAACAGTACGATAATAATTTTAATAATCACTGAGTTGACCCTTTATGCAGTTAGTTTTATGGCACAAACAAAAGCTTAGTTCACTAATCACACTTTGTATGGTTGTGGTTGTTGTACTTGTGTGTGTGCGACTAGGATTTTGGCAGCTGGAGCGGGGTGAGCAAAAACAGCAGCAACTAACCGCTATTGCTAAGCAACAGACTCGTGGTGTGATGAGCTGGTCTCAATTACTTAACCTGCCTGATAGCTGGAACAAAACAGGTGTATTGGTTGAGTTAAAAGGGCGGTTTGTACAAAACCAATATTGGCTTTTAGATAATCAAGTTTATAACGGGCAAGTAGGGTACGACTTACTTGCTTTACTAAAGCCAGACAGCGAAGAAAAAGTGATTTTAGTTAATTTAGGATGGGTAAAAGCGCCTATATCTAGAGGTACACTGCCAAAGGTTACTCTGCCTACAGGTGTTTTTATTCTTAAAGCGCAAATAAAAGAAAATAACTTAAGTAGCTTTACGCTTGAAGATAAAACTACAAATAACGACTTACCTACAAGAATCCAATCTATCGACTTGAATATGCTGAGCACTCAAAGCCAGCAATCATTAATTAATTTTATGGCTTACAGACAAGGTACTGGTGATGAGATTGCAACACCTCATTATGAGGCTGTTGTTATGAGCCCTCAAAAACATAATGCCTACGCTGTGCAATGGTTTTTAATTGCTGTTGCATGTGCTGTTGTTGCTATTTTTGCGAGTAAAAAAAGGACACATAATGAAAAATAATCCCCTTTTATTGTTTGTGGGTTGCTGTGCAATCCCATTAGTTTTGGCGTATGGCGCATTAAAGTTTGATTGGTTGCCTACTGCAATTACTAATAATGGCGAGTTTTTAAGCCAAGAAATAAAACTTAAAAATTGGCCGCGAAATAATCCCAAACAATGGACTATCGCACTTAATTACTCAAAAGAATGTAACACCCCATGCAGCGAACAGCTCAATGCATTTAATAATTTATATGTGGCACTTGGTAAAAACCAAGGCAAGGTTGATATGGCTGTAATGGGAAGCCTCGACAATAAAAATCTACCATGGAAAATTATTACCGAACAACAGAGCTTAAAACCTGCAAGTTTATATTTAATTGATCATATGGGGTTAGTGGTACTTGAATATCCCTTTAAGGTCGAGCCACAAGAAAACCGTATAGTACAAAAAGGGTTATTAAAAGATCTAAAAAAATTACTTAACTATTCTCGTTCTAGCTAATTGATCAGCTTATTTAAGTGGAGTGTCTAATGTATAAAAATTATAAAAACTTAGTATTAATAACAGGATTACTCGCTTTAATTGTGGTTGCTTTAGGTGCGTACACCCGCTTAAGCGATGCAGGTTTAGGGTGCCCCGATTGGCCTGGCTGTTACGGCTTTTTAACGGTACCTAAGCATGAGGCCGATATAGCCTTAGCAATTCAAAGCTACCCCGATATGATGTTCGAAACCGCAAAAGCGTGGAAAGAAATGATTCATCGCTATTTTGCAGGTGCTTTAGGCTTACTTATTTTAGGTTTATTTGTGTTGGCTTTTTTAAAACGCCAATATCCAACTACGCCAGTTAAATTGCCTTTGGCTTTGCTTCTACTAGTGGTGTTTCAGGCTGCCCTTGGTATGTGGACAGTAACTATGAGCCTTCAGCCTCTTATTGTAATGGGCCACTTATTAGGTGGCTTTAGTATTTTGTCACTTATAACACTTTTATATTTACGGCTAACCGCAAAACCTATTATGGGGGGCGATAGCGGCGCAAAACGCTATTTTGGTTTGAGTTTAGTAGCGCTTAGTGTGTTGGTTATCCAAATTGCACTTGGTGGTTGGCTGGCTGCAAATTACGCCGCTCCGCATTGTAGTGGTTTGCCATTGTGTAATTACGCACAACCGTTTTCATTGAGTAGCGTATTTCAATTACCACTTGAGCACAGTAATTATGAGTTTGGTGTGTTATCACAGCAAGCGCGTATGTCTATCCATTTATTACACCGCATTTGGGCACTCGTTACTTGCATCGTTCTGGCATTAATTATGTGGAAAATATACAGACAAGCGTACTCTAAAAAAATTAAAAATTGTGTTGTGAGCGTATTACTTGTCCTGCTGTGCCAAATTAGTTTAGGGCTTATTTTAGTACATTGGCATATTCCGTTGGGAGTTGCACTGGCGCATAACTTGATGGCTGCCATACTGTTATTAAGCATGGTTAGGTTGTGTTATTACCTAAAATCACGCACATAAAAGGGAAATATGATGGCACTTATAATTGATAAAAAAATACTGCTACCCGTTAATACTCAATCGCTAATTTCGCGTACTCATAGTTTGCTGCAAGACTACTTAGCAATTAGTAAATTTAAAGTGGTAGCCATGCTGGTGCTAACAGCTTGGGTTGGTTTAGCGCTGGCTCCCGATGTGGGGCGCGGTATGGTCGTACAGTTTATTAGCTTGTTAGGCATAGGGCTACTTTCTGCTGCTGCAGCGGTTATTAATCATGTGGTTGATAGCGAGATAGACTCAAAAATGGCACGGACTCGTCATCGCCCTGTGGCTAAAGGGCGCTTAAGTAAAACACATGCGCTTAGTTTTGCAGCTGTTATTGGGATTGCTGGCTTTATTATGCTGATGGTGTGGGCTAATGTCTTAACCGCTATATTAACGTTATTTGCATTGGTAGGTTATGCATTTGTTTATACATCATTTTTAAAGCGTGCAACGCCGCAAAATATTGTTATAGGTGGGTTGGCTGGTGCAATGCCTCCATTATTAGGTTGGGTGTCAGAAACAAACCAAATGGCAGCAGCCCCTTGGTTACTCGTAATGATAATATTTACCTGGACCCCACCACACTTTTGGGCGCTGGCTATAGCACGAAAAAGTGATTATGAACGCGCTAAAATCCCTATGCTGCCAGTAACACATGGTATCGATTTTTGTAAAACGTGCGTCGTTGCTTACTCTGTTTTACTCGCTGTAGTTTGCGTATTGCCTTATTTAATTGGTATGTCTGGATTAATATATTTAATAGGTGCGTGTGTATTAAATGCAGTGTTTATATATAAAGCGGTTAAATTAAAAATTGCTGGAAATGATGAGGCTGCAATGGACTTATTTCATTTTTCGATTATTCATTTAATGGTACTCTTTGTAATCTTATTTATAGATAAATGGCTCCCTTTATGAAGCAGTTATGGCTTGGATTAATTGTTATTTTAGTTTTGTTTTTATCAGCATGTTCAAATGAAAATAGTCGACCAGATGTAGATGCATTAGTTTACGAAAATGCAAAGCCACTGTCTGATTTTACGCTAAACGATCAGCGCGGCGAATTAGTGACTAAACAACAATTTTTAGGGCAGTGGAATTTAGTATTTTTAGGCTATACAAGCTGTCCAGATATTTGCCCATTAACACTTGCTAAGTTAAATGCTGTTTATAAAAATTTACAAGCAGATTATCCGCTGCAAGTTTGGTTTTTATCGGTTGATCCAAAACGCGATACGCCAGCTAAACGAAAGCAATACATAGATTACTTTAACCCTGACTTTTTAGCTGTATCAGGAGAGCATAAACACCTTTTTCCTGTAGTTCGAGAGCTTGGTTTAATCTACGCCATTAGCGATAGTAGTGAATCAGAATATGCTGTTGATCATAGTGCCTCGGTCGCTATGGTTGATCAAAATGGAGCCGTTAGAGCTATTTTTAAACCAGAATTTAAACAAGGTAGTGTGCCATTAATTAATGCGACTACTTTAACTGAAGAGTTTAAAAAAATAGCTGATTACTACAAAAACTAGTTTTTACTTTTTAACAATTTTAAAGGAGCTTTAGGCTCCTTTTTTTGTTTTTTAACGACAAGTTAAATTTAATTAAGCATTTTATGGCAATTTTAATAACTAGGGCTAAGCTTTTGTTATGAATTGAATTGACAGGGAATGCACTTACTTAATGCTAAAACTTCCGAGCGAACTTGCTATTTCGCAAGTTGAAACACTACATCAAGATTTACTACAAGAACTCAATAGCAACGATGATATCTGTCTTGATATTAACGATGTAATTTCTGCTGATACTGCCTCAATTCAACTTTTATGCGCCTTACAAAAGCACCTACTTACCATACAGCACAAAATAATATGGGTAGGCAGTAGCGAGGCCTTAACACATACAATTAATAAACTTGGCTTAAGCCAATACTTAACAACCGAAAGTAAAAGTTAGGGGTATATATGAAAAAAATTTTAGCGGTTGATGATTCAGCATCGATGCGTCAGATGGTGAGCTTTACATTAAAAACTGCCGGGTTTGATGTAACCGAAGCTAAAGATGGTAGTGAGGCACTCGCTATTGCCAAACAGCAAGACTTTGATGCCGTTATTTCAGATGTAAATATGCCAATAATGGATGGAATTACATTAATACGAGAGCTGCGTACTTTACCGAGTTATAAATTTACACCACTACTAATGCTCACAACAGAGTCGGGTTTAGAAAAAAAAGTAGAAGGTAAAGCTGCAGGGGCAACAGGTTGGATTGTTAAACCATTTAATCCCGATCAGCTATTAGCGGTAATTAAAAAGGTTATTCGCTAGGGAGCGCAGTGTGAGTATAGATTTAAGTCAGTTTTTTGAAGTTTTCTTTGAAGAGAGTTTTGAAGGCCTCGATACCATGGAGGCTGAGCTATTAAACTTAGTGCCAGGTGAGGAAGATTTAGAAACTATCAACACTATTTTTAGAGCTGCTCACTCGATTAAAGGAGGCAGTGGAACATTTGGTTTTAGCTCCGTTGCTGATTTTACTCATGTACTTGAAACATTACTAGATCAAATTCGCCAAGGTGAACGTGTGCTTAGCACCGATCATGTAAATTTATTACTCAAAGCTGTGGACTGCTTACGCGGTTTACTTGCTGCACTTCAAGGTGAGCAAGAGCCTGATTTAACCGAGGCAGATTCGTTAAAAGTACAATTTGAACATGTACTTGGAATGAAAAACGAAACACAAGCAAGTAAACCTCAAAGCCAAGAACCGCAAACAGGCAGTAATACCTATCAAATAGACTTTAAACCTCATCATCATTTATTTAAAACAGGAAACGAGCCACTGTATATGATCAGTGAGCTTGAAGAGCTAGGCGAGTTAGAAACCACAGCATTTTACGATGAAGTTCCAGAAATCACCGATTTAAGTAGTGATGAATGCTTTTTACATTGGCGCTTTTTTTTAAGCACTAGCCATGATGAAAAAGCCATAAAAGAAGTATTTGAATGGGTTGAAGACGATGCCGACATAACAATTGAATTGTGCGGAGGCTTATTTGGCAATGATGAGCCAATACAACCTAATCAAGGTGAAATATCTAAAGCTGTTGAGCTTGAAGAATCCGATTCAATAAAAGTAGCTGAGTTACCAAGTGAGCCTCAGCAACCGGCTGCTAATAAAGAAAAAAAACCTGCAAGTACACCAGAATCCACCTCCATTCGTGTTGGCATTGATAAAGTGGATTCGTTAATAAATATGGTTGGTGAACTTGTTATTACACAAGCTATGCTAAATCAGCTTAGCGAACAAGAAATCACACCAGCCACAATCACTTTACTACAAGAAGGCCTAGCGCAACTTGCCCATAATACGCGTGATTTACAAGAAAATGTGATGCGCATTCGTATGCTCCCGATAAACTTTGTATTTAGCCGTTTTCCTCGATTAGTGCGAGATATAGCACAAAAGCTAAACAAGCAGGTTGAGCTAAAGTTGATTGGAGAGCAAACCGAGCTTGATAAAACAGTAATGGAAAAAATATCCGACCCTATGGTCCATTTAGTGAGGAACTCACTTGATCATGGATTAGAGACTGTTGAGCAAAGGCTGGCGGCAGGTAAAGATCCCGTTGGCACAGTAACCTTAAATGCATTTCATCAGGGTGGAAACATTGTTATTGAAATAATGGATGATGGGCAGGGGTTAAATACAAAAAAAATAAAAGAAAAAGCCATCGCTAACCAATTAATCCCAGCTGATAACCACCTCAATAACGATGAAATAAATGAGCTTATTTTTATGCCCGGCTTTTCAACAATGGATGAGGTAAGTGATTTATCTGGTCGTGGAGTTGGGATGGATGTAGTTAAGAGAAATATTCAATCTTTAAATGGCTCAGTAGAGGTAACCTCAGAGCCCGGTGTTGGTTCTACGTTTACTATTAGATTACCACTTACTCTCGCTATTTTAGATGGGCAATTAGTTAAGGTGGCTCAGCATACTTATATTATTCCGCTCATTTCTATTGTGGAATCTCTGCAAATTGATATTGCTAAAGTGAGTCGAGTGGGTAAAAACCTTGATGTATTGAGGCTTCGGGACGAATACATTCCTATTTTAAGGCTCTACGATATTTTTAATCATAAAAATGCCATTGAATCACTCGATAAAACGCTACTTGTTGTTGTAGAAACAGATAATCAAAAGGTCGGTTTATTAGTTGATGATTTACTGTCTCAACAACAGGTTGTTATTAAAAGTTTAGAGGCTAACTATCACAAAGTTGATGGCGTATCAGGAGCCACTATTTTAGGCGATGGGCGTGTATCACTGATTGTTGACGTTAGCGGCTTAATAAAGCTCTCAGGTTTAAAAAAACCAGGTAGCCAAGAACTAACGATTGAAACGCAAGCCACTTTGGAGGCGTTATGAGCTCAGAGCAAAGCCAGTTAAGTAATCAATTAAATCTTCAGCAACAGCAAGGTGTAAAACAGTTTTTAACTTTTATTATGGCTGATGAAGAATACGGCGTTGATATTTTAACAGTACAAGAAATTCGCAGTTGGGAAGAAATTACAGTACTGCCCAATGCGCCTGAATTTGTAAAAGGCGTTATTAATTTACGTGGAACAATAGTGCCAATTATTGATTTACGGTTGCGCTTTGGATTACCAAGTGTCGACTATGGCCCATTAACGGTGGTTATCGTTGTCAAAATAGAATTTGAATTAGGTAGTAAAATTATAGGTGTTGCTGTTGATGCCGTCTCTGATGTTTACAGTATTGCAGAGCAGGATGCGAAAGCGGTCCCTAGTTTATCTGAATCGAGTAATTGTGAATATGTAGCGGGGTTGGTGAATGTCGGTGAAAAAATGGTAGCGCTAATTGACCTGCAAAAAACAATGAATATTTAGCAAATAGAAACTAAATGAATAATAAACTTAAAGGTGGTGATGGGCATGGGATGGTTTAGTAATCCAAAGCAGTCAAAATCAAGCAACGATTTAATTGTAGATGCATTAAATAAATCATTAGCGGTGATTGAGTTTGAACCTAACGGTAAGATAATTACTGCAAATATGAACTTTCTAAACGCGATGGGCTATCGTCTTGAAGAGGTTCAAGGCCAGCATCACTCTATGTTTGTGGACCCAGATGAAGCTCAGGGCAACGACTATAAAAACTTTTGGCAACGCTTGCGTAACGGCGAGTTTATCTCAGATGAGTTTAAGCGAAATGCTAAAGGTGGAACTGAGGTATGGATTCAAGCAACTTATAATCCAATTGTTGATGAGGAAGGGCAAGTATTAAAAGTCGTTAAATTTGCTACCGACGTGACTGAACAAAAGTTAATTTCAGCAGAAGCTTCCGGACAAATTAGCGCTATAAGTAAATCCCAAGCGGTTATCGAATTTAATTTAGATGGCACTATTATTGATGCTAATGATAACTTTTTAAATGCGCTAGGCTATCAACTCAGTGAGATTAAAGGTCAGCATCATAGGCTTTTTATTGAACCCGAACATGCAAATAGTATCGAGTATAAAGAGTTTTGGGCCAAACTAGGTCGCGGTGAATTTGATTCAGGGGAATATCTAAGAATAGGGAAACAGGGTCAGGAGGTTTGGATCCAGGCTTCTTATAACCCAATTTATGATATGAACGGTAAGCCGTTTAAAGTGATCAAATATGCATCTGATATTACTGAACAAAAAGAGCTTGAAAAAGCATCTCGCAAAGCAGCCGATTTAGCAAATGCGCTTAAAGTTTGCCAAGCTAATGTAATGATTGCTGATAAAGATCTCAATATAGTATTTGTGAACGACCGTGTTCAGAAAATGCTAAAAGTACGTGAAAAAGAATTACAAACTGTATTACCAAGCTTTTCTGTTGATAATTTAATTGGCACCTGTGTTGATGATTTTCATAAACACCCTAACCATCAGCGCGATTTATTAAAAAATCTCGATAAGCCTCATAAAGCCGAATTACTTTTAGCGGGTGTCACTTTCACCTTGATTGCTTCACCTTGGATTAGTCAAGACGGAAAGCATTTAGGCACTATTGTTGAGTGGGAAGATAGGACCAATGAAGTTGCGCTTGAAAAAGAAATTGCTGAGCTTATTGGTGCTGCAGGTAATGGCGAATTAGATACAAGAGTGGCGGAAGATGGGAAGGAAGGGTTCTTTTTACGTTTGGCTCAAGGGCTAAACAGCTTAGTTAAAATAGTTGATGATGCAGTTGCCGACACTGGCAATATGCTCGATGCGATGGCAAGTGGTGATCTATCAAAACGTATTGAAAAAGAATATAAAGGTTCATTTGATAAGCTTAAACGCGACGCAAATGCTACGGCAGATAAGTTAACGGAAGTGATTAATCGCATAAATTCATCAGCAACGCTAGTAGCCAGTGGTGCAGAAGAAATCTCTCAAGGTAATGCTGATTTAAGCCAACGTACAGAAGAGCAAGCCTCGTCACTTGAAGAAACAGCGTCAAGTATGGAAGAAATGACCAGTACCGTTCGTCAAAATGCTGATAACGCAAAAGTAGCGAACGATCTAGCAGAAGAAACATGCGAAAAAGCGATTCAAGGTGGTGAGGTTGTTAATAGAGCCGTTACGAGCATGTCGGCAATTAATGAATCGAGTAAGAAAATTGCAGACATTATTGGTGTCATTGATGAAATAGCATTTCAAACTAATTTATTAGCGCTTAATGCTGCAGTAGAAGCTGCAAGAGCGGGTGAACAAGGTCGAGGCTTTGCCGTCGTGGCAGGTGAAGTGCGTAATTTAGCACAGCGCTCTGCAGGTGCAGCTAAAGAGATTAAAGAGTTAATAAGAGATAGCGTAGGCAAAGTAGCCGATGGCTCTCAATTAGTTAATGAGTCGGGCGCTACACTTAAAGAAATTGTTGTGTCGGTGCAAAGAGTGACACAAATGATTTCTGATATTACAGAGGCATCTGAAGAGCAAAGTGCGGGTATAGAGCAAGTTAATAAAGCCATTTCCCAAATGGACGAAATGACGCAACAAAATGCTGCCTTAGTAGAGCAAGCT
Source organism: Pseudoalteromonas sp. EB27 (assembly GCF_001974875.1). Taxonomy (GTDB): domain Bacteria; phylum Pseudomonadota; class Gammaproteobacteria; order Enterobacterales; family Alteromonadaceae; genus Pseudoalteromonas. The sequence goes on from NZ_MTQD01000018.1 coordinate 29,644, forward strand.
TCTGCAGCAGGCGAGTCTATGGCTGAGCAAGCTAATGAGATGCGTCGACTACTCAATTTTTTCTCAATAGGCCAGCAAGAGATGGCAATGATTTCGCCGACTATGCACACGCCTAAATTATCTCATAGATCGCAAAGTAGCTTTGTGAGTAATAAGCCCAGAGGCGATAACTTTGTAGACTCTGCTGATGAATGGGAAGAGTTTTAATAACCAATCTTCTTAATATACCTCGCTGGATACATAATCACAGCGAGGTGTTATTCGGTAGGCTTAATTGAGAGCGAACAATGAAAGAGTTTTTGTGTACCGAACGCGACTTTAAAGAAATTGCTAACTTAGTTTATAACGCGTGTGGAATTGTATTAGGTGAACATAAGAGAGAGATGGTTTATTCACGCTTAGCAAGACGTATTAGAGAGCGTAAACTAACTGATTTTAAAGCGTATTTAGAGTATTTAAATAACCATAAAGATAAAGAGTTTGATGCCTTCATCAATGCTATAACAACTAACTTAACGTCTTTTTTTCGTGAAATACACCATTTTGAATTTATAAAATCTGAGCTTGTACCAGCTCTTTTAAAGGCAAATAAAGACAGTAAGCGAGTAAGAATTTGGTCTGCAGGTTGCTCAACAGGGGAAGAGCCTTACAGTTTGGCGATGACTTTAAATAATGCATTTCCAAGCAATTGGGATGTAAAAATACTAGCAACCGATTTAGATTCTAATGTATTGGCAAAGGCACAAAAGGGTATTTACACCGCAGCGAATGTTAACGGCTTAGATGATGTGCAACTTAAGCGTTGGTTTTTAAAAAGTAAAGATGGTGAAAACTACAAAGTTAAAGATAGGCTGAAAGAATCTATTTCATTTAGGCGCTTAAACTTATTGCAAAATTGGCCAATGAAAGGATCATTTGATCTTATTTTATGCCGTAATGTTGTTATTTACTTTGATAAAGAAACAAAAGATCAGCTGTTTAAACGTTACGCCAATATATTAAATGAACAAGGTTATTTGTTTTTAGGTCACTCAGAAAGTATGGGGAAAGAGCATACGCAATTTAAAAATTTAGGAAAAACTATGTACCAAAAGGGACAAGATGCACACAGAGTTTAGGCCGGTATTACCTAACTTTGAACATATTAAACGATATTGGGATTCAGGCAGAGGTAGCGTTGTTGCCAAAGTGCTTCCGGGTGAGTTTTATGTTTCTAAAAATAATGAGCTGATTTCTACTGTTTTGGGCTCATGTATTGCGGCTTGCGTTTATGATGAAGTGCTAGGAATTGGAGGCATGAATCATTTTATGTTGCCAATTCAAAAAGGGGCAGACCTTAAAAATGCGCATAGTTTAAGTTGTCGTTACGGCAACTGGGCTATGGAGTATCTTATAAATGAAGTTTTAAAAAATGGCGCGTCTCGATGCAACCTAAAAGTAAAGCTTTTTGGCGGGGGTAAAATTATTAGTGCGATGACGGATATAGGGCTAGGTAATATTAGTTTTGCAGCGGCGTATATTAAAGAAGAGGCATTAAATCTAGTTGCCCACGATATGGGTGGACCATGGCCGCGGAAAATATTTTTTCATCCGAATACCGGTAAAGTTCATATGAAAAAGCTTAAAAACCTACACAACAATACGATTGAAAAACGCGAAGTCCGTTATTTACAAAATCTTAAAAAGCAAGAAGTAGTGACTGATATAGAGCTGTTTTAGGAGTATGCATGATTAAAGTATTAATAATTGATGACTCTCCTTTAATAAGGCGTTTACTCACTGAAATATTACAACAAGCTGAAGATATTACAGTAGTGGGTAGCGCTGAGGATCCCTACGAAGCTCGTGAAATGATAAAAAAGCTCAGTCCTGATGTATTAACGCTCGACGTCGAAATGCCAAAAATGGATGGTATTAGTTTTTTAAAAAACTTAATGCGATTAAGGCCAATGCCAGTAGTGATGATTTCAACACTAACTCAAAAAGGCTCTCCTATCACATTAGAAGCACTCGAATTAGGGGCTGTTGATTTTATAGCTAAGCCGACTAACAACGTAAGAGAGCAATTGAGCCAATATGCATCACTTGTCCAGCAAAAGGTGCGAATAGCTGCTGGAGCAAGAGTAAGAAGCTATAAAAAAGTAGCCATCACAAATGAGCCTATTAATACTCATTTTCAGTTTTTACTTAATAAAGTAATTGCGATAGGTGCTTCAACGGGTGGAACTGAGGCTATAAAAGAAGTACTTATTAAAATGCCACCAAATTGCCCGCCCATTGTAATTACTCAGCATATCCCTCCTGTGTTTAGCGCTTCATTTGCTGAGCGAATGAACCGTACATGCGCGATAAATGTGAAAGAGGCTGAACATGGAGATAAGCTCAGCGCGGGCTGGGCTTATATAGCACCAGGTGGTTTTCATTTAAGTATTAAAAAACGGGGTGTTAGCCTGTATTGCCAGCTTGATGATGGCGAGCCGGTCAACAGACATAAACCCGCGGTAGACGTGTTGTTTAACTCATTAGTAGAGACTGGGGCTAAAAATGTAGTTGCAGCAATATTAACTGGAATGGGGAGTGATGGCGCAAAAGGGCTACTTGCACTAAAACAAAACGGTGCGTATACCCTAGCTCAAGATGAGTACTCATCGGTGGTATGGGGTATGCCTAAAGCTGCCGCTGAGCTAAATGCGGCAGACGAAATAGTTGCGCTGGATAAAATAACCCAGCGGCTTTTACATCAGGCCGTTAAGGTTTAGGCGCTTCGATTACCCAAGGCTGTGAAAACCAAAAATAATCACTAGGACTTGAAATAGAAGGGGCAGTACAGTTAAAGCGAGAGCGCCCTTCATTAAGTACTTTTGGTGAGGTTATTTCAACTGTATTTTTATTTATCCATTTTAAATCAGCTTGTCCTACGCTTGATACGTAACAGGCAAATTGACTCTTATGGAAATCACCCATATTAAATTCAATTGTGAGCGCAGGTTGATTTTGTTGTGTAACGCTATCTTGATAAGTTAAATTGGTGATATTAAACGCGCGTGAGTTAAGCTTAGTAATAAGAGTTTCTAGTTTGCTGTAAAAGCCTGATGCAGGAAAACGCGGTAAGCGGCTAAAATTGGAATCTTTATTTACAGCGCCGGAGTGCTGACCAATACCCACAAAACCAAGCCCTGTCACAAGTGCTTGCAGCTCGTTATTAAACTCACCATACGGGTATGCTAAGTATTTATAGTCGTGGCCTATTTCTTCTTTTATACGCTTTTGAGAGCTAAGAATATCTTGCTTAATACGTGATTGCCATTGCGCATCAGTTTCGTTTTCAAGCTTAAGGTGTAAGTAATCATGTTGTCCGCTATGATTGGCTATTAATGCCCCTTTTTTAGATAATTCTTTGAGCTTATCCCACCCCATTACGTAACTCATACCTTCGTCTATTAATTTAGGATTTACAAAGATAGTGTACGGGTAGCCAAACTTTTCTAAAATAGGTGCAGCTTGTTCATAGTTATTGTTATAACCGTCATCAAAGGTGATAGCGACAGTTTTATCAGGTAAGGTTTCACCTTGCTGAAGCGCGCTTATTAACTCATTAAGAGGAATAACGTTAAAGTTGTGCTCTTTTAAATAGCTTAAATGTTTAGTAAAAGTATTCGCGCTAACGCTCGTTACAGCGGGTAGGGTTTCACTAACATGATGATACTGTAAAATAACGGCTGCTTGAGCCCGCACAGATATACTAATGAGGATAAATAATACTAAATGAAACAATTTCTTATACATAATAAGGCACACCATAAAAGCTTGCTGTTGTTAGCGGGTCCGATGATACTATCAAATATCACAGTGCCGTTGTTAGGAATTGTTGATACTGCTGTAATTGGGCACTTAGGAAGCGCTCATTACTTAGCGGGTATTGCCCTTGGCTCTGCAGTTATATCTATTTTATTTTGGCTTGCTGGTTTTTTAAGAATGAGCACCACAGGACTCGTGGCACAAGCGTACGGAAAAAACGATTTAACCCAACTTGCCGCTTTACTTAAACGAAGCCTATTACTTGCAAGCGCAGTGGCTTTGCTATTAATTGTGTTATCCCCATTAATAAAGCACGCTATTGCTTATCTCTCCGCCGCCAATGGCGATGTACTCACCCAAGCATATCAGTATTTTAGCATTCGTATTTTTAGTGCTCCAGCAGCATTATGTAATTTAGTGTTATTGGGTTGGATGCTTGGCGTGCATTATGGTCGAGGACCATTTTATTTATTACTCGTCACTAATATCGTTAATATAGTGCTCGATATTTATTTTGTGGTTTATTTAGATTGGGCAGTTGCAGGCGCTGCTTGGGCTTCACTTATTGCTGATTATACGGCTTTAGTATTTGCACTGTTTTTAGTGGTTAAATTAGCTAAAAAGCAAGGTATTGAACTAAATGTACCGAATTGGCTAAGTATTAGCAAAATGGCTGAATTATTGAGTTTGAATAGAGATATATTTATTCGCTCTTTGATACTGCAATTATGTTTTAGTTTTATGACATTCTACGCAGCGCGAATTGGCGAAACTACACTCGCCGCTAATGCTGTTTTACTTAACTTTCTAATGTTGGTGAGTTTTGCTCTTGATGGCGTTGCTTACGCATCTGAGGCAAAAGTAGGACAAGCTAAAGGCCAAGGAAGTGTTAAAAATATAGAACTATGGGTTAAAATAAGTGTATTTTGGGGCATGCTTTTTGGCGTGTTATATAGCGCTTTTTTTGCATTATTTGGCAGCACTATAATAAAGCTTTTAACCAATGTGCCAGAGGTTATTCAAGAGGCAACTCACTATTTGCCATGGCTAATAGTATTGCCTATTTTGGCCATGAGCTGCTTTTTGTTTGATGGTGTTTTTGTTGGACTCACAAGAGCAAAGAACATGCGTAACAGTATGATACTTTCCGCTGGAGTTGGTTTTTTTGGTGTGTTTTTGGTGTTTATAGACTGGGAAAATAATGGGTTATGGCTGGCTATGAGCTGCTTTATGTTAATGCGCGGGGTTACATTAATCATTAAATATTACCACTTAAAAATAAATAATCAGCTATTAGATTAAATAAATGAATGGTTTATTTCCAGAGATCGGGGTCGTGGTGTTTAGGGCCCATATCTTTTAAAACTTGTGAAAAACGATTGGCAAAAATACCGCAGTAGCCCCAACCGGCAAAAAATAATGCGGGGAGTAAAATTATAACGCCAATTATTTGTAAGCTGTAGTGAGTGTAATACCCAATAGATATGAATATCACGGCTAGCACAAACAGTGCTAAGCCGCGAAAAAAGCGCTTTAAGCTCAGCTTAGGGTTGCTCCCTAAGCGATAGATAAGCTGCTTTAGCATTTAAAAGGCCTAATAGTAAGAGTGATCGCCCGCTTCGTGCTCTGTTATATCAGCAACACCGGTGATTTCTTCAAACTTAGCTATCATTTCTTTTTCAATGCCTTCTTTTAGCGTTACATCGATCATAGAACAACCGTTACAACCACCACCAAACTGAAGTATAGCTATACCTGCAGCTGTAATTTCAACAAGGCTTACTTGACCACCGTGGTTAGCAAGTTGTGGATTTACTTCGGTTTCTAGCATGTGCTGTACACGTTCGTTTAACGATGCATCATCACCTATTTTACGCGCCTTTGCATTTGGTGCTTTTAGCGTTAACTGAGTACCCATTTTGTCGGTAACAAAATCGATTTCAGCTTCTTCTAAAAATGGAGCACTTTCTGCATCTACAACGGCATCAAAACCGTTAAAGTTTAGGCGAATATCGCTCGCTTCTACAGCGTCTTCTGGACAATAAGACACACCACATTCCGCTTGTGATGAACCAGGGTTTACAACAAACACACGAATATTGGTTTGTTGTGATTGATCTGCTAATAGTTTAGCAAAATGCGCTTGCGCTGTTTCGGAAATAGAAATCATAAAACCATCTATACTTGACTAAATTACTCGGATACTGCGTATCATACTCCGCTCATCGTGTTGCGGCTAGTGTTGAGCGTAAAAAGTTGGCATCTATTTTAAGCAATGGTAGCGTGCAAACAACGAACATTTTTTGAGTGATTTATATGCGTTTGGTATTAACATTAATGGTGGTGTTGCTTAGCTTTTCAAGTGTAGCTAAGCCACTTTCGTATTATTTTGAACAAGATGTAAAATTTGACCCTTCAATTCCTACTCCTGAGCAAGTACTCGGTTACGAAGTAGGAGAGTGGCACGTGAGACACGATCAGCTCGTACGTTATATGGAAATACTTGCTGATAAAAGCGACCGTATAAATTTTGAGGTGATTGGCCGCACGCATGAACAACGCCCGTTAGTAATGCTAACAATTACTGCTGCTGATAAGTTATCAAACATAGAGCAGACACGGCAAGCCCACTTAGCACGCTTAAGTAATAACAGTGGTAAGGCACAAGACGATCCTGCCGTTGTATGGATGGGGTACAGTGTTCATGGTAATGAGTCATCAGGTAGTAACTCATCTTTGCTGGTGGCATATTACTTAGCTGCTGCACAAGGTACTGAAATAGATGAGCTATTAAATAACACGGTTATTTTACTCGACCCTTCACTTAATCCTGACGGGCTTGCTCGTTTTGCTAATTGGGCCAACAGTAACCGAGGCATGAACTTATCAAGTGACCCTAAAACCCGTGAGCATGTTGAAAACTGGCCAAGTAGCCGTACTAACCATTACTGGTTTGATTTAAATCGTGACTGGTTATTACTACAACATCCTGAATCGCGCGCGCGTATTGCCAAATTTCATCAGTGGAAACCAAATGTCTTAACCGATTTTCATGAAATGGGGCCTAATAGCAGTTACTTTTTCCAACCAGGTATTCCAAGCCGTAAACACCCAATAACACCGGATGAAAATGTAACTTTAACCAAAGCGATTGCTAACTATCACGCAAAAACGTTAGATAAAAACAACGCACTGTACTTTACCGAAGAAAGCTTTGATGACTTCTATTACGGTAAAGGTTCAACCTATCCTGATGTAAATGGTGGTGTCGGTATTTTATTTGAGCAAGCCAGCTCTCGCGGACATGTGCAAGAAACCATAAACGGTACACTGACTTTTCCTTTTACTATTAAAAATCAGTTATTAACGAGCTTATCAACCTTTAAGGCGGCTGTTGATAACCGAACTGCTTTACTTGATTACCAAGCTAAGTTTTATAATCAGGCAGCTGATTTAGCCAGTGATGAAAGCTTTGAAGGCTATGTTGTTGAAGGTGCAAGTGACAACACCCGTATTGAGCATTTTTTAGAATTGTTAAAGCAGCATCAAATTAACGCTTACCCACTTACTAAATCATTAAAAGCAGATGGTAAGAATTTCAGTACGCATAGCTACTTTGTACCATTAGCGCAGCCACAATACCGTTTGGTAAAAGCGGTTTTTAGTGAGCAAAAAAACTTTACTGATAATACTTTTTACGATGTATCAGGCTGGACATTAGCGCATGCGTTTAATCTGCCATTTTCTAAAGTTAAAAGTAGTTGGGGATTAAAGGTTGCTGATAAAGCATGGGAAAAAGTAGCAACCCCATCATTTTCTCCACTCACCGAGGGTTACGCATTTGGTTTTTCGTGGGATGATTATTTAGCACCTAAAATGTTAAATAGCTTATTACAGCAAGGTATAAAAGCACGTGTAGCGCTAAAAGCGTTAACGGCTAAATCAACATCAGGAGAAATTAATTTTAAACCTGGAAGTATTATTATACCGGCAGGATTACAAACAAATACAGATTGGATTACTCTGCTAAATAAAGCACAAAATGAGTTTGGTATTGCAATTAAACCAATTACATCAGGCTTAACAAGTAAAGGAGCCGATTTAGGGTCGCGATCAATGGCGGTTGTTAGTGCTCCAAAAGTACTGCTCATTGGCGGGCAAGGCGCAAGCCAGTACGAAGTCGGTGAAGTGTGGTATTACTTAGATCGCTTTGTAGGTGTTGCACCAACAATTGTTGAAATGAACCGCTTAAGCTCACTCGAATTAAGTGACTACAGCCATATTGTGCTTGCTCATGGCAATTACAATAGCTTATCTGATGCCGACAAAGTGGCTATTAAAAGCTGGGTAAGAAAAGGCGGCGTTATTTGGGGTCACAAAGGCGGCGCTAAATTTTTAGCTGATCAGCAATTACTCAAAGCAAGTTATCTATCACGACAAGATGTAGCAAGTGCATTTAAAACGACAGGTTTAAGTTATGGTGATAAAGATCATTTAGCAGGGCGTCAGCGCATTGCAGGTGCTATTTTTAATACTAACGTAGATTTAACTCATCCGCTTACATTTTCACTTAAGCGTAATACATTGCCCGTATTCAAAAACAGTACTTGGTTGCTAGAAGCTTCCGATGCACCGTTTGTAAATGTGCTTACCTACACTAAAAATCCATTATTGGCAGGCTTTACCGATGCCGTTAATGTTGAGCAAGTTGCTGGCGGTGCAGGCTTAATTGCTCACTCATACGGGCGAGGAAGTGTTATCGCTATGACAGATAACCCTGTGTTTAGGGGGTATTGGTATGGCACAAGCCGCTTACTAAGTAACGCTTTGTTTTTTGGCCATACATTCAGAGTTAATGGCGGTTAATGCTATTTATATTTAAAGCAGGCTGCTAAGCCTCGGGGTTTTATATATTTGTGGTTAGTTTTAAATATGACATTTCTATGAATTTGCAATACAGACGCATTTTAGTCCGTCATTTTAATTTACTATCTACCCTATTTTAAAAGCATTATTGCTATAGGTTTAATTATGGTTTCCAGAAGACAGTTTCTTTTAAGTGCTGGCACACTCGCATTTATTGGCCTTTCTAAAAGTGCATTTGGAAAAGTTACTTTAGCTAACTTAGCCGATAGCGTATTGGCATATGGTTCTTTAATTCCTGACCCTAATAAATTACTCGATTTACCTGCTGGTTTTAGCTACCGCGTTATTTCTCAACTGGGCGATAAAATGGACGATGGCTTATCTGTGCCAGATAAAGCCGATGGTATGGGCTGTATTGCGCTTGATAATGAAAGAGTGGCATTGGTACGTAACCATGAGCTTTCACCAAAAAATATTAAGCAGGCGGCAACAAGTATTAAGTTGCATAAAACGCCTTTAGCTTACGATATATTTAATGATGGTGTAGCGCTCCCTGGTGGTACAAGCCACATTATTTACAATATTAAAGAGCATAAAAAAGAACAAGAATTTCTATCGCTCTGCGGAACAATACGTAATTGCTCTGGTGGTATTACTCCTTGGGGAAGTTGGCTTACGTGTGAAGAAACCGTTACGGATCAGGCTGATGGATTAGGTAAATCTCACGGTTACATATTTGAAGTGCCCGCAACGGCAAAAGGTTTGGTAAAACCAGAGCCGCTTGTTGCAATGGGGCGCTTTAATCATGAAGCGGCTGCAATAGATCCACGTACAGGCATTGTTTATCTTACTGAAGACAGAGGGGATAGCTTATTTTATCGTTTTATTCCTAATGAATACGGCAAGCTTAAAAACGGCGGCAAGTTGCAAGCGATGGCTATAAAGAGTACTCCACAGTTTGATACTCGAAATTGGAGTGAAGCAATAATGCCTCTACATACCAGTTTTGATGTTGAGTGGGTTGATTTAGATGAACCACAAAGCCCTAAAGATGATTTAAGAATACGTGGACATAAGCAAGGTGCTGCACTTTTTGCTCGAGGTGAAGGTGTGCATTGGGGTAATAAAGAGCTTTATTTTTGCTGTACTAATGGCGGTAAAAAACAACTTGGGCAAGTTATGAAATACCAACCCTCAGAGTTTGAAGGCAAAGAGAATGAAAGCTCATCACCAGGGACAATGCAATTATTTGTAGAAAGTGAAGATAAATCGTTGTTTAATTTTGGTGATAATTTAACGGTTGCACCTAATGGGCACTTAATCGTATGTGAAGATCAATATACCGACGTAGTAGACAATCATTTACGTGGTGTAACACCTAGCGGAGATGTGTATACCTTTGCTCGCTTAACCGCGCAAACAGAGCTTGCTGGCGCGTGCTTTTCACCTGATGGTAACACGCTATTTGTAAACGTATATTCACCCACTAAAACACTTGCTATTACAGGTCCATGGGATAGCTTTAAAGTATAAAAGATAGACCCTGTTGAGAGATTTTTTAACAGGGTCTATATGCGAAGTAGATAAAAAGTAAATTAATCTATCGACATAAATATCAGTAACGTTATATTATATCTATCATGCTGAGATTTACATTACATTCACTTAGAAACCAAACAACACTATTAAAATATATATTAGTGTTTGTTGTGCTATTCAGTGTTTTTTCTGCTTGGCACGACACCTCTCACGCATTAAAAACGGGTCAAGAATGTGAGCTATGCTTAAGCTCTCTTGATTTAGAAGATTCTATACCCGCTAAAGTGACTCTGTTTGAGTCAGACGTTCATTATTTCTCCTTTACAAAGTTAAATACTCAGCACTTTTACAGTGTATTTTTTGCAATTACAGGTAACAGAGACCCACCCGTCGTTCTTTAAAGCTAACCAGTTAAACGTATTTCAAACGCTCGTTATTTAATGATAGCGAGTGAGTTTTATTGTGTATTTTTAGAGATAACGACATGAAAAATAATTATTCGCCTTTAGTGATTGCCTTATTAACAGCAATGAGTAGCACGGCATATGCAGCTGACAAAAACATTCAAAAAGATGAAACAGATATAGAAAGAGTGTTGATTACAGCTTCTCCACTAAAGCGCACCGTGCTTGAATCAAGTACACCTGTAACCATTTTGAGTGGTGAAGCGCTAGATCAAAACCAAGCTGCAACGTTAGGTGATACTTTAAAGAATGTACCTGGAGTACATAGCTCTTACTTTGGTCCTGTTGCAAGTAGCCCCATTATTCGTGGCCTAGATGGACCGCGAATTAAGGTTGTGCAAAATGGTTTAGGTGCCTCTGATGCATCGCGCGTAGGACCCGATCACCAAGTTTCTACCGAAACCTCTACAGCAACCCAAATTGAAGTTTTAAGAGGACCAGCCACGCTTTTATACGGAAGTGGTGCAATTGGTGGGGTGGTAAATGTGGTTGATAACCGACTGCCCACACAAAGACAAGAAGGGGTGAGTGGTGAAGTGTTTGCACAATACGATAATGTTGCAGATGCTAACACCGTTTCAACAGATTTAAATGCAGGTTCAGGTGATTTCGCTTTCCATATTGATGGATATACCCGAAAAACCGATGATTATAAAATCCCAGTGCCGGCAAATATAGATGAAGACGGTGGCAGCACTACACTTGCTAACTCAGCTATTGATGCCAGCGGTTATAATTTTGGTGCTGGTTGGATAACAGATGATACCCGAGTTGCTCTTGCGTATGGCCATATGGACTCTGAATACGGTTTACCGGGTGAAGAGGGGGTATTTATAAAGCTAAATCAAAACCGCTACCAAGGGGTTGTTGATTGGAATAATCTCGATGGTTTTATTAAAGCAGTGCATTGGCAAAATGCGTATACAGACTATGAGCATTCTGAAATCGAAGGTGCTGAAATTGGCACTACTTTTAAAAACGAAAGTATAGAGTCAAGGTTATGGGCTGAACATGCACCTGTTTATGGTTGGAAAGGTATTGTTGGTTTGCATTACAACAAAAGCGACTTTGAAGCGATAGGTGAAGAAGCGTTTACTCCACCAACAAAAACAGACAGTATTGCCGCATTTTTAATGGAAGAAAAAGAGGTGGGTTCACTGCTATGGCAAGTTGGTACGCGTGTTGAACAATTAACGCATAATGTAAATAATGAATTTTTTACTGAGTTAAGTGGATCAAATATTGTTTCATTCGACAACAAAGATTACACAGCCGTATCAGGCTCTGCTGGAGTGGTTTGGAGTATTGACGATAAACACTCACTTGCTTTTAATTATGCCTATTCACAACGTGCACCATCGGCTTCAGAAATATATGCATATGGTCCTCATATTGGATCGGGTACTTATGAAATAGGCGGTGGGTTTGAGCTTAACGACGACAACGGTCAATATAATGTTGTGCAAACTGGTGACAGTATGGACAAAGAGGTCTCAAATAATTTAGACATTACTTATCGTTACAATGCAGATACATGGAATGCCAGCGTTAGTGTGTTTAATAATGAGATTAATAATTATATTTTTGAAGATTTTACAGATTTAGTTATCAGCGATGGTGCCTTTATCACATCAGCTGACTTTGAGGAGCAAGTGGCTATATCAGGTGAGCCAGATGAAGAAACCGATGGCTTACCTGTTGTGTTGTTTGCACAGCAAGACGCACGCTTATACGGCTACGAGGCACAAGTTGATTGGCATTTAAATGATGACTGGCGCTTAGAAGTTTTTACCGATTATACACGCGCTAAATTAGATGCAGGCGGTAATGTACCAAGAATACCACCAATGAGATTTGGATCATCTGTGCACTACGAGTATGGAAATTGGCATACTGAAGTAGAAGTTATCCGTAACAGTAAGCAAGATAAAATAGCCGAAAATGAAACTAATACAGATGGTTATACTATGCTTTCTGCTTCAGCTAATTATTATCTTGATTTAGGCGATGTTGATATGACTATTTATATTAAAGGCGAGAATTTAGCTGATAAAGAAGGGCGGGTACATTCGTCATACTTAAAAGATGAGGCACCTCTACCTGGTCGTTCAGTTAGCCTAGGTATAAGAGCTCGTTTTTAATCGTTAAAACTAAATTGGCGTTAAACACGTTGTAAAAGCCCAAACGTGTTTAGCGCCGGCTTGCTTTAGGGCGTGTGTAGCCGCATTAAGTGTTGCCCCTGTCGTCATCACATCATCAACAATAGCGACTGTTTTACCGCCCATATCCTCTGTACAAATAAAGGCATTTTTTAAGTTTTTAATACGCTTTGCTTTAGATAGCTCCGACTGAGCTTGTGTTTTTTTATTGCGAATAAGTACGTTACTCAGTGGTGCGTAATTATCTAAACATGGTCGCCAAACTTGGCTTACTTGATTAAACCCGCGAGTAATGAATCGGCTTTTATGGAGAGGTAAAATAATAAAAATATTTGGTAAAACGGGACTTTGCTCAAAAAACTGCGCTAACTGCTTTTTGATAGTTTGCTGTAATGCTTTTTTATAATGAATTTGGTTATTAAATTTTAGCCGTTTAAGCCAATGCTCAAAGGGCGGTTGATAAAAAGCGCAGGCAAATAACTTATCAAACTCGCAATTAGGAAACATCTCAACAATATCGGGTCGGTGCAGTAAATTATTATGCTTACTAAAATCAAATAACGGTAAATCTTCAAGGCAATAATCACACAACCCTAAATTAGCTGTAATCGGGCTTTGACATTGCACGCAATAAGAGGGAAATAACCAATTTAAAACAGCTTGTTTCATTGATTTACTCCGTGCATTACAACCACCTATTTAAACGTTATGATAAGCCTAAGTTTGGTAAAGGTTAGGCAAATATGCAAAATGAGTTAGTGTTATTACATGGTTGGGGAGTGAATCAGGGCGTATGGCAGTTAGTACAGCCAGAACTTGAGTCTTTATATTCAGGAAATGTACGTAGCCTTGACCTACCGGGATTTGGTAATAGCCTTGTTTGCCCTAGCCCTTATACTTTACATGATGCAGCAGTAATTTTAAGTGAGCAGTTAAAGCCTAAATCTATTTTAATGGGATGGTCGTTAGGTGGTTTATTTGCACTTTATATTGCAAAGCATTGGCCCGAAAAAGTGTCAAAAGTAATTTTAATTGCTTCCACCCCTTTTTTTGCAGAATGTGACAATTGGCCCGGAATAAAAGCAAAAGTACTTACCCAATTTAAAGAACAATTAGTTAATCACAGAGAAAAAACCATAGATCGCTTTTTAGCTATTCAAGCAATGGGTAGCGAGTCGGCACGTGATGATATAAAGCAACTTAAACAATTATTAAACCAATATAGTGCGCCAAAAGTCGAAGCGCTGAGTACTGGCTTGGATATTTTACAAAACGACGATTTACGTGATTTATTTGCTCATTGCCCAGTACCTATCAAAGGAGTATTTGGTCGACTTGATGCCTTAGTGCCTTATAAAGCAATTAGTGAAATGTCAGCACTAAATACTGAGTTTGAATACGAAGTACTAGATAAAGCGTCGCACGCACCATTTATTTCTCATAAAAGTGAGTTTTTATCTGTCGTTAAATCAATGCTTTAAAATAGAGCTAAGAATAGCCCTGTTTAAAGCTTTATTTTGAGCAGAACCTGAGCGATAATTAAACAATGTTTATTTGGTGGAGATTTTAATATGCCAATCGGATCTGTATTTAACAGTGGTGTAGAAGGGTTTAATCGCGCTAGCCAAGGTATTGAAAAAGCCAGTGCTGAGATTAACCGTGCCAGTATAGAACAGCAAGATGATGCACAATTAGCGCAGCAACGTCAGCTTAGCGCAGCACGCCCTGAAGAAGCTGTTACTGCACCAGTAGCACAACCAGCTCGTGTTGATGAAGCGCTTGTTAACTTAAAAGTTGAAGAGTTTAATGCTAAGGCAAACACGCAATCAATTCAAACGGCCGATGATGTACTTGGCACGTTAATCGATATTAAAGTTTAGCAATAATGAATATTGTCACGCCATTTCCGTCTATCAATATAAACACAGCAAATGTTTATACGGAAACTGCACGGCGTGACAACCAACTACGCGAAGTTATTCCTGCTCCCGCATCTAGTAGCGCAAGCAATACAGAAACCAAAGCGCAAAGTGATGCTGAAAAAGCCAAACTTCCAAGCAATAATAGTGATGTATCTACTTACGATGCTACCGGTAAACTAGCTGACGATAAAGCAATTGAGCAGCGTGAAGGCAACTCAGAAAATTCAGAGAGTGCCGATCAAGATGCCGAACAAGAAGCATCTCAACAAGAAACTGAGCAAGAAGAGCAACAGCTCGAACAAGAACAACAGCAAATTAAAGAACTTAAAGCCCGTGATACAGAAGTACGTGTACACGAACAAGCTCATGCTGCTGTTGGCGGGCAACATGCAGGATCGCCTAGCTATGGTTATGAACGCGGTCCAGATGGCACCAACTATGCCGTAAGTGGTGAGGTACAAATTGATGTATCTGAAGTCCCCAATGATCCGCAAGCCACCATCGATAAGATGCAAACCGTGCGGGCTGCCGCATTAGCGCCTGCAGAGCCATCGGGAGCTGATAGATCAATAGCAGCTGATGCAACACAAAAAATGGCAGCTGCTCAAGCTGAACTTGCGATGCCAGAAGAAGAGCAAAGCGAAGAAGATGAGCAAAGTAATAAGCTTTCAGCCAACGAAACCAGCACTGCAGAATCAGAAAGCGACACGAATAGAGAGCAATCTCGCGATGCCGATGTGGAAGCTCGAGCTGGGCGCATTGCCAATTTTTATCAAATGACGAGTTCACCACAAAGTGAAAGTGGCTTTTCGGCGTATGGTTAATAATTTCGTAAAGTGAACACAAAAAAACCGCTTACGCGGTTTTTTTCGTTTTAGCTTAGTTGTACAAGTATTATTTTTTCACTTTAGCATTAGCGAACGCATCGGCAAATGCATTACCCATTAACGCATTACCGTTATCACGTTTAGGCTTTGCAGCACGAGGTTGTGAATTATTAGCACGTGCTTGTGGCTTTTGCGTAGCTGGTGCTGCTGACTTATTACTTGTATCAATATCGTCATCTAAACGCATAGTAAAGCTTATGCGTTTACGAGCAGCGTCTACTTCAACTACTTTCACTTTTACAATATCGCCCGCTTTTACTACTTCGCGTGGGTCTGATATAAATTTATTCGTGATTGCTGAAATATGCACTAAACCATCTTGGTGAACACCTACATCAACAAATGCACCAAAGTTAGCAACGTTTGAAACCACGCCTTCTAAAATCATACCTGGTTTTAAGTCGCTAATTTTTTCAACGCCAGCTTTAAACTCAGCTGTTTTAAATTCAGGACGCGGATCGCGACCTGGTTTATCAAGCTCAGTAATAATGTCAGTAACGGTTGGTAAGCCAAATTTTTCGTCAGTATAATCGTTAGCAGCAAGTTTAGTTAAAAAGTCGCTGTTACCAATTAGGTTACTGACATCTACGCTATTGCGTTCACAAATGCGTTTAACAACAGGATAAGCTTCAGGGTGAACTGATGAGTTATCTAATGGATCGCTACCATTGTTAATACGCAAAAAACCAGCTGCTTGTTCAAATGCTTTTGGACCTAAACGCTCAACCTTTTTAAGCTCACTACGTTTAGTAAAAGTGCCGTTAGCATCGCGATAATTAACGATATTTTGCGCTAATGTTTTGTTCAAACCAGATACGCGTGTAAGTAGCGGTACCGATGCCATGTTTAAATCTACGCCTACTGAGTTTACACAGTCTTCAACTACTGAAATAAGGCTTTGGCCTAATTGGCTTTGCGATACATCGTGTTGGTATTGGCCAACACCAATTGATTTTGGCTCAATTTTAACAAGTTCAGCAAGTGGATCTTGAAGGCGGCGCGCAATAGACACAGCCCCTCGTATAGAAACATCTAAATCTGGAAATTCATTAGCTGCAAATTCAGAAGCTGAGTAAACCGATGCGCCGGCTTCGCTAACCATAATTTTACTAAGTTTAAGTTCGCTGTTTGCTTTCATAAGCTCAGCAACCAACTTATCTGATTCGCGTGATGCAGTACCGTTACCAATCGCAATTAGCTCAACTTTATGCTGACGACAAAGTTGCTCTAACGTACGCACTGATTTATCCCAATGATTTTGTGGTGCATGAGGGAAAATAGTTTGTGTAGCTAGTAATTTACCTGTGCTATCAACAACGGCAATCTTACAGCCAGTACGAAGGCCTGGATCAAGACCTAAAGTAGTACGAGGGCCGGCAGGTGCTGCCATTAATAAATCTTTTAAGTTTTTGGCAAATACGTCGATTGCACCAGCTTCTGCTTTTTCGCGCATTGCTGCAAAAAATTCATTCTCTAGGTGTAACCCTAACTTAATTTTCCACGCCCATTGCACAACGTTTAATAACCAAGGACTTGCCGCTTTATATTTAATATCTAAACGGTAATGCTCCGCGATCATGTTGGCACATAGTTGCGCTGAATTTTCAGCGCTAGGCTCTGGGTTAACATTTAACTGAAGTACACCTTCATTTCGGGCTCTAAGCATAGCAAGCGCACGGTGAGAAGGTACTTTTTTGAGAAGTTCTTGATGCTCAAAGTAATCACGGTATTTTGCACCAGCTTGCTCTTGGCCTTTAATTACGGTGCTTTCAATTGCACCGTTTTGGCTTATGTGGCTTCTAAATTTAGCAAGTAATTTTGCGTCTTCAGCAAAGCGCTCCATTAAGATAAATTTAGCGCCTTCAAGTACCGCTTTTGTATCTGCAAAGCCTTTTTCAGCACTTACAAATTGCTCGGCTTGTTGCTCTGGGTCAAGGTTAGCATCTTTAAATAGTGCATCTGCAAGTGGCTCTAAACCAGCTTCAATTGCTATTTGGCCTTTAGTACGGCGCTTAGCTTTATAAGGTAGGTATAAATCTTCAAGTTCAGTTTTACTTTGTGCATTAGTTATATCGGCACTTAGCTCTGGCGTTAATTTATTTTGCGATTCGATGGTCGATAAAATAAAACTACGGCGTTCTTCTAGTTCACGTAAGTACGATAGACGTTGTTCTAAAAGGCGTAATTGGGTGTCGTCTAGGCCGCCGGTAACTTCTTTTCTGTAGCGGGCAATAAAAGGAACAGTTGCGCCTTCATCAAGTAATTTTGTAGCTGCAACAACCTGTTGCTGCTGTGCGTTTAACTCACCGGCTAAACGTGCAGAGATATCGCTCATGCAAAAACCTTTTTATACAATAAAATAAGACCAGAAGCGTGTTACTGGCGCCGTTAATTGCTTGAATAATATCACAGGAGGTAGTAATAAAAAGCTCTTAAAGCAAGCTATTTCACTTGCTTTAAGATGGTTGGGAAGGGAGTAAATCAATTCAACTAAAAGAGCGCCCTAGTGAGGGTGCTCAATGTTTTCTAATACTTCACTGAAAGAGTGAGCAATAGGGCTAATATGCAGTGGAATATGTAATGTTTTAGCTATTTGGCGAGCTGAAATTAGACCACAAATTTCGCTACTTGCTGTTGTAACTAATAAAAACATTGTGCCCTGATGCTCCATCGTTTGCAGCGCATCACCAATGCATGCATAGCTTAAGCTTTGCATGCTTACACCGGTAAGACGGTTAACTGGTGTCATAATATCGCGCAAGCTTACTTCGCTTCGTTGCATATTTAAGCGCTCTGCAATAATAGTAATTTTAGAGCTTTGTAAATCGGCGCTAGAAACTAGGCCAATTAATTTTTGGTTCTCGTCGGTTACTAAAACAAAATCAGATTGTTGTGCACTAATTTGTTTAAGTGCATCTGTAATCGTTGTTGTATGCTCTGCACGAATAGGCGTTTTTTGAGTAAAGTTATTTACCATTTTTAGCGCTGGAGATGATAAATCAATCAATGGTTGGTCATCTGCAAATGTGCTTGCTATAACGCCGTGAGAAACATTCTGAGTACGCAATTCTTTAAAGTTAGACATAATAGTCACCTTAGTAGTTATAAAATTTAATTAAGTTGTAAAATAATGAATTAAATTAAATAGCTAGGTGGTCCGCGTTGGTATGCAGTGCTAAAAGGTCTGTTTAGATTGGTGCTCTTATAAAAAGAATCTACGACATTAGGAAGTGGTTGAAGCGACCTAAAGGTAATAGTATTAACGTGAGAGTCTACGTCAAAATCGAGGTTTGCTTGGTCAGGAATATCACAAGCAATAAAGTGATTAGATAGTTTAGCGTTATCAAGGTTTACGTCAGTGTTGCTGGCATGCAGCGTCAAACTTACACTCATTAAAAGTGCAAACAATACGGCATTACTAAATATGCGCTGTACTATGTTTGACATAACCACGACCTTAATTAACTGCTTTCAAATTAAACAAATCAACTTGAATAATTCAGTTATAGCTTATTGCTTTAATTTACACAATCAAAAGTTAACATGATCTGAATCAAAACTTTTTATTTCTTTTTTTGGTAATCGATACTGTTTACATACCACTGCTTTTTACCCTGAGGAGTAGGTACTTCAAAATCGTCGTCCACTTGTTTTTTTATCAGCGCCCGCGCCATAGGTGAGTCTATTGATATGTAATCTTTACGGTCGTAAATTTCATCAGGACCTACAATTCTGAATTTTTTAACTTCACCTTCTTCGTTTTCAATTTCGACCCACGCACCAAAAAACACTTTTCCATCTTGTACGGGAGAGTAGTCGATGATTTTTAAATCAGGTATGCGTTTGCGTAAATAGCGTACCCGACGGTCAATTTGGCGTAGCAAACGCTTGTTATATTGATAGTCTGCGTTCTCAGAGCGATCTCCGAGGCTGGCTGCCCAGCTTACTATTTTTGTTACTTCTGGGCGTTTAACGTTCCATAGTTGGTCGTGTTCTTGTTGTAATTGTAAGTAACCTTCGCGGGTAACTAAATTTGTTTTCATGGTGAATTCTTTATTAGCTCTAATGGTGTGCACGTTATTAAATTTGTCAAAACTTGTCGAGCGTAAAATATAATAAAGTACGAGTAAGTAAGCTTTGAAATGTTCAGTAACAATCTAAGCAAGTAATTAGTTTTTGATTATTAAGTTTTTCATTTATATTAACTAGTAATTGGATATAAAAATAAGAAAGAGATCATGGGACACGAAACCACAAAAGTATTAGTTGTTGATGACGATATGCGCTTACGCAGTTTGCTTGAACGTTACTTAGTAGAGCAAGGCTTTATTGTTAGAACCGCAGGAAACTCGGAGCAAATGGATAGACTCCTAGAGCGAGAAAACTTTCACTTAATGGTTCTCGATTTAATGCTCCCGGGCGAGGATGGCTTATCGATTTGCCGCCGTCTACGCCAAAAAGAAAATGAAATTCCTATTGTTATGCTTACTGCAAAGGGCGACGAAGTAGACCGCATTATTGGCCTTGAACTTGGCGCTGACGATTACATTCCAAAACCATTTAATCCACGTGAGCTACTCGCTCGCATAAAAGCAATTTTACGTCGCCGCGCAAAAGAAGTGCCAGGCGCACCTGCTGCTGAAGAAAACTTAATCGCTTTTGGTAAATTTACGCTTAATTTAGCAACGCGCGAAATGAGTGAAGGGGATAAAACAATATCGCTTACCAGTGGTGAGTTTGCAGTGCTAAAAGCGCTTGTTTCGCATCCGCGTGAGCCACTTAGCCGCGATAAGCTAATGAACTTAGCGCGTGGGCGTGATTACAGTGCGCTTGAGCGAAGTATTGATGTGCAAGTGTCGCGACTTCGACGCATGATTGAAGTAGATGCTGCTAATCCACGTTATATTCAAACCGTTTGGGGTTTGGGGTATGTGTTTGTTCCCGACGGTGAAAAGTAATATTTATGGGCATGTTTCCGCGCAGTGCTTTTGGACAAACTGTTTTTTTAGTGGCGGCTCTGCTACTCATAAATCAAATAGTGTCTTATGTTACGGTTAGTTTTTATGTTGTAAAACCAACCATTGAGCAGGTTAACTTGATGCTTGCTAAGCAAATTAAAACGGTATTTATTGACTGGGAAGATGGCGTTGAAATAAACGACGAAGTATCTGCAAAGTTTTTTGAAATCACTGGCATTGAAGTGATGACTCAGCGAGAAGCAATGCGCCAAGGGCTTGGGCAAAGCCGCGAGTATTCTATGCTATCGCGTAGCATGACTGAGCAACTTGGTGGTTACTCTCGTGTACGTATTAGCCAAACTGATCCGTTGATTTATTGGGTTGAAGCACCGCAAGCACCAGGTTATTGGGTAAAGGTACCGCTTAAAGGCTTTAAAGAGAATAACTTAGAGTTTTTAACGTTTTACTTATCAAGTATTGGTTTTTTAAGTGTGCTGGGTGGGTGGTTGTTTGCAAGGCACCTTAATAGGCCATTAAAAGCACTGCAACAAGCTGCTGTGAAAGTGGGTAAAGGCGATTTTTCTACTAAGTTAGAAGAACAAGGCTCAACAGAGGTAATAGAAGTAACGCGTGCGTTTAACCAAATGTCGCGCGGAATTGCCGCACTCGAAAACGACCGCCGTTTACTAATGGCCGGTGTATCTCATGATTTACGTACGCCGCTTACGCGTATTCGTTTAGCTACCGAAATGATGGTTGATGAAGATGATTATCTTCGTGAAGGTATAATTTACGATATAGAGGACATGAACGGGATTATTGATCAGTTTATTGAGTATTTACGCCACCATAAACGTGAAGAACTAAGTTGCGAAGATATAAATGCTTTAGTTGCCGAGGTTGTCAATTCTGAGCTTCAACATCAACGTACTATTACCTTTAAAAGTAATCCTAATATAGGCAATATACCGTTAAGCTCTGTGGCTATTAAGCGTGTAATTACCAATATGATTGGTAATGCACTGCGTTATTCTGAGGGCGATATTGAAGTACTTAGCTACTTTAATTCAAACAAAAAATACGTGGTTATTGCTGTAAACGATAGTGGCCCCGGTATTCCTGAAAACGAATTAGAGTCTGTGTTTGAGCCCTTTAAACAAGGCGATGCTGCACGTGGCAGTGAAGGCAGTGGTTTAGGTCTTGCTATTATTAAACGCATTGTTGATATGCACGACGGTAAAGTAAAACTAGAAAACCGTCCAGAAGGCGGTTTAAGTGCACAAGTATATTTGCCAATAAAAGTATTAACCCCTGCATAGTAAATGCAGGGGTTTTATTATATTAAAGTGCTTTAAAACGAATAGCTGTGCCGCCACTGGTGGCCAGCTCAAGCGTTAGTTTATCGTCTGTAGTTACAATACGTTTTTCGATAGTTATATCGTACGGATTATTTTTCCACTCTGCGTTTTTACCATCTTTATAAATTTGCGCTTCGAACTTTTTGCCTTGCTCTAAAAAGTCGAGTTTTACCTCAATAGTTCGGGCTTTTTCGTCAGTAACAGCACCTAAGTACCAATCGTTTCCTGAGTATTTAGTGCTTTTACGCTCTTTACGAGCGAATACAATAAAGTCGCCTACTTCACCATCAAGAGCAATGCTTTGCTGCCAATCTGTTGGTAC
The DNA here is from genome assembly GCF_001974875.1 of Pseudoalteromonas sp. EB27. Classification (GTDB taxonomy): domain Bacteria; phylum Pseudomonadota; class Gammaproteobacteria; order Enterobacterales; family Alteromonadaceae; genus Pseudoalteromonas. Next base: position 51,917 of record NZ_MTQD01000018.1, read on the forward strand.
GTCTTGAATGAATTGAAACGCATCGGGCTTAGCTAAGTAGTTTTTAGGTAAGTCGGCAGTCATTTGAATTGGACTATACAAAACAACGTAAAGTGCGAGTTGTTTGGCGAGAGTGGTTTGTGGGCGGTTTGTATTGCCTCCTAAACCATTAAAGCTCATATCAAAAATACCTGGCGTAAAATCCATCGGCCCAGATAGCATGCGGGTAAAAGCAAGCATTGGTACATGCTCTGGTGGGTTAGGTGGCGAACCCCATGCATTGTATTCTTGTCCGCGTGCGCCTTCGCGCGCAATCCAGTTTGGATAAGTACGGCGCAGGCCGGTATCTTTAATTGGCTCGTGAGTGTTAATGCTAATTTTATGTTTAGCTGCAAGTTTTACGTTATAAAGGTATTCGTTAACCATAAACTGGCCGTCATGCCATTCGTGGCGAGCAATACCGTTTTTGTCTATACGTTTTATATTTCCGCCATCGGCTACATAACCTGTTTTTACTTGGCTTACGTTTGATTTTTCGTAAAGGGCAAAAGCATCTTCCATTTGGTCACGGTAGTTGCTTACATTGCCTGATGTTTCATGGTGGCCAATGAGTTGTACGCCTTTTTCTTTGCCGTACTGAGTAAGCGCTGCTATATCAAAGTCGTCGTACGGTTTGGTAAAGTTAAATACATCGCCATTAAAATACCAATCGCCATCCCAGCCAATATTCCAGCCTTCAACGAGTACGCCATCAAAACCATACTGTGCTGCAAAATCCATATAGTATTTTGTGGTTTGCGTAGTGGCGCCGTGTTTTTTACCGCTACCCCAAGTTTGCGTGTTTATATGCATACCCCACCAAATACCGACGTATTTACCAGGTTTAACCCACGACACGTCACCGAGTTTATTAGGCTCGTTTAGATTTAGTATTATATCTGAGTTAACTAAGCCAACAGCGCTGTCGGCTATTTGAATGGTGCGCCATGGTGTTTTAAAAGCACCTTGTTTTTTAACGGCGACACCATCTGACCACGGCGTTAAATCGGCAGTAAACGTACCAGAGCGACGCTGATTAAGTACCATGGCTGCATAATCAACAAGTGCGGCTTCATGAATACTAATATGAGTACCATCACTTGTTTTAAACGTAAATGGTGTGTGGGCTAGTGGAGCTTCGTTAAGTGGGGTGGTGTTGTAAACATATTCGTAGCGGTTCCAGCCACGAGCAGGTATCCACCATGCTGTTGCATCATGGCTATTGTTTATTGCAAATTCAGTCAACTCTTTGGTTATTTCTGTGTGCTCAAAACCGGTTTGTTTTGGTACTTCGTATCTAAAACCTACGCCACTATCGAATGCTTTAAATCGAATAGTGTAGGTGTCTTTATTTGGCTCTTTTTTTGTAAAAGTAACAGCTACTTCGTTATATTCGTCAACAACATTTTTGCGCTCGCCCCAGGGTTGTTGCCACTGCGTATTAACGCTTTGTTGTTCAATGCTTTTAATTTTAAAGCCGTCGCTAAAGGCCGCTTGTGTTTTAAATTCAAACCCCAGTAAAGATTTGTTTATAACCGCTTTGTTTTTAAATTTTATTGCGTAGCTTGGCGTGTTGTTTTCGTCAGAGATGCTTACTGTTATTTGTGTGTCTGGCGATTTTAGCTCTACGGTTTGTCCGTAGCTATTACTAGCAAAGGCTAAAAGCACAAGTGCTGGTATTCTCATGGTGTGTCCTTAGATGAGTCGGTGGTGACATTTAAGGATAATGACTGTTGATGATTAATACGACTGCCTACATACGTATTCAATGTTTTAAAAAATAGAAAGAATTTGCTGGCTTAATCGGTCTATAATGTAAACAAATTGATAATAGCGACAAGAAAATGATAAAAAGCTTACTTTGTGTATTTTTACTAAGTGTTAGTACTGGAGTTTTTGCAGCAAATATTACAATTAAAAATGCTAATAATGACCCATTACCTAATGCTGTTGTATGGCTAACTGCAGGAGGCCCCTCTAGCGTTATTCCTCCAGAAGCACCTTATGCGATGACCCAGCAAAATCGAGAATTTAAGCCGCGTATTTTAGTTGTCCCACAAAATGCAAAGGTAGAGTTTCCGAATGCGGACTCAATCATGCATCATGTTTATTCATTTTCTAAAGCTAAAACGTTTGAATTAAAACTATATAAGGAGCATCCAAAAGCGCCCATTACTTTTGATCAAACGGGTGTTGTTGAGCTTGGCTGTAATATTCATGATTGGATGTTAGGCTATATTGTGGTGGTAGATAGCACTATTTTTGCAATCACTGATGAAAATGGACATGTAGATTTAAACACGAATGCAGGCGAATACACGTTAAGTGTTTGGCATTCTGGGTTTAGCGATATTAGTAAGATTGAATCTCAAACTATTACTGTGGCTACCAACCCTATCACTTATAAAGTAAAGCAGGAAATAGCGGAGCAAATTGATTTTGCTACGGATGAATTTGATGATTATTAATAGGCTAATGAGACTGGCACTTTTAGCCGGTGCTTTATGTTTTAGTAATGTGTTGTATGCACAAGTAAAAGGCTTAATACAAATTAGAGCCGTGCAGGGTGATAATACGCTTAGTTTTCAAGAAGGCGGTATCGGACTATATCGGCACGATACTAAAAGTGATGAGCTTATTCTATCGCAAGGTATTTTAGATTTTAATGTTGATTTAGCATCTAGCTGGTCGGCTCACGGCGTGTTAAATGCGAATCAAGATCCTGACGTTGGCCTTGGTTTTACGCAAGCTTTTGTAAAGTATCAGCCACTATCTAACAGTAACTATAAATGGCACGTGCGCGTAGGGGGATTTTATCCGCTTATGTCGCTTGAAAACCCTGACATAGGCTGGACTTCTCCTTATAACTATACAAATTCAGCTATTAATAGCTGGATAGGTGAGGAAGTGCGTACCGTTGGTGCTGAAGTAACTATTAAGCGCCCAGCAAAACGTTTCAACAGCAGACATAGCTTTAGCTTTGTCGGTGCGACATTTAAAGGCAATGACCCCGCAGGTACTTTACTCGCATGGCGTGGCTTTGCATTACACGATAGACAAACAACGTTTAACGAAAGCGTGCAATTTGCGCCTGTAGCGGCATTAAATGAATACGAATTACGCTGGCAAGCTAATCAGGTTTTACCGTTTGAGGAAGTAGACGGGCGCTTTGGTTATTACGCCGGTATACATTGGGATTACTTAAAGCAGTCTCAATTTAGAATCTACTATTATGATAATAATGGCGATCCAAATACTGTTAATTATAGTTCTGGGCAATATGCTTGGAATACTCGATTTACGAGCGCCGCTTGGCTTTATAAATTTAACAGCAAGACACGTTTTATTGCTCAGGCACTCAATGGTAAAACTGAAATGGGCAGTAACGCATTAATTGATAATGCTTTTTATAGTCATTATTTAATGCTAAGCCATAAAGAAGGCAAACATCGCGTTTCAGTACGTTACGATTATTTTAAAGTTACTGACAACGACACAACCGCGTTTGACCCTAATGCAAGCAATGGCGAAGGTTTAACAGCAACATGGCGCTACCAGCTCACTAATAAACTACAAATAGGGGTTGAAGGTTCTGCACTTAAAAGTGCTGCTAAAAATAGAGAGCCAATTGGATTTAATGAACGAATCTCGCAGCAGCAAATAATGCTAAATGCGCAATGGCGTTTTTAAAAGTATAAAAAAGGGAGCATTTAAAGCTCCCTTTTTAGTTTAATAAAATTGGTATAGATTATACCAACCTGCATAAATCTTTGATCAATTTAACGAATTAAATTGCACTATAACGTCGTTAAAAATTTTTTATTTAGAACAACTAGATACAAAAATTTTTGCCTAGTTCTAGCGTAATTTTCTTAACGTTAAATAGACCCCATATATAAGCAGATTGGTATTATTTTTTATCGAATGCGCGTTTCATGTAGTTAGGTGTAGCGAGTGCGCCATGATGAATACCGCTATTGTAGTATTCACTGTGCTCGGCTATTTGTGCCGCGCCATCTTCTCTAAAGCCGTCAAATGCTTGTGATTTACGTGCAAGTGTTACTGACCATAAACCGCTTGGGTAAATTGGTTGTGGGAATGGTAATGTTTGTAAATCGTTAAAGCCTACGCTTAGCATTGCTTCGCGCATTTCAACTAATAATGGCATGTGCGTAAGTGGCGATTCACTTTGTTGCACTAAAATACCTCCTGGGCGCAGTGCATCTAAACAGCTTGTGTAAAACGCATGGTTAAATAAACCTTCACCCGGACCTACCGGATCGGTGCCATCAACAATAACCACGTCGATAGATTCGCCAGCGGCTTCGCGCATGTATTTAATACCGTCGTCAAACATAACCGTTGCACGGGCGTCGTTATTAGATTCACAAAGCTCTGGGAAGTATTTTAACGACATTTGCGTTACTACTTCGTCTATATCTATTTGCGTTACAGTTTCTACGCCTGGGTGTTTTAATACTTCGCGTAAAGTACCGCAGTCGCCGCCGCCAATAATAACGACGTTTTTAGGGTTTGGATGCGCTAAAAGTGCAGGGTGGCTGATCATCTCATGATAAAAGAAGTTTTCGCGGGTTGTTACCATAGTACACCCGTCGATGATCATTAAATTACCAAAGTCTGTGGTTTCAAACATTTCTACCTTTTGAAAAGGAGACTGTTTTTCATCTAACTTTTTATTAATACGTAATGAAAATGCGCTGCCATCACGGTCGCTAATTTCAGTAAACCACTTACTTTGATCTAAATTTGCCATAGTTACTATTACACTTTTTAGGTTGAGTATGAAAAAGGGGCAATTCTGCCAGTGCTTGGCGTTTTGCTCAATGACATTTTAACTGATTTGACGAATAAAGTTAGTTAGGAGTGAGTGAAAGTTCAATTTTTGTTAGCCTAGTGGATAGTGACGTATTAAAATGCGCCTTTATACCTAATTGACTAAAGAAGAGTTGCCATGACCTGGGGTTTAGAAACAGCACGCGCCACTTATAACGTTGCTCATTGGAGTGATGGTTATTTTGATATTAATGCACAAGGCGAACTGGTGGCTTACCCAGATGGCGACCAAACAAAACCGGCCATTTCTTTAACGCAATTAACTGAGCAGTTTAAGCAACAAGGTTTAACGTTGCCGGTTTTAGTGCGCTTTACTGATATTTTAAAAAATCGTGTAGACACACTTACTAACGCGTTTACGCAAGCGCGAGCAAATCGTGAATATAACGGCAAATACACTTGTGTTTATCCAATTAAAGTAAATCAACAGCGCTCTGTAGTGAGTAAATTATTAGCGCATCCAAGCGGGCTTGTTGGCTTAGAGGCAGGCTCAAAGCCAGAACTTATGGCTATTTTGGGCGTGGCAAAAGAGCCAATCACTATTGTATGTAACGGCTATAAAGACAGTGAGTTTTTACGCTTAGCGTGTATTGGTCAAGCAATGGGCCACAGCGTAAAAATTGTGGTAGAAAAGCTTTCAGAACTGACCACCTTATTAGAAGAAATAGACAACCTAGGCATTGAACCGGCTATTGGTATTCGCATTCGCCTAAACTCAGTAGGCAAAGGCAAGTGGCAAAACACGGGCGGTGAAAAAGGCAAGTTTGGTTTAACAGCAGGCCAAGTACTAAGTGCTGTTGAAGTGCTTAAAAAGCATAATAAGCTGCACTTAATGCAAATGGTGCATTTTCATATTGGTTCTCAAATTGCCAACATTCGTGATATTCACCGTGCTTTACGTGAATGTGCACGCCACTTTGCTGAGCTTACACAATTAAACGTACCGTTAAATACCGTTGATGTGGGCGGCGGCTTAGGCGTTGATTACGAGGGCTCTGGCTCGCGTAGTGCGTGTTCAATGAATTACACCGTAGAAGAGTATGCGCGTAACGTAGTGAATGCATTTGCAGAAGTGTGCGATCAGCATAACCTTACGCATCCGGCCATTATCACCGAGTCGGGGCGTGCTTTAACGGCTCACCATGCGGTATTAATTACCGATGTAATAGACGTAGAAAAAGCGCCTAATCATCTAAATCCAGAGCCACCGCTTGAAAATAGCGCATTAGTGCTTGATGAAATGTGGCAGTGTTTACAGCGTTTAAACCCGCGTATGGCATTAGAGATTTATCACGACGCTATGCACTTATTTAGCGAAGCGCACGATCAGTACGTGCATGGCTTAGTAAGCATGCTAGAGTGGGCGAAAATAGAGCAGCTTTACTTTACTATTTTACATCGTGTGCGGGCATCACTTAGTAATAACGCGCGCGCGCACCGTGAAGTACTCGACGATTTAAACGAAAAACTTGCAGATAAACTGTTCGTTAACTTTTCATTATTTCAGTCATTGCCTGATGTGTGGGGTATTCAGCAGTTGTTTCCGGTTATGCCAATCGAAAATTTAACTCAGCCATTGACTCAGCGCGCGATTATTCAAGATATTACCTGTGACTCTGATGGGCAAATTCGTGAGTACGTTGAAGGCGCTGGTATCGAAACCAGCCTACCAATACCTGAATATAAGCATGGCGAGCAGTACCATATTGCTATGTTTATGGTCGGCGCGTATCAAGAAATTTTAGGCGATTTACATAACTTATTTGGTGACACTGATTCGGTGCACGTAGAGCTTAACGATGAAGGTTATGTGTTAACCAATGCCATAAAAGGTGATAGCGTTAAGGATGTATTAAAGTTTGTTGACTATGATAGCGCCATTTTAGCTGACAACTTTGCGTACCAAGTTAATAAACTTGATGTATCGACGCAGTGTAAAGAAGGTTATTTAGCTGAGCTTAATGCAGGCCTTGAAGGCTATACCTATTTTGAAGATTAATTTGTAAGCAACTGAAAACGCAGTATTAGTGGCTGCGCAATGTTTAAAGGAATGGAAGTAATGTCAGTTATTCGCAGTGTATTTAGTATTATTTTTTACACAATAAACACACTTTTTTGGTTTGTGCCTATTTTTGTTTGTGGGCTTATAAAGCTTATCCCTATTAAGCCTTTACAAAAGCTTATGAGCTGGGCAGCTAAGCAATTTGCAACTATTTGGGTTACCTTTAATAGCTTAAATCAAAAGTTATTTACGCCAACTAAACTTAATGTAACTGGCCTCGAAGACCTTAAACTAAAGGATTGGTACCTAGTAATAGCAAATCACCAAAGCTGGGTCGATATTTTAGTATTACAACGTGTGTTTAATCGAAAAATTCCATTTTTAAACTTCTTTTTGAAAAAAGAGCTTATTTACGTGCCTATTTTAGGTTTGTGTTGGTGGGCGCTTGATTTTCCGTTTATGACTCGCACGAGCAAAAGCCAATTAAAAAAGAATCCAAAGTTGCGTGGCAAAGATTTAGAAACCACGCGTAAAGCGTGTGAAAAATTTAAAGAAATGCCAGTAACCGTAGTTAACTTTGTAGAAGGCACTCGTTTTACTACGCAAAAGCATGAACGTCAAAATAGCCCGTTCCCACATTTATTAAAACCAAAAGCGGGTGGTATTGCTTTTGTAATGCAAGCAATGGGCGAGCAAATTACTAAAGTGGTTAACGTAACAATTCACTACCCTGATGGCATTCCTACTTTTATGGATTTTGCTGGTGGTAAGGTAAAAAATATCAACGTACACGTGGAAGTAAGGCCGGTAAGCGAAGAACTTATTGGTGACTACACAGGTGATTCTGAATTTAGAGTTCGCTTTCAAAGCGAGTTAAACCGCTTATGGGAAAACAAAGAGCAAACACTGCAATCGCTCGAAAAAACCATAAGTAAAAGGTAAAAATATGAGCTTACAGTTATGCTAAAAAAGTGGTTACCCAATTGGCTTAACGGCTTAATTGTAGGCTGCGTATTGTTTTCTAACATGATACTTTTTGGCTCGCTAGTATTTGTACTGGGCCTTATTAAGTTATTACTGCCTTTGCCTGTGGTTAACTCTATATTACACAGCGCTTACCGAGGTTGGTGTAACGGCAACCGTTTAGGGCTTTGGTTAGGTTGCCCTAATATTGTGGTTGATATAAGTGGCGACTTAAACTCAAAAAGTTGGTATTTACTTATTTGTAACCACGCGAGTTGGTTAGATATAACCGTACTTAGCTCATTACATGCATTGCCTGCCCCTAAGTTCTTTTTAAAAGACGAGTTAAAATACATGCCTTTTATTGGGACTGGTGCGTGGGCTATGGGTATGCCGTTTATGAAACGGGTAAGCAAAGCGCAACTAGCTAAAAACCCAAAGTTGAAAGGATTAGATGTAGAGCGCACCAAGCGTAGCTGTCGTAATTTTCGTCATCATCCTACTACCATCATTAATTTTGTTGAAGGTACACGCTATACGCCAGCCAAACATAATCTGCAACAAAGTCCTTTTAAGTATTTATTAAAGCCTAAAGCTGGCGGCATTGCTTTTGCGCTTGAAGTATTAGCGGATCAATTTGATGCCATGCTTAATACAAGTTTAGTGTATAGCGGTAAAACAGATCATGTTTGTCGTAACTTGTTAAAAGGTGAGCTAGATTCTATTTATGTTTCAATAAATGTAACGCCCATTAATGAAAGTATGCAGGGCAGCTATCAAAGCGATGACGTATTTAAAGTTAATTTTCAACATTATGTGAATGAGCTATGGGTTGCTAAAGATCAGCAGCTTGCCGACATTTATGCTCAACAAGATTTACCTGAACCACAAATCAGTAAGGAAATTGAAACACTATGACCAACACCCACCTACAGGAATTAATTGCTCCTTGGTTTGAAAAAGTACCCGACGCGGATTTTCTTAGCTCAATCACCGCAGTCTCGATAGGGATCTTTTCTTTATTAATTGTTTACTTATTTACTCGTAGGTTAATGTTACCTGGCATTCAAAAAATAGTGACGAGGCTTTCCCCTGAGCGAATTGGTGCGCTTTCGCCTATGCTTAATAAGCTAAATAAACGTATTGCAGGAATGCTTTGCTGCGTATTGTTTTTAGCTACATTTGATAGTGTATACCCAGTTAACGAAATAGCAGCAGAAATACTAAAAACGATAGGACAAGCTTTACTCATTATTTATGCAGGGTTCATTTTTAGTAGTATTGTGAGCATTGCGGGTACTATTTATAACCAGTTAGAGTTTGCCCGCGAAGTACCCATTCAAGGCTTAATTCAGGTTGTTAAGCTAATAACCTTTATTGTGTGTGCAATTTTAATTGTGAGCATTTTTCTTGAGAAGTCACCTACTTATATTCTCTCTGGCTTTGGTGCTATTGCTGCCGTTACGTTATTAGTATTTAAAGACACTATTTTAGGCTTTGTAGCCAGTATTCAAATAGCAGCAAACCGTTTAGTAACCTATGGTGATTGGATTCAAGTAGAAAACTACGGCGCCGATGGCGAAGTAATTGATTTGGGTTTAAACACTGTAAAGGTACGTAACTGGGATAACACCATAACAACTATTCCAACTTATATGTTGGTAGCGGGTTCATTTAAAAACTGGCGCGGCATGCAAGAGTCGGGCGGTAGGCGTATTAAACGTTCACTTAACATAGATATGCACAGTATTTGTTTAGTGGGTGATGAGTTTAGAAAACAAATTGATGCGGCTATTCCGCTGCACGACTATATTCGAGTGACGACATTACCTGCTCAGGTTTCTAATTTAGGGCTATTCCGTCGCTATGCTGAAGGCTATTTAAAACAGCACAGTAAAATTAATACGTCGCTTACGTTAATGGTACGAGAGCTACAACCACTTAATCATGGTTTGCCTATTGAGTTTTATTGCTTTAGTGAAGATAAACGCTGGATTTCGTACGAGCACTTACAAGCCGAAATAATGGATCATTTGCTTGCGGTATTACCTGTGTTTGGGCTTAGGGCGTATCAAAGTGTTAGTGGGCAGTTAAGCCCTCCTAACGAGCAACAAACAGATAAGCCAACATTTAGAGTGATGGCAAATAGTGTTGTAAAAGACCCACAGTAATAAACAAAGCTAAGAGCCACCAAATAGGTGGCTTTTTAAATTGCAGCCATGCAAATACAATTATTACTAACGCAACTTGCCAAAGACTATGCACAGCTGATGTCCAGATTGGCGAATACAGTGCAGCCGCTAAAAAACCGACTACCGCAGCATTAAGCGCCGCTATTGAGCTTGCAAAGCGTGGCTTACTTGCCAAGTTAATCCAGCTCTTTTGAAACGCGAGTATAAGTAAAAAACCAGGCATAAATATAAGTAGTGTAGCTATAAGAGCACCCACTAAAGGTTGCTCTGTAGTAAGTTGTGCGCCTAAGTAAGTAGCAATAGTAAACATAGGTCCTGGCACCGCTTGTGCACTCGCGTAAGCACTTAAAAACTGATCATCACTCAATGCTGGTACGCCTGCTTGAAGTACTGGTAGTACTACGTGTCCGCCGCCAAACACCATTGCACCTGCTTGGTAAAAAGGGGCAAACAAAGCAAACTCATGGCCTAGTGGAATAAAGCTCACACCAAGTAAGAGCGCAAATAACCCCAGTGCAATCCAATTAATATTGCTTTTTGTACTGCTAACATTTTCTGTGGCTGTACCCAGTTTTAATAAAGGCCATATAGCACCTACTGTTGCAGCGGTTATTAAAATAGCGATTTGAGTGGCCATCATTGGAAATAATACCAAAGCAAGTGTACTCATTACGGCAAGTAACTTAAGCGCAGCACTTGTACAAAAGCTTTTAGCCATACTAAGTGTGGCATCAGCAACTATAACAACGGCAAATAACTTTAAGCCTGTAATAATAGCAAAGTAAACAGCGTCAAACTGATGAGCACTAACCGCAAGCAGCACCATTATTAAAAACGAAGGCAGAGTAAAACCTACAAAAGCAGCTATACCACCCAGTACTCCAGCACGCTCAACACCAATAGCAAAACTAACTTGGCTAGAGCCCGGCCCAGGCAGTGCTTGGCTTAAACTAATAAGTTGTGCGTAACGCGTGTTAGTTAACCAATTTAACGAATCTACAAAGTGGCGTTTAAAATAACCTAAATGCGCAGCAGGGCCTCCAAAGCTCATACACCCTAGTAAAAAAAACTGTCTAAAAATAGCAATTAACATTGCGCCAATATCCTTTGTAAAATTCATTAAATTGTCACAGCGTAGTATGACATTTTTATTAAAATGGCACATTAGTTTGAGGTCTGTTTAACAATCAAGCAAGATGCGTTGCTTTTAACACTCTCTTCATAGTTTGTTCATACATGTATTTGCATACTCTTGCTAAATTCTTAATGAATAAGGTATCACCATGACTTTAACTAAATCACTTTTAAGCGTAACCGTAGTAGCTGTATTACTTTCTGGTTGTGAAATGAATAACACAGGTAAAGGAGCCGCTATAGGCGCCGCAGCCGGAGGTGTATTAGGTAAGGCTACGGGTAATCATAAAGATAAACGTATTTTTATTGGTGCAGCTATTGGTGCACTAGCGGGCGCAGCTGTTGGCGACTACATGGATAAGCAAGAAGAAGCATTTCGTGATGAATTAGCGGGCTCTGGTGTAGAAGTAGTACGAGAGGGCGATAACTTACGCTTAGTAATGCCATCAAACATTACGTTTGCGACTGCTCAATCTTATATTTCATCAGGCTTTAACGATACGTTAGATGCGATTGCTAAAGTAATGAACAAGTACGAAAAAACCTACCTTAGTGTAGAAGGTCATACCGACAGTACGGGTAAAGATAGCTTCAACATGAACCTATCGCGTGAACGCGCACAAAGTGTGAAAGACTACTTAGTGAACCAACAAATTATGGCTACACGTATTAGCACCATGGGGTATGGCGAAACACGCCCAATTGCAACTAATGATAGTGCAAATGGCCGTGCTCAAAACCGCCGTGTAGAAATTCAGATAGTGCCAAATACCGAAGGTTAGGGTCTGCTGATCTTTGCGGATTAAAATTTGTTCGAACTAGGGGCTATTTAATCACGGCGCGAGATTTGTAACCTAGTGGGCTAAGTAAAAGCGAGCAAAGCTTCCGCGTCTTGCTCACGCCCCTTACCTACATCCATGTAGGCAACAAAGAGTAAATAGCCCCTAGGAAGAACCCTTTGGGCAGCGCCTGTTTGGCATTAATGCTACGTTATCGCCTATTTATGGGGAGCAACCACACTACTTAGGCTCTGCCTTGCCTAAATACCAAACAGACTGCTGTAAATTTAACCTAGAAAGGTCAACAGACCCTAATCTTTATTAAACTGCAATTCACACAGTTTTTGATACAACGGGTTACTTGCTAACAACGCTTGGTGAGTACCCGTTGCTATGATTTCCCCATTCTCCATTACTACAATTACATCGGCATGTTTTACCGTTGCCAGCCTATGGGCAATTATTAACGTTGTTCTGTTTTGCATTAAATGCTCAAGTGCAGCTTGTACATGGTGTTCGCTTTGCGCATCCAGCGCGCTGGTGGCTTCATCAAGAAGAAGTATTTCAGGGTCTTTTAATATGGCGCGTGCAAGCACAATTCGCTGCTTTTGCCCACCGGATAACCTCACACCCTGCTCACCTAAAAAGCTGTTATAACCTTGCGGTAACTGTTTGATAAATTCATCGGCATGCGCATACTTTGCTGCGGCATATACTTGCTCATCGGTTACACTTGGGTTGCCGTAACGAATGTTATGCATTACATCGGAGCTAAATAAAATAGGGTTTTGCGCTACCATGCCCATTTTATTGCGCAGAGTATTAAGTGATAAATCTTTAATGTTTACATCTTTAAATTTAATGGCTCCGCTAGCAGGATCGTAAAAGCGCTGTAGTAATTCAAATAATGTTGTTTTACCTGCGCCAGAAGGGCCAACAATTGCCACGGTTTGGCCTTGATTTATATTTAGGCTTATTTTATTAAGCGCGCTTACGTCTGGGCGAGAAGGGTAGTTAAAGCTTATATTTTCAAGCGTAATCGCAGGGCTACTACTATCATGCAGTAAATGACTATCTTGTGGGTTTAGCGGGTTTTCTATCTCACTTTTAACAGCAAGTAACTCAAGTAATCTCGCCGCAGCGCCTGCTGCACGTTGTAGTTCGCCATATACTTCAGCAACGGTTGCCACCGACATTGCAACCATAATAGCGTAAAACACAAACGCACCTAGCTCCCCCCCGCTCATGGTGCCTGCAAGTACGTCATTACCACCTACCCATAACATAGCGCTAATGGCACTAAAGGTTAAAAAAATCACCACGGCTATTAAAAATGAACGTTGCTTAATACGTTTTTTAGCCACGTTAAAGGCTTTTTCGGTCTCAAGCGCAAAGGCATGTTGCTCTTGCTCTTCATGGCTATAGCTTTGTACTACCTTAATATTTTGAATGATCTCGCCGGCATAGGTGCTTATATCGGCTATTGCATCTTGGCTAGAACTGGCAAGTTTGCGAACCTTTTTGCCAAATACCATCATCGGCACTAATACTAGCGGCACACAAGCAACAACCACTAAAGTAAGTTTTAAATTAGTAAACAACAGCATAGCAAGTCCACCAACCAGCATAAGTACACTGCGAAGCGCCATAGAAAATGATGAACCAATAATTGATTGCAGTAAGGTTGTATCGGTTGTTAAACGCGACATAAGCTCGCCACTGCGGTTTTCTTCAAAGTAGCTTGGGTGCAAAGTAACAATGCGATTAAACACGGCTTTGCGAATATCGTTACTGACTCGTTCGCCAATCCACGACATTAAATAAAAGCGGCTAAAGGTACCTATCGCTAATAAGCTGATTAAACCAATAAGTACTAATACGGCCTGCTGTAATTGGGCCTTTGATCCTGCAATAAAGCCATGATCAATAACAAATTTAACACCTTGCCCTAATGACAAGTTAACGCCTGCGGTAACTAATAACGCAGCTAGGGCGGCTACTACCATCCATTTGTACGGTTTAATAAACGCAAAAACAGGTAATAAACTGCTAAACGCAGCTTTTTCGGATGCAGAGGTGTTTTTTGACATAGTGGATTCTTTTTAAAGGTTAAGGTATAGATATGGCACTAAGATAATAAAAATCAATACTCTTAAATATTAGCATCAATAAGGAAACGTTATGACTACTGCAACCGTAAGTGGAGAATTTAATGTAAATCTAGCGCCAATAGAAGGCTACGCAAGCGGCCAAAATGGTATTAACTTAGGGCGTATGTCGATAGATAAAACATTTAGTGGTGTGCTTAATGCTACCAGCCAGGGCGAAATGCTAAGCGCCATGACACCAACCCAAGGCAGTGCCGGTTATGTTGCCATAGAGCAAGTGATAGGTGAGCTTGACGGCAAAAAAGGCAGTTTTGTACTGCAGCATTTTGGCACGATGGATAAAGGGCAAGACAGCCTAATTTTAAATGTAATTCCCGATTCAGGCACTCATGAGCTAGAAGGGTTAACGGGCAGTATGAAAATACGTATTGAGCAAGGGATTCACTACTACGATTTTGAATACACGTTATAAGATACTCAAGGACTAAAATGCAAAAAGTAATCGAATTTAGAAAGACCCGTTTTTTGGGTGGCGTAGATATAGTCGCACTGAATGATCGCATACAGGAATTAAACCAAGATGGTTGGAAAGTAATAAACGCAGTGCCATTAACTGGCTTTTATGGGCAAGTGCACGGTTATACATTATTTATTGAAACTGACGAGCTTTAGATGACACTTTCAGTATGGTTAAGCCTAGCGGCTATCTGCATGATGGGTGCAATGTCACCAGGGCCAAGTTTAGCGGTGGTTTTAAAGCACTCACTTAATGGCAGTATGAAAAACGGTATGCTTGCCGCGCTCAGTCATGGTATTGGCGTTGGCTTGTATGCCGGTGCATCGTTATTGGGGTTAGGCGCTTTAATGACGCAGTTTCCAACTGTTTATCAAATACTAGTTTACTTAGGTGCGGCCTATTTGGCGTATTTAGGTATAAAAATATTGCTAGCAAAACCAAGTAATAACGAACTTGAAGTACAAAAAAGTGAGGTAAGTGAAGCTAAAGCATTACAAGATGGTTTTGCCATTGCGTTTTTAAACCCCAAGCTCGCTATTTTCTTTTTAGCCTTGTTCTCACAGTTTATAGACCCTCAGGCACTTACTTTAAGTGTGGGCATAATTATGTGTTTAACGGTGTTTGTCATTGATACCGGCTGGTATTTGCTGGTGGCATTATTGACCGAGGTTTCTAAAACCCGCTTTGGCTTTACTAAGCAAAACCCATGGCTTGATAAAATACTGGGTGTTGTGTTTATTGCTCTTGCTATAAAAGTTGTTATTAGCTTGTAAGATTGAGTAGAGATTATTGAAGCTTGCAGAGTGTATTTTTAGTTATATAGATAAAGGATTAAAACAATGACAAAACATATTTTAAAAAGTGCATCTTTCGACCCGAAGGTTCAGCAATACTGGATGCTAATGGCCGCTTTTTTTAGTGTACTAGCGCTGGTGACTATTCCGTTGTTACCCATTGTCTTAGCGATTGTATGGCTAGTGGGCGGGCGAATACTCGCAGCTATGTCTGCTGACTTATTACCACAAAAATTGGTAGTTAAACGTGGCATATTATTTAAAGAAGAAAAATCTATTCCGCTTGAAAAAATAACCGATGTAGGTTTAAGCCAAGGCCCACTAATGCGACTGTTTGGGTTGTACCGTTTAAGTTTTGAAACAGCTGGGCAGTCAGGAAATGGCGCTTTAGTATCTTTACTTGGTGTAGTTAATGCGAGTGAGTTTAGAGAGGCGATACTTGAGCAAAAAGATGTATTGGCTAATCAAGGTAAAACGTCGCAGCAGGCAACAGAGCAAAGTGAGAAAGAGCTACTGAGAGCACTTACTTATAGTGTTAAAAATATTGAGCAGATGCTACTAGTTTTACTTGATGAAAGGCAGCAAAAATAGTTTAGCCTTAAATGTAACGAATGCTCTGCTAAGAAGGATGCTTTTATGAATAAGGGTGTCGAAAATATATTTAATAATTATCCTGAGTTAATTAAAAGTAAGCTCATAAAATTACGAGAGTTAATTTATATCGTAGCACAAGAGCAAAACTTAGGAGCCGTTGAAGAGTCACTAAAGTGGGGATAGCCAAGTTATAGCGTAATAAATGGCAGCCCCATTCGCATAGGCTTTAAGGGCTCATCGTGTTATTTGTTTTTTCATTGCCAATCAAAGCTAGTAAGCACATTTAGAGAATTGTACTCTCATAATCTTACCTTTGAAGGAAATAGAGCAATAGTGTTAAATAGTGAAAAGCCATTACCAGAACACCCACTTAAAGCGTGTATTAAATTAGCACTGACTTATCACAGCGTTAAACGCCTACCTTTGTTAGGTGCATAACTGCATGCACTTAAGTAGATGCTTAAAACACACTACATATTTGGTTTGCATCACAGGTAATAACGGTCACGTTTTCATAACCCACACGCGTTAATGCTTCTGCTCCCAACGTTGCGCGAGCACCACTTGCGCAGTGCACGTAAATTGGACGTGCTGCGTCTTTTTCTATTTCCATTAGTTTCATTTCGAGTAACCCACGCGGAATATTTATTGCTCCAACAGCTGCTTTTGTTGCATGCTCTGCAGGTTCTCGCACATCAATAAGTAAACCTTTATTTTGTTCAAGCTCGAGTTTCGCTTGCGCTGCGTCAATACGGCGTTGGTTAGGTGTGATAATTTTAAGTAAATCAGGGATTGATGTAAGCATGCTTTTTTATTCCTTAAGGTTACGTTTGCGTAATAGTGTGATCATCAGATACCAGCAACTAATAGCAGTTGAATTAAGTTTATTGTAGTAAAAACAGTAAGCCATATTCATCTAGGATCAAAATATTGCAGCAACACAAATACGGTAATTATGAGTTCCGCAATTAAAAAATGAGCTATTGAGCTTTATTTAGTGTTTTATTTACTATATTCGTTTTTTCTATATTAGTAAATTCTAATGTTAGACATTAACAATGTATATATTTATACTCCAATCACTTTTTATAATAAGAGCATGTTATGGACATCGACTTTATTGCAATGGCTGGGAATGTGGCGCAGGCAGAGCAGTTATTAAAAATTTTAGCGAATAAAAATCGTTTAATGATTTTATGCTCTTTGCAAGATAAAGAAATGAGCGTATCGCAACTAAATGAAGCCGTACCTTTAGCACAATCGGCACTTTCTCAGCATTTAGCTGCACTACGAAAAGCGAATGTTGTTGCCACTCGCCGTGAAAGCCAAACTATTTATTATCGTGTAATTGACGATAACGCAGTGCAATTACTTAGCACGCTATATAGCTTATTTTGTAAAGACTAACGCTTTTAGTTGCGTCAGTAGCGCAGTGAAAGCACAAAAGAATAACCTCAGCTCTATTACTTTTGTGCTATTAATTTTTAAAATGTTTGTACGTAAATAGAGCTCGTACGAAAACAGCTACTATGCTTAGACCAAACTATAGATATGTAGCAGCATGTTATCGCAAGATTTAACTCAAGCGAAAATTTGCGGTTGAATACCAACTCAAATAAACGTAGCTATTTCATCAATAGATTTTTTATCCAGTGCATGCGCGGGTATTGTGGCATCGTCACTAGGGTAGCCTGCAATAAGTAGCATATACGGGCGCTCGTTATCTTTATCGCGACCACATATGTCGGTTAAAAAACTCATTGGTTTTGGAGTATGAGTAAGGGTTGCCAAACCAGCACGATGCAAAGCCTGAATTAAAAAGCCGGTAGCTAAGCCAACAGACTCATGCACATAATAATTCGTATTTTTATCATCGGTGCTTACGCCCCCCTTTTTTTGACTAAATACAGCTATAAGCCAAGGCGCATGTTCTAAGTAAGGTTTATTGGCGTCGGTACCTAACGGTTTTAGCGCATCTAACCATTCTTCACCTGCTCTGCCTTCGTAAAAAGAACGCTCTAGTTTTTCTGCGGCTTCTCTTATTTGTTTTTTTACATCGCTACTGTTTATAGCCACAAAATGCCAAGGCTGATGATTCGCTCCACTAGGTGCTGTGCCAGCTGCTTTTATACATGCTTCAATAATATTTTTTGGTACAGGGCGATCGCTAAAGCTGCGAATGCTATGGCGGCGTTGGCTAGTGGTTAAAAACTCGTTAGCGCGATTTAGCATTTCGTCGTGTGGGTATTCTATAAAGTCGTTTAATGGCTGGCTTTGGTGATCTTGCATGGCTTTTCGCTTCTTATAAAAGTATATGTGGTTTTTATACCGAGTGAATACAGTGCAGGCAAGTGTTATGAGTTTAAATTATGTTTATTTGTTGTTACAAATTTAACCAGCAAGTAACTTATGTTCCTATTTTTCTTGTGGTATAAAACATTATAAAAATAATTACTCATATTCAAGGAAGTAAAAATGCTATCAATAACAGGGTTATCTAAAACCTACGATAACGGCGTACATGCACTACAAGGTGTTGATTTATCTATAGGTAAAGGGATGTTTGGATTACTTGGGCCAAATGGCGCAGGTAAATCATCGCTAATGCGTACCATTGCAACACTGCAGTCGGCTGATTCAGGTTCAATTACTTTTGATGGTATTGATGTTTTTAAAGACCCACAGGCACTGCGCCAACGTTTAGGTTACCTCCCGCAAGATTTTGGTGTGTATCCACGTGTTAGTGCTTACGATTTGCTGGATCATATGGCTGTTTTAAAGGGGATTCATAATAAAGCCGAGCGTAAAGAGTCGGTTGAAGGATTACTTGCGCACACTAATTTATATCAACATCGCTCTAAAGCCGTAAGTGGCTTTTCGGGCGGTATGCGTCAGCGTTTTGGTATTGCTCAAGCGTTATTAGGCGACCCTGATTTACTAATCGTTGATGAACCAACAGCAGGGTTAGATCCTGAAGAGCGTAATCGTTTCCATAACCTGTTAGTAAGCTTAGGTGAGCAAAAAGTCGTTATATTATCGACTCACATTGTTGAAGATGTAGCAGAGCTTTGCCCAAACATGGCCGTACTGGCCGGCGGCAAAATACTATTAGAGGGCAACCCAATTGCCCTTACCGATAAACTCCAAGGGCAAATCTGGCGCAAAGCCATGAGCCAAGAAGAAGCGCAAGAGCTGGAACCACAATTACCGGTTATTTCTAAGCGCCTATTTGCAGGGAAAACAATTTTACATGTAATAGCAGAGCAAGCCCCACAAGGGTTTGAAGCAAGTAATGCAAACCTAGAAGATGTGTATTTTTCTACTCTGCTTAATCATCGTAACAGCCAAGTAGCATAAGGAGGCGTTATGTTTTTTAATATGCTCGCGTTTGAGCTGCGCTACTTTGTGCGCCAGCCTTCGTTTTATGTGACGTCGTTAATCTTCTTTTTTATGGCGTTTTTTATAAGCTCCAGTAGTAAGTTTCCGCTAGGTGGGGCGAATGTTCATATGAACTCGCCTTTCTCTATTATGCTTTTAACCGTTACATTTTGTACACTCGCTATGTTTTTAGTGGTTAATTTTGTTGCCAGCTCCGCTATTCGCAACAGTGAAAGCAAAATGGATGAGCTGGTATTTAGTAAGCCCGTTGACCCTCTTGTTTATCAATCAGGACGTTTTTTTGGTGCTTACTTGGTTGTGCTAGTTGTTTTTTTAACTGTGCCATTAGGCGTGTTTTTGGGATCTCAATTTGGCTTGTTGGTTGGCTGGCTTGATAGTGAGCTAGTAGGCCCTAATAAGTTTATATATTACGCAGCGCCTTTTTTATATTTAGCAATACCCAGCTTACTGGTACTCAGTGCTATTTTTAATAGTGTGGCGGTCTATTTTAAAACCATGATGGCGGTATATGTAACGGCCGTAGTGATTTATATAACCTACCAATTGGCGAGTATCTATTTTGATGATTTAGCGTTTAGGAATATTGTTGTTTACGCAGATCCATTCGGCCTCGGTTCGTTAATTGACTTAACCCGTTACTGGACTGTAAGTGATAAAAATACCGAAGTGTTAACGCTCTCGGGCGATTTTTTAATTAACCGTATTTTATGGGTAGCAATAAGTTTAGCGATGTTTTTTGGCCTCGGAAAGTTAGGTAATCGCGTAGTAAGTAAAAAACAGAAAAAGCAATTTGCTGTCTCAACGTTTGTAAAAAATAAACAAGCAGCACTTATTAGCAGCGCTAAAAATTACAAGTCAAAAGGGGTAAATACGCAATCGCAATTAGTAATGCGCAGCTTATTTGAACTTAAGCAGGTTATATTAAGTGCCCCTTTTATGATTTTAGCGGGTGTCAGTATTACTATGTTACTCGCACCACTCTTTGCGCCTATTGGCGCGTATGGCACAACAGATTGGCCGCTTACACAAAACATGGTGGGCATTATTCAAAACTCCTCCGCTTTGTTTATGTTTATCATTATTGCTTATTACAGCGCAGAGCTGGTTTGGCGAGAACGCCACAGTGGTATGGGTGATATTGTTGACAGTTTCCCGGTGCATAACAGTGTGTTTTGGGTATCTAAAATTATTGCGTTAATCACTGCAGTTTGTGGTCTTTATTTAGTAGGCATGATGTTTACCATTGCAGTGCAACTGTTTAAGGGGCAATTTAACCTAGAGCTTGGCCAGTACTTATTTAGGTTGGGTTACCTTACATTACTGCCTTTTATTATGATGGCTATATTGGCGTTCTTTTTACAAATAATTAGCCCTAATAAATACATAGGTATGGGTTTATTTATTTTGTATTACATTGCTCAAATGGTAATGGGTGCTTACGGGTTTGAGCATCATATGTATCATTTTTCGCAAAGCAGTAGCGTACCGTATTCAGATATAAACGGTTACGGGCATTTTTTACAAGGCGCGCATTGGTATACCCTATATTGGGGGGCATTGAGTGTGTTTTTAGCTATTGTAGGGTTTGCTTTATGGCATCGCGGCCCGTCGCAAACATTGCGTACTCGTTTATCTTTAGTACGTTACAACATGTCTTTAAAAGGCCAGATTGCAGCCGTTATAAGTTTATTGGTATTTGTGGGCGCGGGTTATAACATTTATTACAACACCCGTGTAATCAACGAGTTTGTAACAAGTGATGATAGCGAAGCGCTACAAGTAAGGTATGAGCAAGAGTTTTCACGATACAAAGACTTGCCACTGCCTATAATAACTGATGTTGATTTAAACATTGATATTTATCCTAAAAAGCGTGCTTTAAATGCCGTGGCTAAAATTAAGTTTACCAATACCGCAAACGAGCCAATAACCCGTGTGTTAATCAACGAGCCTAGCCAATCTAAAAGCTGGGATGTAAAAATGGCGGGCGGAAAAATAGTAGAGCGTTTAACCGATTTTGGCATGGTATGGTTTGAGTTTGAACAACCGCTAATGCCTAATGAAGTACGCGAAGGTGAGCTTTCAGTTTCTCGTGAACACGACGGTTTTGTTGATAGAAGATCTGATACTCAACTCGTGCACAACGGGACATTTGTAAATAATGGAGAATTATTACCAAATTTTGGTTATCAAAAGTATATTCAAATTGCCGATAAGTATGAGCGCCGCAAGCACGATTTACCTGAACTTGAGCGCGCACATAAACTAGAAGACAGCCGATATTATACGCAAAATGAGTTTGGGCCTGCTAATGGCTTTATAAACTATAAGGCAACGGTAACCACCGATGAGTCACAATTTGCTATTACACCAGGTTACTTAAAAAGTGAGAGTGTAAAAGACGGGCGCCGTACTTTTGTTTATGAAATGGATGCGCCTATTTTAAACTTTTACTCTGTGCTTTCGGCAGAGCTTGAAAGTAAAAAAGTTGAGCATAACGGTGTAAATATTGAGGTGTACTACCACAAAGATCATGCATGGAATGTTGACCGCATGATTGAGTCAGTTCAAGACTCAATAGATTACTACACGCAAGCCTTTGGCCCGTATCAGCATAAGCAGTTACGTATTATTGAATTTCCTAAGTATCGCTCGTTTGCGCAAAGTTTTGCCAATACGGTGCCTTACTCTGAAAGTATTGGTTTTATTACAGACCTAAGAGATGAGAATAAAGTTGACCTACCTTACTATGTAACCGCACATGAAGTTGCGCACCAATGGTGGGGGCATCAAGTTTCGGGGGCCAATGTAGAGGGCAGTGCTGTTATTTCTGAAACACTTTCGCAATACAGTGCGCTAATGGTGCTAAAAAAACGCTTTGGCGCCGAGAAGCTTCGTAAATTCTTAAAGTACGAGCTAGATAAATACTTAATGGGCCGTACAGGTGAAGCCTTTGAAGAAATGCCGCTATATAAAACGCAGGGTCAGCTGTATCTTCACTATAATAAAGGCTCAGTTGCGATGATGGCTTTGTATGACCGCTTAGGCGAAAAACGCTTAAATGCCGCACTTAAAGCATTTTTGAATGAGTTTAAATACCAATCAACGCCATACCCAACCACACTTGATTTACTCAGTTATTTAAAGCGAGATGCAACACAAGCTGAACAACGTTTTATTGATGATCAGTTTAAATATATAACGCTTTATGAGCTTGAAATGAAAGAAGTGTCGGTTACAGATGATGTTGATAGCGAAGGTTTTTATAAGGTAACACTGAGCGTTGAAGCAACTAAGCAGCATGCCGATGGCCAAGGTGAAGAAACTGAACAACCACTCGATGAGCTAATTGATATTGCATTATTTAGCGATGATCCTGAAAACTTACTCGCTGAAGACTTTGTCATTTATTCGCAAAAGCATCAAATAGTGTCTGGTACCAATACTATTGAGCTAAAAGTAAAAGAAAAACCATTATTTGCGGGGGTAGATCCTTACATTAAGCTGGTCGACAAAGACAGTAAAAATAATTTAGCTAAATTCTAACGTCTATTTATTTACTAACCACTTAAACTGACTACTTTAAAGGCCGCATTTATGCGGCCTTTATGTGTAATAAACTGTATAAAACTTCATAGCGTTTCTACATATTCCCCACAGCTTTTTACGCTAATATTTTATGTTCTCTTATAAAGTTACCTTACTGGTATTTAGTTTATAAGGAAGAGTATGAAACCATTAATTATAGGGGCGATAGCATTAAGCCTCAGTGCTTGTTCTGCGGTAACCATTCAGCCACAAGCTATCGCAAAAATTACAAGTAAAGCGACCTACGAGGATAGCCGCCCATTTTATTTATGGGGATTAGTGGGTGAGCAGCGGGTAGATGTAAAACAAGTTTGCTTAGATACACCGGTTATTCAAATGCAGTCACAGCAAACGTTTAGTGATGGAGCGCTGAGTTTAATTACGCTTGGAATATACTCGCCCCATACCATTAAAGTGTGGTGCCAAGAGCAAGTACTAGGGGAGACATTATGAGCATCAAGTTATTTGCAGCCGGTTGCACACTAATTATTTTAACTGGATGTACAAATATTTACTTTGATAACGGTATGCAGAGCAAAGTAAGCAATAAAGCACTAAAAAGTTCACAGTGGCATCATAATTTTGCACTTGCGTTGTACGAGGGAACAGAGCCGTTAGATTTAACAACACATTGCCCACAAGGGGAGTGGCAAAGCGTTCATACGTATAAATCGTTTACTAATGGTTTAGCTGAGGTGGTTGTGAATCAAATCGGCCCAGCTTGGTACCCTAAAACAGTAGAAGTACAATGTAATAAGGTACCATTTAAAGCTGAGTAATTATTATCACTATCACTCGTAACGTAGTGCATCTATAGGGTTTAGTCTTGCTGCTTTAATTGCGGGGGCTAAACCAAATATAATTCCAATCATTGATGTAAATCCGAACGATAGTATTACAGCCCATGCTGGTATATATGCATCAGGCATACTCGGGACTAAGAATGAAATTAGCCCTGCGGCGCCATACCCTATAATGAGTCCTATTAAGCCACCAAAGAGTGAAAGCACAACGGCTTCAACTAAAAACTGCAGCATAATAAAGCCAGGCGTTGCGCCTAGTGCTTTTAATGTACCAATAACGCGTGTGCGTTCAGTTACCGACACGAGCATTATATTCATAACACCAATACCGCCAACGAGTAAGCTAATGCCAACAATACCTGCAGTAATAGCGGTAGCACTGCTGGTAAATTTATCTATTTGGGCACGAGATTTTTCAGCGGTTTCAAATTCAAAGTCGTTTTCATCTTTCTCTTTTAGTTTATGTAGTTGGCGTAATACACGGGTTATTTTTGCAAGCACTTGTTCTTCGTTAGTACCTTCATTTAACCTAAACATAATTTGCACATTAGTTTGTGTACTTCCGCCTTCTAAAGCACTCATAGTACTAATTGGAATATTAATGTAATCGTCTTGGTCAAAGCCAAATAAGCTACCTTGTTTTTCAGCAACACCAATAATCCTAAACCATTCACCACCTAGTTTTATATATTCACCTACTGGGTTTTCAGGAAGGTTTAGCTTTTCTATGATTGAAGGGCCGATAAATGCGACTCTTCTACGTTTATCATCATCTTCGGCACGAATAAAGCGGCCAAGTTCAGGGTAAGTACGATACGCTTTTTGATAGTCTTGCTCAGTACCTATTACACGCGATGAATGGCTTTTATTTCCATACTCAGCCCCTCCCGAAAAACGCCAGGTAAACATTAGGGCAGTTAGCGTTTCAGCTTCTTTTATACGCGACTTTAAAGCTAAAAAATCGTCGTAGGTAAGCTTGGCATTTTTACCAACCATTTCGAGTTCAATACTGGTGTAAGGCTTTATTGTTGTTACATCTGGCGACATATCAGCAAATTGATCATTTATTTGCTTTGTAAAACCCTGCATTACTGCAACGACAGTAACTACGGCGGCAACACCAATAATAATGCCCAAACAGGTCAGTGCGCTGCGCATTGCATTAGCTTTAATAGCTGAAAAAGCGGCTTTAGTGCCTTCCATTATCGCAAGAGCTGATTTAAACATGCTGCTTGATTCCTTCATCTTTAGTTACATCACTTACCACTTTACCGTCGACTAAACGAATTACGCGTTGGCAATGATCGGCAATTTCTTGCTCATGTGTTACTAAAATAATAGTGTGACCTTCGTTATGCAGCTCATCAAACAAATCCATAATTTCGCGGGTCGTTTTACTATCAAGATTACCTGTGGGTTCATCTCCTAATAATATATGTGGTTTTGTGACTAAAGCGCGGGCAATAGCAACCCGTTGACGTTGCCCGCCCGATAGCTGGCTAGATAAATGATTAACTTTATCACCGAGACCTACCCGTTTTAGTGCTTCTAGGGCTTGTTGCTTGCGCTGTTTGCTAGGGATAAAGCGATACACTAAAGGCTGCATTACATTTTCTAGTGCGGTTGCACGTGGTATTAAATTAAAGCTTTGAAATATAAACCCAACGCTTTCATTACGCTGATGAGCAAGCTCTGTCTCGGTCATACTTTTTACTAGTTTGTCTTTTAAGTAGTATTCGCCACTGGTGGGTGTATCTAAACAACCTAGTAAGTTCATTAAGGTCGACTTGCCTGAACCAGAAGGTCCTATAATCGCCACGTACTCGTTTTGCATTATATGTACGTTTACATCATCAAGTGCTTTAAATACCTCTGAGCCCATTTTGTATTGTTTATTAATATGCTCAAGTTTGATTACCGCAGACATTAAGCTTCTTCCTTGTCTGCATCTGACTTAAGTTTTACCACATCACCTTCAGTCAAAAGACTTACTGGGCGCGCAGGACCAATAACAATGTTGTCGCCTTCATTTAAGCCGTCAGTAATTGCTTGCTCTATATCAGATGATATTCCAACAGTTATGGCAATTTTGCTAACTGTATTATCACTATTTAGTCGCCATACAAATGTTTTATCGTCTTCTTTATGGATTGCTTCTATTGGAAGTTTTAAACCATTTTCGGCAATACTTGTTGCGATCTCTGCTCTACAACTCATTCCTGCATATAGCTGGCGCTCAGTAGTATCGAGTAATACTTTTACTTTAAACGATAAACCTTGAGAGCCGGCTTGGTTTTTAGCTGAAGTACCAATATTGATTACTGTGCCACTAAATGGTTTATTAGGGTATGCGGCCGCATAAATATTCGCTTTTTGGTTAAGCTTAATACTCGCAATGTCAGTTTCATCCACACGTAGCTCGGCTAAAATAGCGCTTGGGTCTGCTACTAGCATTAAATCAGAGCCAATAATATTAGTAGTACCGGCTATAACGGTTTCACCTTCTTTAATATTTACAGATGCAAGCAAGCCGCTCATTGGAGCTCTAAATACACTTTTACTTAAGCGATCTTGCGCAATTTGTAGTGACGCTTGTGCTTGGTTGTACGACTCTATTCGTGATTCAATATCGATTTTAGCTAGATCGCGTGCGCTTTCAATGTTCTCATAGCTTTCTTGATTACCTAAACCTACATCGTATAAGTCTTTTTGTCTTGTAAGTTGTCGCTCTAGATTGGTCAGGCGTGTTCTACTATGTTTAATTTCAATCTCTGTGGCGCGAAGGATTGCTTTACTACGGGTAACTTCTGATTCAAAAGCAGTTGTATCAAGGCGCATTAACATATCGCCTTGTTTAACTCCTTGGCCTTCTTGAACAAATATTTTATCCACTCGGCCTGTCACTTCAGAGCGTAATTGCACTTGTGTATTAAAAACTAAATTACCTGAAGCCATTATTGAGTCAGCAATGTCGCCAAGCTCTACTTGAGCAATATTTACTTCGGCTTGTTTTTCATCGCCAGAAATTTGCTTTGACACAATTAGGGCTATAAATGCGCCTACAGCGAGTGTGATGATTATTGCTTTTTTCATTTTATCTATCCGTGAATTAAGTAATGTGGAGCTAGTATCTACCTCCACTTAAGAGTTAACTTGCTGCAATGATTGCCCAAATACCAAAAATAATAATTGAAGGAAGAGCAGAGAATAGGAGTGCTTTGTTAGTTGAAAAATTAGTCCAGCATTTTAAGCCGATCATTCCCAGCGCAATGCTCCAAAAGCTAAACAAGTTTATTGATTCTAATAAGCTATAAAAAGGATGGCCAATTTCAAGTCCTATTATTAATTGGTTAATGGATGCATAGCTAAATACGGCTTGTTGAGATATTTGATCTGTACTTGCACTTAGTACAAGAGCAATTGTTCCTAGGCTTGAAATAACAACTGGCATCATTGTCCAGGTAGAGAATCCATACCAAGCTCCGTAGCTATGTTCTGATGCAGGATCCTGTTTAGCCACAAGCATATAATAAAGTGCCATTAATGCATTCATGATAGCCAGCGCAATTACGCCGCCAAACAAACCAAACCATACTTGGCCTTCTGCATTTTGCTCTATACTTTGGCGAATCATTTTTTGCTCGCCAATCGTCGCATCAATAGTTGATGCTGCTACTTGCTCATTAATCAAAAACTGCATATCAACAGTGGAATAAAAAATATAAATACTCGCCATTGAAACTAAAGACATGACTATAAAAGCAAGCCATGACCAACCTCTGGCGTGTTCAACACCATTGAAAGCTTTACTAGGACTTATATAAATATCGAGTAGGGCGCTAAACGCGTTAGGTGATTTCATTATTATTCCTTTATACCTATTTTATGGCTAGGCAGTTATAAATGCCCAGTGACTAGGTAATAGAATAAAGGAAAATGTATGTATTGTTTTTATTCAATTGTAACGGTTTGTTAACAGGTGTGAAGGGGCTTGTTCAAAAATAAGAAAAGGGCCAAAAGGCCCTTCGTGTTGCAGCAAGTAACACATTCTTTCTTATAAATTAAAGTCTACAGAATAAGCAACGTAAGCTTTAATATCTGAGTCATCCATATCTGTATCAGATAAACCAAAAGTGAACCCATCTTTCGAAATTGATACACCGTAATCTAAGATATTATCATCGCCAATAAAGTCACCAGAGTAGTGGCCTAAGTGAAGTGCCATTTCAGTGCCGTTACTGCCAACAGCAAAACCGTAGTCAGCTGTCAGGTAAAGTGAATCACCAAAGTCTGTACCATCACCACTTGCAGCTGATGTTGCTAGTACTGAAGCACCAAAGGTAAAGCCTTCAACACTGATGCTACCGTAAATTTCAGAGAAATCTGCGTCAGCTTCAGAAGCGGCATCTGGGTAAGCGTAATAAATATAGCCAACATCATAGCTAACGCTTTCGTTAATGTCGCCACCAAAGCCTGCATATAAATCAAGCTCATAGGTCATTTCATCTGCCCACGATGCATTTGAAGCCCAAGTACCTGCATAAAAGCCCGATTCATTAGCATAATCAATACCGCCTGAAATAGCTGCATCGCCCCCAGTTTGCTCTTGACCACGCCATAAGTAGTTTGATGTTGCCGCTGCGTTTGCTGTTACTTCAGCATGTACGGCTGTTGACGTTAAAGATGTTGCGCCCATTAATGCTATAGCACTGATAGCGATTGTTTTTTTTAGTTTTAGCATGTCCATTTCCCGTTATATGATTTTTGCTCGCCAAGGTTTTTATTATGTAATCGGAACCTTTAGGCTGACGGCTTTTTATTGTTTAACTAACGGGATAATTGCACTGTATGTGCCAGCTTCATTATTTTTTATTAAAAATTATTTTTTATTTATTAAAAACATGAGCTTGAATTTTATGAATAGGATGGGGGGATAATATGAAGGAAGATATTGCGCACATTGCTGGTGCATAAATTAACCTAGCCGCACCATAAAAGTACGGCTAAATTAGAAGATTTTAACCGAATATAGTGCGCATAAGGCTAATTGTTTCGTTTACGCTGCGACCTTTTTGTACTTCACTCACAATTGAATCACGTTTACTGCGAATATGCTCAGGAATATCGTCAGCAGCAAGTGCACGGTCTACTAATATTTCTGCAGACTCTTTACCTCTACGCTGAGTTTTACCTGTAGTAGTTGTAGTACGTTTAGGCTTGGTTAGCAGTTTAATGTAGTTAGAGTTATCTGGTGTTTTAGCATCAGCGTAGTGAAAGAAACATGGAATTAATGCTTTAATAGCAACCAATTGTTCTTCTAACTCATTACTAGGTTTAGCCATTTTGTACCATGACATAGCTTGAATACCTTTTACGATATCTTGCCAGTAACGCTCAAAATCACTATTTTTAAGTTTAGAAACACCAAGGGCACCACATAATGCATCTAATCGATTATTTGTAATCGGAGTAAATAAATCAGGGCGACGCATTGCAAGCAGTCGTGTTGCAGGCGCAAGTGTTGGTTTTTCGTTGTTGTCGGTGAATATTTTTGAATAAGCAGCAACAAATTGTTGATATTCGTATTGAGTAATATCACCTTCAAGTGGAATATTCACTAGTGCATCGTCAAAAGCACCTGGTAAATCACCAAGCATTTGATGGAAGCTCTTTGCACTTTTTGTAGATGCAAACCATTCAACGTCAAAGTTGTATGTGCTTGGATCAAGTGATGCCATGTGCTTACCGCTAAACGTAAGTAAGTCTTCAGGAATCATATCTTTAAGAGACTGTTCACGAATGCTTTTGATGTAGTCTACCAAACGAAGCTGTTCATCAAGTGCAATAACATCTTTGTGTTGTTCTACAAATACACTTACAACAGGCCACGGAGCAATACGTAAAGTTTTAACCTGTAAAAAGCTGATAGCTGAAATAAGCTGATCGTGTAGCTTCTTAAGTACTGGTAACTGCTGTGGCTCTAGTAAATCGTAGTTCATACGATCTCTGCTTGCACTTAGCAATTCGTAACACCAAGGTAAAAAATCATCAGGGTGGTTTTCTACTTTCACGGCCATAAGGTTAAGGCTTAACTCTGAAGATTGCTTCAGAATGTTCTGATAGATTTGATTTTCTTGTTCGCCTAGCGTCATTTTTGACGGTGAAATTAGCAGTTTTTTCATGCCTTGTAGAATCTCCGGTTTAGATATATATTTTTTTGCTGGTCTATTTTAGCGCAATTACGCTAATAACAACAGCGCTGTCCTCCATACGTTGCAATTGAAGTGACTAAATCAGTATTTTTGCTAATAAAATGAGACTAATGCTTTAACATGTATCAATCATTTTCATCCAGTACAAAGAGACTTTCGACTGAGGTATTAAAATGCTTTGCTATTTTTAGAGCAATTATTACCGACGGCGTAAACCGGTTTGTTTCTACGGTACTTATTGTTTTGCGCGACACGTTAATAGCATCAGCAAGTTCTTGCTGTGAAAGCCTGGCTTCTTTTCGATACTTTGCTATGTTATTTTGCATTTCCTCTCCTAATCACGATTTTGCCAAAGCAATGAAGCGCCATATACCAAGAGCATGATACCTAGGTAGAATATTGCCATAGTTGCATGCGAGACCTCGCTAGCTATTTCATCACCTTTATAAAAAACTCCAAGAAGGCAAAATACAAATGCAAAACTTAAATGTTTATAGGCATTAGTATCAATGGTGTTTAGAAACTCATCTTTATAAGCGTATTGAAAATACATTTTTAACGGAAAGCCCCCTTTAATGAGGTAAATAATCACTATAACTACATAAAAAAAAACGCCCATTCCAACAGTTAAAAGCCCTCCAATATGTTGATCTTGTTTTATTAGTGAGTAAACACAGAGAAGTAAACAAACTATCCCTGCGCTTAAACTAATCCATATGTTTTGACCCATAAATTGTTCTTCAGTTTTAATATCCTGTTGTTTCATAGTATTCATCCTGTGATAGTATTTTATTTTTTGTAACCTTTGGGTATCAATGTAACCTTGGGGTATCATCGGGTCAATACTTATTTGTAACCTAAAGGTATCAAAATGTTTCAGGAAAGATTCATATAGAACAGGTAAAGTAGTTTTAGTGGCTTTTTTACATCAACTACAATGATTTTAAGGCTAACACTAGCTATGATAAGAACATTATTTGCACGTTTGAAAGGACGATCATGAAAACCTTACTTAAAATTGTAGGTGTAATACTTTTATTATGTATAGCACTAATTGTTGCCGCACCGTTTTTAATCCCTACTGATACTATTTTTAATAAAGTGTCGCAGCAGGTAGAACAAACAACTGGGCGCACTCTTACTATTAAAGGTGATAAAACACTTAGCGTATTCCCTGCATTAAAGTTAGAACTTAACGACGTGCATTTTGCAAATATGGAATCAGGTTCGCGCGCCGATATGGCGAGTATGAAACAGCTTGCTGTACACATACCTTGGTTTTCATTATTTGGTGGTGAGTTTAAATTAGATAAGTTTGTTATAAACGAACCAAATATCCTATTAGAAACTGACAAAAATGGTAAAGCTAATTGGCAGTTGTTTGATGCAGTTGCAGAACAACCTAAAGAGCAAAGCAAATCAGGTGAAGCGATAAAGCTTCCAGATAACTTTGATATTGAGTTAGGTGAGGTTGCTATTTATGGCGGCACATTTACTTATCTAGATGGTCTAACAGGTGCTAAGCAACAAATTAGTGATTTAGAACTCGCTATTTTACTTCCATCACTTCGTAAAACATTAGAAGTAAAAGGGGGTATTACTTATATGCAGGAGCGTTTTGAGCTTGATATAAAATTAGATACTCCTGCTAAAGCAATTGAAGGTGCTACTTTTAATGTTAAACAAACCTTAGATTCTCGTTTAGTTGATCTAACGTTCGAAGGGAGCATCGCTGGGCAAGGCCAAGATATTAAAGGTCAGTTAGCACTAAGTGGTGAGTCTGTTAAACGTATTGCGAAATGGCAAGGTGTAGAGTTAGACGCTAAAGATAATGCTTTTAACGCATTTAGTGTAAACGGTAAAATGCACCTAGCAGGTGAGAAATTTAATTTAGAAGATTTAGTTGCGACGTTAGACGCATTGGAAATAAAAGGTAAGAGCGAGCTTAACCTAGGTAAGCGTTTAACTGTAAATGCTGATATTGATTTAGGTATGCTTGATTTAAATCCGTACCTACCTGAAGCAGTAGCAAAACAAGAAGAGCCAGTAGAGCAAAATGATAAACCTGCAGAGCCAATAGTATGGGATGACACTAAAATTGATCTAAGTGCGTTAAATTCACTAGATGCGAATGTAGTTATTCGTTCAAGTGGATTAAAAGCTAACGATATTAAGTTGGGCGCAAATCAATTTACTGTTGCTTTAAAAAATAGCGTTGCAAAACTAAGCTTAGATAGCTTTTCTGCTTATGAAGGGTCAGGTAAAGGGGTTATCAATGTAAACGCACAACAAGTGCCTTATAAAATATCAACTAACTTTGACTTAGCTGGTATAGATGCACAGCCTTTATTAACTGATGCGGCAGGTTTTGACAAGCTAATGGGTAAGGGTTCTTTAAATTGGAACCTAAACACAACTGGCCAAAGTCAAAAGTCGTTTATTGGTGCGCTTAACGGAAAACTTGGATTTGAGTTTGCTGATGGGGCTGTAAAAGGTGCGAATATAGCTGAGATGGTTCGTAAAGGTAAGGAACTCATTTCAGGAAACTTTGGTGCAGCGTCTGAAGGGCTGGATACCGGATTTGAAGAATCTGAGCAAACAGATTTCTCTGCACTAACTGGTAGTTTTAATTTTACTAATGGTGTTGGTAAAAATACTGATTTATCACTTATTAGCCCACTCATAAGAATATCAGGTGAAGGCGATGTTGATTTACCGCAAACAGCGGTTAACTACCGTTTGGTTACAGGCATAGTTGGATCAATCGAAGGACAGGGAACCACTGATGACAGTACTGGTTTTAAAATACCACTACGTATAAAAGGGCCTTTCCACGATGTTGGTATAAAGCTTGATGTGGGTAATGCGCTTAAAGATGAAGCTAAACAAAAAGTCGATGAGGCAAAAGAAAAAGCCAAAGACAAAGCAAAGGATAAGATTAAAGATAAATTAAAAGGTTTATTCGGTTAATCATCTATAGTTAAAACAAACAAGGCACTTATATAGTGCCTTGTTTGTTTTGTAACCACCTGTAAAATAGCTACATAGCCGTAATTACTCAACTTTAATAACCGTACGCTCTAAATTAATTAAAAAATAACCTATCACTACCCCCTCAATGCTGGTACAATTGCCCGCCCTTAAGAGACAACTCGTTTGTTTTTTGATTGGGATTTAATCGAAATGTCTGATTTTCAAACGAATTTTAGACACGTTGTAATTACTACACCGGAGGTCATTAACATGATCCAAATGCAAACTCAGCTGGAAGTTGCTGATAACAGCGGCGCTCGCAAAGTGCAGTGTATAAAAGTCCTTGGTGGTTCACACCGTCGCTACGCAGCGATTGGCGACATCATTAAAGTTTCTGTAAAAGAAGCTATTCCTCGCGGTAAAGTGAAGAAAGGTGATGTTAAAAACGCGGTAGTTGTGCGTACCAGAAAAGGTGTTCGCCGTCCAGATGGTTCTCTGATCCGTTTTGACAGCAACGCGGCTGTTATCTTAAATGATAACTTGCAGCCAATTGGTACACGTATTTTCGGCCCTGTGACTCGCGAACTTCGTAATGATAAGTTCATGAAAATCGTTTCACTAGCCCCAGAAGTACTGTAAGGAGCCAATCATGGCAGCAAAAATACGTCGTGATGACGAAGTAATCGTACTAGCAGGTAAAGACAAAGGTAAGCGCGGAAAAGTGCTTTCAGTTGTTACTGAATCTGGTCGAATCTTTGTCGAAGGCATAAACTTGATCAAGAAACACCAAAAGCCGGTTCCACAATTGAACCAAGCTGGCGGCATTGTTGAGAAAGAAGCATCTATGGATGCATCAAACGTTGCGATCTTCAACTCGGAAACGAGTAAAGCTGATCGTGTAGGTTTCAAGATTGAAGATGGTAAGAAATTACGTATCTTTAAATCTACTGGTAAAACTATCTAATAGTTGGAGTAGAATGATGGCGAAACTGCATGAAGTATATAAAGACAAAGTAGTTGCTGAACTTCAAGAGAAGTTTGGTTTCAGCTCTGTCATGCAAGTCCCTCAGATCGAAAAGATCACATTGAATATGGGCGTGGGCGAAGCCCTAGCTGACAAGAAGATTTTAGATAACGCAGTAGCGGATCTAGCAGCAATCTCTGGTCAGAAACCTCTAATCACTAAAGCACGCAAATCTGTTGCTGGCTTCAAAGTGCGTGAAGGTTACCCGATTGGTTGTAAAGTAACCCTACGCGGCGAGCGTATGTGGGACTTTTTTGAGCGTTTGGTATCAATCGCTATCCCACGTATTCGTGACTTCCGTGGCGTAAGTGCTAAGTCTTTTGATGGACGTGGCAACTACAGCATGGGCGTACGTGAACAAATCATCTTCCCAGAAATCGATTACGATAAAGTAGACCGTGTACGCGGTATGGATATTACTATCACTACTTCTGCGAAATCTGATGAGGAAGGCCGTGCGTTGTTAGAAGCGTTTAACTTCCCATTTAAGAAATAAGGGTAGGGTTATGGCAAAGAATTCTATGAAAGCGCGCGAAGCAAAGCGCACAAAACTAGTTGCTCAGTTCGCTGAAAAGCGCGCAGCACTAAAAGCTATCATCAGTGATGTTAATACATCTGAAGATGATCGTTGGGACGCGGTACTTAAGCTACAAGCTTTACCTCGTGATTCTAGCCCTGCACGTCAACGTAATCGTTGTAACATTACGGGCCGCCCACATGGTTTCCTTCGCAAATTCGGCATGAGCCGTATTAAAGTTCGCGAAGCAGCTATGCGCGGTGAAATTCCTGGCCTTAAAAAGGCTAGCTGGTAATAGAATCATGGGAGTAAGACTATGAGCTTGCAAGATCCTATCGCGGATTTGTTTACACGAATTCGTAACGGTCAATCAGCGAAGAAAGTATCTGTAACGATGCCAACTTCAAAGCTGAAAGTAGCATTAGCTAAAGTACTAAAAGACGAAGGTTATATCGTAGATTTCGCCGTTAACGGTGAAACTAAACCTGAGCTTTCTATCGAGTTGAAGTACTTCGAAGGCAAAGCTGTAATTGAAAATATCCAGCGTGTAAGTCGCCCTGGTCTACGTATCTATAAGAAACGTGACCAATTACCTAAGGTAATGGGTGGTCTTGGTATCGCTATCGTATCAACTTCTAAAGGCCTAATGACAGACCGCACAGCACGTAGTGCTGGTGTTGGTGGTGAAATCATTGGTTTTGTAGCTTAATCGGAGGGGAACTATGTCTCGCATAGCAAAGGCACCAATTACTGTTCCTGCCGGTGTAGAAGTTACATTAAAAGGCCAGGAAATCACAGTTAAAGGCAAAAACGGTGAACTTACTCGTACTATCAACAACGCTGTTGAAGTACAAGTTAATGACAACGTTATTACTACTTTACCTCGTGATGGCGTAGCGAATGCATGGGCTCAAGCAGGTACTGCTCGCGCTCTAATCAACAACATGGTTGTTGGTACGCATGAAGGTTACGAGAAGAAACTTCAGTTAGTAGGCGTGGGTTACCGTGCTGCAGCTAAGGGTAAAACATTAGATTTAACTCTTGGCTTCTCACACCCAGTTAATTTCGCAGTTCCTGAAGGAATTACGATTGAAACTCCAAGCCAAACAGAAGTTCTAGTTAAGGGCGTAGACAAGCAGTTAGTTGGTCAAACAGCTGCTAACATTCGTGCATACCGTAAACCTGAGCCTTATAAAGGTAAGGGTGTTCGTTATTCAGATGAGAATGTACGCCGTAAAGAGGCTAAGAAGAAGTAAGGTAAGACGATGGATAAAAAAACAGCTCGTCTACGTCGTGCTAAACGCACTCGTAGAAATTATATTGAACAAGGCACAACGCGTCTTGTTATCCACCGCACGCCACGTCACATCTACGCTCAAGTTGTAAATGCTGAGGGTAATGTACTGGCTGCTGCTTCTACTGTTGAAAAGGCTATTAGCGAAACAGTTAAAGGCACCGGTAACGTTGAAGCTGCGCAAGCAGTTGGCAAAGCGGTTGCTGAACGTGCGGCTGACAAAGGCATCGAAAAGATTGCTTTTGATCGCAGTGGCTTTAAATATCACGGCCGTGTGAAGGCGCTAGCTGATGCTGCGCGTGAAGCCGGTTTGCAATTCTAGGAGTAGACTATGGCTAACGTAGAAGCAAAGCAACAACAGCCTGATCTAGCTGAAAAGCTAATCGCGGTGAACCGTGTGTCTAAAGTAGTTAAAGGTGGTCGTATCTTTAGCTTTACTGCACTAACTGTAGTTGGTGATGGCGCAGGTAAAGTAGGTTTTGGTTATGGTAAAGCACGTGAAGTTCCAGCTGCTATTCAAAAAGCAATGGAAAAAGCACGTCGTAACATGATCAACGTAGACCTAAATGGCAACACATTACAGCATCCTGTTAAGGGACGTCATGCTGGCTCACTAGTGTTCATGAAACCAGCATCTGAAGGTACTGGTATCATTGCAGGTGGTGCTATGCGTGCAGTACTTGAAGTGACTGGTGTGCAGAACGTACTTTCTAAATGTTACGGTTCTACTAACCCAATCAACGTGGTACGTGCAACGATTTCGGCTCTTGAGAATATGAATTCTCCACAGTCAATCGCTGCAAAACGTGGCCTTCGCGTAGACGAAATACTGGGGTAACCATGGCAAATCAAACTGTAAAAGTAACACAAGTAAAAAGCTCTATCGGTCGTTTACCGAAACATAAAGCTACATTACGCGGTCTTGGTTTACGTCGTATCAACCACACTGTTGAGTTAGAAGACACAGCATGTGTACGTGGTATGATAAACAAGGTTTCTTACATGGTTAAGGTAGAGGGTTAATTCGATGCATTTGAATACACTTTCACCTGCTGCAGGTTCAAAAACTGCTCCAAAACGTGTTGGTCGTGGTATCGGTTCTGGTCTAGGTAAGACTGGCGGTCGTGGTCACAAAGGTCAAAAATCACGTTCTGGCGGCAAAGTACGCGTTGGTTTTGAAGGCGGTCAAATGCCTATGCAACGTCGTCTACCTAAATTTGGTTTTACTTCTCGCAAATCTTTAGTATCTGCAGAAATAAACCTTTTTGAAATCGCTAAAGTTGAAGGCGATGTGGTAGACCTAAGCGCGTTACAAGCAGCTGGTCTAGTTAAAAAGAACGTTCTTTTCGTTAAAGTTGTTAAATCTGGCGAAGTTTCACGCGCTGTTACCGTTAAAGGCCTTAAAGCCTCTAAAGGTGCTCGCGAAGCTATTGAAGCTGCCGGAGGCAAGGTAGAAGACTAAGGAAGTACTAATGGCTAAACCAGGTCAAGATACACAAAGTGCACAAGGTGGACTTTCGGAATTGAAGCGCCGATTACTCTTCGTATTGGGTGCTATCATAATTTACCGTCTAGGTTCATTTGTGCCGATCCCTGGGATTGACGCCGCTGTACTTGCCGATTTCTTCGAGCAACAAAAGGGCACCATTGTTGAGATGTTCAACATGTTCAGTGGTGGTGCTCTTGAGCGAGCTTCAGTGTTAGCACTGGGTATTATGCCGTATATCTCGGCTTCGATTATTACGCAACTATTAACGCATATGTATCCTCCGTTTATAGAGCTTAAGAAAGAAGGTGAGCAAGGGCGTAAAAAAATTAGCCAGTACACACGCTATGGCACGCTTGTGCTAGCTACTATTCAATCAATCGGTATTGCTTCTAGCTTACCGGGCATGATGGAGGGGTTAGTTGTTAACCCTGGTATGGGTTTCTATTTCACCGCAGTGGTGAGTTTAGTTACTGGTACTATGTTCCTTATGTGGTTGGGTGAACAAATAACAGAGCGCGGTATCGGTAACGGTATCTCTGTTCTAATATTTGTTGGTATTGTAGCTAACTTGCCGTCTGCTATTGGTTCGACAGTCGAAATGGCGCGCCAAGGTGATTTGAATGTTTTTGTACTGTTGATGGTTGCGGTAATCGTATTCGCTGTTACTTATCTTGTAGTGTTTTTCGAACGTGGGCAACGTCGTATTGTTGTTAACTACGCGAAACGCCAACAAGGTCGTCAAGTATTTGCTGCCCAAAGCACGCATTTACCACTAAAAGTAAATATGGCGGGTGTTATTCCACCAATCTTCGCTAGCAGTATAATTCTGTTCCCTGGTACAATTGCCAGCTGGTTCGGCCAAGGTGAAGGTCCAGTCGCTGATGTATTACAAGCTGTTGCTACTACGTTGACCCCAGGTCAGCCGTTGTACTCGCTTGTTTTAGCTGCGGCTATTATCTTCTTCTGCTTTTTCTATACAGCGTTGGTGTTTAACCCACGTGAAACTGCAGATAACCTTAAGAAATCTGGCGCATTTATCCCAGGTATTCGTCCAGGTGAGCAGACATCTAAATACATTGATAAAGTGATGACACGCCTGACATTGGCAGGTGCTTTGTATATAACCTTTATCTGTCTGGTGCCTGAATTCATGACGATGGCGTGGCAAACGCCATTCTACTTCGGCGGTACATCAGTTTTGATTATCGTTGTAGTGATCATGGACTTTATGGCACAAGTACAGACTCACCTGATGTCTCATCAGTATGATTCTGTGCTGAAAAAAGCGAACCTTAAAGGCTACGGTCGATAAGGTCAGTTTACGGAGTTGAGCAATGAAAGTACGTGCTTCCGTTAAGAAAATATGCCGTAACTGTAAAGTTATTAAACGTGCTGGTGTAGTACGCGTAATTTGCAGTGAGCCTAAGCATAAGCAAAGGCAAGGTTAAGTAAACAGCGTGCAGGCTGAGTTTTCTCGGCCTGTGTTTTTAGTAGTAATTTGGTCTTCGTTTGAGTATCCTTACGGGCTTTTCAAACAGATGATTACCAAATTCGAATATAGGAGATGTGTTAGTGGCCCGTATTGCTGGCATTAACGTCCCTGATCATAAACATGCAGTTATTGGTTTAACAGCTATTTATGGCATAGGTAAGACTCGCTCTAAGGCTATCTTAGTAGCGACTGGTATCGCCGAAACCACAAAAATCGGTGAACTTTCAGACGAAATTCTTGACGTACTGCGTGATGCAGTTGGCAAGTACACTGTTGAAGGTGATCTTCGTCGTGAAGTTACTTTAAATATCAAGCGCCTTATGGACCTTGGTTGTTATCGTGGCCTACGTCACCGTCGCTCTTTACCACTACGTGGTCAAAGAACTAAGACTAACGCGCGCACCCGCAAGGGTCCTCGTAAGCCTATTAAGCGATAAGGGGATAGTATTATGGCTAAGACACCAATTCGTCGTAAAAAGGTTAAAAAACAAGTTGCTGATGGTATGGCTCATGTTCATGCGTCTTTCAACAACACTATTGTAACGATTACCGACCGTCAAGGTAATGCACTATCATGGGCTACTGCCGGTGGTTCAGGTTTCCGTGGTTCACGTAAATCTACACCATTTGCTGCTCAGGTTGCTGCAGAGCGTGCAGGTACTGCTGCTCAAGAATACGGTTTAAAAAATCTAGAAGTTTTCATCAAAGGTCCAGGTCCAGGTCGTGAATCTGCTGTACGTGCTTTGAATGCTGCTGGTTACCGTATTACCAACATAACTGACGTGACGCCAATACCACATAATGGTTGTCGTCCACCGAAGAAACGTCGCGTTTAACAATAGGTTAGGAGAAATAACATGGCAAGATATTTGGGCCCTAAGCTCAAGCTGAGTCGTCGTGAAGGTACTGACCTGTTCCTTAAGAGCGGCGTAAGAGCTATCGACTCTAAGTGTAAACTTGAGACTGCACCTGGTCAGCACGGCGCTCGTAAAGGTCGCTTATCTGATTACGGTTTACAATTACGTGAAAAGCAAAAAGTACGTCGTATCTACGGTGTATTAGAAAAGCAATTCCGTAACTACTACAAAGAAGCTGCTCGCCTTAAAGGCAACACAGGTGAAAACTTGTTACAGCTTTTAGAGCAACGTTTAGACAATGTTGTATATCGCATGGGTTTTGCTAGCACACGTGCTGAAGCACGCCAGTTAGTAAGCCATAAAGCGATTCTAGTTAATGGTCGTGTTGTGAACATTCCTTCATACGTAATTACTCCAGAAGATACTGTTGTAATCCGTGAGAAGTCTAAGACACAAGCACGTATCATCGCTGCTCTAGAGTTGGCTGAGCAACGTGAAAAGCCGACTTGGGTTGAAGTTGACGGTAAGAAACTGGAAGGCAGCTTCAAGCGCCTACCTGAGCGTTCAGATTTGTCTGCGGACATTAATGAACAACTAATCGTCGAACTTTACTCTAAGTAAAGTTAAGAGTTAAGAGAGGATAACATGCAGGGTTCTGTTACAGAATTTCTAAAACCAAGGTTAGTCGACATCGACGCTATCAACCCAACGCGTTCTAAAATAGTTTTAGAACCATTAGAGCGTGGCTTTGGTCATACTCTGGGTAATGCTTTACGCCGTATATTACTTTCATCTATGCCTGGATGTGCAGTAACTGAAGTTGAAATCGACGGTGTTTTACATGAGTACAGCGCGAAAGAAGGCGTTCAAGAAGACATCATTGAAATACTATTAAACCTTAAGGGTTTAGCAGTAACGTTAGAAGGCAAAGATGAAGTTTTTCTGACCCTGACTAAATCTGGTGTAGGCCCTGTTACTGCGGCTGATATTCAGCACGATGGCGATGTAACAATTGCTAATCCAGATCACGTTATTTGTAATTTAACTACAAATAACAGCGAGATCAGCATGCGTATTCGTGTTGAACGCGGTCGTGGTTATGTGCCGGCATCTAGTCGTTTATCCTCTGATGACGATGAGCGTCCAATTGGTAGATTGTTGCTTGATGCATCATTTAGCCCAGTTGAACGTATTGCGTACTCGGTTGAATCAGCTCGAGTTGAGCAACGTACAGATTTAGACAAGTTAATCATTGATATGGAAACAAACGGCACTTTAGATCCAGAAGAAGCGATCCGCCGTGCGTCTACTATCTTAGCTGAGCAATTAGATGCATTCGTAGATTTACGTGATGTAACTGAGCCAGAAGAGAAAGAAGAGAAGCCAGAATTCGATCCTATTCTACTTCGTCCAGTTGATGATCTTGAATTAACAGTACGCTCAGCAAATTGTTTGAAAGCCGAGCAAATTCAATATATCGGTGATTTAGTTCAGCGCACTGAAGTTGAGCTTCTTAAAACGCCTAATTTAGGTAAGAAGTCTCTAACTGAAATTAAAGACGTGCTAGCTTCACGTGGACTTTCTCTGGGCATGCGCCTAGAAAATTGGCCACCTGCAAGTTTAGCTGAATAATCTAAATCACTATATTAGTTTAGTTAGAAGGATAGGGTCATGCGCCATCGTAAGAGTGGTCGTCAATTAAACCGTAACAGTAGCCATCGTAAAGCGATGTTTAGCAATATGGCAGGTTCTTTGGTGAAACATGAAATCATCAAAACTACTTTGCCTAAAGCGAAAGAGTTACGTCGTGTAATTGAACCTTTAATCACACTGGCTAAGACTGACAGTGTAGCAAATCGCCGTTTAGCGTTTGCTCGCACGCGTGATAATGAAGTTGTTGGTAAGTTATTCAGTGAAATCGGTCCACGTAACGCGGATCGTCCAGGTGGTTACACTCGTATTCTTAAGTGTGGCTTCCGTACTGGTGATAATGCACCAATGGCTTATATTGAACTAGTTGGTCGCCCAGCGACTAGCGAAGCAGTTCAAGAAGACGCACAGTCTGCAGAGTAAGTCTTAAAGAAACCTAAAAGCCGAGCTTATGCTCGGCTTTTTCTTGTCTAAAATTTGTCAAACTATATGAACCAGTAATTACCTTCTATTGTGAGTACATACTGAATTGATAAGTTGTTTTGACAGCTGCTTTAATAGCTCTACCCAATTACTCTTCACTTACCATTCATTCAAAATAGCCTATCAGATTCTAGTCAAAGATCATTTCCACTATATATGTGATTTACAGCTATTAATAATACCGCTGCGAATTGAGCTACAAATAAAGCAAGCCTAACGAACTTTTTACTTATAGATCTGATTAGAAAATATAACGTGGTCTCTCTTATCTATAGACCGGTACTAAGAACCTCATAGTAAAGTTAACTATTATGGCCCATGCAAACTTCCTTCTTAAATATGTAAAACTATTATTAAATATAGCCTGATCAATCCAATTATCCGCTTTTGATTAATTTAAATGATTTATAGCAATACGACTCTTACTCTATTGGTTAGTTTTTCCACATAGGTGATCGAAATATATCTCTACCTGTTAGTAGTTATCATAATTTTCATTTCAAATAGCTATAAGAACCTATTAACATTGGTAGTTTAGTTGTGTTTTTGAGCGTTTAGCTCAAATACTCAGCGAACAGCACATTATTTCAAGTTTTCTTCAAAAAAGGGTTGATCTGTTTTCGGATCTCCCTATAATGCGACCCCACTGAGACGGGAAACGCCAACGCATAGCGAGGCACGAACAACTCAGGGTGTTAAGTAAAATTTAAGTTTGAATCTTTTTAGAAAGTTTAAACTTAAGTGTTGACAAAAAAATAGGAAAGCGTAATATGCGCAGCCCTAGCGAGATAAAGTTTAACTTTAACCGCAACGTTCTTTAACAATATAAAGCAATCATCTGTGTGGGCACTCGTACAGATTGAGTTCTAACAGCCAACCTACTTCGTTCTTTATTGAGCAAGTAGCGAGGCAAACAAATTAGAGTCTCAATTGAAAACTGAGTGACCAACAGAATAGTTATTTCGATAATTATTCGGCACAGTCAATTCAATATCGAAAGATATTAAAATAAATTCAGAATTCATTGAGCTGTCGAAAGACATAAAACTTTTTAATTGAAGAGTTTGATCATGGCTCAGATTGAACGCTGGCG
>NZ_MTQD01000019.1 GCF_001974875.1 Pseudoalteromonas sp. EB27
CACCGCCGTATACTTTTGCAAGTACGTTAGTGATTGCTGCAGTTAGTGTAGTTTTACCGTGGTCAACGTGGCCGATTGTACCAACGTTTACGTGCGGTTTTACGCGTTCAAACTTTTCTTTTGCCATGACGGAACCTATCAGTTTTGTGTATCTAAATTACATATGAAAATAATCCACCAGAGGTAGATTAAGTTAATTTTTTCAAATAGTATTTTCTGACAGATAAAGGAAGTAATCAAGGAGATTCTTAGGACTGGTGCTGATAGGCAGAGTCGAACTGCCGACCTCACCCTTACCAAGGGTGCGCTCTACCAACTGAGCTATATCAGCAACACAAGAACTGGAGCGGGCAGCGGGAATCGAACCCGCATCATCAGCTTGG
Organism: Pseudoalteromonas sp. EB27; assembly: GCF_001974875.1. Lineage (GTDB taxonomy): Bacteria > Pseudomonadota > Gammaproteobacteria > Enterobacterales > Alteromonadaceae > Pseudoalteromonas. The sequence continues at coordinate 384 of NZ_MTQD01000019.1, forward strand.
AAGGCTGAGGTAATAGCCATTATACGATGCCCGCATAAAAATCTGTTCTTAAACTACCTCTAACCGTCAAGAATAAAGTGGTGGAGGGAGCTGGATTCGAACCAGCGAAGGCTGAGCCGTCAGATTTACAGTCTGATCCCTTTGGCCGCTCGGGAACCCCTCCACGATAATTCTCTACTAATTCACTTCCGGTAAAAGGAAAGTGGTGCCGACTAACCGAGTCGAACGGTTGACCTACTGATTACAAGTCAGTTGCTCTACCAGCTGAGCTAAGTCGGCACTGCTTTAGTACGGGGCGAGATATTAGAGTAAGGTTTATTGGGATGCAACAATAAAATTAAAAAAAGTGTAAATTTTTAGTTTAAATGCTCAATATTCACGCGAAAACACGTTTTTTGCACTTTTTTATACTGTTTCGGTTAATTCATACCAATAATTTAAGCCCTTCATTACTAACAATGAATCAAAAATACTTCCTGCAAATTGCTGTTGCAATAGCGAGCCATAGCCACCAGCAAAAATAATTTGTGGTGCTTGTTCTGTTTTTTGAGCCGTTAAATTCAGCTTAGCTTGCTCAATTGCTCCGATGGTTGCCACTAAAGCACCATTTTTTAAACCGTTTGGCGTGTTTTTACCCAATTCATTAGTAAATGGTGTTTTACCGTCATCAAAAACACGTTGGGTGTTTTGTGTAAGCGATGAGGTCATTAAATCAAGCCCAGGTAAAATCCAGCCACCCAAATGTAGGCCTTCACTATCAAGCACGTCAATTGTGGTGGCAGTACCTGCATCAATAACAATACATGCTTTATGTGGGTATAATGTAAAGCCTGCAATAAGCGCAAGCCACCTATCGATGCCTAAGTTACCTACGTGCTCGTAAGCGCATACAAGATCTCCAAGCGTTTTGGTTACTTTGGCTTCAAAGCAAGTAATATTATTGCTAGCCGCTTGCGTTAGAATATCGTTTAATAAATCACTGCGCCCTACGCACGCATAAATCACTTCGGTTATTTGCAACCAAGGAAGGTTATTTATATCTGCTGGTTGTGCTTGCTCGTTATCCCACTGCACAGCTTTTAGTGATGTATTTCCTACGTCGATCAGTAATCTCATACTTGCGCCTTTCTGAGGGAGACTTCCCCACCGTAATAACTTTTTACTTCACCATCTTGGCGAATTCGTATTCCACCTTGTGGGTCAATACCTTCACATATTCCACGCCAGCTTCGGTGCCCTGTATTAAGCTCAACATAATCACCAGCAAATGCATTGAGTGAATTCCATTGCTCATACATATTTTGCAAACCTGTTTGACGATACTGCACTAAACGCTGCTCTAAATGATGAGTAAGCGATGCCACCAGCTGGTTTTTATCTAGCTGTTGGGTATGTTGATTTAAGTCGGTCCACGCTTGATCTATGTGTTGGCTAAAGCTGTCTGGCATTTGTAAGTTGATACCTATACCAATCACAAGCTGACAAGGACCTTGCGGCTGTCCGTCGAGTTCAACTAATACACCTGCAAGCTTTTGCTTATTTATATAAATATCGTTAGGCCATTTAAGCTCTACGTCAATTTGGTATAACGCTTTAATTGCATCATAAACTGCAAGGCCTACTGCAATTGATACACCCATTGCAGCTTGAAGCCCGTCATCTAAACGCCAAAAGTAACTGTAATACAAATTAGCGCCGAATGGGGATTGCCAAACACGGCCGCGTCGGCCGCGCCCTGCTTGCTGCATTTCAGCAACAATAACAGTCCCAGACTCAAGCGCTGTTTTAGCCTGTATACGGCGCATAAGCTCACTGTTGGTCGAATCTATAATAGGGTGTACTTCTACATTGGCCGTATTATCACCTAGCGCTTTGTAGTGTTGATCAATTTGCGTTTTATTTAAAAGGCCCACCTGACTATTCAAACAATAGCCTTTGCCAGTCACTTTAAAAATATCCAAGCCCATTTCTTGTAACGTTTTAATATGTTTACTAACCGCAGCTCGGCTAATTCCTAGCTTTTCACCCAAGGCTTGCCCAGATACAAAGCCTCCTTGGTTGAGTGCATTTAAAATAGCGAGTTTGTTTCCATCAGGTGCTTTCATTGCTCAGGCTCCGCGTTAATATGGCATTCGCTGCACGAATCTATCAAACGTACTTCGTGCTCAAGCATAATGTTGTAGCGCATATAAACCACTTGCTGAATGTGTTTAATCATTTTTATTAGGTCACTACCTTCACTATTTCCGTGATTAACAAGCACTAGCGCTTGTTGTTCATGCACTTCTACACCGGCCTCGCGGTGCCCTTTTAAACCACTTTTATCGATTAGCCAACCTGCTGCGACCTTGTGATGGCTTTGCCCATATTCGTAATGAGGTAAATCTGCAAACTGCTTTAATAGCTCAGCTAACTGCTGGTTAGTAATTATTGGGTTTTTAAAAAAGCTACCCGCATTGGCAAGTGTATATGGGTTAGGTAATTTGCTATTGCGCGTTTTTATAACCTGATCGAATACTGCTTGCGGGGTAATGCTTGAGAGCTGCTGCAGGGGGCCATAACTTAATACTGGTTGCCACTTTTTTGGAAGCGCTAAATGCACTTGCGTGATCACCGCTTTATTTTTAAGGGCATGTTTAAATATTGAGTCTCTGTAAGCAAATTCACATTGCTCGTTATTTAGTGAGTGCATAGTTTTAGTGGTTATATCAAAGTATTCTACCAACTCAATAAATTTAGCTATCTCAACGCCATAAGCACCAATATTTTGTACCGGCGATGCACCCACTGTGCCCGGTATAAGTGCTAAATTTTCAAGCCCGGGTATATTTTTCTCTAATAAATAACTGACTAGTTGATGCCAGTTTTCGCCTGCGGCAATAGTTATTAGTGTGTCGTTCTCACGATCAGTAATTTTAATCCCTTTTAAGGCTATTTTTATAACCGTACCCATGTAGTCATTTAAAAATACGGTATTACTGCCCTCGCCTAGCAAACAAAACGGTGTACTAAAACTTTGCGTTTTAAGTTGCTCAAGCTGAGTAATTTCAACAAAATTTTGGCATTGGCTGTTTAATGCGAATGTATGTAAGGAGTGTAATGAATGCGCCACAAAGCTCTCTAAAAATACCGGTAACTAATCGCAATAGTTTACCTCATCGTCGCAAATGTGGCACTAGATTGTAAAAATCACTCAACCCACCGTGCCAATCGTGATATAAAACCAGCACTTTTTTATTTGTGTTCAGAGTAATGATGAAAATTAAACCTCTTTTTTTAAGCCTCGCTATGGCGGGTATGTGTTCGCAAGCAATGGCTAATGCGATTGACCAAAACTCGTATGCTAACCTTGATGATGTTGTTACTACTCACTTAAACCTTGATTTAGATGTCGACTTTGCCGACAAGCAGTTAGAAGGTTTTGTGGAGCATACTCTTCAGTGGAACAACAGCAAAAGTAGAACTCTCGTACTTGATACCCGCGACTTAGACATTGATAAAGTAATGTATAAAGATCAAAGTGGTAACTGGAAAAAGGCGACTTTTGATTTAGCTAAGCGAGATGACGTTAAAGGTTCAAAGCTTACTATTGTGTTTAAAAACCAAGCTGAAGTAGTTCGTATTTACTACAACAGTCGTCCAGAAGCTTCAGGCCTGCAATGGTTAACACCCACGCAAACGGCAAGTAAAACGCATCCATTTATGTACAGCCAATCGCAAGCAATTCATGCACGTAGTTGGATCCCAGTGCAAGATACACCCGCAATGCGTGTAACTTACTCTGCACGAATTCATACACCAAAAGATATACGTGCTGTAATGAGTGCCGATAACAAAGATGCGCTTTATAAAGATGGCGATTACATTTTTGATATGCCACAAGCAATTTCACCTTACCTAATTGCTATTGGCGCAGGTAACTTAGAATTTAAAGCAATGTCGCATCAAACAGGCATATTTGCTGAGCCGACAATTTTAGATGCCTCAGTTGCTGAGTTTGATGACACCCAAGCCATGATTGATAAAACAAACGCGATGTACGGCGAATATGCATGGGGTCGTTACGATTTATTAATGCTACCGCCAAGTTTTCCGTTTGGTGGCATGGAAAATCCACGCTTATCATTCATAACTCCAACGGTTGTTGCTGGTGATAAAAGCTTAGTTAACCTTATTGCCCATGAGCTTGCTCATTCTTGGTCTGGTAACTTAGTAACTAACGCAACGTGGGAAGATTTGTGGTTAAACGAAGGTTTTACCTCGTACGTTGAAAACCGCATTATGGAAGAAGTATTTGGTCGTGACCGTGCGGTTATGGAACAAGCACTTGATTCAGCGTCTTTACGCGCACAAATTAAAACAATTGATGCACCAGATACACGCCTTAATTTAAAGCTTAACGGCCGCGACCCAGATGATGCGTTTAGCTCAGTGCCTTACACTAAAGGTCAGTTATTTTTAATCTATCTAGAAAACAAATATGGCCGCGATAAGTTTGACCCGTTTGTAAAAGCGTACTTTAAAGAGTTTTCGTTTAAATCACTTACTACCGCGCAATTTGTTACTTACTTAAAAGCTAACTTAATTGAGAAGTACCCGGGTGTTGTAAGTATGGATAAAGTAAACGAATGGATTTTTGAACCTGGCTTACCAAGTGATGCGCCCAACCCTACTTCTGATGCATTTGATAAAGTAGATACTGCAACAGCAGCATGGCTAAAAGGCGACACAACAGCAGCTCAACTACCAACAGCTGATTGGTCTGTGCATGAGTGGCTACACTTTTTAAATAACTTACCACGCGATTTAAGCATAGAGAAAATGAGCGAGCTTGATAGTGAATTTAATCTAACGCAATCAACGAATGCTGAACGTGCATTTGCTTGGTTTATGCTAGCAGTAGGTAATGGTTATCAACCAATTTATCCTGCGCTTGATAAGCACCTATCAGGTATTGGCCGTCGTAAGTTAATTGTGCCGTTATACAAATCACTTATCACTAACGGTAAAAAAGAGTGGGCTCAAAGCGTGTACTTAAAAGCACGCCCTGGGTATCACCCTCTTGCACAGGGTACTATTGACGCATTATTTGAATAAATAGCGTTAATTAGAAACTAAAAAGGGCCAAATTTGGCCCTTTTGTTTTTCTGTTTTTTACTTTTTCACTTTTTCACTTTTTTACTTTTTCTAAAAAAGCTTTACGCTCCGTAGCCGTGGCTTGCTGCCACCAAAAATCAAGCATTTGCGGCGCACTTGGCATGCCCTTACCTGTAATTGGTGCTATTGGCTTTATTGGTTGGCTAGGACGTGAAGGTCCTGCAGGCATTGTATTTTGCATTACCGGTTTATTGCTTGCTAGCTGCGTGTTATAAATAACACTTAAAGGTTTAGCAACAGCGCTACTTTTTGCTTTTAAACTCACTTGAGGGGCTTCTGCAAATACTTTTGCAGATACCGCATTTTCAGCACGATTAAACACTAAGGTATAATCTTTACCTGCTTCAACAGTTACGCTTACCCAAAATGGTTCCGACTCTATAACTTCATGCGTGTCATAATCATCTTCATATAAATCGGTGTACTTTAGCCTAAGCTGATAGGTCCCTGGAGCAAGCTCGACATCGTCAATACGACTAAACAAAGAGCTTTCTAGCATTTTATCGCCCACTTGCAGTGGTACAATTTCTTCTGGAAAGTGAATATTCTCAGCATTAGCCGAAAAACTAACTAGTAATGCAACTGCACTACTTATTAAAATTGGTTTAAGCATATTAACTCCTTTATTTGATTTCAGTTTGACACTGCTTTGAAAGTTTGTCATTAGTGAGCTTAAAATTCACAACACCTAATTAGGAACACACTATGAGCCAAGAAACTATTTTTACCAAAATAATTAATCGTGAAATTCCGGCAGATATTATTTACGAAGATGAAAACACTCTCGCATTTAAAGATATAAACCCACAAGCGCCATTTCATGTATTAATTATCCCAAAAAAAGCAATTGCTACTATAAATGATATAAATCCTGAAAACTCACATTTAGTAGGCAACTTATACGTAGCCGCAGCTAAATTAGCTAAGCAACATAATTTTGCTGAGGACGGATACCGCGTAGTTATGAACTGTAACGAACATGGTGGGCAAACTGTTTATCACATACATTTACACATGCTTGCCGGTAAAGAGATGGGGTGGCCACCTTATCAAAATGTAAAAAAAGTAAATTAATTAAAATTTTTCACTAAACTATGCCACTCAACTAATTAGTTACAAATGTTATGGTTTTTCAAGGTTATAAATAATAAATAGTTACTTATTTGCAACATTTTATGTTTAAATAATCGTAATATCGTATTTGTTATTGAGTACATCAACGACTTTCTAATACAAAAGGTGTGGAAGTCGTGATAAACTCAGTCAGTCAGCTTTATAAAAGAGTATAAAAACATGAGCAGTTCAGCCTTTTTGTTATTAGATCAAGAGCCAATTAACACTATTGGTATTAACGTTTTAGAACCTTTGTTAAAAACGCAAGGCCTTGACGTAACCACAGGTACTAATATTTTAGACATACCTGAAGGGACTCGACTTTTGTTTATTGAAACATCAAGCAAGGATGCATGGGGAAAACTAAAAGAACAACTAGTAAACCTACGTATTAAATGCGATATCATATTATTTAATCTAGACGAAAACCCTGAACTTGCTAACCGTGCATTGTTGAGCGGTATTCGTGGCGTGTTTTACACAACAGATAACGCCGATGTATTAATGAAAGGTATTCGCTTACTACTTGAAGATCAACTTTGGTATCGCCGCGATATAATGTGTAATGCATTAAATCGTATGCTTCAGTTTAATAAAGATGCCCTGCATAAATTAACTGAAGGTGATATTGAGCCTGTTAAACTCACTAAACGAGAAAAAGCAATAATCTCACTAATGAGTAAAGGTTCGAAGAATAAAGAGATCGCAGAAGATTTAAGTATCAGTCCACACACTGTTAAAACACATTTATATAGCGCATTTAGAAAAACTAAATGTCGTAACCGTATTGAGCTCCTATCTTGGGCACAGCAAAATATTCCTGATGAAATTCGTTAATCAAATATTTAGTTTAAAATTAAAAGCAGACACTTAGGTGTCTGTTTTTGTATGTGTTGCATACTTATTTAATACTAATTTGCTTACTTAAGTGATCTGTTTTGAAAATTGGTATAAGTGTATACTTTTAATAATATTTGTTTAAAAACTACTTTGCTGGACTATTAATGCTCGACTCTTTCACTCTTTATTTTGCCAGCATCGCCATCATGGTTGTAATGACTTTACTTAACTTTTTGACGTGGCGAACAAACAAACAAATTCCAGGCACATTGCTTTATATTTTCTATCCCATATTGCTATTAGGCTCAGTTATTGGCTTTACTCTTGTTGGTGATACACATAATTTAGTAATTATTAGCGCTGCCAGTAGCATGATGTTTGCCGCATCAATAGTGCACTGCCTTTCACTTAGTCAGTTTTTAAATTATCACGGTATTGGTTTTAAATTACTTTGCTCAGTGACCGTTTTTTGCACTGTAATGCTTGGCTATTACACCTTTTTTGACCCATCTTTGCACGAAAGAGTAATTGCATCCGATATACAACACATAGCAGAAGCCGGTTTTTTACTGTTTATATTTATTAAATGTGCCCGCAAACCCTATCCTAATGGCAGCATTGTATACATAACCATTTTAACGCTTGTTGCTTTAAGCTTTATTGGCCGCTCGTTATTTATGAATAACATTGAACAAAAAAACCTTTTAGTAAACGGCTGGTTTAGCTCTTTGCTATTTTTAAATGGCGTAATTGCGCCCATGTTTTATGCTGCAGGTATGGCGTTATTGTGTAATGAGCGCAGAGAGCAGCATCTCAATAAGTTAGCCGATAAAGCACAAAAAGATTTAGAAATACGCGGGTTATTTTTATCTACTATAAGCCATGAAATTCGCACTCCGCTTAACGGTATTTTGGGCAGTGCTCAACTTGTTATGAACCAAACAAGTGATACTCGCAATAAAGCCTATTGCGAGGCGATTATAAATTCTGCCGAATCACTTAACTTATTGGTAGATAAGGTCCTTGATTACGCGAGCCTAGATCAAAGTGACGAAGCGCTTTACGAAGAAGATATAGAGTTTAAAACATGGCTTAATAATTTATGCTTATTATTAAGCCCTCTCGCCGAGCAAAAGCAGCTCAAGTTTGAACTAATATGCAATATTCCTGAGCAAGCATGTTATTACTGCGACCAGCAAAAACTTAGGCAAATAATTATTAATTTAGTGGGTAATGCCATTAAGTTTACAGACCACGGAACTGTTAAAATTCAGGTTGATTTAGTATTAGAAAAGCAACTTGAGCACACTATAAAAATTAGTGTAAAAGATTCAGGTCCAGGTATAGAAAATGATGAGATAGCCTACTTAACAGAACCTTATGTACAAAGTAGTGCAGGAAAAGAGAAAGGCGGAACCGGCCTTGGTTTAGCTATTACCAGTCGCCTGCTTGAAAAGCTCAGTAGCCGACTCGAAATAGCCAGCCAGCTTGGTACTGGTAGTGTATTTAGCTTTACCGTTACTTTTACTTTAGGTGAATTAAGCCTTGTAGAGCAGCGCCATCAAACTAAAGATTACTTAACGGGTCTTGATGTATTACTGGTTGAAGATTTAGATTTAAATCAAAAAATTGCTATTGAATTTATGGCCGACGATGAGCACAAAATTAAGCTCGCAAAAGATGGTAAAAGCGCCATAGAACTCATGCAAGCCCACCACTTTGATGTTGTTTTGCTTGATATGAATCTACCTGACTTAACAGGGCAAGAAGTACTTAAGCGCTTAAAACGCATTGATCATAAAAACCAACGAACCCCTGTACTCGCTTTTACTGCAAGCCTTAGCCCTGACGAAGTAAAAGAATATTTAGAATTAGGAATAAAAGACATTGTAGGCAAGCCTATTAAGCACGAAAAGCTTCGCCAAGCACTTAGCGACTCTCAATCTAATCAAACTGCGAGTATTGCTGTTGAGCTAATAGATACGTTATACGATAAAACCGCAGCTGAAACACTCACCAGCTCGTTTAGTGAAGATGAAGTATCGTCGATTTATAATGAGTTTGTGCTTTCGGCGCGTAACAAACTAATTCGCTGTCAAAAATTAATAGATCAGCAGCCAGAGCAATGCATTAAGCTTTTACATCGCCAAGCAAGTACCGCTCTGCAACTTGGTTTTAATCGCTATGGTATTGAGCTGAAAAAAATAGAACGTCGTTTACTCGATAAAAAGCCACACAACGATATGCTTGATGAAGCGTTAGATCTGTGGCAACGCAGCTTAGAGCAATATTTAAAGTTTGTGCGTGGGCAGTTAGAGTAATAGTGAATTAGCTTTAAAAACAGCTAATTATTAGCCTCTTCCATATTTATCATCAAATCGCTCTATGTCGCTTTCATCAAGTACAGCACCGGTTTGCACTTCAATGACTATTAACGGCTCTTTTTGATTATTAGCCAAGTTATGAATTTGTTTTGCGGCGATATAACACGATTGGTCATGCGTTAGCGTATACGCCTGCTCATCAATGCATACATCTGCAATGCCCGAAACCACAACCCAATGTTCAGCGCGATGCTGATGGCGCTGCGTCGAAAGCTTAGCACCGCTGTTAACAGTAATTTTTTTAACTTTAAAGCCAGTGCCCTCAACTAAAGTACGGTAATTTCCCCACGGGCGAAAAACCACTTGATGATGATTAAGTTTATCAGCCTGTGTTGTAGCAATTTGCTTAAGCAACAAAGGCAAAGAATCTAGCTCATTTTGGTTTGCAATTAACGTGGCATCATGAGTATGAATAATTGCTAAATTACTTACTCCAAGCGTGGCTATTGTATGTTCAGCCTCGTTAATAACTAAGTTATTAGTGCTTTTTTGAGCCATATAATTAGCATTTAAACTATTACCGTTTTCATCTTTTTTTGTAAGCGTATCAAGGGATGAAAAACTGCCTACATCACTCCATTTTAAATCAACAGGCATAACAACTACGTTATCGCTTCGCTCTAAAATGGCGTAATCAATTGAATTGCTTGGGCAATGTTCAAGCGCACTGTTGCTTGGGCGGGTAAACCCTAAATCTTTAGTAAATTGTGCGGCTGCGGCGACACTCGTTGCTATTTTTGGCGCAAATCGTTCTAGCTCTTTTAAATAAGCCGCAGGGGTAAATAAAAACATGCCGCTATTCCAGCTATAACCACCTTGAGCTAAATAATGGTTCGCTGTATCTAAGTCAGGCTTTTCTTTAAATTGAGCAACATCGTAACAACCCGTACCGGCAATAGCCGCGCCTTGTTTTATATAGCCATAGCCAGTATGCGGCTGTGTAGGTGTAATCGAAAACGTCACGAGCTTTCCTTGCTCGGCAAATTTTACAGCTTCTGGGAGCTTAGCTGTTAATACATCAAAATTTTCAATATGATGATCGGCAGGCATCACTAATAGCGGGCCGGTAATCCCATTTTGCAGTGCATAGTGGGCGGCTAATGCGATGGCAGGAGCGGTATTTTTACCTTTGGGTTCGAGTAATAATGCAGTAGGAATTGAGCTTTCAGCTTGCTCGGCGGCAATAAATCGGTGCTGTTCGTTACACACTAAAATAGCATTATCGAACAACCCATCAGAAACACGCGCCAACGTACTTTGTAGCAATGACGTGTTTTCATTTAGTAGTGGTAAAAATTGTTTAGGCATTGCTTGGCGAGAAAGCGGCCACAAGCGAGAGCCTAAGCCACCTGCTAAAATTACAGGAGTGATTAAAGTGTTCATTACGAAATTTGCCGCCAACAAAAAATATCAGCGGCCATTTTAACACTTTATTGGCTCTGCGCTAAATTAACGTGTTTATATTAATGTAAAAGAGTCTGCATCTAAATAGGCAGGAAACGCCGCTTTAAACTCATCCAGTGGTGCTTTTTCAAGTGTTATAGTAACTAGTTGCTCGGTGTCATCTTGCGCTTTAGTTAACGCATCGCCTTTAAAGTCGTATACCGCTGTACCACCATTGTGCGCGGCACCATTACCATCATCCCCTACGCGATTAACGCCTACTACGTAACACAGGTTTTCCATGGCACGTGCCATAAGTAACGTATCCCAAATATGGCGGCGCACAGCTGGCCAATTTGCTACGTTTATCATTACATCGTAGTCGTTATTATTACGTTGAAATACCGGAAAGCGGAGGTCGTAACATACCTGCGGTAATAGTTTAAAACCGTTAATTTCAAAAACTTTGCGCGCCTGCCCTGCTACAACGTAATCGCCCTCACTGCCTAAGCGAAATAAATGACGTTTGTCGTAATAGCTCACCTCACCATCGGGCTTTACCCAATAAAGCCGATTGGCTTTTTTATTGCCTTGTGCAACCAGTACCGAACCGGCAATAACCGCATTATGTTTATGAGCCTGTGCCTTTAACCAAGTAAGCACTTTACCGTTTTCGGGCTCTGCACAATCTAAATTAATAGCAAAGCCAGTCGAAAATGTCTCTGGTAATAAAACTAAATCGGGCTGATTAGTAATTGCTTCAAGCTGTTTATTAAACATGGCTAAATTAGCGTCTTTATCAAGCCAGTGAAGCGAGCTTTGCAATGCTGTAATAGTTAAAGTTGACATAATATTTGCGCTGCCTCTATGAGAGTGTTGTCGTTTTTAGCAAAGCATAAACGAATGACTTTATCGGTTGGGGGCTTTTGATAAAACACACTTAACGGAATAGCCGCAACACCTGCTTGCTCTACTAACCAATGGCAAAATTCAACATCGTTTAAATCCGATACATCACCGTAATCTAACAATAAAAAGTAAGTGCCCTGGCTAGGTAAAATTTTAAAACGGCTGTTACTTAAATGACTCGCTAATAAATCACGCTTTTGCTGATAAAACCTACTTAGCTCATCTATATGCTCGCCTTGCTGCTCTAGCATATCGCCAAGCGCATGTTGTGCGGGGGTAAAGCTTGAAAACGTAACGTACTGATGTACTTTCCTAAATTCTATAGCTAAATCAGTAGGCGCAATACAGTAACCCATTTTCCAGCCCGTACAGTGGAACGTTTTACCAAAACTCGATATAACAAAGCTTTTGCTAAATAACTCATCATCGCGTAATACGCTTAAATGCGGTTGCTGATCAAACGTAATGTGCTCATATACCTCATCGCTTATTACATACAAATTGTGAGTACCAACTAACTCTTTAAGCGCTTTTATATCTTGTGGCTGTAATATTTTACCGCTTGGATTATGAGGCGTATTAATAATAATGGCACGGGTATTTTTAGTAATTGCTTGGCTTACTACTTGCCAATCAATAGTGTAATTTGGCGCACTTAAAGCAATGTGTACCGACTTTCCACCAGCAAGTTCAATTGCCGGCTGGTAGGAGTCATATGCAGGGTCAAATACAATTACTTCATCATTAGGGCGCACGATTGTTTGAATAGCCACAAACAATGCCTCTGTTGCACCCGAGGTAACAGTAATTTGATCAGCCGCGTTTATATCAGCTGCATATTTACGCTTTGCTAAATCAGCAATTTGTTGCTGTAATCGTGGTACACCACTTGAAGGTGAATATTGATTAACGCCCTGCTGCACATAATAATTTAGCTGCGTTTTTAAAAGATCAGGAGCATCAAACTCAGGAAAGCCTTGAGAGAGATTAATTGCCGAAAACTCATTAGCCAACCCGCTCATTTGGCTAAATATACTAACGCCTAAATTTGGTAATTTACTTTCAAACACGTGATGCCCTTAATGATGGTTTTGCGCTTAAAGCGATGCTATCATTGCTCAAAACAGAAGTATAGCCGTCTAAAAACAATTAACTTTACGCTCATTAGTGAGGAATGTATGCAAAACAATACCGCTATTTCACAACTTATTGAAGCCGGAAAATGGGTTAGCCAAAAAGGCTGGGTACCCGCAACAGGCGGAAACTTTTCAGCTCGTACTAGCACTGGCTTTGTTGTTACGGCAAGTGGGCACGATAAAGGCTCACTGACGCAAGAGCATTTTTTGCAATTAGACCACCAAGGCGAGCGCCTAAGTGGAGCTGTAAAACCATCGGCAGAAACACAATTACACCTAAGTTTGTATCAGCTTATACCTGATGCACAGTGTGTTTTACATACTCATTCTGTAGCCGCCACCGTACTGTCGCAAATTACCCAAAGTCATCAGCTTGATTTAACAGGCTATGAAATGCAAAAAGCACTGAGCGGCTTTACTTCGCATTTAGAAACGCTGAGCATTCCTATTTTCGATAACGATCAAGATATTGACCGATTAAGCCTGCTGGTCAGTGACCATCATTTACATACACCTATAGAACATGGCGTACTCATACGTGGTCATGGTTTATATGCAGTAGGACGCAATATTGATGAAGTTCGTCGCCACCTAGAAGCCTTAGAGTTTTTATTTAGCTGCGAGCTAGAGCGCTTAAAAATAATAGGTATTCAAGCGGGAGTGACTAAATGATTAAAGCCATTTTAACCGATATTGAAGGCACAATAACCCGCATCTCGTTTGTTAAAGAGGTATTGTTTCCTTACGCGGCAAAACAGTTACCGACCTTTGTACGCGCCAATGCTAACAAGCCCGATGTAGCCGAGCAAATCAGTGCCGTAAAAGCGCTTACAGAAAAGCCAAACGCCGATATAGAAGAAGTCATTAGCACCTTACTTACCTGGATTGACGAAGATAAAAAAATCACTCCACTTAAGCAGTTACAAGGCTTAATTTGGCAAACAGGGTATGAACACGGCGATTTTAAAGGTCATTTATACCCAGACGCCTTTGATTTTTTACAAGCTCAGTACAATAACGATATTACTTTGTATGTGTACTCGTCAGGGTCGGTAAAAGCGCAGCAGCTACTTTTTAAATACAGTGATTATGGCGACATTCGCAGCTTATTTACTGATTTTTTTGACACCAAAGTTGGCGCAAAACAAGAGCAAGCAGCCTATAACACTATTGTTAAGCTGTTACCGTTTAAAGCAGCAGAAATACTCTTTTTAAGTGATGTAGCCGGCGAGCTTGATGCCGCACAAGCTGCGGGCTTAAAAACTCTACATTTAATTCGTGATGGGCAAGCAAGCACTAAAGCACACCCTTATATTGATGACTTTAGCCAATTTACATTGGAGCAATTGGTATGAGCCAATTAACCGTGTATGCCGACAACAATGCAAACAAAGTACTTGTAAGCACATCAAATGCTGATGATATTGCAAAGCAACTAGCTAAAGCAAACGTACGTTTTGAAAAGTGGCAAGCAAATGCAGAGATTAATGAGCACACTACTCATGAGCAAATTATTAGTGCGTACAAAAACGATATAGATCGGTTAAAAACCGAAAATGGCTATCAAACAGTAGACGTAATATCACTGGCTAAAGGAAACCCTGCTGCATCAGAGCTGCGCAAAAAGTTTTTATTTGAACATACTCATAGTGAAGACGAAGTGCGTTTTTTTGTAAAAGGCCAAGGACTATTTTGCCTGCATTTAGGCAATAAGGTTTATCAGGTACTTTGCCAGCAAGGCGATTTAATTTCAGTGCCAGAGCTTACCCCGCATTGGTTTGATATGGGGAGCGACCCTGAGTTCACTGCCATTCGCTTATTTAACAATACAGAGGGCTGGGTAGCAAAAAGTACGGAGTCATCTATTGCCAAGCAATTTCCACTATTATCGTAAGTTAGCCATACATTCAAAACCTTGGTCCACACTAATAAACATAATGTGGACCAAAACATCGCAAAATTATTTAAGCTTTAAAAGTTCGCCACTTTCTACTTGGCTTTGGTTATAAACGCCAGTATCTAACACCCACCCTGTAACCAGCTTTGCTGGTGTTATATCAAATGCAGGATTATATACATTAGCATTAGTGGGTGCCCATAAAGCCTCGCCAAAGCTACCGCTAACTCCGCGTACCTCATGAGGATTACGTTGCTCTATTTCTATATCATTGCCACAAATAGTGTTTGTATCAAGCGTGGTAACAGGCGCGACTACGTAAAATGGAATATTATGAAAATGCGCAAGTACAGCTAAATTATAGGTGCCCACTTTATTAGCAAAATCACCATTAGCGGCAATACGATCAGCCCCAACTACTATTTTATCTACCTTGCCTGCAGCCATTAAACTTGCCGCCATATTATCGCAAATTAGTGTGTAAGGTACTTGCCAGCGCTCAAGCTCAAAAGCAGTTAAGCGACCGCCTTGTAATAAGGGTCGTGTTTCGTCAACCCACACATGTACGTTGCCATGTTTTTGCTGCGCTTTATAAATAACACCCAGTGCCGTACCAATACCCGCAGTTGCAAGCGCCCCAGTATTACAATGGGTTAATATGTTGTCGCCGCTATTTATTAGTTCAGCGCCACGGTTTGCCATTCGCTCGCACAGCGCTATATCTTCTACAAACAACTGCTCAGCAGTGGTAACAATACCGGTAACATAATCGCTTTGTGTTAAAGCTTTACGTAGTGCCGCCATACAATACATTAAATTAACCGCCGTTGGGCGAGTGGCTTCTAGTTCGTCGATTGCTTTTTCAAGCTCACTTTTAACTACCCCTTGCTCAGCTAAATACGCCACTAGCAAGCTCGCGCTTAAGCCAATAAGTGGAGCTCCACGCACTTTTAAACTAATGATCAGCTCTTTCATGGTTTCTACATCATGACACTGATGCCATACCTGCTGGTGAGGTAGTAAATATTGGTCGAGCACACTAAGCGACCCGTTTTCATATTTTAAACTGCTTGCGATTAAATTTTGCATAATGCTCAAGGTATTAAAAATGCGTAACGTTATTTTACACCACTTTGAATAACTCTCAAGTTAGACTTGTAGACATCTAAACATTTAAAGGTATAGAATGCTTAAAAGCTGATTTTTGAGATTTAAACCATGACTAACTATGTTGCTTTTAATGCACAGCGCGCTATCGATTATGTGTCGACGTTAATTGAATCTAACCAATGTAATTTTTTTGCCCACGGACAAACCTTAACGGCGTACGAGTTTGGTGATGGCAATCTTAATTTAGTATTTAGAATTACTGATGAGCAAAATAATAGCGTTATTTTAAAGCAAGCTTTGCCTTACGCCCGTTGCGTGGGTGAGTCGTGGCCATTAACGCTTGATAGAGCTCGTATAGAAGCACAAGTTTTGCTTAATCATGGCGCTATTTGCCCAACTTATACAGCTAGGGTTTTACATTATAGTGAAATGCAAGCGCTCACTATTTTAGAAGATTTAGGTAATTTACAAATACTGCGTACTGCACAAAATAATGCAGAGCAATTTCCTAAATTGGCGCAGCATGTAGCGACCTACTTAAGTCATACTGGCTTTTATAATTCAGATTTTTATTTAACCGCACAAACTAAAAAAGCACTTGTTAGCCAATTTACTAATCCCGAGCTTTGCCAAATTACTGAAGACTTATTTTTTAGCGATCCGTACATTGAGCACGAACGCAATAACTACCCAGAGCAACTACAAAGCGAAGTTGATGCAATACAAAAAAATAGCGCGTTAAAGTTAGAAATCGCAAAACTAAAAGCTAATTTTTTATCTAACCCGCAAACATTACTTCATGGTGATATGCATAGCGGCAGTATTTTTGTTGATTGTAATAATACAAAGATGATCGATCCTGAGTTTGGTTTTTTTGGTCCTATTGGGTTCGATATTGGCTCTTTTATTGGTAATTTACTTTTAAATTATTGTGCGCAATACGGGCGTATTGAAGATTTTGTGGCTCGTCGTAATTACCAAACCCATTTATTAAGCACTCTTGTTGAATGCTATACCTTATTTGAACAACATTGGCTTACGCTTATCAATGAGCATACTACTGAAGCTGCGCTAAAGGCTGCAGGTTATAGTGAGTACTTTATGAAAAGCGTACTACAAGACACTATTGGTTATTGTGGTGCTGAATTAATTAGGCGCACCATAGGGCTCGCACATGTAACCGATATAGATAGCATTAGTGATGAGGCTGCGCGCCTTACAGTGCAAAAACAAACATTAGCGCTAGGCGAGCAACTTATTTTGAATGCCCAAACATGCGACAACAAAGACGCATTTTTTAGTTTATTAATAAGCCAATTAAACTAAAAAACATTAAAAAAAGGCGCTATCAGCGCCTTTTCTATTATTAAAATTTACTTATAATTTTCATAAATTTTATCAAGCGGCTCCGATAAACCACTTTCTTGCACTATACGTACGTGCTCACGCCTTAATTCGCGTGCACTAGTCACACCACAAGAATGAGCTATAAGCCCCGCTCCGTAATGAATGTATTTATTATAGTTAGCTACTCGCTGCGCTTTATCAGCTACATTTAAACCGCGTTGCAAACGCTCGTTATGCGTAGTGATACCCGTTGGACAGGTATCTTTATTACATTGCATTGCCTGAATACAGCCCAGTGCAAACATATGCCCTCGAGCCGACACAACAAAATCAGCACCCAGTGCCAATGCCCAAGCAACCTTGGAAGGAACAATTAATTTACCTGATGCGATTATTTTAATACGATCTCGCAGCCCATGCTTTTCAAGCATGTTAACTACCAGCGGTAAACTCTCACGTAGTGGTAAACCGACTGAGTCCATAAGCGGTTGTGGTGCCGCCCCCGTACCACCATCAGCACTATCTATGGTAATAAAATCAGGTGCTGACTCTATACCACGATGATTTATTTCAGCGAACAACGTTTCTAACCACCCGTAGGCACCAATTACCGCTTTAAAGCCTGTAGGCTTACCTGTCGCGTTACGTACCGTGGCAATCATATCTAGAATATCGGCTGGGTTTTTAATTTCAGGATGGCCATTGGGACTAATAGAGTCTTGCCCCTCTGGAATACCCCTAATTTTAGCTATTTCGGCATTAACTTTACGCCCTGGAAGCATTCCACCCTTACCTGGTTTAGCGCCTTGGCTCATTTTTAGTTCGAACATTTTGACTTGTTCGTGAGCCGCTATTTCTTTAAGTTTTTCGGTGCTTAAATTTCCATGCTCGTCTCGAGCACCATATTTAGCGGTACCAATTTGAAAAACAATATCGGCGCCCCCCTCCAAATGGTATGGGCTTAGCCCACCTTCACCGGTGTTCATCCAGCAACCTGCTAATTTAGCTCCTTTTGATAAAGCACGAACCGCAGGCTTTGAGAGCGCACCAAAGCTCATACCCGATACATTAAATAACGAATTAGTGGTGTAAGGTGTTTTACAGTATGGACCTAAAGTGACATTACTCGGGTCGAGTGCTTCTTCATCTAAAGTCGGAAACGCACAGTTCATGAACATAACTGTACCTGTTACTTCTAAGCTTTGTGTCGAACCGAATGCAGCAGTACGGTCAACATCTTTAGCAGCGCGATAAACCCAGCTTCGCTCTGCGCGGTTAAATGGCATTTCCTCTCTATCTTGAGCAAAAAAGTATTGTCTAAAAAACTCACCTTGGCGTTCAAAAAAATACCGAAAACGACCAATTACAGGGTAATTACGCCTAATAGCATGCTTTGTTTGCGTTACATCTCGAATATAAAAAATAATAACAGTAAGTACAACGAACCCGAGCACAACTATAAACATACTTGCAAATATATCGATACTAAACATTATAAAATTGCTCATTTATGACCCTTGGTGATTTTTAAAATAATAGCTAATAAGTACTGACCGTTTTAATGAACTAAATGGCACATCATAATTATTAATCTGCTAGCTTAAAATAAATACAAGTACTTACCAGCAAACCTGTAACTTAAATAGCTAAAAAAAAACTCAGTACCCACTTTAAAAAATTATACTTATTTACTTTCCAGCTTAACTGATTCCTTTTTAATATAAATGCGTACTTGCGTTTCAAGTACCGATAAAGGCACTGAACCATGACGTAATATTTGATGATGAAACTCACGAATATCAAAATTGTGCCCAAGTGCTTGCTCTGCTTCAGAGCGTAAACGTTTAATAGTTAATTCACCAATTTTGTACGAGAGGGCTTGTGCAGGCCATGTAATATAACGATCAGTTTCTGTTTTAACGTTATGCAGCGAAAGCGCTGTATTTTCACTCATAAAATTCATGGCACGCTCGCGACTCCAGCCATACATATGCATACCCGTATCAACAACTAAACGGGCTGCTCGCCACATTTCATAGGTCAAGCGACCAAAACGGCTATATGGGTCTTGGTAAAAGCCTGCTTCTAATCCTAAATACTCAGAGTAAAGTCCCCAACCTTCGCCAAATGCCGAAAGGTAAGCATCACGACGATAACTCGGCAAATTTTCAAGCTCAGCATTGAGTGAGATTTGCAAATGATGACCTGGCACGGCTTCGTGCAACGTTAATGCCTCTAAAACATACAAAGGGCGCTTATCTAAAGCGTAAGTATTTACCCAGTAATACCCTGCTTCATCATCTCGATTAGAACCAGAATATCGACCTGTTGTGTATTTAGGGGCAATGCTGGCTGGCACGGGTGCTACGCCATAAGGTTTACGCGGTAAGGTATGAAATAACTTAGGCAGTTGTGCATCCATTTTTTTAGCAATATAAGAGGCTTCTTTTAAAAGCTGCTCAGGTGTTGTGGCGTAAAATTGTGGATCAGTGCGTAAAAAGTGAATAAATTCGGCAAACGTGCCTTTAAAACCTACTTCTGTTATTACGTCTTCCATTTCACTGCGGATTCGAGCAACCTCTTTCAATCCAAGTTCGTGAATCTCTTTAGGTGTCATATCGGTAGTGGTGTAATACTTAGCTCTGTTTTTATAAAATGCCTCGCCATTAGGCGTCTCTGATATGCCAATACTTGTGCGTGCACTAGGTCGATACTGCTGCGTAAAAAACGCTAAGTAATTCTTATAAGACTGTATAACATCGTCTTTTATAATGTTTTTAGCTTTTTGTTGTAACGCTTTAAATTTATCGTCACTCAAACCTGCTGTATTAGTTAAAAAAGGTTTATAAAACTCAGATGTAGTTACATCGTCAACAATGTAAGCATTAATTGAGTCTTCATAACCCTCTAAAACTGCTTTAGGTTGGGTAAGGCCTGTTTCGATCCCTTTTTTCATCCAATAGATGTTTTGTTCAAAAAAGCGTGGGACTTGCGTTAATCGAGTCAAATATACTTGGTAGTCTTGCTGATTTTTATATTGAGAGCTGTTTACTATGTACGATAAACCAGAATGAAAACCATATTCTGAGGTAAGCGGCATATAGTGCGCATTAAATACATATTCATCAACACTGTTTTGTACTTGAGCTCGAATAATATTGAAGTTTATTTGATTTTCATCACTTAACTTTGCAATATTAACTGCGTCTAGCTCAGCAAGTAGACTCGCTTTATTTTTATATTCTTGTGCTAAAAATTTGGGCGATAAATTTGGTAATAAATAACCTTCAACTCCCTCTAAATTGCTATAAGGATTAGTACTTTGCCTATAATCGACAATGCTTTTTGCTACTTGTGTAAATTGTTTATTGGCATTTGGTGTTGTTATTTGGCATGCACTCAATGAACATAAAATTGTGATGCCAAATAAAGATTGGCGAAGTGGCTTAACTAAAAAGTGATTCATTATAATGTAACTTAGCAGTGTTATTAATTTCATAAAACTATCGCAGGCTAAATAAATAGCAAGTAAATGAGACCAACTTTAATAAATAAACCTTACTAAAAACAAGTGTATTAAACTAAGAAACGACTCTAACATTGCCAATAGCAAGCTTAATTGATGAGAAAAACAGCTATCAAGCCGCTAAAGTAAAATTTAAGTTCCCTAACTTCTGTTTTTACTTTTAAATGGCGCACATAACGATTACTGTAGTAAAAAATAATAAAAAGCTCGGACGCATAACCGCCTCATGGAATGAGATATTCGAATTTGCACTTATGCGTACTTAGTTGGTATTTAAAAAATGATGTTCCATGATTCCATGGCTATTGCACAAGAAAAAATGACCAAAGTGTGTGTTTTTTTAGAGCGTTATGCGCTCCCACCTACGCCGCTGAATTATCAAGTTATTTATACTTATACCAGTCAAACTAATCTCAAGCTAAATAAAGCTTTAGATCGTGCTATTGCTGTTGAAGATAATATAGATAGCGTTTTAATTGAACAGCTACATTCTGAGTTTTTAAATACCGGCCACTTAGCGCAAGTCAACATGATTCAAAACGTTGATGGTGTTATAAATTCACTTTCTCAAAACTCTCATGCTACTGAGAAGCAAATAGTTCGTTTTGCGGGTCAAGTAAGCGAGTGCGTACATTCGCTTAATGAGAACAACATAGAACAAAGCCGTCAAGCGCTTGAAGTACTCCATAATCAAACCGCCGAATTACTCAACCAACATAAGCAATTTAAGCAAGAACTCAGTAAAGCTAAACAACTACACGAAAAAACACAAAAGCAACTTACTCAGCTTCGTAAACAACATATTATTGATAGTCAAACAGGGCTTTATAAGCGCCATTATTTAACGCAACAAACGCAAGTGTGGACTAATCAACAAAAGTCTATTTGCGCAATAGCGATTCAAATAGACAACCTTGATCATTTTACTGAAAATTATGGTGATATTATTGGTGAAGTCATTTTGAATAAAGTAGCTAAGCAAGTTCAAAAATATGTTTTCCAAAGTGGCTTACCTGGTCGCACAGCTAAAGATCAATTTACTGTTTTGCTCGCCGACATCGACCCAGATACGGCCAATGTAATAGCCGAGAAAGTACGAAATGGTGTCGAAAAGCTGCGCTTTGTTAGTTCAAAAACAGGGATTAAACTACCTAGTATTGGCTTATCACTAGGAATTGCTCAGCATCAACAAGAAGATGATTTTAATCAGCTAGCTAAAAAAGCATCTCATGCGGCTTATAAAGCACGTTCATTAGGGCAAAGTAGTTACACTGCAGGGCAATAAATTACCTGATAAATCATATTCAAATTGCACCTACTGTGTACAATAAAGTACACTAACCTCTATTGTCACGATAGAGATTAGTCATGAACGAAACCGAACAAAAGACCACGCATTTTGGTTATAAAACAGTAGCCGAGAACGATAAAGCTTCTATGGTTGCTGATGTATTTCACTCAGTAGCTGCAAAATACGATGTAATGAATGATTTAATGTCTTTTGGTGTGCATCGTTTATGGAAACGTCAAACTATTGCAAGCTCAGGTGTTCGTAAAGGACATCATGTACTCGATTTAGCCGGCGGCACTGGCGATTTAACTGCAAAGTTTAGTCAATTAGTTGGAGAAACGGGTCAAGTTGTTTTAGGTGATATAAACTCATCTATGCTTAAAGTTGGCCGTGAAAAACTACATAATCTTGGGTTAGTTGGCAATATCGACTACGTACAAATGAATGCAGAAATGCTGCCGTTCCCAGATAATAGCTTTGATGTGATCACTATTGCCTTTGGCTTACGTAACGTTACCGATAAAGACAAAGCATTGCGCTCTATGTACCGTATTTTAAAGCCAGGTGGTCGTTTACTTGTTTTAGAGTTTTCAAAACCAGAGCATGACGTACTTAGTAAAGCTTACGATTTTTACTCATTTAATTTATTGCCTACAATGGGTAAGCTAGTTGCTAACGACAGTGAATCGTATAAGTATTTAGCTGAATCTATTCGCATGCATCCAGATCAAGACACACTAAAAGCGATGATGGAAGATGCAGGCTTTGAGCAAACAACATACCAAAACCTCACAGGCGGAATTGTTGCGCTGCATCGTGGTTTTAAATATTAAGGCTAGCAGTTATGGCACTTGAGAAAATAACAAAAAATAATAATGATGCAATGGCATCTGAATTTTTTATGTTACCTAATTTTGTGCTTTCGCTTATTGAGCGTGTACTAAATCAAGCTCTCAGCCTTGACCCACAATTGTCTCAAAAACTAAGCGCAGTTAAACATCAACGCTTAGTGGTTGAAGTAAGAGATTGGCAACAAAGTATCCAACTTGTTTATAGCGCTGAGCAATTGCACTTATACAGTGCTCAAAGTAACGAAAACGCAGATTGTATGATCAGCGCAGATATAGACACGCTTTTAGCACTTAAAAACCCAGCTATGCTTACCCAGTTAATTCGCCAAGATAAGCTCGACTTACAAGGCGATTTAAATATTGCGCAAACTTATAGTAATGCGTTTTCAGGCATTGATATTGATTGGCCTGAACAGCTTTCTAAATACATTGGCGATACCCCCGCTCAGCAGTTATATCTATACCTAAAAAAACTAAAACAAAAGAGCAGCAAAACCAATACTAAAATAAGTACCATGCTTACAAGTTT
Source organism: Pseudoalteromonas sp. EB27 (assembly GCF_001974875.1). GTDB lineage: Bacteria > Pseudomonadota > Gammaproteobacteria > Enterobacterales > Alteromonadaceae > Pseudoalteromonas. The sequence continues at coordinate 23,857 of NZ_MTQD01000019.1, forward strand.
ATGCCAAGACGAGCTCGCAATTACTATTCACCCATTAGAACTTGAGCAATTTAAACAAAAAAATAGAGAACTCAAAGGCCAAGTAGCTGCTGTTGAGCAGCGTATAAATACCTTGTTAAACTCTTTTTTACCTTCAAACACCCGCTAAGGATTTTTTGTGTCGACTGCACGTTTGTATAACATCACCAAAACTTTACTTCGCTATGGGCTAGACGAGCTAATTCCTAAACATAAGATCCCTTGGTTTGGTAAAGTAGCTCGTGGCAGTTTGTTTTGGCTGCGTAATCAGCACAAAGAAAAACCTGCAGGACTACGTTTACGTTTGGCACTACAAGAGCTTGGTCCCGTTTGGATTAAGTTTGGCCAAATGCTCTCTACTCGTCGTGACTTACTCCCTCATGATATCGCTTTAGAGCTTGCCTTTTTACAAGATCAAGTTCAGCCATTTGAAGGCGAACTTGCACAAAAAATAATAGAAAAAGCGCTAGAAATTAACGATATAAGTGAATTGTTTAGTGAGTTTTCACAAACTCCTCTAGCCTCTGCATCTATAGCGCAAGTGCATACAGCAAAGCTTATTGATGAGCAAAGCATTGAGCAAGATGTAGTAATTAAGGTTATTAGACCAAATATTTACGAGCAAATTAATGCCGATTTAGCGTTAATGGAAAAGCTCGCTAAGGTACTTGCAAAAGTCCATAACGAATCAAAACGCCTGCGTCCTATAGAAGTAGTTAAAGAATATAAAAAAACACTCCTAGACGAGCTCGACTTAATGCGCGAAGGTGCCAATGGCATTCAACTTAAGCGCAACTTTGAAGGCTCTGAATCATTGTATATTCCTGCAGTTTACAGTGATTATAGCCGTAGTAATGTCCTAGTAATGGAGCGTATTTACGGTATACCCGTCTCTGATACCGATTCACTTCTGGCGCAAAACACGAATATGAAATTACTTGCTGAGCGCGGCGTAGAAGTGTTTTTTACGCAAGTGTTTAGAGACAGCTTTTTTCATGCCGACATGCATCCGGGTAATATATTCGTCTCTCGCGAGCATCCTGAAAATCCAATGTATATCGGTATTGACTGCGGTATTGTTGGTACTTTGAGCAAAGAAGACAAACGTTATCTAGCTGAAAACTTTATTGCCTTTTTTAATCGTGATTATCGCCAAGTTGCACAGCTACACGTTGATTCTGGCTGGGTACCACACGATACCAGTATTGAAGAATTTGAATTTGCGATTCGCACAGTGTGCGAGCCTATATTCAATAAACCGCTTGCTGAAATTTCATTTGGTCACGTGCTCGTAAATCTATTTAATACCGCACGTCGTTTTAACATGCAGGTTCAACCGCAATTAGTGTTACTGCAAAAGACCTTATTATACGTTGAAGGATTAGGGCGTCAGCTATATCCACAACTCGACTTATGGAAAACAGCTAAACCCTTTTTAGAAGATTGGGTTAAGCAGCAAGTTGGACCGCTATCAGTACTGAAGCAAATGTATGCTAACTTGCCATTTTGGGCTGAAAAAATGCCTGAACTACCTGATCTAATTTACCAGAATTTAAAGCGTGCACCACACGCTCATAAACCTCAAGAACAAAAGGTATCTCATAAACCTTTAATATTGAGTTTATTTGGTAGTGCTACAATGATTATGGCAACACTTTGTTATTTACAGCACGATTTAATAGCTGCAGGTATTACTATAAGCTTATCGGCTATTAGTTTTATAACAGCATGGCGCAACGCATAAACTGAGTGCTATTTGCGCTATTGGGCGTATAATTAGTATTTAAAATATACATTTAACCGTTTATATATTGGAGAAAACCATGGGTTTTGGTGGTATTAGTATTTGGCAATTATTAATTGTTTTAGCGATCATAGTTTTACTTTTCGGTACAAAAAAACTACGCGGTATGGGTGGTGATATTGGAGGCGCTGTTAAAGGCTTTAAAAAAGCAATGTCAGACGACACAGCGAGTGAACAAGAAAAGTCAGAGCAAATTCAACAATCAGAAAAAAGCACCGTTGACGGCTCAACCAATACTGAAAAAAACAAAGATAGCAATAAGGTTTAATTAGTATGGGGATGTGGGAACTTGTTGTTATTTTTATTGTTGGCTTAGTAGTGCTTGGCCCAGAACGCTTACCTGTTGCTATTAGAACAGTAAGTAAATGGGTTAAAACAGCTAAGTCACTTGCCAACTCGGTAAAAGCCGAAGTAAGTGAGGAACTGCGTATTCACGAACTTCACGAAAACCTTAAAAAAGCAGAACAACAAGAACTAAAAGATTTAAGCCCTGAGTTACAAAGTTCATTAACAGAGTTACAAAAAGCGGCTGAGTCAGTTACTCACAGCTACAAGAAAAAACAACCGGATACATCAAATAACCAACAACTTGATGAAAAAAAGTGAAATTTATCTCTCACTTTGTGGTCAACTTATTACATGGTATAAAAAATAATGGCTGAGGAAGTAAAATCGGGATTTGTAGCTCATTTAATTGAGTTGCGTGATCGGCTAATAAAAGCACTATTGAGCATTTTCATTATTTTTATTGCCATAGTATATTTTGCGAATGACATTTATGCCTTTGTTGCACAGCCGTTAGTTTCGCATTTGCCAAGTACTGCAACTATGATTGCAACCGACGTTACTGCCCCCTTTTTTGCACCTTTCAAACTAACTTTATTTGTCGCTTTATTTGCGTCAATTCCGTGGATATTGCATCAAATTTGGGGGTTTATAGCGCCGGGTTTATATCAGCATGAAAAGAAAATGCTCATGCCTATTCTCGCCTCAAGTATAGTATTATTTTATGGCGGTATAGCCTTTTGTTATTTTGTAGTTCTGCCAATTATTTTAGGCTTTTTTACAAGTACTGGTCCAGAGATGATGACTCTTGCGCCCGACATAAGTAGCTATTTAGGGTTTGTATTAAAACTGTTTTTTGCATTTGGTGTCGCTTTCGAAATTCCTGTGGCAATTATGCTGCTATGTTGGAGTGGTGCAACAACAACAAAAAGCTTAAAAGAAAAGCGCCCATATATTGTCGTAGGCGTTTTTGTAGTGGCGATGTTTTTAACACCGCCCGATGTGTTATCACAAACTTTATTAGCATTTCCGATGCTTCTTTTGTTTGAGCTAGGCCTAATTTTAGCAAAATTCTATACCGCTAAACCACAAAAAGAATCTGAGGAATAAAATGAAAAAACAACTACTCTCACTATTGGTTTTATTAAGTGCGCCTACTTTTGCTGCGCAAACACAATTTAATACTCAAGCGTTACAAGCATGTAGCTTTATTGAAAATGACTTTAACCGATTACTTTGCTATGACAATACAGTTGCTGGTAAATCATTAACAAAGCCAACAGTAACAAAAACGCTTACTCCACCAACGGCTAACAATGTACCTCAAGTCGTAGCTGCTGCACCAATTCAAGCAAAGGCAAAAGCTGACGATTTTGGCTTAGAGTACAAAGAATCACAGGTAGAAAAAGAGACTGAAATTAAAGCTATGGTTACTTCAGTTAAAGAAGCCGCTTATGGCGAGTTAATTATCTCTCTAGATAACGGCCAACAATGGCGTCAAATTGGCTCTGACAGCATGCGTTTAAAAGAAAACGATACAATTGTAATTAGCCGTGGTGCATTCAACTCATTTTTACTGAAACAAGACGGTAAAAACCGCTCTATTCGCGTTAAACGTACTAAATAATGTCATATACGTTAATTGATGCTGGGGTTAACTTAGCCAATCATCAATTTAATGACCAGCATCGTGATGTAGTTACACGCGCAAGTGAAGCCGGTGTTACAAATATGCTTATTATAGGTTGTGATATTGCAAGCAGTCAGCAATCACTTGAACTTGCAATAAAACATCTTCAATATTCTACAGCGGGTATACACCCACATGATGCTAAGTCGGCGACGGATGAATTAGAAGTACAATTAACTGCACTTGCAAACAATAAGCAAGTTATAGCGATTGGTGAGTGCGGCCTTGATTATAACCGTGACTTTTCACCTCGCGATGTACAGCGTAGCGTTTTTAGACGCCACCTAACGCTTGCCGAAAAATTAGATTTACCGGTTTACTTACATGAACGTGATGCAAGTGACGATATGTTGAGTATTCTAAAAGAGTTTAATATTCGCGGTGTACTTCATTGTTTTACGGGTAACTCTGTAGCTCTTAAGCAATATTTAGATTTAGGTCTGTATATTGGTATAACAGGTTGGGTATGTGATGAAAGGCGTGGCAAAGAATTACAACAGCTAGTACCTAGTATTCCTCTAGATCGATTATTAATAGAAACTGATGCACCATTTTTAATTCCACGAACAGTTAAGCCAAAACCTAAATCGCGTAAAAATGAACCCGCTCTGCTCCCTTATATTTGCCAAACAGTTGCGCAACTTTATCAAACAGATGAAGAATTAATAGCCCGAAAAACAACAGAAAACTTTTACAATGTTTTTGGTTTAAAGAGCTGCTAATGGCGTGCGCAAAGGCATTACTAAGTCTATTAATGCTTCTTTGCACTTTTTATTCATTTGCAAACCCGGTAATAATAAAACACGATTTCAACTCTCAAAACATCAATAACCTGTATTACTCTTTTGAACCAACGTCGCTATTACATGCACAACAAAGTAGCAAGGTAGACTGGCAAAAAACCTTAGGCAAACCTCTTAACCTAGGTCTTGAGCAACGTTCTGTATGGGTGAAATTTAAAATAAAAAACACGCTTAGTTATAATACCGAACAACTGTTGTCGCTAAACAACCCTCTGCTAAACGACGTTCAAGTATATCAGTTACATAACTCGCAATTACTTTCTTACACCCAAATTGGCGATGCATACCCCCTTGATAAGCGTGCGATCAGAAGTGAATCTTTATTAGTTAAACTAATTTGCCCTGCAAATAGCGAAACGATTATTATACTGAAGGTGATGAATAGCTCAGGCTTGCGAGTCCCTTTAACTTTGTGGCAACCAGAAGCTTATTTAGCGCATAAAGGTAAACTTAATTTACTCTATGGCTTATTGATTGGTTTTATATTTTCTTTAGGTGTGAGCTGCTTAGTTTTATATGGTTTTTCGCGTAAACGTTATTTTATTTGTGCTGGTTTAATCACACTCACATTGGGGGGGGTCTTAGCCTACCTTTGCGGCTTTGGCTTAAGATATATTCACCCTAATTTGCCGGCATTACAGCAAGTTATGATCCCTATACTACTTATGCTTATTACTTTAATGTTTTTACCTTTGCAAAAGCAAATTTGCCATCCAAAGCCCTCTTCTTTACTAACGGTTCAAAAGGTAGTGGTTAACGTAGTTGGTGTCTCATTATTATTTATTTGGTTATTTCCAAACCATATAGTGACACTATTTTGCTTAACGGCTACCCCAATCGCTTTAGGCTTTTATATTGCAACTACATTTACGTGCATGCGTTTAGCGCCTTCTAAACCTAATAAAGCGCTATTGCTCGTATTAGTTTTTTTCTTGGTGGTAATGCTTTATTTTATTGTGGCAGTAATGGGGCTATACGCCTTTAGCAGAAGTACATTAGCATTTGTATTTGCATGCTTTTTTAGCTGCACTTTCTGTCTATGTTACAGTGTAATGAAGTTATTTATTTTACAACGCGATGAAGAAGTAATAGCTCAGCAAACCTTGATTGCTGAAAATGCAGCCCAAGATACACTGCTTAAAGAGCGCTTAAAGTTACAAGAAAAAACGCGCCAAGAACTCGAATCACAAGTCGACGAACGCACCTTTGAATTACAAGTTACACTTAGAGAACTTGAAGAAAAAAATCGTTCACTTGAGTTACTCAATACCGAAGACGCTTTAACCGGAATAAAAAACAGACGTTTTTTTGATAAGAAACTCGTCATGGAACTTCGTCGGTCTCGCCGAGAGCAAACACCACTTAGCATTGTTATGCTTGATATAGACCGGTTCAAAAGCATTAACGATACGTACGGACACATAATTGGCGATCAAGTTATTAAAGCTGTATCTGACCTAATAAAAGATCATTTAAAGCGCCCACTAGATGAAGTTGCCCGCTACGGCGGTGAGGAATTTGTGGTGCTATTACCTAATACCCCCAATGAAGGCGCACAAGACATAGCTGAAAAAATACGAGCAGCTATCTCAGCCAGTACAGTAACGGTAGCCAATAATGATATTCAATTTACAATTAGCGCTGGTGTATACACCAGCATTGCTGATGATGTTAGCAATCCTCAAATTTTTACTGAGTGCGCCGACAAAGCACTTTATTACGCAAAGCAACATGGCCGTAATCAAGTAATTACTTTTCCATTACCACAGTAGGAGCATATTAATATGGCCCAATCAGGATTAGACCTTTTCCCGTATACTCGCATGCGCAGAATGCGCCGCAGCGACTTTTCTCGCCGCTTAATGGCTGAAAATCAACTTAGCGTAAACGATTTAATTTACCCTGTATTTGTACTTGAAGGTAAAAATCGCCGCGAAGCAATTGAATCAATGCCGGGTATCGAGCGTTTATCAATAGATTTGCTGTTGCTTGAAGCAAAAGAACTTGTTGAACTTGGTGTACCTGCCTTAGCTATTTTTCCGGTAACACCTGCGGATAAAAAATCATTATTTGCCGAAGAAGCATATAATGATGATGGCTTAGTCCAACGCACTGTTCGTGCTTTAAAAGAAGCATTTCCTGAGTTGGGTGTAATTACTGATGGTGCACTTGATCCATTCACAACGCACGGTCAAGACGGCATTATTGATGACACTGGCTATGTGATAAACGACGTAACCACCGAAATTTTAGTTAAACAAGCACTCTCACATGCAGAAGCAGGCGCTGATGTAATTGCCCCTTCAGACATGATGGATGGCCGTATTGCTGCAATTCGTGAAGCGCTTGAAGCTGATGGGTTTGTGCATACCCGTATTATGGCCTACTCAGCTAAATACGCATCTAGCTACTATGGCCCATTTAGAGATGCAATAGGTTCTGCTAGTAACTTAAAAGGTGCCGATAAAAAAACCTACCAAATGGACCCTGCAAACTCTGATGAAGCAATACGTGAAGTCGCATTAGACTTACAAGAAGGCGCTGATATGGTCATGGTTAAGCCTGGCATGCCTTATTTAGATATTGTACGTCGTGTTAAAGACGAGTTTGGTGTACCTACTTTCGCATATCAGGTAAGTGGCGAGTATGCAATGCACAAAGCAGCTATCGATAACGGTTGGTTAAGTGAGGAAGCTACTATAATGGAGTCTTTACTTGCATTTAAGCGTGCAGGCGCTGATGGAATATTGACCTACTTTGCTAAGCAAGCCGCACAATACCTAGCTAAAAAGTAAGGGTTTTATAAAAAGGCGGTTAAACCGCCTTTTATTTACATTCGTTTACCTTTTTGTATTATTTTCGTCATATTTATTCTCTAAACTGGTGTCCCATTTTGGGATTAATACACGGGAATAATAAAAAAATGTTTAAAACAAAAATAACACCACTCGCACTTGTTATAGCCAGTCTCAGTGCACCAGCATCCGCTGATCTAATCATTTCTGAATATATAGAAGGAAGTGGTTACAATAAAGCCATTGAACTTTACAATAATGCAACAACAGACATTGACCTTAGTGAATACTCATTACAGCGCTATTCAAATGGCTCTGCTAGCGTATCTACAGAAATTACATTAAGCGGTACTTTAGCTGCAAATAGTACCTATGTAATTGTCAATGCGGACACTAGAGCTTCTACCGACCTTTCAGGTAAAGCTGATCTATTAGATAGCGTAGTTAACTTTAATGGTGACGATGCAATCGTATTGACTAAGGATGGATCTGTTGTTGATAGTTTTGGACAAGTTGGTGTCGATCCTGGTTCATCGTGGTCAGAAGGCGGAGTAACCACAGCGAATCAAACTTTACGCAGAAAAGATGAAATTACTACAGGAAGAACAACACCTGATGCAGCATTTAACCCAAGTGAAGAATGGGTACAGTTCGACCAAGATGAGTTTGACGGCTTAGGCTCACATGCAGGTAATGGTGGAACAACACCTGAACCAATTCCAGAACCAGAACCACTTGAACCACTTGTTTGTGACGCAGAAAAAGTACTAATTAACGCTATACAAGGTGATAGTTCTGCAAGCCCGCTTGTTGATACATTAGTAGAACTTGAAGGTGTAGTAACCGCAGACTTCCAAGGTGATGATCAATTAAAAGGCTTTTTTGTTAGCTCACTTGCTGCAGACATAGATGCCAATCCACTAACTTCTGAAGGTGTGTTTGTTTATTTTGCAGATACTGATGTAAATGTTGGTGACCATGTGCGCGTACAAGGTACTGTTGAAGAGTATTTTGATGCAACACAAATTGGCAGCGTAAGCCAAGTAGCAATTTGTGATACAGGTTTACCTGTAGCAGCTACAAAAATTACTTTACCTTTAGCTGATACAACGGATTTAGAGGCTTTTGAAGGTATGCTAGTTACTTTAGAGCAACCATTAGTAGTAACTAATAACTTTGGCCTTGGTCGATATGGTGAAGTTGAGTTAGCAACAGAGCGCTTGTATCAAGGTACACAGGTTGCACTACCTGGAGATACGGCTAATGCAGTTGAAACAGAAAACCTGCTTAAAAAGATCCTACTAGATGATGGCTCTACTGTACAAAACTTAGATCCAACAGCGTACCCAACCCCAGGCTTGTCAGCAGAAAATACATTACGTACTGGTGACACTGTAAACACAGTTACAGGTGCACTTGCTTATAGCTTTAGCCTTTACAGAATACACCCAACTTTAGCACCTCAGTTTATTGCAACAAATGCACGTGAAGATGCGCCTGAACTTAATGCTGAAGCAGATTTACGCGTAGCTAGCTTCAACGTACTTAATTACTTTAATGGTGATGGCCAAGGCGAAGGATTCCCTACCGCTCGAGGTGCAGATTCAGAAGCTGAACTTATTCGTCAAGAAGCTAAAATTGTAAGTGCAATTAGCGCTATCCAGGCCGACGTTGTTGGTTTAATGGAAATAGAAAATGATGGCTTTGGCGAATTTAGCGCTATTGCGAGCTTAGTAAATGCATTAAACGAAGCTGATTCAGCTAACCAATACGCATTTGTTGACTTTAACGTAGATCAAATTGGTACAGATGCAATTACTACCGCATTAATTTATCGTGCTAACAAAGTAGAAGAAGTAGGTACTGCTGCCATTACAACTGAAGCACCATTTGATTTTAGTAATCGTGCTCCAATTGCACAAAGCTTTAAATCATTAGAAACTGATGAAGTATTTACAGTTGCTGTGTCACACCTTAAATCTAAAAGCTGTGGTAGTGCTTCGGGTAATAATGCAGATTCAGGTGATGGCCAAGGCTGTTGGAATGAAATACGCACAGAAGGTGCTAATGCATTCGCTGATTGGCTTGATAGCAAACCAACCGGTATTGACGACGAAGATACTATTTTAGTCGGCGATATGAATGCTTACGCAATGGAAGACCCAATACGTGCATTTGCTGATAAAGGCTACAAAAATGTAGTTGCAGAAATTGATGGGGATACACTTGGTTACTCTTACAGCTTTTCTGGTCGCGCTGGTAGTTTAGATCACGCAGTAGCTACCCAATCACTACTTAGTAAAATTGTTGCAGCAACAGATTGGCACATCAACGCAGATGAACCTATTTCTCTTGATTACAATGTAGAGTTTAAAAGCGAAGGTCAACAATCTAGTTTGTACTCTGAAAGTGCATACCGCGCATCAGATCACGACCCTGTAATTATTGATATTAAATCTGAAATTACTTTAACACCTGAAGAGCAAACGCCTGTTATTACAGCTGATCAAGTTTTTGCAGTCGATGAAAACAGCGCAATTGGTACAGTTATCGGCACGCTCGATTTTAGTGATCCAAATGCCGATGAATCACCTGTTGTTAAATTTATTACATCTAATAATGATAGCGTTTCAATTAACAATCAGGGGCAGTTAATTGTTGCTGGAGAGATTGATTACGAATTCGAAAATCGTATTACTTTAACAGTGCAAGCTCAAGATAGCGTGGGTAACTTATCTAACGTTGAAAAAGTAGCTGTGAAAGTAAATAACTTACGCTCAGATGACGATAATGATGCAGGTTCATTATTATGGTTATCACTTCTTTTAGCACCACTATCAATAGTGCGTCGATTTAAAAAGAAATAACTAAGTTAAATCCAAACATTTAAAAAGCCGCTCTTGCGGCTTTTTTATTTTATACAAATGTAATTCAGACAAGCTTCATTAAACCCCCCGTAATATGTTCAGACGATCTGTGAATCTTCTAGTAATTAACCAGTAACAACTACATACATTTGAGTGAATTTTACACAATGAAACTCTTTTTATTATGTATATCGGTTTTACCTATTGAAAAGTATGAACTTTTATATGGGTTCACATTTTGCTTTAAATAATTAAGAAGATACTTACTAAACAAAATCAATATTTACCCTAAACGTAAAAATAAGTCGTGTTTTTATAAAGGAATGAGAATGAAACAATTAACCCAAAATCTGCCTAAATGGCAAAAAAAGTCAGCACCACTACTGGGTCTACTTATTATTTTTTCGACTTGGGGCAATAGCAACCAAGCGATTGCTGCAACCGTTGATGTAGCAATCCCACAAAGTAGCTTATTTGATGTAATTAGCGCTCGCGCCAAAAAGTTAGCAAGCGAAGAATACGTGGCACCTAAAAACATTGAGCTTGAAGCACTTAACAATATTGATTATCAGGATTACCGTTCAATTCGATTTAAAAAAGACAAAGCAGTATGGAAAGATGAAGGCCTGTACGAGCTACAATTATTCCACCCTGGTTTTTTATATAAAACACCTGTGACAATAAATACCGTTGATAGCGACTCTAAACGCAGTCGCTTACCCTTCAGTACCGACTTTTACCAATATGATGGCACAGCGGCACCACTACAAGAAGAAATAGCTAAAAGTGTTGCGGGTACTCAACTAGGCCATGCTGGGTTTCGCATACATTACCCATTGAATACTAACGAGTATAAAGATGAAGTAATGGTATTTCAGGGTGCATCGTATTTTAGAGTCGTTGGCCCTCAACAGGTTTATGGCTTATCAGCTAGAGGCCTTGCCATTGATACTGCAGAAAATTCGGGTGAAGAATTTCCAGTTTTTAAAGAATTCTGGTTAGTTAAACCAAAGGCCGACCAAACACAAATTACCATTTTTGCATTATTAGATAGCCCATCTATATCGGGTGCATACAAGTTCAGTGTTGACCCTACCACTAATATGCTAGTTGATGTTGATATGCAGATATTTGCGCGTAAAGATATTAAAAAACTGGGTGTAGCACCATTAACGAGTATGTTTTATCACGGCGAAAACAGCACCAAATTTTTTGATGACTACCGCCCTGAAGTTCATGACTCGGATGGTCTATTAACTCAATCTACTGATGACAAATGGGTATGGCGCCCTCTTAACAATCCTTCGCAGTTAAGTGTTACTTCATTTTCGTACAATAACCCAAAAGGTTTTGGGTTAGCTCAACGCGATCGAAACTTTAATAACTATTTAGACACAGAAGCACATTACCACAACCGCCCCAGCCTATGGATCGAACCACAAGGTGAATGGGGAAATGGTCGTGTAGAACTTGTAGAAATACCTACTGATACTGAAACTAACGACAATATCGTGAGTTACTGGGTACCAGAAAAGCCAATGAAAGCCGGAGATTCATTAAAGCTGAGCTACAAAATGACGACCTTTAATGCAGCTTTAACTCAGCACGAAAAAGCGCGAGTATTACGTACAAGGATTGGTAGCGCCGCTTTACCTGGTGAAGACAACCCACCACCAAAAAGTCATCGCCAATTTACTGTTGATTTTACTGGGTCGGAAATAAATCAACTTTCAGAACAATTAAAATTAGATGCCGACATTCAACTTACAACAGGCGAAGTAACCGACATAAATATCCAAAAACTGCCTGATTCACGAGGATGGCGTGTAGCTTTCAAAATTGCACCACAGGACGATCAACCCGTTGATATGCGTTTATCGTTAAAACTACGAGACAAAGAAATTAGCGAGGTATGGAGCTATGTTTGGTACCCAAATGACATCAAGTAATAAAGGGAAGGGCACTCCTATGCCATTCAAAACACTAAGAGTATGGCTATTTGCTATTGCGGCACTTGGCACATCTGGCTACGGCATATCTATTATGTTTGAGATTTTAAGCTCAAACGGTATGACATTACTTGAATACGCTCTTTTAGTATTATTCTCAATCACTTTTGCCTGGATTGTAACGGCCTTTTGTAGTGGAACAATTGGCTTTGTATTACAGCTATTACGAATTGATCCACTTACATTGAAACGTATTAAACCAATTGAGTTTGACGAGGAGGCAATTAACGCCCAAAAAACCGCCGTTGTAATGCCTATTTATAACGAAGATACCCACCGTGTTATCGCGGGTTTTGAAGTCAGCCTGCAATCGTTAAAAGAAACAGGTCAACTTGCAAACTTTGATTTTTACTTATTAAGCGACACCCAAGACCCACAAATAGCTAAAAATGAGCTAAGTGCGTGGCATGCATTGTGTGAGCGTTTAGGTGATACGGCAAAGCACGTATTCTATCGCCGTCGCGAAGATAACAAACATCGTAAAGTAGGTAACCTAACCGACTTTTGTGAGCGCTGGGGCAGCCAGTACGACCATATGATTGTGCTTGATGCAGATAGCGTAATGACCGGAAAATGTATGTTAGAGCTTACTACAAGTATGCTCAACAACCCACAAGCAGGTCTGATCCAAACTATTCCGATCCCTGTTCGTCAAGATACCTTTTTTGGCCGTTTTTTACAGTTTGCGTCAGTACTTTATAGCCCAATGCTCGCGACTGGCTCAGCTTTTTGGCAAACTGATAAAGCAAACTATTGGGGTCATAATGCAATCATTAGAGTTGAGGCATTTATAACGTGCTGTGGTTTGCCAACACTAAAAGGTAATGCACCTTTTGGCGGCGAAATTTTAAGTCATGACTTTGTAGAAGCTTCACTACTTCATAGTGCTGGTTGGGATGTATTGTTGCTATCAGATATTGAAGGTAGCTATGAAGAAGTACCAAGTAACATTCTAGACTACGCTGTACGCGATAGACGTTGGGTGCAAGGTAATATTCAGCACTTAGGTTTACTATCGTCATCCAAATTAAAATTAATGAGTAAGTTGCATTTTCTACTCGGTGCCACAGCCTATATTTCATCGCTAATTTGGCTCTCAATGTTGGCGCTAAGTACTATTGATGCAGTAACTCGCGCATTAAATAGTGATGTGTACTTTAACCGTGTTTACCAATTATTCCCCACATGGCAAATAGCTAAAACCGATCTTATTGATTCACTCTTGTATCTAACTATTATTATTTTATTAATGCCTAAATTAATGGGCATAATAGTAACCCTAATACATAGAAACAAACGCTTTGGTGGTTCAATTAAGCTAATACTAGGTTCAATCATCGAAACTGTATTTGCTATTATTGTTGCCCCATTAATGATGGTATTTCATGCTTACTTTGTACTTTGTGTGTTTTTAGGCAAAAAAGTGAAGTGGGATGCACAACCTCGTGAAGGTCGCATGGTCCCTTGGAAGGAAGCGTTTGGTTATACGTTATTCTCAACTATTGTGGCTATTACATGGGGTAGTACAGCTTATTACTTCACACCAGTGTTCTTTTGGTGGTTATCGCCTATATTATTAGGCTTAGTGTTAGGCGCTCCAATTATCCGTTATACCAGTAGCATTAAGCTCGGTGTACAGCTTAGAAAGTTAGGTATATTTATTTGCCCTAGCGAAGTTGATAACGATTCAACGCTAGAAGCGCTTAAAACGCACCTAAAAGAAATTTCGATACCTGAGGAAGGTGCTTATCCACAAACTATACCGACACTACCACAAGAGCAATTGGTAACAATGCCTATCCAGTCCTTTAAAAAGCCAAGCAGGCTAAAGATGAAAGCGCTAAAAGCTAAGGCTATAAAAAAGTTTAATTAGCGCGTTATAAAATACAAAAACTAAAAAGGAGCGATTAACCGCTCCTTTTTGCTATCTTAATTAAAAATCAAGCGTTGCATTTATCGCTAATATTTTCCACTTTGTCAGCTAACTTATTACAGTACATTTCAGAAATAGCTGACTGCGCTTCATCATCAAGTTGCCAGTTATAGAAATGGAAATTTTTGCCATTATCTAGCTTCACCTTAAAAATGGTGAAAAGAAAAAACGAACTAAATGATACGCAACTAATTTCCTCACTATTGATATAGCGCTCTGTGCACAAACGTGTATAACAAATACCTGCTTTATAACAATGTAAAAAACGAAGATGAAGAATATTAAAAGCAATGATAATTAGTAGAGCTGGCATTACAGTGAGAAAAACAATCTTTAGGTTCACAGTAAACATAATATGAATTAAAAATATTATGCTGAATGCTAAAATACATTTTGTGAATTGTAGCCACCAGTTTGGTGCTAATTTAATAGATTTCATGATCGTTACGTCTTATATAGAATTAATATGTAAACGTCTCTGCTGCGGAGACTTCCCTATCTGACTTTAGAGCTCTAGTCTGAAAGTGCTGGTATTCTACATTACGCACATAGAAGCATCAACAGAAGTTCTTAAAATTCAGTAGGTTACATAGAATTTACAATTAACTCCTTACAAACCAACTGATTAAGTAAATGAAGTAAATGAAGTAAATAAAATGCTCTCTAATACCTTTTTACTAACTGATAATATAGGACTACTTAATAATAAAATGTAGCTATAAACAACTACAAAAAAAACTAAATTATAGGCAATAAAAAACCCGCAACATGTGCGGGTTTTTTTTAAAGAGTTAAAGAGCTAATTATTTAGCAGCTTTTTTCTCTTTTTCTGCAGCGATTACTGTATCAGCAACGTTTTGCGGACATGCAGCGTAGTGTGAGAACTCCATAGAGAACTGACCACGACCTGATGTCATTGTACGTAGTGTACCGATGTAACCGAACATTTCTGATAACGGTACGTCAGCTTTAATACGGCTGCCTGTTAAACCAGCTTCTTGGTCTTTCATCATACCACGACGACGGTTAAGGTCACCGATTACGTCACCAACGTGATCTTCTGGAGTGAACACGTCAACATTCATGATTGGCTCAAGAAGTTGTGCGCCTGCTTTAGGGATCGATTGACGGAAAGCGCCTTTAGCAGCGATTTCGAACGCGATTGCAGATGAATCCACGGCATGGAAACCACCGTCGAAAAGTTCAATTTCAACGTCAAGTACAGGGAAGCCAGCTAGAACACCAGTACCCATCATTGACTTGAAGCCTTTCTCAACTGCAGGCCAGAATTCTTTAGGTACGTTACCACCAACAACAGATGATTTAAACGTAAAGCCTGAAGCAACTTCGCCTGGCTTGATACGGTAATCAATTTTACCGAACTGACCAGAACCACCAGATTGTTTCTTATGCGTGTAGCTATCTTCAATTTCTTTAGTGATAGTTTCACGGTAAGCAACTTGTGGTTGACCAACAATAAGGTCTACGCCATAAGTACGCTTAAGAATATCTACTTTGATATCTAAGTGAAGCTCACCCATACCTTTAAGGATAGTCTCGCCTGAATCTTCATCAGTCTCAACTTGGAAAGATGGATCTTCTGCAACCATTTTACCGATAGCAACACCCATTTTCTCATTACCGCCTTTATCTTTAGGCTGTACAGCAATCGAGATTACTGGAGTTGGGAATACCATTGGCTCAAGTGTTACTGGGTGCTTAGGATCACATAATGTGTGACCAGTTTGCACGTTTTTCATGCCTACGATAGCAATGATGTCACCAGCTTGTGCGCTAGTTAATTCGTTACGGTCATCTGCTTGCATCTCAACCATACGGCCAACACGCTCAGTTTTACCAGTAAACGAGTTAAGGATAGTATCACCCTTGTTTAGTTTACCTGAGTAAATACGTACGAATGTTAATGCACCAAAACGGTCATCCATTATCTTGAATGCTAATGCTTTGAAAGGTTCATCTGCAGATACGATTGCAAATTCACCATTTTCGTTACCTTCTTCATCCATAAGAGGTTGAGGGTCAACTTCTGTAGGAGCTGGTAAGTAATCAACAACAGCGTCAAGAATAAGCTGCATACCTTTGTTCTTAAACGCAGAACCACAGTATGTAGGGAAGAAAGCAAGGTCACGAGTACCTTTACGGATACAACGTTTGATGTCTTCTACAGAAGGTGCTTCACCTTCCATGTAAGCTTCAAGTAGTTCATCGTCTTGCTCAAGGGCAGTTTCAACAAGCATTTCATAATACTCGTCAGTTTTTTCTACCATGTCTGCAGGAACATCTGTGATTTCGTAGTTTTCAGGAAGACCAGTGTCATCCCAAACGTATGCTTTTTTAGTTAAAACATCAACAACACCAACAAACTCATCTTCAATACCAATTGGTAAAGTCATGATTAGTGGTACAGCACCAAGTACTTTACGTACTTGCTCAGTTACACGGTAAAAATCAGCACCCATACGGTCTAATTTGTTTACGAAGATAATACGTGCAACTTCTGAGTCATTAGCATAACGCCAGTTAGTTTCTGATTGTGGTTCAACACCACCAGAACCACAGAACACACCAACACCGCCATCTAATACTTTAAGTGAACGGTAAACTTCAACTGTGAAGTCAACGTGTCCAGGAGTATCGATAACGTTAAAACGGTGATCTTTCCAGAAACAGCTTACAGCCGCAGACTGAATAGTAATACCGCGCTCAGCTTCTTGTTCCATGAAGTCAGTAGTAGATTCACCATCATGAACCTCACCTGTTTTATGGATTTGACCAGTAAGCTTTAGGATACGCTCAGTAGTCGTGGTTTTACCCGCATCAACGTGCGCGAAAATACCAATGTTTCTGTACTTCGATAAATCTGCCATTAATTTTACTCTTAATAAAGTCGATAAATTATTCGGCAGGAGTATAACATCACTTAAAGCGAACATCACCATACAAGCCGCTTAAAATGCAATCAATTCAACATATTTTTTTATATGCCAGAATCTATTAAATATCAAACATAACAAAAAACATGCAAGGCCTTGAAATAAATGGAATTTAATGCATTTACTTCAAATGCACGAAGTTACTTCGTTATTTTATAGCAGCGTTCAGGGCGGCCAATACTACCGTAGCTTTGATCCGCAGTTAACTTGCCTGACTCCAGTAAATACTCCAAGTAACGGCGCGCTGTAGAGCGGCTTACGCCAACTAAATCGCCCACTTGTTGAGCGGTAAATGCAGTGGTTCCGTGCTCTACAAAAGCATTATGTATTTTTTGTAGGGTAAGTTGATCGACCCCTTTTGGTAAACGAATAAACGTGTTGGTTTGTTGCTTTGAGCCAAATAATGTATCAACCATCGACTGTGTTACTTCACTCGCATCAGAAAAACATTGCTGACGTGATTCAAAACGTGCAAGAGCTTGATCAAGACGGCTTAGCATTAACGGCTTTACTAAAAAGTCGCACGCGCCTAACTGCATTGCTTTTTCAAGGGTTTCGACCTCTTTAGCTGCTGTTAACAACATAACTTCACTTTTAATCGCCCGTCGTCGTAAATCGCTTAACAAATCTAAGCCATTGCCATCTGGCAAATGTATATCGAGTAGAATTAAATCGGGTTCAATAGCATGCAACAAAGCTGTTGCCGTACTTAAATTACCGGCAATGCCTACTACCTGATACTGAGCTTGTCTTAAGCTCTGCTTTGGCGTTTGGCTACCGGCCACACCATTTGGTAATAACAAGTACTGCGCTAATAGCTGTGCTACCTCTACTTCGTCTTCAATTATTACTACTGAATACGTCATATTTAATGCTCTTATTATTTTGGAATATAAATACTTAGCCTTGCACCAAGCAAGTCTGACTCACCAATTTCTAACGTGCCACCACATGAGTCCAAATTTGTTTTTACTAAATATAACCCAATACCATGCCCCGCTCCCGATTTAGAGCTGTATTGAGGAGTAAAAATAACATCATGGTCAGAGCCTAACCCAAAGCCAGTATCTTCTACATCAAATAAAAGTGTTTGACTGGTTTCATCAACGGTTACACGTACTTTTGCAGAGCGAGAATCTGATGCTCTAATTGCAGCTTCAATGGCATTGTCTATTAAGTTTCCTAAAATAGACACTACTCGCTCTAGCATATCTTTGCGTGCAATAACGCCAAGTAGACTGTCAGGATTAAGCTCAAGCACAACATTTAATTCTCGCGCTTTATGATATTTACCCACTAACAAACCAGCAAGCACTGGGTCTTGTATGCACTCTAACAAGTTATGAATTTGTGCTTGGGAGCCTTGGCTTTCTTGCCCTATAATTTCTATAGCTTGCTCATTTTTCCCCATTTGCACTAACGCGCCAATTAAGTTGAGCTTATTGGAGTAGTCATGAGTTTGTACCCTTAAAAGCTCTGCAAAAGCCTGAACTTTAGTAAGTTGCTGGCTTAAATATTCAAGTTCATCAGAGGGGCGCATACTTAGTAAAATACCATCTGCCTGCCCTTGCACCTGTAAAGAAAACCTCGATAAAATGAGTCGTTTATCGGCGGCAAACAATTCAAAACCCACTATTTTACGCCGCTGATTTCGTAATAGAAACTCTGCGTGCTCTGGCAGTAAATCGTTTAAGCTGAGGTTCTGATTAATAATTGAAGTTGGTTTATCTAATATTTCGCAGGCGCGTTGGTTGAGTTTTCGTACTTTTCCGTCCGGGTCGAGTGCAATAATACCGCTGCGTACCGTATTTAAAATTGCATCTTGCTCTGAAAACAAACGTGCAATTTCATCTGGCTGCAGGCCAAAAATAGCATTTCTGACACGCTGTCCAATATAAATAGCCGCCAGTATACTTAAACCTACAAGTATTAAGCCCCATATTAAAATTTCACTACTGCGAGAGAGAATAAGCGGATCGATTGATTGTACTAAAAAACCAACCGACACAACGCCTACTATTTCATTATTACCTGCGTACACCGGCACTTTGCCACGAATTGATTCACCTAAACTACCATGAGCTACCGAAATATAGCGTTTACCTTTTAGCGCAGCTTGGCTATCGCCACCAACCATTTTCTTGCCAATTTTATCTTCATCTGGATGCACAATACGAAATGCATTCTCATCGCCAATAACAATAAAGTCAGCACCTACAAGTTGTCGTAAATCTTCAATTTGCATGTTAATAGCGTTTAAGTCACTAGGGGTTTGCAATGCATTAATTACATCAGCACGTGTAGCTACACTACTAGCCACAGCTAATGCCTTATCGCCAATATGGCTATGTAAACTTTGCGCTGTAAGTTGATACACCAACGCGCCAAATAATAAAGCCTGCAATACACATAATCCTGTTACCCAAATAATTAATCGTGTTTCTAAACGTTTAGGTTTTGTGACCATGTTTTGCAATGGATTTAGCTTGTTGGTGTTTTTCATTTCATTCTCAATTATGCATTTGCTTTGTCTTCACGGCGTTGCATTAAATAATCTTTTAAAGGAAATAACAGCACTAAAATTGAAATTATAAATATGCTCAATGTTAGCGGGCGATCCCATAAAAAGCTTAATGAACCATCGGAAATCATCATTGAACGACGGAAGTTTCGCTCAATCATATCTCCTAATATAAAACCTAATAATAATGGTGCCATAGGAAACGACAGTAATCGCAATATTAGCGCAACCACTGCAAACCCCACCATCATAAATAAGTCGAAGGTATTGAAGGACACTAAGTAAACACCAATTAAGCTAAAGAACAAAATCATCACAGTAAGTACTGACTTAGGCATTGCTAACACTTTTGCAAAGTAAGGGATAAGCGGAAGATTTAAAATAAGCAGCACAATGTTACCAAAGTACATACTTACAATAACCGCCCAAAATACACTTGGGTTTTCTTGCATAAGCATTGGACCTGGCTGAATACCGTAAGCAATTAAAGCGCCTAGCATAATTGCAGTTGTTCCTGAGCCCGGAATACCAAGCGTTAACAGCGGTACAAACGATCCTGTACACGCGGCATTATTTGCTGATTCTGGGGCAGCTAAGCCACGTAATGAGCCTTTACCAAATTTTTCTTTTAAACCTTTTGGCGCTAAATTTCGCTCTGTTGCATAAGCCATAAAGCTCGCAATAGTTGCACCTGCACCCGGTAGCACTCCCACTATAAAACCTAAAATAGACGAGCGACCAATTACTGGTGCTATTTCTTTAACCTCGGCTTTACTTAACTTGGTTGAACCTATTTGCGGAGTGTCGGAATCATTAATATTTTTAGCATCTTTTTTCTCTGGCTTTACAACATTTACAAGTGCCTCGGCTAATGCAAACGTTGCCATAGCAACTAATAAAAAGCTTATTCCGTCGAGTAAATCAGGTTGTCCAAAGGTAAATCGGTCAGTACCTGATGACGGATCGATTCCAACCGTTGCTAGCATTAAGCCAAACACGGTCATCATCATTGCTTTTAAAAATTGCCCTTTATTTGAAAATGCTGCAATAGCTGTTAAGCCTAAAAACATCAGTACTACATAGTCAGGGGATTGAAAACTCAATGACACCTTTGCTAATAAAGGCGCAGCAACCATTAATAATATGGCGCCAATTGTTCCGCCTATAAAGGAGGAATAAGCAGCAATTGCCAATGCTTTACCTGCATGACCTTGTTTTGCCAGCGGATAGCCATCAAAGGAAGAAGCCACAGTGCCAGCAACCCCTGGTGCATTAATTAAAATAGACGACGTAGAGCCACCAAAAATTGCACCATAATAAACACCCGCCATTAAAATCATGCCCGAGTCGGCGCCAATGCTATAAGTAATAGGGATCATTAAGGCAATTGCGGTAATTGGCCCCAATCCTGGTAACATGCCTATAAAGGTGCCAACAAGGCAACCCGCAATAACATACATTAAATTATTAAAGTCGAGCACGGTCGACAAACCAAGCATAATTCCATCAAACATAACTTAACTCCACAAATCGCCCGGAACCAAGTAAATACCTAATACTTGAGTCATCAAAAACCAAAACACCACTGCAACCGGAATCGATGCAAATAGCAAAATTCCCTTACGTCTTTCGCCCATAACAAAAAAACCGGCAAGCAAAAATGCACTAGTCGAAATTAAAAAACCAATTGGCTCAAGTGCAGCGCTATAAATCACCATTAATATTAATAAACCAAAAGTGCGCAGCATGTGTGATTTTTCAAGAACATCACCTGCATTCGTTTTTTCTCTTGGTTTAAGCAATGTTGAACCAATAGACAGTAAGCACACCACAATACCAAACCCAGCATATACTTTAGGAAGAGTCGCTGAGGTAACTGTTTCGTATTCTTCAAACGGTAATAGTGGAATTTGCCATGCAACCACGGCATATAAAGTAAATAGTGCCAAGAATAAACTTGGCCCTAGTAATTCGCGATTCATCATTTTAAACCTCGATTAACGTGCTGCACGGATAAAACCAAGCTCTTCCATAACCACTTTAAGTTGTGCTTCCTGCGCTTCTAGTGATTTAATAAATTCATCTTTTTCTTGAAACAGATTTAGCCAACCATTACGAGCTCTCACAGCCTCCCACTCAGGAGTACTTTGCAACTCACGAAGCTTTTTTGTGTACTGTGCTAACTTTTCAGCGGGTAAATTAGGCGCAGCAAAAAGACCACGCCAATTTACAAATTCCATATCGTAACCAAGTGACTTAAGCGTAGGGATTTCTGGGTAATCAGGTAAAGGTTTACCAGATGTAACCGCTAAAATGCGTGCTTGACCACCGTTAGCGACTTCAAGCGCTTCACTTAAACCTGTTGAAAGTAAATTCACTTCGCCTGAAAGCAACCCTGCTTTCGCTTTTCCACCTGCATCGTAAGGAATATAACGCAAGCGTCGACCATCTATACCCGCCGCTTTAACAGCTTGAGCCGCCACTAAGTGATCCATACTGCCGCGAGCAGAACCGCCCGCCACTTTTATCGAACTTGGATCTTCTTTTATTGATTTAATAACATCCTCCCAAGTTTTAAATGGAGAATCGTTACGTACAACAAATGCGCCGTAATCTGCAACCATGCTGGCTACAGGGGTTAAATCACGGTAGCTATAAGGAATTCGCCCGCTTAAAGCACGCAATACAATAGGCGTTGAGTTAACCATTAAAATATCGCCCTTTTTTGTACCCGACTCGATTAAGTATGCAATAGCGCGACCGCCACCACCGCCAGACATATTTTGAAAAGATGCGTTACCTTCAATACCCGACTTAACTAAACCTTCACCTATACCTCGGGCTGTTGTATCCCAACCACCACCAGGACCGCCTGGAATTAAAAAGTGAGTGTCGGCTATTGCCAATGGACTGCTAAGCACTAACGATGCTGCAATTATGGTCGTTTTTACTGATTTAAATGACTTAAATAATTTCATTGTGTGTATCCTTAAAATAAATACTGCATACGTGCACTAAAGCCCATGCCAGAGTCTTCATCGCCAACAAGTGCTGGAGTGCCGGCACCTTCTACATCGCTGTAAATTAGATTGCCCATAAATTTAATATCACTACTTACGTAATAAGATGTACCTAATGTATAAGTTGTTGCTTTTGTGCCTTGTAAGATACTTGTAGCGTCTACTTCTGAAACACGTGCCACCAACTCCCATGCATCTTTAATATTTTTAGGTTGTACAAATAATGCAGAGCTCGCTTTGTATTGGCGCTGCTCGCCCCCTAAAAAGTAACTTGCCGATACATGAAAACCATCAAAGCGCTCGCCATCTAAAAAATCAGCACTATTAGCGGCATCAAGTGAGCGGCTTGCATATTCAGCCTCAAGTGTTAAAGAATCCGCCTGATAAGCAAACTCAAAACCGGTTTGCGATAAGCTATCAAGTGGGCTTGTTACACCACCGGCGGCATAATCAACAAGGCGGGTATTGGCTTCGCGCACTTCACCACGCGCAAAACGTGCTCCTAATTCATTGCCTCCCATGTCGCGATATGAATGCCACACGCCTAAATGAATTACATCGCCAGGTGATGCACTCGACCATGTAGCACGCCCAGTAATAGCAAGAGTAAGCTTGTCGTTTTCATCACTACCTGTTGCACCAAATGCATCATTTTTATAAACGCCTATCGCGTAACGAAAGCCAGAGTCTTTAAAATATTGATAAGCAGAAGCGCCCCAACGAAAAAATGGAGAGAAAGTATTGGCTAGCGAACTACGCTCAATCGTATTAATGTGCTTTGAACTGGTTAATGCATTTAGCGATATATCTTCGCGAATTTTACCTGCTTTAACTTTAAGTCCGCTATCAAAAGCATAACGAACACGCGCCATCACTATTTCAGCAGTGCCTTCAGCAAATTCGAGTAATAACTTGTGATCCCAATTTCCGTGCTCACTTTCAACGTAAGTACGAATACGACGAGGAAAAAAATCGCTGCCGCCAGAGCCCTCGTTATCGGCGTTGTAAGCACCGTCAAAATAGTTGTAGTCGAGCTGAACCCGTCCACCAAACTCTAAATTAAAACCGCTGGTAGTTTTTAATGCACTTACTTCTTTTTGTAGCGCATCTAATTGCTCTTGTAGTTTTTGCGTATCGTTATTGGCTAAAACGGATGTACTTGCTAATGCAGCAGCAACTGCCAAAGCGAGTTGTGTGTTACTTGCTTTCATTATTTTCTCCACGCTTGTGTGTATATTTATTGTCAGGTAGATAAGCGACGACAAACTGCTATCTAACGCGCAGCTTATTGTTAACGGGAAATTAACGAAATATTTAGAAGGTAAGGTGCATTGATGATCGTTATGTGCTTTTTGCTCATAAAGTTCATGAACAAAAAGAGCAAAAACAGTTGCTGTTATATTTTGATTTATAAATACTTTTAAGGGTTTTAATGATTACCGTACGAATAAACAGATAGGATTTTTGCAGATCTAACGAAACCAGTAATAAAGTAGGTTTAACTAATTATGGTTTGGAAATACCACTAAAAAATTATTTCAAGAACATTTTAGGGGAAGCTAAGCGTTTCGCAATTACATAGCAGTTCATTTATATACTATTAATTAACTACTCACGTACGGGCCTGTTAACATCTCATTGTCAAAAAAGTCTAAATTTGGTACATTCTTTCCTCGATAGTATTTATAAAAACAACTATAAGACCCTACAATGAAATGGAACTTTCTTCGACTCAGCTCTTGGCTACTTGCACTTACCTTATTAATTTTCTCTCATAATATTTTTGCGCAGCAATATAAAATAGATAAGCCAGCTAATTGGGTTAATACACATATTATTGAGCAACCCAAGCATTCCGACATAACCAAAGTGCGTGACGGTACACTGTATTTGTTACTCGATAACCAAACTTATGTTCCAAATAAACAAAAGCAACAACGCTATACCCGCCTAGTTATGAAAGCTTTAAATCAAAGTGGTGTTGATTATATAAGCCAGCTTAATCTTGATTTTGATCCAAGTTACGAGTCGCTAACATTAAACAGCTTAACAATTATTAGAAATAGCGAGCGCATTGATAAGCTTGGTAGCGCGAGAATGACGGTTATACAAAGTGAATCTGAATTAGCAGATCGTATTTATAACGGTAGCCTGTCACTCAATATTATTATTGATGATATGCGCAGTGGCGACATACTTGACTACAGCTACACAGTGACAGGTAGCAACCCTATATATGCTAATAAATTTAGTACAAGACGCACGCTGAACTGGTCGGTACCCGTAGTGCAACAAAATATGCGTGTACTTTGGGGTAAACAAACACCTCTACATATAAATACAATAAACGGCGCAGCCGATATTCAAGAAACGGTTAATAAATATGGCAAAGATTATTCTATAACTCTTTTTGAAGAACCTTTACTGGAGCAGAATTCTCAAACCCCAACGTGGTATGACCCATATACACAAGTTTACTTTTCTGAGTTTGACGATTGGGGTCAGGTAGTTAACTGGGCATATCCACTTTATCAATCAGCCATAGAAACTCCAAATAGCATTTTGGATGTAGCTGAAAACATAAAAGCAACACACACAAAAACATCAGATAAAATTGCCGCAGCACTGCGCTTTAGCCAAGACGAAGTTCGATATTTAGGGCTTGAAATGGGCACTAACTCGCATCAACCAACGTCAGCTTCAGAAACGCTTTCGCTACGATACGGCGATTGTAAAGATAAAACGGTACTGCTTATTTCGTTATTAAAAGCGATGGGTATAGAGGCTTTCCCTGCGCTGGTCGATACTGAAGAAACCAAACGTTTAATAGAACTACCGGCTACTGCAAGTGTGTTTAATCACGTAATTGTTACGCTTAAGCAAGACGGAAAGCGCTACTGGCTCGATCCTACGGTGAACTACCAACGAGGTACACTTGAATATTTAGCACAACCTGATTATGGCTATGCCCTAATTATTGATAAAGGTGAAACTGCTTTAACCTCTATGGCACAAAAGCCTGTACATACAAATGTATCTGTAGAAGATAACTTTTTTATTGCAGAAAAAGTATCTGAGCCATCACGTTTTGAAACCCAATACACTTATGCCGGATTTGAAGCAATTAACCGAAGAAGTAATATAGCCAGCAGTGGTCTAAATAGCGTTGCTAAGTCTTACTTTGAGTATTACCAAGGATTTTTAAATGGTTTATCAATAAATGAAACAATGGCAATTAGTGAGCAAGAGCAAACGGGTAAACTAATAACCAAAGAATCGTATTTAATTGATGAATTTTGGGAAAAAACAGATGAAGGCTACGAAGCTAGTTTTTATGCAAGTGAAATACAAAACAGTGTTTACGAACCAAAACAAGTAAACAGAACTGACCCGCTTTACTTCAGCTATCCCAATATAATTAACACCACAATAAAACTACATTTTACAGAAAAAGATTGGGGATTTGATAGCGAAAAAGAAGAAATTGATAACGACTACTTTAATTTAAAAACAGCCACTGAATTTAATAATAACGTTTTAACACTGACCTATAGCTATTACGCAAAACAAGATCATATAAAAGCCACTCAAATAGATGATTATTTAGCACAGCGTAAAAAGTTAATATCAGCAACTCATTACCCTATTCTAAAATATGCAAAGGCGAGCGAAACGCCTCAAACAACAGCTGATGTGTTAGATAGCTTTGGTTATAGCTGGCTTAAATATGTGTTGGCTGGCTATATTTTAGTACTCATATTCTTTTTCGCCGATTGGCGATTAGAGTCAGCAAAAAAAGTGAAATTTGAAGATAGTCCATTTTATGCAGTATCTGTAGGTAAGTTTATTATTTACAGTATTTTGAGTTTAGGCATATTTGTTAACTATTGGAGTTATCGTAACTTTAAAGCCATTAAAGAACGCGATAACTCAAGTATTATGCCTATTGCTCGAGGTATATTTGCATTTTTATGGTATTACCCTTTGTACCTCGCACTTGCAGAGCACAGCCAGCAACAGCTAAACAAAAATAAAGTAATGCCTAACTGGACTGCCTTAACACTCTGGCTAATGGTACTTGCCAGCGCCTTTGCTTATCGAATGGACGAATACGCAACCATAGTGATTTGTATAATGCCATTTTTATGGTTGCCTCTAGTTAGTTACATTGAGCAAACCGATACAAGTAAAGAAGCCTTACATTACAACTCGTACTGGCGAATTAGACAGTATTTAATCTCGCTTGCGTTTGCACCTCTATTATTTTTGGGCGTACTTCAAGAAGTAAATATTTTACCCAATGCTGCAATTATCAAAGGCGATAGTTTATGGCCTTACCAAGTACACTTTTTAAAACGTAATCGCCTAACACCTGAAAACGAAGAAATACTTTATTTTTATAGCGATGCAGTATTTGATTACCGAGAAGACGGTAACGGAATAACCGAAAACTATATTTTTAGTTACTACAAAAACGATGACGGTAAGCTTGAATCGGATCTTAGTCACTTTAAAGATATAGAAAAAATAGAAGCCTCGTACGGTAAAACCAAGCTTGATAACACAAGTATAAAAGTAATAAAAACTGACGGTAGTGACTTCTTACTCATTGTAGGGCGTCTAAACAAGCAGGATAAAGTACTAGTGGAGCAGATTAATTTACGTATAACAGCAAATAAAGTGCGTTAGTGGCTTAAAATATCCAATTAGTACGAATATTTTTAGCCACTAATTAAAGGCTGTTAATCTTTGAGGGCTAAGATTTTACAAGAGACTATTTGATTTGAT
Source organism: Pseudoalteromonas sp. EB27 (assembly GCF_001974875.1). Lineage (GTDB taxonomy): Bacteria > Pseudomonadota > Gammaproteobacteria > Enterobacterales > Alteromonadaceae > Pseudoalteromonas. The sequence goes on from NZ_MTQD01000019.1 coordinate 51,344, forward strand.
ATCAAAGCAGTCGCTGTCTTGGAAGGCGATAAAATCATTCCTAGCTTGAATTTATTTTAACTTTGAAAGATCAATGCTTTTATACTAAAAATCCATATCAAATTATTTAATAAGTATTAAAAACCTATTCTTAATTGTTTAACCAAGATAAGCATTTTTATGAAATGGCAGTGCTAACTAGCCGATTTATATATGAATAAAAAACAAGCTCCACAATAATAAGAATTATTTGCATTTAGGTATTGACAGACAGTTAGATCTAACTGATAATCAATATCAACAAGACGGATTGCATACCACTTGTTAAGGAATGAATTGATTTGTTTCTCGACCCTGAAACAACGTGTGGCGCACGTTAACAGCTATGGTTACTTGTTATGAACCGCAACGCCCCTTGATGTTGATGATGAGTAACCGCCCTACTATTTTACTTGCTACATTGCTCATATCGGTGACGGTAGATATGAAACTAAAAAAGCCCTTACGGGCTTTTTTTATGTCTGTAATTTAGTTGGTTAAATTAAACTAATTAACGACGATTTTTACGTGCTCGTGCCCGGCGTTGAAGCTTTTCTTCTTCTTTAGCTGCTTTTTTAGCTTCTGCAGCGGCGCGTAAACCAGCAACCATTACTTCTTCTTCCTCACGCATTTGCGGAGTTTCCATCGTAATACGGCCAATAATACCATCGCGCAATTCGTTGATTAGTATTTCAGACATTTTGTATGTGTCTATTTGATTACCACCACGGATACAGCCGCGTTTTTTACCCGCCATTTCAACAAATTCCCAATCACTTTCAGGCAGTTCGGCAATTTTATAACGCGCTTTTAAAAGCTCAGGGTAAGCACGCAATAAGTACTCAGCGGTGTAACTTGCTACTTCTTCATACTCAAGCGCAGTATCACGAATAGCACCGGTAGCGCCTAAGCGATAACCTGAGTTTTCGTTTTCTACTTTTGGCCACAACATACCTGGCGTATCGTAAAGCATAATACCGTCTTCAAGCTTAATGCGTTGTTGCGCTTTAGTAACAGCAGGCTCATTACCTGTTTTTGCAACTATACGTCCAGCCAATACATTAATTAACGTAGATTTACCCACGTTAGGAATACCCATTATCATGGCTTTAATTTGCTTATCGGCGCCCACTTTATGCGGCACTAGCTTTTTACAAAGCTCATTAATACGGTGTACTTCAGCTGCTTTATCATGTCCAAAAGAAATCGCTTTAACACCGTTTTCTTGCTCAAAATAATCTTTCCAAATTTGAGTCATTTTAGGATCAGCTAAATCAGCCTTATTTAAAATTTTGATGACTGGCTTGCCTTCACGCAAGGTTGCCACCATCGGGTTTTCACTACTGTAGGGAATGCGCGCATCAAGCACTTCAATGATCACATCCATTTGTGGCATTATTTCTTTAATTTCATTGCGGGCTTTATTCATATGCCCAGGGAACCACTGGATAGCCATTTTTAACTCCTAACGTATAATTAACCGCTATTTTAACTGGCAATTCATTTAATTGCGCTATACTGACGCAAATTTTTTCAGATTAGTTGTTATGGCTCTTAAATCCACCATTATGAAAGTGCAGTTATCGCTTAGCGATATGGACCGCCACGTTTATCAAGATTTTAATTTAACCTTGGCTCAACACCCATCAGAGACCGATCAACGGTTGATGATTCGCTTACTCGCTTTTGCGCTAAATAGCTGTGATGGTTTAGAATTTACTAAAGGATTAAGCGCTGATGATGAGCCTGAACTGTGGCATGTAAGCTATAGTGAAGAGATAGAGCTGTGGGTTGAGCTTGGCTTACCAGATGAAAAACGCCTTAAAAAAGCCTGTAATAAATCTAAAAAAGTAGTGCTATATACTTATGGTGAAAACAATCAAGCAATTTGGTGGCAAAAACATCAACCTAAATTGTATGAATTTAAAAATCTAAGTATTTTTAGCCTTGATTATGCAGCAACACAAGCACTTGCTGCTTTAGTTGATCGTGGAATTAAGCTCGCCATTACCATTCAAGATGGTGAAGTATGGGTAAATACCGATACAACCAATATTGAAATAAAACCGCTACAGTTAATGTAATTACGGTAGTTATACCAATTGCATTAAATTAGTTATCTATTATAGCGACAAATAAATAAGTCGATAACAAGGCGAAAATTATGACATATAGTTGTTCTATATAAATAATTTTTAACGCAGGTAGCGGATTATTTAATACGCTAGAATGATCATGTTTTTAATAAAATTGGTATTAGGGAGCATATGAAAGTTAAACACGTTATTGTTTTACATGGCTTGTATATGTCTGGCTTTGTTATGCGCCCACTTTGTTCACGGCTTGAAGAATCGGGGATGACAGTATTAAACATTACCTATAATACGCTCGACCCTCACCGCGATACCATATTTGCACAAATTGATGAGTGTATTTCTAACGAGCCTGCAGCGCTTGTATGCCACTCTATGGGAGGGCTGATTGCACGTGCTTACCTAGAGGCAAACTCCCCTGCTAGCCAGAATGTTACGAAGGTAATTACGCTTGGTACTCCACACAAAGGCAGCCATATTGCGCAAAAGATGAAACAAAAAGGGTTTGAATCATTTTTAAAAAATAGTGTTGAATTTTTACTCACTAAAAATGGTAATTGGCCTTTTAAAGCTAAGCTTTACAGTATTGCAGGCGATTTACCTATTGGGCTTATGCCCTTAATAGTTAAAGGTAGCCAGTCAGATGGCACTGTATTACTAGATGAAACCAAACTTAAAGGTATGGCCGAACATAAAGTGTTTCATTTAAGCCATACCAGTATGATTTACTCGCGCCAAGTACTCGATTACATTTTAAAGTGCTTAAACGAAAGCGATTAATCCTCAGCATTGGCTGCTATTTTATAACTAATTAAAAATACTACTGCCAATATAAGCGGAATCGGCGCCGCAATGTAGCCAAAAACATCCGAATTCGCAAAACTCGCACCTGCTAAGTGGGCTACTAACCCTAATACAAATGCGATGACTGCAAGACCTACCACTATTAACTCTGCTTTATTTTGTTTCGCTGTTTTTGCATGCATGTTATCTCTCCTAATTATTTCGACACACTTATTATGCGCCGTTAGGGTGGATGATTTTTGACCTGCATCAATAAAAAAATAGCTAAATTATCGCCTTGAATAAAGTTTGTTTTAGATCATAATTTATACTTATTTAGCGTTTATTTACTTTTAAGGGGTGGTATTTTTATTAATCAGACCCATTTCTATTAATAGTTAGAGGTGCGTATTGATATCAAAAGCAGTTAATAGGTTAAAGCTATTAACTAGATATATTTAAACGATTTTACTAAACAATAAAAATCCGCGATACTTATCACAAGTTCACAAACAAACGGTTATTCAGGAGCAAGTTATGTCACATGTAAACGCAATTGGTCTAAACAGTGCAAAAAGCGAAGACATCATAAAGTCACTCAATACATTATTGAGTAGCTACCAGATTCAATACATGAACGCGCGTGGCTTTCACTGGAACATTAAAGGCCGTAACTTTTTTGAACTACACGTTAAATTTGAAGAAATTTATAACTTACTACTTCTAAAAGTAGACGAAGTTGCAGAACGTATTTTAACGTTAGATGGTGCGCCTCTACATGCATTTTCTGATTACCTTGAAGTAAGTAAAATTAAAGAAGCTAAAGGTATTAGTGATGGCGTTACAGCCGTAGAAAACCTACTTGCTGGTTACAGCACATTAATTCACATGCAGCGTGATATTTTAAGCCAAGCTGGTGATGCAGATGATGAAGGTACTGCCTCACTAATGAGCGATTACATCTCAGAGCAAGAAAAACTGGTTTGGATGCTAAAGGCTTACTTAGACTAAACTAGCAAAAAAAAGCCCTCAATGAAGAGGGCCACAAATAGGGATAAATCGTTAAATAATCAAGCGATTCGGTTACTATATTAGCCTGCTCCCAATACTAAACAACGCCCCTGTTACCAGTGGCGTTGTTTTTGGTTTAAGTGGGTACAATGCTCATATATTGGGATAAACAATATATGAGCATTACTGCTCTCATTATTTTTTCCAATAAAAAAGCCCCAGCGATACTGGGGCTTTGTGAACGTAACTAATTAAGTAACTATATTAGTGTCGTTATTGCTGGTTAGAACTTACTTCTAAAACCGATGTAGAATGATTGACCAATTGGGTCGTACGTACCTGCATCAGTTTCAGTACCAGTACTTGAACCACTTACACCCGATAAAATGCGCGGTGGCTCTTTATCAAATAAGTTACTTGCACCAGCGTAAAGCTCTGTTGAATCGCTGATATGGTAACTTGCTTGAACATCATGATACGTTACTGAACCAATCCCTACTCCACCTGGAGCAATACCAAAACCACTTAAGAATTGATCATCAAAGTCTGCAGCGCCAATGTAAGTTAAGCTCCAGTTAAAATCAAAGTCGTTAAGTTTATAACCAAAGTTCCAGTTAGCTTTATGCTCTGATGCACCAATTTCTCCAGCAAACTCATCTTTATCAGCGCCTGGAAGTGGAATGCTATAACCATCGATTAGGTAAGTATAAGCAAGGCGAGTTCTAAACGCACCTGGACCAATATCAGTAGAGTACGTTAGTGTTAAATCAACACCTTCTGTACCTAAACCACCACTGTTAGATACACCACTGTCGATAAATTCTAGTGAACCAGCACTATTATTACCTGATGGCGCACTACGACGAGTTACAAAGTCACAAAAGCTTGTATCGCCGCCGCCATAACATTGGTCAAGAATAAACTGACGAGGGGTTGATACTATTGCATCTGTAATTTCGATATCAAAGTAATCAAGCGTAATGTCTAGTCCTGAAATTAGGTTTTCTGGTGTAAATACTAAACCTACTGTTACAGAGTCACCAACTTCTTCTTTTAAATCTTGGTTGCCACGGTTAAAGCCACTAATACCTTGTAAGTCAGACTGGTTAAGCGTGAACTCACCATTTGAAGCGATATTAGTTGTAACACCACCATCTGTACGACAAGCATCACCAGCAGCACCACCGCCACTATTAGTAACACCTAAACATGGATCGTTTAAACCACTTGGGAACGTTTGTGAAGGCGGAGAAAATAGTTCATCGATATTTGGAGCACGCGTTGAACGAGCACGAGTAGCACGTAAACGTAAGCTATCCATTACTTCCCAATCAACACCCACATTCCAACTTTCGGTGTTACCGACTGTTGAATAATCAGATAAACGAACTGCTGCATTCATCGTTACAGTATCAAGTACTGGGATGTTTGCTTCTACATAGTACTCTGTTACGTCAAACGAGCCTTCTGTTGCTGGGATTGCATTACCTGCATTAAGACCGGCTTGCTGTAGTGCATCAAATTCACTGCGTGAAAATTCTTCGCGGTATTCAAAACCAGCAGCAATACCCACCGTACCTGCTGGTAAATCAAATAAATCACCTGAGATATTACCACCAATGATCTCTTGCTCAACTGACGTTGAAAGAGAGCTAGGTGCACTTACAAAATCAATAGCTCCTTGTGATAACGAATTAAAACCATAAATGTCTACAGGCGCACAGTTAAAGCCGCGAGCTGTCGCATCGATACAGATAGCCTCGTCAGTAATACCGTCACCATCTAAATCTTGGCTATCAATAACAGCTTCTAAACCTTGACGGAAGCTTTGCACGTTGACTAAACCACCAGAAACTTGCTGCTCTTTTGTTTTACCATATACGTAGTAAGTATCGTAAAACCAACCATCTGCTATTTCACCTTGAAAACCAAGCGCTAAACGGAATGTATCACGCTCTGCTCGTGCTCCACGGTTACCAATGTCACTCAAACGTTTTGCAAAAAAGATATCACGCATACCATCACCATCGGTGTCGGTTGCTGCGTTATATATATCGTCTGGTACAAATGCATTTCGTAATATTTCACCGTTTACATTAAATTCAATCGGTACTTGGCCATTTGCATAAATATCATCAGAAGCAAAAGGGAACGGCTCTAATTCAGAAACAGTTGTTGTTGCAGCGTAAGTGCCTTCATAAAAAAAGCTATGCTTGTCACTTAACTCATAGCTACCATTTGATGCGAATAAGTAGCGCTCTGTAGGTATTGCTATTGTACGTACGCCGCTTCGGTTAAAACCATTTGCATCTACGCCATCGCCACCATTAGTACTAAATGAGTTTTGTAGGTTGTTTGCATCATTAAACGTAAATGTTTCATCCCCTGCGCTAAAACGACCTTGTGGTGGGAATGAAGATAAAAACGGGCTTACCGCATCAAATACAGAGCCTGGGTTTGCTACTGGATCATCTTCGAAGAAAATACCTGAAAATTGGTCTACCGCTGAGCGATCACGGTCACGTGAGAAAACAGCACCTTGATCAGAGTAACCAAGGTGAAACATGGCGTGCCCTTTACCATCTGAGCTTGATAAGCCTGAGGTAAAGTTAAATTGGCGTGACTCATCATCACCTTCACTCGATTCACCGTACTGACCTTCAAACTCAACGCCTTCAAAGTCATCTTTTAGTACAAAGTTAACTACACCAGCAACAGCGTCAGAGCCATAAACTGATGAAGCACCACCGGTCATAATTTCAACACGTTCGATAAATTGGCTCGGAATAGTATTTAAATCGACAGCAGAGCTGCCAGGTACACCAGAAACATAACGGCGACCATTAACTAAAACCAATGTACGGTTAGAGCCTAAATTACGTAAATCAACTGTAGCAACCCCCGCACTGGCTGTATTAAAGTTTGAATTAGTACGGCTAATAGCTGGCGAACCAAATGCTGGGTTCTCTAGCAGTAAATCTTGAATATTTAATGATCCCGATGCATCAATAGCGGCACTATCTACAACTTGGATAGGCGCTGATGACATCGCCTCAGCTGAACGAATACGAGAACCTGTAACTTGTACACGTTCTATTTTAGTAATTTCGTCATCTTCTGCAGCCACACCTTGAAATGAAATGCTTGCAAGTATGGCGCTGCTTAGCGCAACTGTTAACGACGATTTTTTAAATAATCGCGCGCTACCTTTGTTAGTTAATGTCATATAATTCCCCTGAATTGTTATTTTTGTAACTAAATAGTTACTTCGCGGATTACAGTAAGGGGATTTATTTAAACACTCTACGTGCATTATTTATGAGGCGTAATCTTTGGTATGAATAGCTAGTTTGATGGGATTAATTAGTACGTCACAATTATTTTATAAATATATTGTACTTTTCATAACAGTTTTTCCGCTAAGCACGGTCTTTGTTACTATATACAGCAAGAGATATAAAATAATGGTCGCTTCTTTTCATGCATTAACTTTTGTTAGTAACACTAAGTTTGCAACATTTTTAACAAAGCGCGTGCAAGAGCACCGACACTTTGAATCTCAATCTTTTATTCAGGCAAACAGATTAGATCAAATAGATACAGATCAATACAACGTACTTTTTTACGAACTAACCAATCTGGCTGATCCTATGCAAATAGTGCATTTAACAGAGCTCGCTAAAAAGCTTAAGTTAGTCATTATTGCCCAGTCGGGTCATTTTGCGAGTTTTGCTTTTGAAGTTGGCGCTGTTGATTTTTTAATAGTAGATTCTACAGCACCGCGTATTGATAAATGCTTTGATAAACTAATTCACCTTTGCCCGATTGCAAGCGCGGCTGAGCGCCAATATCAACAGAGCACACAAACCGAAAAACCATCATCACATATTGTAGTTAAAGATGTAGGTAAGGTAAGGCTAATTGATATAAAAGATATTATTTGGATTAATGGTGCGGGCAATTATGTAGAGCTGCATTTTACCCAAGGTAGTACACCGGTATTACACCGCGAAACCATGAAAAATATTGAACAGCAGCTAGAGCCAGAAGGGTTTATTCGTATTCATCGCTCGACGCTGGTAAGAAAACAAGCTATTTGCGAACTGATGCCTACCGACAGTGGCGATTATAAAGTAAGACTTAAAAACGACATGTGCTTAAACCTTTCAAGGCGCTATAAAGGGTGTTTAGAGAGTATTATAAGCCCTCTTCAGTAGCGGTTTATAATACTCATATTAATTACCAGTTCTGTTTTATATAACTATCACTTGGATGCACTAATAAATAGCTTTCGGTATCTTTATAAAAATTAACTTCTACATCGCTATTTTTCCATACCTTTTCAAACATATCTTTAGCTATGATATTAATGTTTATATAGTCAACACGTTGATAGCCACGCTCTTTTACACCCGCAAAATAGGCCTCTAACGAATCAAGACTATCTAAAGTTAACAGTTCAAACTCTTTTAAGTTAACAACCACAAACTTAATTGTATTTTTAGGATGAAAGCTCAATTCTTGAATAACACCATTAGTTAACGATGTTATACCTTCATTGTTAAAGCTCCCCTTCAACTTCAAATACATATGAGGGGGCTGTGAACAAATCTGAAATTCGCCATGTGCTCCAAACATAAATTACCTTCTATATATCAACTTCTATATATAGAGTAATACAATTTTCCGATTTTGCAGTTAATTTAACAGCGCAATAAAAAAGGCCATTTCGAGGGCTTTTTCTTCTAAGCTTTTAAAACGACCTGATGCACCGCCATGACCTGCATCCATATCCGTTTTAAAGACTAAAATGTTACTGTCTGTTTTAAGTTCACGCATTTTTGCAACCCACTTCATAGGCTCCCAATACTGTACTTGTGAGTCATGAAGACCGGTAGTAACGAGTATGTTCGGATAGTTTTGTGCGCTAATATTGTCATAAGGCGAGTAAGCTTCTATCACATCATAAAATTGAGGCTCATTTGGATTACCCCATTCATCGTATTCATTTGTTGTGAGTGGAATACTCTCATCAAGCATTGTGGTTAATACGTCTAAAAATGGTACATGACAGCCAACACCGCAATATAACTCTGGTGCCTGGTTTACAACCGCCCCCATTAATAAGCCACCAGCACTGCCGCCTGAGGCAAACACCTTATTGCTATCACAATAACCTTGATCAACAAGCGCTTTTGTCACATCAATAAAGTCACTAAAGCTATTTTGTTTATGCTCTTTTTTACCTTGCTCATACCATTCGCGGCCTAGCATTTCAGAGCCTCGGACATGCGCTATTACATAAACAAAACCACGATCGAGCAAGCTCAGTGATGAGCTTGAAAAACTAGGATCAATCGTATAACCATAGGCGCCATAGCCGTATTGAAATAACGGATTTGTACCCTCTTTTTTAAAGCTGTCTTTTCGATAAACAACAGATACAGGTACTTCAACTCCGTCGCGTGCAGTTATCATTAACCGCTCCGACTGATAGTCATCAGCATTAAAACTACCGAGTACTTTTTGCTGTTTAAGTAATGTTTTTTCGCCCGTTGCTAAATCAACATCATATAAAGAGCCCGGTGTTGTTAAGCTCGAGTAATAAATACGCGCAGTGCGAGTGTCTGGCTCTGGGTTCATTGCTATTGCTGCATAATAACAAGGATCGGCAAACTCAAGTGCCATACGATCCCCTTGCTTATTAACAACTACAAATCGAGCTTGCCCTTGCTCGCGTTCACTTAATACTAAAAAGTCATTAAATAACTCTACACCTTCAAGCAGTACATTTTCTCTGTGAACTGTATGCTCAAGCCATTGTGTTTTATCAGCAATCGTTTCGTTTGTTGCCGTCATTAGTCTAAAGTTTTTAGCTTGCCAGTTAGTCACAATATAAAATGTGTCACCTAGCTTATCTACGTCAAACTCATGGCCATCTTCACGCGGCATTAATGCTTTAAATTCGCCAGTGGGCTTATTAGCATCCAGCACCCATGTATCGTTGGTCTCTGTCGATGCTAAATCAATAATAATTAAGCCTTCGTCGCGGCTTTTACCAAGTCCCATAAAAAAGCTGCTGTCTTGCTCTTCATAAACCATTACGTCTTGGCTTTGCTCGCTGCCAAGCTCATGCCTAAATACTTGGTATCCTAGTAGCGTTTTTAAATCTTTTTTTACATAAAAAACGGTTTTATTGTCGTTAGCCCAAACAACTTGCCCTTCTGTATTTTCAAGTACATCAGGTAGCATTTCACCGGTCGCTAAGCTTTTAAAGCGAACATTATAAATACGACGCCCTTCAGTATCTTCGGAGTAAGCCATAAGCTGCTCACATGGGCTTAGTGCGACTTCTCCTAGTTCAAAAAACTCAAATCCCTCAGCTAATATATTTACATCGAGTAAAAGCTCTTTATTATCAGCCTTTATGCTCGTGCTTCTATAATGGCGAGAGTACTCATCATCACCACGAACTTCTGAGTGATACCAGTATTTTCCGTCTTTAACGGGTACCGAGTTATCGTCTTTTACAATGCGTGCTTTTAACTCTTCAAAAAGTGTATTTTGAAGTGGCTTCATTGCAGCTAACTGTTCATCGCAATATGCATTTTCAGCATGTAAATGTGCAAGTACTTGCTCATCCTGACGATCGTCATCACGCATCCAATAGTAATTATCAGTGCGTATTTTATTATGAGTACTTAATGTATGGGCTTGCTGTTTAGCAATCGGGAAATTAGGTAATAAACTTAAAGAGTAGTCAGGACGAGACACAACAAAACCAATTAAAAAAATAATGTGATTTGCAGTTTATCATAAAAATAAAAAAGCCCATCCAATAGTTGGATGGGCTAAAACGGTAAACGCTTCATTATTAAAACCGCTATACCTTTGGGAAGATAATTCACTAACAACCTTATATTTGCTGCCAAGCCATAGCCCAACTTTGTCCAACACCGGGCTCGAACATAAACTTTTTATCGTCACTCGCGCGGCAAAACTCATTAAATGGCCAAGGCCTACATTGATAAACATGCCCTGTTTTTGGCTGCAATACCTTTGTACCCGCATTATAGTTTTCACAATTTTCAGGGTACACGTAATCATAAGAATCAAGGTTATTAACAACACGCTCGTCGCATTTTGCAATACAATGAAAATCGACATGCGCTTTACATATACCACTGCTTTGCAATGCAAAAATTTCATTATTTCTATAGGCTACAATTAAGCCTTGCTCGGTCATTTTACCTGCGCTAACCAGAGGAACATGCACGTTAATATGCTCGGCAACTAAGCGTGGCCATGCGTGAGGTTCACCTTGCTCAAGCGAGGTGATTTTGTAATCAAATGATAAACTAACTAGCTCTCCTTGCATGTCGTAAAAGGTTACACTCACCACATCGCCAATAAACAATTGGGTATGATGATTTAAGCAACCTATTGTTGACCACTTTCCACAGGCCAACGACGTATGCATAAACACGGCAACACCTTAAGAGTTACAAAATCTTATCCATACACTATGGATACACAAAAAATACACTGAGGGCAAGTGATACATAACAACACGTTATGCAGTAGTCCCGCTACCATAGCTTTATAAAAAGCCTTAGACCGGAAACTTTGCGCCCTAATCTTTCGATTAGTTTGCCAGCAATGCGGCGATTATAATTCGGCCCCGCATAACAATCAAACAAAAGAATGTAACCAAAAATAAAAACCAATCCTTTAAGATTGGTTTAATGTGTTTTTAACTAAATAAATAAGCTAAAGGTTCTTTCGCCCACGTAAATATCAGCAATACCAATAAAGATATAAATATTAGCCATGCAGGCCAAGACGCTTTTGTTACTTTAGCCTCAGAGTCATCTGCTTTTAACTCTTTTGAGCCTGTGATCATCGCCTTAACTAGCGGCTTACCTTTTATTCTATAAACAATAATAGCTAATACATGTAAACCAATAGCATAAAGTAAAATGTCAAAATTCAGCTCATGTAGCCAATTTGCAAAATCAATCGTATCGCTAGACACATATTGAGCAAGCGGGCCGTCAGTTAAAATGCCATCACTACTCATTAACCCGGTAATAAGCTGCGTAATTATAATTATAAAAAATACCATTACCATACAGCTGCCAGGTGCTGAATGGCCTAGCGAGTCACTTGGTGTCTTTAGTGCCTTTAAAATAGCACGAGGAGAGTGCAGCAACCCACTTAATCTCGCGGTTTTACTTCCGATAATGCCCCATATTAAACGCGTTACGATGAGTGCTAAAGTAAAGAACCCAGCAACAAAATGAAGCTCAATCATGCCCTCTTCAATACTAAAATAAAGCACCGCAATACTTACAACCAAAAACCAATGAAAGCATCTAATAAACCCATCCCACACTTTTAACGTCGTCATTGCGCCTATCCTTAAAAAAACAGTATTATCTAATTCGTTAACTACTTTAACATCATAATATTAAGGTATCCTTATGAGCCATTCTACAAGCCGTGCGAGTAAATATCATGCAACCAGTTAAAAAAGCTATTTTAAAAGGCTTTTTAGATATGCTACCACTGTGTTTAGCGGTTATTCCTTGGGGTATTTTATGTGGTTCTTTAGCGATTCAAAATGGCTTTAGTGCACTAGAAACCCAAGCAATGTCGTTATTAGTCTTTGCAGGCTCTGCACAGCTTGTTGCAATTGAACTTATAGCGGGCAACACACCATTGCTCACAATTTTATTCACAACATTTATTATTAGCTCTCGGCACTTTTTATACGGTTTAGCTGTGCGTCATAAGGTCATTGATCAACCTATGCGTTGGCGCTTACCAGTAAGTTTTGTATTAACCGATGAGCTATTTGCATTTTCTCACCATAGAAAAGCATACAGAACAAAAACACGTTTAATATACGCATTGAGCGCTGGTTTTAGCTTTTATATTGCATGGAATATTTGGACGTTAATTGGCATTGTAGCAGGCACAATGCTGCCCGATTTAACTAATTTAGGGCTCGACTTTGCCATTGCTGCCACGTTTATAGCTTTGGTTATTCCGGGCATTAAAAATTTAGCCTCACTCGTTACGGTAATTGTAGCAGGCATTAGTGCAACGCTTTTAAAAAGCACAGGATTTGAGTTATGGCTTGTTTGCTCAGCGCTGCTGGCAATGGCAGCAGGTTACAGCACAGCAAGACTAACCACTAAAAAGGAAGTAACGCCATGATGACGACTATTTTACTCATGGCGTGCATTACATTTTTTACGCGTTATTTATTTTTGCACCGTGCTTTACCGTTTAAAGTAGGCCCTAAAATGCAGCAATTTTTAAGCTTTAGTGCACCGGCAGTGCTTACAGCAATTTGGGTGCCTATCGTGTTTTTGAATGAAGATGGCATTAACTTAAACTGGCAAAATCCTTATTTAAGCGCCGCGATAGTTGCCATTATTGTTGCCTACAAAACACATAATATCTATTACACAACGCTTGCCGGTATGGGGCTATTTCTAATTTTAAATTAGTGCGATCTTTATACTTTATGAAATACTGCACTCAGGTTAAAATGCGGCTAACAACAATAAAAAGACACCAATATGCACGCATTTCATCAATTAAGCGCAACGAGCTTACAGGGTCAGCCTATCAACTTTAATGATTTTGAAGGTAAAGTTGTGCTTATTGTTAATACCGCAAGTAAATGTGGATTTACCTATCAATACGAGTCTCTGCAAGCTTTGCACAATAAGTATGCCAGCCAAGGTTTAGTTATTCTGGGATTTCCGTGCAATCAATTTGGTCAACAAGAACCCGGCGACGCTACACAAATAGAGCAAGGGTGCTTAATTAATTTTGGTGTGAGTTTTTTAATGGCGGCCAAAGTAGATGTAAACGGTAAGCATGCTCATCCAGTCTTTCGTTATTTAAAATCAGCCTTGCCTGGTTTTTTAACACGCAAAATAAAGTGGAATTTTACTAAGTTTTTAATTGCAGCAGATGGCACGCCAATTAAACGCTATGCACCTTTCACTAAACCCGAAAAGCTAGAGCTTACAATTCAAAAAGCATTAGCAAAGGCTAAAAGCACGCTTTAAAAAGTAATAAAGAGGCGCAAGGCCTCTTTATTGCCAATACTATTGAGACTTAAACATACACATAACTGCACATTTAAATTCTCAATATTAATTGGTATTTTATTTATACTAGTGAAATTTAATCGGTGTAATCGCTTAAATCGTCTTCGCCTAGATTTTTACGCAAGCGTTTTTGCTCAAGGTAGTCTTCCAACTTCTTTTTAACCTTTTGCTTGTTCTTATCGTGTTGATTACGTCCGAGCATTTCGTACTCGTCTTCAACAAAATCGTCATCTAGCGCATCGTAACTAAATGTCTTACCCACAACCCACTCCATAAAGTGTTTGAGACCAACCAAGGATATTATTATCGCAATAGCCGGTAAAATTAAAAATGTTTAATGCCAAAGTGCTCTGCAAATTAACATCAAAATAAAGCCACGTGACTACTGTAAATAGTCTTCATGTCAGTAATGTGAATAAATAGCGCTAAATTTGAATTGAGGAAAGTGAGAGTTTTTTATCGTATCGATAAATAAAATTTATTAATTTTTATTAGTTAGCCAATTTGACTAAAAAATAGTTATTTATTAATTATTTTGACTTGCTAAAAAATAAAGAGAATCACTTAATCAATTGTTTTTTATGAAAAAATAAAACTGGCATCAAACTTGTTATTAATTAATCGTCATCAACAAAAAGTAGAGAACAAACATGAAAAAATTACTATTAGTTAGCGCATTAATTTGTACGCCAGCCGCTATGGCTCATAACAACAACGATTCTGCAATTTCATTTAGTAACGATGAATGTAACGTCGAATTTAAAAACGATGTACGTATTAAGCCAAACGAATTAGAAATTTTTACCGCCAATAATAAAACTATGCAATTTAATTCCCATGGTGACTTAACCGTTAATGGCGAGCTTGTAGCGCTTAATAGCTCACAACGCGAAGCACTGAATAAGTACTCTGACAGCTTACGCACTCAATTACCTGAAGTAGCTAATATAGCGTTAGAGGGGGTTAAAATTGCCGGTGTGGCATTAGAAGAAGTAGGCAATGCATTTAATATTGACGGTCTTGATAATATGTCTGAGCTTATGGACGATATTAAAATTGAGGTAGAAAACACATTTTACCAGCAAGGTACATTTGTAATGGGCCAACAAAGTTTTAATCAATTTGGCGAAAACTTTGAACAACAATTTGAGCAGCAGATAGAAACAGCGGTTGAATCAGCAGTAATGCAATCAATGGGCAGTATTTTAGTGGCTTTAGGTTCTGAGTTACTTGGTTCAGGCGGCGATATGGATGCCTTTGAACAACGCATGGAAAATATGGGTGCACAAATAGAAGAAAAAGTAGAGCTACATGCAAGCGCACTTGAAGAGAGAGCTAACTCTTTATGTGAAACCTTTGCTGATATTGCAAAACAAGAAGAGCAATTAGTAATGCAAGTGCCAGAGCTTAAAGGTTACCAGTTATTTAGCTTTAAACAAAATTAGTACAGCAAACGTTATTTAACATCCCTTTGGCAGCACTTAAGTTTACTTAAATGCTGCTTTTTTGTGTTTCCCAAACTTACTTTTTAGCTAATAAAGTGAGCTTACCCAGAGTAATAATGGCTTGCTCTATCTGCTCGCTCCACGGCACACCATAACTTAACCTTACGCAGCTTTTATACTTATTAGAGGCTGAAAAAATAAGCCCAGGGGTAATACTAATACCAACTTCAAGAGCAAGTAAAAATAATTTTTGACTATCGTACTCGCTTCCTAAATCTAGCCACATTACACAGCCTCCTTTTGGATCGCTTATACGTGTATTTTTTGGCATAGCGTGTTGTAAACACCATCGCATACGCTCTTTGTTATCGCGCAGGCGCTGCCTGAGTACCTTTAAGTTACGGTCGTACTCACCGCTGGCAATAAATTCTGATAACGCCCATTGATTTATTAACGAAGCGGAGCAACTTAGTGCTCGTTTATATCGCCTCGCTTGCGTTGCAAATTTACCGGCAACTAACCAACCTACACGATAGCTCGGCGCAGCCGTTTTAGAAAAAGATGAGCAACTGATCACTAATCCTTTTTTAGAATACGCTAAAGCAGGTGTGCCTCGTTTCGCCGTAAAATATAAATCGCCGTATACGTCATCTTCAATAAGCACTACGTCGTGGCTTTCGAGTAACTCCACCAGCTTCTGCCTGTTTGTATCTGGCATAAAGCTGCCTACAGGGTTGCTAATTGCTGTCGAGAATAAACACGCTTTTATGTCATGCTCATTTAAAGCGCGATCCAAATCGCTTAACCAAATGCCATTATCTGGACACAGTGGTATTTCGAGCGCTTTAAGCCCTAAGCTTTCTATTAGCTCTATAATTCCGTGATAACAAGGAGTCTCAATAGCCACTACATCGCCTGGCTTTGTCACGCACTTAAGCGCAATAGCCATAGCCTCTTGCGCACCATTGGTGATCACAAGCTCGTCCATATCAATACCAATGCCAAAATCTAAATAGCGATGCACTAATTGTTTTTTCAGTGGTACAAACCCATCAGTTGGGCCATAATTTATGGCTTTACTGCCCGCAATTGTCATTACACGGCGCATGTTTCTGGCGAGTGCTTTATCGGTAGGTGCTGCTGCAATTGGGTTGGCGATACCAAAAGGGACTACGTTAGCTTGATGAATCGCGCTATACACCTGCTCTATTAAGGCTTGTTTATTTACCACAACAGGTTCGCGACTTAATTTAACTCGCTTAGGTAAATTATGAGCCATGCTAACGACTTTTAAAAAATATCCTGATTTTTCACGCGCCTCTACCAACCCTTGATCTTCAAGTGACTGGTAAGCCTGTTTTACAGTGGGGATACTTATATTTAAGTTATCTGCCATTTTACGCAGTGATGGAAGTTTTTCGCCGGGGAGTAAAACTTGTTGAGCGCTCATATCTCTAATCAACTGAATAACTTGCTGATATAAAAACTCATGCCCTTGGCTATTTTTTTGTCTTATCATCACACACCAAATCTGTATAGGTTACATTTTTACTTTTCTGTATATGGTAAGTATACAGATAGGTCTTAAAATAGCCATTCAATCGGGCTTTGGAGACTAACCATGAAAAGTGCAGCGCTATACATTACAACCGTTTTAATTTGGGGCTCAACTTGGTTAGCCATAGAGTTTCAGTTAGGTGATATTGCGGTAGAGTTATCGTTATTTTATCGCTTTGCTATTGCAGCGCTTTTAATGTGGTTATATGTAGCGTACAAAAAACCCGACATGCGATTTAAGTTACTGGATCATGGCTTTTTTGTTTTATTAGCTATTTGTAATTTTGGATTAAATTATTTAATGCTTTACTGGGCACAAAATCACCTTACCTCAGCCATGACCTCTATTGCCTTTTCAATGCTGCTGGTTATGAACATAGTCAATACTCGGTTATTTTTTGGTAAGCCAATCTCAAAACGAATTTATACAGGTGCTCTTCTCGCTGTATTAGGTATTACGTGTCTGTTTTGGCCACAGTTACAGCAGTTCGACTTGAGTAATGGTGCGTTGGTCGGGTTACTACTTGCCCTTGGTGGCACCTTTGTGGCTTCATTAGGAAACATGGTAAGCGTTCGTAATTCTCGTAAACAAATTGGTGTATTGCAAGGCAATGCATGGGGCATGCTATACAGCGCTATAGGCTTGGCTTTATATGTATTAATGAACGATGTGCAATTTAGTTTGAATGCTCCACCAAGTTACTGGTTATCACTACTTTATCTATCAATATTTGGCACTGTAATCGCTTTTGGTTGCTACTTTGCTCTACTAAGAAATATAGGCCCTGAAAAAGCCAGCTACGTTATTGTTTTATTCCCATTAGTGGCAGTAACACTGAGTAGCTTTTTTGAAGGCTTTGAATGGCACGCAAATACCTTTGCAGGATTTAGCCTAGTGCTATTAGGTAACGCCATTGTGCTTACCCCAACAAAACGAATTAACGCCTTTTTAGCTAATAGAGCAGTAGCTAAAAGTGGCTCCGTCCCCAGTTAGACGCGTTATTAACGCAACTAACACAAAAGCGCCTACCCTACTGTAGGCGCTTTTTTATTGGCATATGAAAAAGTAAAGCCTGCCCATGCACACTAATAACGGCTGGAGTTTTACCTACCAGTTCACCATCTGCTTCAATCAATAACCCTTCAGTTTTTATAGAAGCTGTATTTAAGCGACTGTAGTTAAGATTTTTTATATGCTGATGGCGCTTAAAAAATAACTTCATAAAGCTTATTACATTATAAAAAAGCCCACCCGTTCGCATTTGATAACACTCAAGCAACCCATCAGTTAAATCTGCTTTTGGCGCTATTTCTAGACCACCACCAAAGTACTTATGATTAGCAAATACGGTAATTAAATTTTGATACTGCCTAGGGCGTGTTGACCTTTGGTGGTTGAATTTGCAGCAGTATGTTTGGTTTTTAGGCAAGGCAGAGCCTATGCAGTGTGGTTATTCCCCATAAGTAGGCGATAACGCAGCATAAATGCCAAACATGTGCTGCCCTTTGGGTTCTTTCTAGGGACGATTAACTCTTTGTTGCTCGGTTTTTACTTAGCCCACTAGGTTACAAACATCGCGCCGCAATTTAATCGCCCCTAGATTGAACAAATTTCAATCCACAAAGATCAACACGCCCTAACATCGTTATTAAACGTACCTTGTAACTGCTGAGCTTGATAATAAAATAGCTCTTTAATGCTCGTCCAACTGTAATCAAAAGATGAAAAACTAGCTTTAGCATTAATCGCTTTAACTACATGAGCATCAAACCCTACCCCTGCAATATTAATAAAATAGCGGCTATTAATTTTTCCTACATCAATTGCTGTCGGTGTATTAAATAATGCCTTTCGCCAATCATCTTCTTTGCAATTAAACCCTCTCGAGAAATCATTACCTGTACCGCAAGGCAATAATGCTAACGTACAGCTACTCCCTATTAACGCATTAACCGCCAAGCTCAATGTACCGTCTCCGCCAAGTACAACTACTTTGGTAAATTTACTCAGTAGCAACCTTATTTGAGCGCAGTCATCGTTAAAGCTTCCCGTTGTAGTAAACATACAATAAGAAAAACTGCGTTTTTTACAGATGCTTTTAAGCCACATTAGTGGTTTTTCACTCTGTTTTTTTGTACTTGGTTTAATAATTATTAGTAGCGACAAGCTTTTTGTTTCCAACAATGTATTTAATAACGAATAAAAAGAGTTTAATTGAATTTTTTTAATCTGAATAATTAGTCAAAAAAGGTTGTGTAAAATGCATAAAAATAAATATGAACACTCACAAGCATCAGTATTAAAGCAGATAAAGCCGACTTCATTGTAACTATTTATGCAAAAGCGATAATAAAAAACACTGAACCGCACGTTAATAAAACAAACAAGGATTAGTTTAACTAATCCGTCAGGCTCAATTTTTATCGTTGTCTTTTTAATCAAACAACGTGCAAAATGCACGCGATTTCAACATATACAACCCGGAGCAAAATAATGAAACCAATTAACACATTAAATCAAACAGCAGCAGCTCAAGTAGCAGTTAAACCAACTAACCGTAAAGCAAGAATGTTAGCTAAACTTAACACTATTGGTAAAAGACTAGCACTTAGCGGCGCAGCTCAATATAAATAATCACCCAACCATGATTATTTTTCGGTGCAGCGAACACTCAACCACTAAATGAAGTCACTTATTTAGCTCCCCCTTGTTTGCTGCAACCTATTTATTTTATTAAAAATTGCCTTAATTTCCCCTTATTTACAAAAAAAACCTCATTTACGTACGTTTTTTAGGCAAACAGTCATTTTGCTATTTACACAGCGGTATCACCTAAGTATTATTCTGCGTCACGGAGAGATGGCAGAGTGGTCGAATGCACCGGTCTTGAAAACCGGCATGGGTTTATAGCCCATCTAGGGTTCAAATCCCTATCTCTCCACCATATTTTAATTGGTGGCTTTTTTTACGTCCATCAATACAAACGGTTATGCGTTGGAGAGGTGTCCGAGTGGCCGAAGGAGCTCCCCTGCTAAGGGAGTATAGAGTTTGTAGCTCTATCGAGGGTTCGAATCCCTCCCTCTCCACCATACTTAATTTAAACCACTTAATTGTGGTTTTTTTGTGCCTAAAATTTAACACCTATACTAAATTGGGAGGGTGAGAACCCTCGACAGGGTTCGACAAAATGTCTGGAACATTTTGGGCCGCTGCAAGCGTCGCGCAGCGATTGATTACATGGATGTAAGCAAGTTTACCCTCCCTTTGGACTATACTTAATGTAAACCACTTAGTTGTGGTTTTTTGTACCTAAAAATTATAAAAACTAAACAAATTGTGCCTAGTAATAACTTAGGGCATTATTAACACAACTTTAGCCACTTTAGGTTTAGCTATGATCCGGTTCATATTGCTATCAGTTTGCGCGGCAGCACCATTTTTTACCTTGGCACAAAGTACAACAGTGTATAAGTGTGTAATTAAGGGCGTTCCTACCTTTAGCCAAACGCCTTGCGCTAAAGATGCACAAGTTATTACTCTTAAAGATATAAACGTAATTGAAGCATACAAAAGCTCTACGCCCGGTAAAGGTATTACCGACACCTCTGTGGATGACTTCTTAGAAGTTCAACAAATAGAGCGTGAAATAAAGCGCCTTGAGCTATCGATTGCACAAAGCCAAAAAGAATACGCAGCTAAAAAACAGCAGATAGATTACATGACTCAAGATAAAGCCAATCGTTTAGGCGCTTCGTCTATTGCTGATGCTATCGCAACTAAAACAAATTCGTTAAAACAAGCTTACGACGCATCAATTAATCAAACGCAGCAAAAAATAGAGTCATTAAAACAAAGAAAGCAGCTGCTTAGCCAAAACCCTTAAGCGCTCGTTTTACTATCGAAATAAACTGATCAACGTCTTCTTGAGTATTATAAATATGTGGCGATACTCGTATCCCAAATTTACGGGCATCTACACTGACTTTCGCTTTATTAAGCGCTGTAAGTACATGGTCTTGCTGCTTGTTAAAAAACAAAATAACAGTCCCGCTGCACTTATCATCACTCATAGGCGATGCAACATATTTGCCTAGTTGCTCATGAATAAGCGTAAGCATAGCTAAATTATGATCTCTTACCTTGTGAGCTGTTAGCTCTGCAAAGTAGGCAATACTATTTGCGGCGATAATATAAGGCGCTACAGAAGGGGTGCCACCCCAAAACTTGAGCGCACTGGCGCTATATTCAAAGTGGTTAATATCGAACTCAAATGGATTTTGATGCGAAAACCAACCCACATCTTTAGGCTTACAATACTCTATTTGGCTTTTGTTAACCCATAAATAAGCTGCACCTGGACCACCACATAGCCATTTAACGCTCGAGCCAATCATAAAGTCAGCATCAAGTACGCTTAAATCAAGCGGTATAACACCCGCTGACTGAGCAACATCAACTATTGATAAACTATTGGTTAATTTACTTATAGCTACAATATCGTATACAGGCGCCTGTACACCTGTATTTGAATACACATGGCTTATAAAAACCAAGTCGATATCGCAAGTTATATAGCGCTGCCAAACATTAATATCAGTTAGGTTTTCGTGCTCTGGTATAAACATAATTTGTGCGCACTCTGGTAATGCTTTTTGCATTGCAAAACCCATGCTCGGAAAATCACTTTGCGCCATAAGCACTTTACAATTTTTTTGCTGTAATCGAGGGTGCGACATAAGCAACTTTGTTAAGCCACTTGATAAATTAACTTGAGGACAAAACTGCGAACTAGGCGCATTAAATAACTTACTAAGTGCGCTAGTAAATTGCTCAACTGCGGGAAGCCATTGCTGCCAAGGTTCTTTACTTGAGCTCTCCCATGGTAAAAAATAGTGCTGTGCTAAATATTGCTGTGTATTTTTAAGAGGACGCCCTACCGAGTGGTTTAATAAATAACAGCCATCGGCCATACAAAAATCGTTTTTAAGCATGCTATTTAATCCATTCTTTAAGCGTATTTAGATCATCAAAACGTGTTTTTATATCGTCGCGTTTTGCGCTGGCTCGCCTATCTCTTAGTTTTTCGAGCGAATCAAGCAATACATGAAGCGGAGGACCACTTGCTGTTACCTTACTCATATACTGCTGTTGCATATTTTTTGAAGGCTGAGCAATAAACTTTTCAACCAGTTGATTATGATGACCGACCGCGGTGTCACCATGTAATTTACACACTTGGATAAATAACTTTGCGTGGTTTTTAAACCAATCTGTATTTTTATATTGCTCTGCTTGTAAAAAGTCATCCATAAAGCTTTGCATACGCATGGCTTCTCGCAGGATTTGTTGATCCTCTGGCATCATATATAAAAACTTATCCACCAGCATTTGCGAGTAACTAGGCTCGTTTGCACTACACAGCCCTAACAGCATATCAATCACGTTAATACCTGCAAAGTCACCAGCATTTGCCCCTCTGTAAACCTCTTTACCTACACGGTACGGTTTATAATAAGGGCGAACGCAGCTAAAAAATCGATCTGTATCGAGCTCAGAATAAAGTGCATTGTTTGACTCAATTACATCTATAAGTGCCTGTTTAGCTACTTTTAATAACTCACCACACAAGGGGTGTGAAATGCCTAACGGCAGTATTTTTAATAAAGCATCACTTGCTCGTTTATAGGCCAAAATACCTTGGGTGTTGTAATCAATAAATAGCTTTTCATCGGGTAAATTAGTAAATCGTTTATAAATACCGTTAAGTGCTTTGTTATGAGTAGTTAAATGGGCGGTAGCAAAACGAGGGGTTACGCCAATTGATGCACCAATATGCATAGCAAGCGCTGAGGCTTCTATTAGTGGAGAGGTTGTTTCTCTGCTTGGCTCAGTAATTTCATGGCGCCTACACGCAGCCATAAACAATCCTACGTTACCGAGTAAGTCAAAAGCGCTATCAAAGCCTTGATCTGTGTTGCCCTCGGCTAATAAATTGCTAATTAATGCGTTGCCTTTTTTTTCTAATTGTTGCTTTAAGGCCTCGCCTACCCCTTCTACATTTGCTTTATCGGTTTGCTGCCAATAAAGCTGCTCTAATTCACTATTTAAAGTGACAAACTCTGTTCGTATCCAGTGATCGAAAATAGCGGTATGTGTGTTCATTGTTGTGCTCTATTATTTTTATAGTTAAATGCTAACAGAGTTCAATGAGTGTAAAACGCCAAAAAAATTAGTAAAAACTGCAATACTTAGCAATAATCACTACAAATATAAAAATAATTAATAAAAGCCGACAACTATGTTAGATAAAAAAGATCAGCAATTACTCGTTGCACTGCAAAGCCAAGCTCGTATGTCGGTTTCAGACTTGGCCAGTAGTATTAACCTATCGGATACACCTTGCCTAAGACGTATAAAAAAGTTAGAGCAAGAAAACATTATTACCGGCTACCACGCCGCCATAAACCCTAAAGCACTTAACCTTAATGTGTTGGTATATGCGTTTGTGCGATTAAGCCAAAACTCGGTAAGTGCTGCAGAGCAATTTGAGCAACATGTAGAAAAATTACCACATGTATTAGAGTGTTGTGTAATATCAGGGAGCTATGATTATTTATTAAAAATAATTGCACATGATCTTGAGAGCTACGAAACATTTGTAAAACATCAACTAGGTGGCTTAAGTTGTATCGCAAATATAGAATCAACAGTTGTGCTTAAACAATCATTTAGCAAAAAACAGTTACCATTATAAAAATAACCCAAATAACTTACTGTTAGCTATACTGATATTTCAAAACGATAATAATAATTGCTTGGACCTTATGTGAAAAATTTTAACTCTAAAAATCATTCTATTATTTTTTACATCATGTTTGCTTTAGCATATTTTTTAGTGGGTATAGCACTCACTAAACTTGCTTTTAATTCGCAAATAATTCCAATTTGGTTACCTGCTGGTATAGCTTTGGTCGGTTGTTATATTTGGTGGTGGCGCTTTATCCCGCCTTTATTTGTAGCTGCAATTGCATTTAATTTAAATATTTTTGATAGTTCAGCTCATGAGCTAGTCCTTGTCGGTAACTCATTTAACGAGGCAATGTATATCGCCTTTGGTGTGGTTATACAGGCAATGGTGGGCGCTGCTTTACTAAAATTTTGGCTTGGCCACCCACTACGCTTTAAAAAGCGTAAAAACATAATTTACTTTATTCTCGTCATAGCCATATTAGTCAGTTTAATTTCGGCTAACTTTGGCGTGTTCGCTCTTAGTCAATTTAACTCAGTTTACAGTATTGATAATCATTGGAAGAATGTTATTTACTGGTGGCTTGGCGATACATTAGGAGTAATAATTGCAACTCCGTTTTTACTTTCTTTATTACCACAAAAGTCTAACCAACATAATATATCGGCGTTTCCAACAATTGCAGTATGTTCTATTTTATTTGTGTCGGTTGCGGTCACAACACAGCTATACGATCAAGAAAACCGTATAAGCACAATTAAAATCGCCGAACGTGAAGTACACGTTATAGAAAATAGCCTTTATAGATATACAAATCGCAGTATTATTGCAGTGCAGAGCCTAGCAAGTCAGGTTCAATCATCTTCAACATTAAGCCAACAAGATTTTTATTCTTATGCTAGCCAATTACTAACCCAGCATGCGTTTATTCACGCTTTATCGTGGAATGTAAAAATACCTCAAGATCAACGAGACGTCTTTGCTCAAGAGATATCAAACATTTACCATTTAGATGTTGATGTAGTAGGTGAGCCTCTTGAAATTAGCGATCCCCTTGTTATAGTAAAATACATAGCTCCTTTTAATGGTAATCAAAAAGCTATTGGCTTTAATGTATTTTCAAACCCTGATCGAAAAAATTCCCTGCTTAACCCTGCTATAAAATATATGCCCGTAGGGACTAAGATAATTCAACTAGTACAGACCAAACAGCCTAAGCCAGCTTATTTATTATTTGCTCCTGTGTATTCTCAAAGTAACGATAAAGAAACAATTAAAGGCTATGCCACAGGTGTATTTTTAGTACGAAGTATTATTGAACAAGCTATTACTAAACAGCAGTCTGATATGTTTTCGATTGGTATATATGAAGATACAAACACACCGCCGTTTTATAGTAATTACTCTCAAGATGTTCAGCAAGCCAAAGGCAGCCGTTTAATGTCGTTTGACGTGGACTTTGCAGGGCAAAAATGGATTGTAAAACTATCCCTTAAAGAAAGCTTTTTAACACAACATAATAGTCAGCTAACTTTATTATTACTCATACTTCAAGTTGCCGTATGTTCTTTAATTTTAATGGTTTTACTACTGTTTAATCAGCAACAAATAGCGCTTACACGTCAAGTTGCAGAGCGTACACACTCACTCGCACAAGCAAAACAGCAGTCCGATTTAGCTAATCAAGCTAAAAGCCAATTTTTAGCTAATATGAGCCACGAAATACGAACACCTCTCAATGCCGTTATTGGTTTTTCTTCACTTGCTCGCGAAACAGACACTGCAACTACACTCATTGGCTATTTAGATAAAATAAACTCATCATCTAAAAGTTTATTAAACTTAATTAATGACATTCTTGATATATCAAAAATAGAATCCCAAAAGTTAGTTATTGAATCTATTGCATTCGACCTAGGTGCCTTAATAACACGCATAAACAATATGTTTGAACAAAGTGCTGTTAACAAAGGTATTAAATGGCAAGTTAACTCAAAGCTACCTTTAGATACTTGGTTTATTGGTGACCCTATGCGAATTGAGCAGATATTACTTAATTTATGTAGTAACGCGATTAAATTTACAAGCCAAGGCAGCGTTACTTTAAACATAGAAACAGAGTTTACTGCCGCCAATAAAGTACAGCTTGTTATAACCATTAGGGATACCGGAATAGGTATAAAGCCAAGCCAACATAAAAAATTATTTAATGCATTTACCCAAGCTGATAGCTCTACCTCTAGGCAATTTGGTGGTACAGGGCTGGGCTTAACAATAGCAAAAGAGCTAAGCCAATTAATGGGGGGAGAAATAGCACTTGAAAGTGAAATAGATAAAGGCTCTACGTTTACATTTTCAATGCAATTAGAAACAACAGAGCCTAAAAAAGAACATGTTATTACATTTGATAATACTAATATTACTTCGCTAGACATTTTGGTCGCAGAAGACAACCCAGTGAATCAAATGGTTATTAAAGCGATGCTTGGCTCGCTGGGGATTGTGCCGTATATAGTAGAAAATGGCGAACTGGCCGTTGATATAGTTAAAAAGCAGCATTTTGACTTAGTGCTTATGGATTGCCAAATGCCTGTAATGGATGGCTATAGGGCAACGGCCCTAATCCGCCAATTTAAAACCGAACAAGAACTCCCGATTATTGCTTTAACTGCCGACGTTATGCCAGAGGATAAAGCACATGCACAAGCCGTTGGATTTAACCAACATCTTGCAAAACCGCTTGAACTCATTAAGCTAACTGAGTGTCTTGCCCAATATGCAGTAGTTAATGAATAATAGTGATTTAATTTTAAGAATAGTTTTAAG
Organism: Pseudoalteromonas sp. EB27; assembly: GCF_001974875.1. Taxonomy (GTDB): domain Bacteria; phylum Pseudomonadota; class Gammaproteobacteria; order Enterobacterales; family Alteromonadaceae; genus Pseudoalteromonas. The sequence continues at coordinate 77,956 of NZ_MTQD01000019.1, forward strand.
AGTAGCTTTTGGTTTTGTTTTAAGTATTTTTTCGCATATTACCGTCGCTCAAAACTGTATATCGCAGGCAAGCGACTTTAAATTTATAACAAAAAGTAAACAACAAGGCTTATTACGCTTTGAAAAAGAGCACAACCACCAGCGCTTTAATTACCACGCCCTTTTACCATTTAACGATTACTTAGATTTTGCATATAAACATATAAATAAAGCCAATCCACGTTCAAATATGCCATGCCCTATTATTACACAAACGTATCAGCAGTTAGTAACACAAGGTAAGCGAAAACCTGACCCTACTATTACAGGTATTATTGCCCCTTTTGAGCTTACGCATCCAAACAGCAATAAAGTTGCGCTATTAATCCACGGACTAACTGACTCCCCCTTTACGTATCACGATTTAGCACAAGTGTATTATCAGCAAGGCTATACTGTGCGTACTATTTTATTACCAGGACATGGTAGCGCCGCAAGTGCGTTACTCAATGTAGACGTTAACCAATGGCAACAAGCAATAAAATACGGTATTGAACGCTCGGTGCAAGACTTTGATGAGGTGATACTCGCAGGTTACTCTACCGGTGCAGCGTTACTTATTGATTACGCAACTAAGCACACTGTTTCACCTAAAATTAAAGCGCTTATGCTTTATTCGCCCGGCTCTGAGCCACATAATAAGTACGGCTGGATAGCAAAGTGGATTGATGCCATACCCTTTGTTAATTGGATTGATAAAGACGCCGATGTAGACTTCGCTAAGTATGAATCATTTCCTTTAAATGCAGCGGCAGCATCATACGATGCAATGTCACTTGCAAGCGTAAGTAGTTTAAGCAAACGCCCTCCACTTAAATTACCTATTTTTAGTGTGCTTAGCGATATTGATACAACAATAGATACACGGGCCACTCTAAAGTTATTAAGTGCATTACACAAAGATAATTCAGTAAAATATAAGCCGCTCGATACTTTAGTACTTTATGGAAGCACTGATATTTTACCGCCAGACTTTGCTAGTGACTACACAGTAAATAACCCGCAATGCACAACGTCTCAATGTAAAACGGTTCATGGTATATCGCATATTGCGGTTGTTAACTCGCCGCAAAATCCACATTATGGAATTAACGCAACCTATCGTAATTGTGGCAGCTTTATTAATGACGAGTCCCTATATAAAACATGTAAAACAACTAAAAACCCACAATTAGGAGAGCGTACAAGCGCTAACTTAAAACACTATCCGGCTTTACAGCGCTTAACTTATAATCCTCATTTTACCGAGCTTAAAATGCAAATTAGTACGTTTATTAAAAACGTAGAACAGCTTAAAACAACTACAAGGTAAGTAGTCATGGGAACGTTTTCGCACCAATGGTTTAGCAGTATTAATGAGATTGATCAGGCGCAGTGGCAACGTTTATTTGGTGATGAACCATTTACTCAACATGCTTTTTTATATGCCCTTGAACAAAGCCAATGCGTAACACAAAAAAGTGGTTGGCAGCCCCATCACCTCGCTATTTTTGAAAATGATACGCTCGTTGCACTTGCACCCGGGTATTTAAAAGGTCATTCATACGGCGAGTACGTATTTGACTGGGCATGGGCAGAGGCATACGAAAAACACGGCTTAGAGTATTATCCAAAATGGCTATCTGGCATTCCCTTTAGCCCCATTGAAGGCAAGCGTATTGCTATTGAACACGCTAACCCTAACGTTGTGTACCAATACATTACAGAGCAACTAAACATACACAGTGCTGAGCAAGGGTGGTCGGGATGGCATGTTAACTTTTGCGACCAAGCCCAAGCTACATCATTAACTGAGCAACACGCCATGTTAAGAGTAGGCGTGCAATTTCAGTGGTTTAATAAAGGTTTTGAAACCTTTGACGATTTTTTGCAAATACTTAGCTCTCGCAAACGAAAATCCCTTAAAAAAGAGCGAGCTAAAATAGCGCAACAGAATATTGATATTGAATGGCTGCAAGGAACGCAAATTACGCCCGAGATAATGCAATTGTTTTGTGAGTTTTATCAGCGTACCTACTTAAAGCGATCTGGTCATTTGGGCTATTTAAATATGGAGTTTTTTACGCTTTTACATGCCTTAATGGCTAATAGCCTCGTTATTATGCTGGCCAAAAAAGACGATAACGTGATTGCTGCAACACTTAGTTTAGTAGGTAAAAACACGCTTTATGGGCGCTACTGGGGAGCAAGTGAGGAAGTAGATTCGCTGCACTTTGAATTGTGTTATTACCAAGGTATTGAGTTTGCAATAAAGCATAAACTCAACTGTTTTCATTCGGGTGCACAAGGTGAGCACAAAATAGCACGCGGATTTGAACCCGTACTTACCTACTCTGCTCACCATATTGTTGATGGCGACTTCAGTAATGCAATAAGCGACTACTTAAAGCGTGAACGCGGCCATATTCATATATATAAAGAGCAATGTAGCTCATTACTGCCGTTTAAAAACGAGTAACTGATTATTTGCAGGCATGGCTGTATCGCGAATAAGCGTAAGCCCTGCTTGCTTAGCTAATTGTTCAACTGCTTCAAAATCTCTTATTCCACTTAACGGATCGCGCTCTGTTAAAAAAGCACTAAAGTCATCATTACTTGGACTGGTAAATTCACCTTGGAATTTGAATGGCCCATAAATACACAACATACCGTCGCTATTTAAGTGACGTTTAACACCGTCAAAAAAACGTTCAACTAATTGCCAACTCACAATATGAAATGTGTTTGCAGTATAAATAGCGTCAACCTTATCTACTGGCCATTCATTATTTAAATCAAGCTCAAGTGGTGCATGTAAATTAGTTAAATTAGCTTCGCAGTGCCATAAGTTAATCCCTTCGTGGTTTATAGCGCGATCACTTGTATGCCACTGTAAATGTGGTAATTGCTCTGCAAAAAAAACACTATGCTGGCCGGTTCCTGAACCGACTTCGAGTACTCTTTTAGTATTTTTTAATACAACTTTTAATTGCTCTAAAATAGGGGTTTTATTGTTTTCACAGGCTTGTGAAAATGGCTTTGTCATTACTGTGCACCAAAATTGTAGATTAATGCACAACAGTAAAGCAAATTTAGCTTATTTTGTCGTGATGAAAAAAAGATAATTTTTAAACACTATAACTATCATATGGTTGAGCTGGTTCATTATGATTGGTACGTAATATGCTTTTATATAGCTAACCCACTAAAGGGTTTAACTTATATTAAATTTCAAAGGATAAAATTATGCATATACCCCCTTATACAGCTGTAGACGCAGCTATTGCTATAACCGAAAAAACCACCGACGATCATAGTTACGCCGTTGATATGAGAGCTACAGTAATCGATTTACTTTCGCACCCTAAACACAATCAACAGGCGATGACCAAACATGAAACAGATCAGATATTTATTCTTGGCTACAATTAAAACTCAAATTAGTATCGCAAATAATTTTTATAATAACTGTTTACACTGAAACCGATTAAATGTAATGATAACTATTATCGTTAACTTAAGTCGGTTTTTTTATGTCTTCAAATTATGCCCAGCATCGTTACCATCAAGAACTCTCTTGCCATTGCTTAAGACCAGGCCTGCATGCACCCATGCTCGTTGCCGATTACATAGAAACCGCCCTTAACGTTGCCAAAAAATTTGAGCAACAACGTAATCCCTTGCTTCAAGAGTTTTATCTTAGACGCACACACCATGAAATTATGAACAAAATGTGCGACCCTCTTATACATAATGCTATTCGTAAACAATGTTTAGAGCAGTTATACAAACCTTTATTAGCACTAAAACGGTTTTATAAGGTGCATAACAATACTGCACAATTTTTAATACTTGAGCGTGAAGCTCGTATTCTTAGTCACGAATTCAACCCTTTTTAAGGAGCACACTTATGAGCAACTTTAGAACAGAATCAGACAGCATGGGCGAGCTAAAAGTACCTACTGATGCACTCTATCAAGCGCAAACACAGCGAGCGGTTAATAACTTTGCCATTAGTGGCTTACCTATGCCGAAGCAATTTATAACTGCACTGGCTTATATAAAACAAGCCGCAGCACAAAGTAACTGTGAGCTTGGGCATTTAAGCAAAGCTAAAGCCAATGCTATTGAGCAAGCTTGCCAAAGTATTATTGATGGCGAGCACATTGAGCATTTCCCCGTTGATATTTTTCAAACCGGTTCGGGCACAAGCTCAAATATGAATGCCAATGAAGTTATTGCAACGCTTGCTAGCCGGATAGGCAGTGAAAGCATTCACCCTAATGATGATGTAAACATGGGGCAAAGTTCTAACGATGTAGTTCCTACTGCTATCGCACTCAGTAGTGCAATAAACGTAGTGTATGAATTACTTCCTTCGCTTGAAAACTTATCGCAAAGCCTGGAAAAGAAAAAAGCTGAAGTAGGCCATATAGTTAAAACGGGCCGTACGCATTTAATGGATGCAATGCCTGTAACGTTTGATCAAACTCTAAGTGCATGGCAGTCACAAGTTAACCATGCCGCTGCAGGAATTAGACATAGCTTAGAGCGTGTATGCGAGCTTGCACAAGGCGGTACAGCCGTTGGAACAGGAATAAATGCAGACCCTAAATTTGCAGCAAAATTTACAGAAAACCTGAGTGCCAATGTAGGCATTAGATTTACGCCTAGTAGTAACTTTTTTTATAACATAGGCTCACAAGACGCCATCGTCGCGCTTTCAGGGCAATTAAAAGTACTCGCTGTCGCACAAATGAAAATAGCGAACGACTTACGCTGGATGAACTCAGGCCCACTTGCAGGTTTAGGTGAAATAGAGCTTGAAGCGCTTCAACCAGGTTCATCTATTATGCCTGGCAAAGTAAATCCTGTTATACCTGAAGCAGCCGCAATGGTAAGTGCACAAGTAATAGGTAACGACGCCACTATTACGGTAGCCGGCCAGGCGGGTAATTTTGAGCTGAATGTGATGCTGCCAGTCATTGCGTATAATATTTTACAAAGCATAGAGTTACTTGCCAATAGCGCGCAAGCACTGGGCGATAAAGCGATTGCTAGTTTTAAAGTAAATCAGCCAAATATAGATAAGGCGCTCGCTAAAAACCCAATTTTGGTAACTGCGCTTAATCCGGTGATCGGTTATGAAAAAGCAGCAAAAATAGCGAAGCAGGCTTATAAAGAAGCCCGCCCTATTATTGATGTAGCCGAACAAGAAACCGATTTACCTCGCGAAGAACTCGAAAAATTACTCAACCCTACCAAACTAACGCAGGGCGGACTTTAACAGAACAATTTTTTAGTGCCTTTAATTACTTGATAATATAGTTTTTATTGCCGTAAAAAATGCACAGTGTATGATAGTGATGAATATTTCATCACTATCAAGGTTTTTTATGCGTACCCCATTGTTAGCCATACTTTTACCACTGTGTTTAACTGCATGTTTGGATAAAGAACCCGCTAAAACACAGCAAGTAACAATCACCTCAGAAGCTGAAGCACCAAAGCAAGAGCTACAAAAGCTAGAAGAAAACACTCAATTACAAGAAAATAAAAAAAATAGTGTGGTTGCTGAAAAAATACCAAAAGCTGATTTGAAAAACGTTTCAATAGACGATATAAAAACAGCTAAAACCGAATTAAATACACTAATTGCAGATAAACAGTGTGATACAAGCACTCAATGTAGAGTAAATGCAGTAGGTAGTCGCGCATGTGGTGGGCCAAGCAGCTTTGTTGTGTACTCAACAAACGCAGCATCTGAAGATCAAGTAACAGCCCTTAGCGACAAAATTACTAAGCTTGAAAGTAGTTATAATTCACAAAAAGGGATGATGAGCATTTGTCAGCATTTAACAAAGCCAAGCACGCAGTGTGTTGAAAATAAATGTGTTAAACTTGAAGGCTCAGCGGTAAGTGCATTTTAAGGATAACGTTATGAGTTGTTTACCATCAACAGTTAAACTGTCAATTATAAGCATTGCTAGCAGCATTTTATTACTAAGTGGTTGTGCTAGCACTGTGACGTCAAATGAGCAAAGTAAAAACTTGTCTGACTTGAACTATGATCTGAATAACATGGTGAGTAATAATAGCTGCACCGCTAGCTTTCAGTGCAAAGTCCTTGAAGTCGGCGCACGTGCTTGTGGCGGACCCAGTAAATATGCTGTTTATTCAACGCTAAACACCTCTCAAGAAGAAGCGGAACAGCTTGCTCAACAAATAACAAAACAAGAAAGCATACAAAATAAAGCACAAGGCTTAACTGATTGTTCTCCTGTACTTGAAGTGCAATCGCTGTGTATTAATCAGCAGTGTCAGTCGTTTGATATAAAATAAAAACGGCCACCTTAACTTCAGCGTTAACTTAAATATGGAATTAACGCTGAAATTACTACCACCAATACCACGCAAATACCCGCTTTAATAATGTATTTCATGGGCATTGTTTTAAGCACCCAATATGCATAAATAAAGCGAACAAAATAACTCGCCGCAGTACCAAACAACGCAAAAATAATTAAGTAAGCAATTAAAATAATATTCATAAAAACCTAATTAAATTATTTCACTTTTTATTTTTAGTGTGAGCTATTAATAAATCAGCTACTTGTTGCTTTACGGCTCGCTTGTCATCACTTTGTACATCAAAGCGACTGGCTAGTTGCGCTATTTCATCATCATTTAAATTAAACGATAAACGTTGACGCGTTTTTTTAGACTTTACGTCTAAGCCAAGTATTTTTCGGATCATATCTGATGGAGTTAACTCTTGATCGATCGCTTGTTTTTTTATCAGCTTTTGAACTTCGCTGCTCAGATCAAATGCCATTTGCGTGGCACGTACAGCTTGTTCCTGACGTAACCACTTATCTTTAGCATCACTCACTTAGCATCTCCGGGAAACAAGTCTGCAATGTCTGACATTGGACGCGTTAGCGTTAGCGATACTTCGGTTTCACCACCATCCCAAATTTCGATATTTAAACCAAAACCTTCGTTATCTGACGCTAAGCAAATCATTTCACATGGCTCACCACCTTCTTGCTCATAACGAGGCAAAGTTTGGTTGCGGTAGTCTTTATTATGGAAATAACACACATAAGGCGACTCGCTTTGTTGATAGCTTTTAGCTAAAAACTGCATAAAGCGCTCTGGTGTATTTTGCACTGTAATGTGGGTTAACGACTCTTCATCAAAAATACGCGCAAACTCATCAAGGCTAAATATTTCTTCAACTTCGTTTCGCTGAATTTTAATAGAAAAGTTAGCCCACTCTTCGCCGTCATCTTGCTCAATTTGTAAAAATACAACTTGGCCGCTATTTGTCTCAAGTACAAATTCAGTATCGCTACTATGCTGATATTGGTAAGTCTGAATATCAGTAACACGTAACGTTTCACCTTTTAACCATGCAGGATAGGCAAATGAGTCAATAACGCTAAACATGTCGCCTTTTTTAAGTTCGCTCGGATGATTAAGCTGACGTTCTGGCTCTTTTTTAGATTTGAAAAAATTAAACATAGGAAGGCTGCCTTCTAAGCAAAAAAGGTAACTGAGAAAAACTCGGTTACCTTTTTAAAGTATAAACGTAATGGTTAGCTATTTTGCTTCGCTTTGATACGAGCTAAAATATCAGCGCTTTTTGGACTTGTGTCGCCAATGCCTGCTTCAGCCATTTTTGCTTTTAAGTCATCGCCATTTACGTCTGACTCAAGTTGCTTTGCAGCACCAAGCTGGTCACTTCGATCTTGTTGACGCTGTTTAATGCGTTCAAGCGATTGACGAGCCGATGTCATAGACGAGCTGTTTGTATTAAGTGTGCTGTTAACAGCCATTGTTGCTTGCTGTACGCTTTCAGTGGTTTTAACCATTGTAAGTTGACGCTGATTCTCTTTGATCGATTTTTCAGCATCTTTAACTTGCTGCTTAAGCGCAACAATGTGATTGCTAAAACCAGATAATACTTGCTCGTTTTCAGCTTTTTCAGCTTCAAAGTCACCAATTTTTTCTGCAATTTCTAATGCTAATGCTTCATTGCCCTTTTCAAGAGCTTGGCCTGCATACGCTTCATGTTCAGCGATTGATGCATCTACAGCGCTAATTTTACGCTTAGTTTGCATTTCTTTAGCCATTACTTCAGTAAGGCTTTTTTTAGCACGGTGAAGTGCATTTTGCGCATCTGCAATTTCTTGCTCAAAAATACGGATGCCATTTTTGTCTACAATTGCTTCGCCTGCTTCACGAGCGCCGCCACGTACTGCTGTAAATAATTTTTTTAAAATACTCATAATCTTAACTCCACTAACTAGCTATTAATCGTTTAAATACAAGGTCACGGCTTCTAGTGCATCGATAGCGTTATCGGCTAATGTCACTAGTTCGTGGGTAACGTCATCTAATGATGAATTTACCGACAGTGCACCAAAAATCGCGTATTTGTTATCGATTTTAGCAAATGCACTCAGTGGAATTGGCACGTTTAAACGTAGTAATGTTTCGTTTAACTCGTTGCGTAATTCACTCTTAACTTCATCTTCGTCAAACAAGTAGCTAATACATAAAAGCTGCTCTTGTGTTTGTGTAACAAAAATTGGAAGTTCATCATTTCCATCAACAATGACTTGTAAAACATCTTGCTCGCCAGGGTTGGCAATCAAGAAAGACTCAAAGTTAGCGCCTTCAGTTTCAAAAGAAGCTAATTTTATTGAAAGTTCATTTAATTCCATGTCTCTGCCTTTTGTCGTTTGACATATTATGTCTGAGTTAAGATTCTCATGGCCGACATATTATGTCAACCATGTTTTATTAGTTTTTATATAATTCGCTTTCTATTTGCCATGCAGTTCGGTAGTAATCATACAACTGACCAGACCCTAACCTATTGACCTCAATACTTTTAACCTTCTCAAAGTAGTGGTTAGGAAATACAAAACTTGCCAATAAATATTCTTTACTAATCCACCTTGATGGCACAGGCATAGCCGTCGCATCATTAATTCGACCACTGGCCGACTGCCCCATTTTAGTGGCTATAGTCCAGCCCCACTGCCCAAACGAAGGTATGTTTTGCTGATATTGCTCAACATACCCAAACCCTGCAGCTTTAACCGTTTTGCCTATACTTAAAAACGCTTTTTTAGCGTGATAAGGTGAGGTTGATTGAACCGCCATTGCGCCATCGGGTGCTAATAGCTGCCGCACATGATTATAAAAGTAGTCACTGTACATTTTATTTAGATCAGGATGGTTGGGGTCAGGTAAATCAATTAAAATAGTGTCGAACTGCTTAGATTGGTCAAGTAGCCTTTCTACTTCTAAAAATGCATCACCCACAATTATATTGGCTCGCGAGTCATGCATCGATTTATTGTTTAACTGTAGTAATCGCTTATTGATGTGCTCTGGCGGCGTAAAGCCACCATCTTTATGACCGAATAAATTGAGTAGTTGCGCGTCTAAATCTATTAGCGTTACTTCACTCACAGGCCATTTTAAAACATCTCTAAGTGCAAGCCCGTCACCACCACCAATTATTAATACACGGTCGTGTCTGTTAGAGGCAAGCATTGCAGGGTAAACCAGCATTGAATGATATATTTGCTCATCAATACTTGAGAACTGTAAACGCCCATTTAAATATAAATCGGTAATTGGCTGAGGTTGGTTTTTGCTTAAGCGCTCAGTTAATACTACGTGTTGGTATTTAGTGGCTTGTGAGTAAATTACTTTATCTTTGTATAAAACATTACTTAGATTGTTCATCCAACTACTACCAAATACTAAAATAAAGCCAAATAATGCCAACAGCACTATATGGCAAACTAAAAGTGCCTTAGCAAAGCGCACATGGGTATGATAACGCCATAAAAATGCGAGCCCTGCGATAATATTAAATAACGCCGTCCACGCTGCAGCTTGCATTATAGGCATTGAGAGCATGATACTTACCCAAATAGCTGCACCGATACCAGCACCAATATAATCGGCACCATAGATAGTCCCTGCGTTGTTTTCTAAAAAACGCCCATAAACGTGCTGACGAATACGCGCTATAAGCGGTATTTCCATACCAATAAATAAGCCCAGTATTAAACCAAAAACATAAGGTAGAAAACGTGACCACTCTTGTAGCTTTTGAAATACGTAACCATTAAGTACAACATCAGGGGGTAAATTAAAAATGCTCGAAAATAAATGAGGAAGAGAATAACTAACTGCTATTACACCCGCTATCGCTAAAATGCAGCCCATGCCAATTAAAGCAATAATGCTTTCTAGCCAAGCAAAAGCGGTAAATGCATCTTTAAACCAACGTGCTAAAAAAGCGCCTAAGCCCATTGCTACAATCATAGTACCGATCATGGCGTAAATAGCGCTCTCTACTGAGCCAAGTACACGGCCAGCATAATGAGACAGTAAGTATTCATAAATAAGGCCGCACCCAGCAAGCACGGCCATAACAGTAATAAGTAATATATCGTGCCCAAGTAAGCGAGACTTACTTGGGCTAGTTGTGGTTGATGACACTGATTATGCGCCTAGTAATGTTGCCATAGTGATACCTACAGCAAATGATACTGCTGCAGAAATAGTAGCTACACCTACATTTTTTTGACGATTAACTTCATCGGAAATATCGCAACCAGATAAAATTATTTTAATTGTCACTAAGTGCAAAATAATAAATGCAACAAGGCTCACAACAGCGCTAATAGCCCAGTATAGTAAACTCGCATTAATATTATCAGCAGCGTAAGGTGCAACACCCGTTGCGGCTGTAATAGCTAATGCACTACCGACTAAAAATCCAGCGTAACGAATACCCACAGCTAAGTTACCATCAACAATTGCTTGTTGTAGGCAGTCGCCACTTTTATTTGTACGCTTAAATAACTGCACTCGGTACTGGCTAACAAGTAGTAATACAACGCTACCTATAATAAAGGCGGCAATTACAATTGGAAGACCATGCCAGCCATCAGTAGCCACCCATAATAGAGCTGAGCGAATAACGATAGCAACACTGACAACATGGCCAAAATCAATTATTGAAGCTGTAACGTTACCTTTAACGATTTCGTCGTGCAGACTTACCTTACGAAGTGCTACTTTATCTTGAAAAAAGTGACCCAACTTAATAAGTACAATTGCTAATGCGCCATAAGCTAACATTTGCAGTGCTTCTTGTTGCAGTGTTGCAGCAAAAGCTCCGCTACTTACACCCGTTAATACAATCGCCAGCGCCACCAAGCCAGCGGCAAAGCTAATACCAAAGGCAAAGTTATCACGCTCTGTTATTTCATCATTTGCATGTAAGTTTGAAACCCAGCCTTTTATATATTTAAGGCTTACAAATAATAAAACAATAATTGCAAAATCAATCGCCAGCGCTTGCAGCGACCACATAGTTATTCCATTAAATTCATACATATTATTCTAACTCCAACTTTATTCTTTTACTTACCACGGCTCACGCCACGAGAGGTTCTGCTACCACTATCACGCACCGATCCAGAGCTATTGCTATAACTGCTCGAACGAGAATAACTACTGCGGCTTTTTGGTGGCGTATAACTGCTGCGGCTTAAACCTGATGCACCTGTTTTCTTACTCGCATAAGGGCTTGTAAACTGTTTACCTTGGCGTTGGTATGTTTGACGCGTACGTGTTTCTAAAGCGCTTTGGGTTTTAATTTGTTTAGGGCTTGAATAACGTGAACGGCCATAGTCATTGTAATAACTATACTTTCGGCGTTTGCTCCAGCTTCCGTATTCAACACGATCAAATACATCGCCTAAAATACGGTACATTCCGTACCATTGCCAAAAGCTAATACCATTACTATTTGATTGCCAATTACCATAGTTAGGATTACCAACCATTTGGTTACCAACACCCTCACCTTCAGCTTGCTTACTAATTGCACCTACACGTGCTAAAGCACCTTTAGACATATCAGCTAGCATATTGATAGGATCGGTTAACGCATCAGAGAATAGCGTTGGTTTGGCTGCTTCACGCAACAAATCAATACTATGTAGCGTATCTTCATAAGGGGGAATTAAATAAGTACCTTTCACATCTTTAAGTCGCTGTGTTAAACCACTATAAAGTGCGCCTTGGCGCGTTGCATCAAGGGTAATTACATCAACAACCTTTGTAAGTTCTGGTTGTTGTTTTTTAAGAAGCTCGCCATATTCTTTAAGTAATACAGCATTGCGTACGCTTCCATTATCGAGTGCAGTACCAAGCTGAGACAGCTCCGTATCTACCTTTTTAATAGACTCTTGAATTGTTTGTTGCAGCTGCTCTTCTTTAGATTGACAACCCATAAGCACTGCGAACAAACAAAACAGGCTCATAAGTTTCCAAGCTTTAATATTCGACATTCATGTCACCTGATTTACTAAATTAACTTAGCTAGTTTTACACAGGTCACTTATTAAACCAAGAATGAAATTGCAACAAAATGAGAAGAAACGAGAAGCGCTGAAATCTGAGTATAATTTAGTGAAAATATGAAGCTATATCGAGAGGTTAGAATTGAAGTTTAAGTGTTTTAAGTGCGCACTTATGGTGATTCTAGCGTCGGGAGTCGCTGCGCTCGCCCGACCTAAGTAATGAGTGTTGGTGTGAGTGTGTATTAATTGCGCGTATTTCACTTTTCTACAGACGTAAAAAAGCCCGACTCTTTCGAATCGGGCTTTCTACAATTTGAAGCCTGGTAATGTCCTACTTTCACATAGCAAATGCTACACTATCATCGGCGCTGTTTCGTTTCACTACTGAGTTCGGCATGGAATCAGGTGGGTCCAAAACGCTATTGTCACCAAGCAAATTTGGGCGTTAATCCGTATCGCTACGCACTAACTGAATTTGGAAAATATCTGATAATATTTTTTAAGTCTTTCAGTAATATCTACTTTAGTTATATTAACTTCTTCGCTTGTTTCACTATCACATAAAACGCGTTTGGCGTTGTATGGTTAAGCCTCACGGGTAATTAGTACAAGTTAGCTTAATGGCTCACACCACTTCCACATCTTGCCTATCAACGTTGTAGTCTTCAACGGCCCTTCAGAGACTT
>NZ_MTQD01000001.1 GCF_001974875.1 Pseudoalteromonas sp. EB27
GAAAACGAATACACCCTACGATGAATCGACGTATTTAGCGGCCTTAAAACGCAGAGGCTCACCACTTTTAAAATTTGCAGTTAATAGCTAAATTTTACTAGTCGTCCACCTCAGGGCGTGTTGTTAGTATCTTTTAGTTCTTCAAACTCGTTATCAAGATGAGTAATTCCACCTTTCATCCACCCATCAAAAATTGCTTTCCGTGCGTCGATAGATAAAGTGTTGAGGTTATCCACTTCACTTTCTAACTGTGACCGTTCAGCTTCCGAAATTAACTTATCCCTGTTGATATTTTTAGCACGTTCTTCGTGCTGTGTTATATCAACTTGTTCCAAGTCGGTCTCACGTAATATCTCACCGTACTGGTCGTGATAGTATTTAGAACCATTAGTATCAACTAACTCTTTAAAATTGTAGGGCTTAAAAGAAGAGTCATCTTCAAGCGGCTGATTTAGTTTATCCGCAATCGAACGCACGTCGTGACTAGACGTCAACAGCAATGTTGCAGTTTGGATTTCTAGCTTCAGTTCATTCGTGTCATTAATGAAATCATTATGTAGGGCGATACTGTGCAGCAGCGATGTTAACTGTGCAGCTAACATATTAACTTCGTTTCCAGCCTCGATAGCTGCTTTTCGTTGCTCTTCTAACTCAGCTTGTTTTTGGTAATAGGCATCTAGTTCTTGTTTAAATCGTTCCTCTTGCTCGCGTAATACCCTTTGACGTAAATCGTGTATCCGCCTAAGAGCTTTAAGTCTGTAGCTTCGAGCACCATAGGCCCAATTGATGTGACCAATTAGGGCAATTAACTCTTCGATCTCTGCTTCGGTTAAATGACCTTTTGAAAGCAAAGACTCGATACGTTTAATCAACTCACGACACTTACTCTGATTTGCACTTTTTGTTTGCGTACGTGGGTAGCTGATCTTACTCACAAACTATCCCCTAATACACTTCAATACTAATATCAGACAAGGTATGCCACGCGTTCTCTCTGAAGTCATCGCTCTCATTTTCATCCGCTACAAGAGGAAGGTACTTTATCAGGACATCCAGCGGCGACATTTTTCCTTGTTCGATTTTTTCTAAATCTTGACCAAGTATTAAACTGAAAGTCGGTGAAAACTCGTCTAACGTCTCACTGGCAAGATGTTCAGCTATCGACAGTCCTAAAGTCGTTAATCTAACGTTATCGCCATCAATATTTAACAAATTACTCTCTTCTGTAAGATCGCAAATAACATCGGCATAAGTCGATGGACGACCAATCATGTACTTGTCCATTAATGACAATAAGTCTTCAACTGTCAGATTCGATATTGCTTGTGGCTTGGAGATCTCAACACTAAAGTTTCCTTGCTTAAATGCCGCAAGATCAGCCTTGGTAATTCCGACGTCAACTGCGTTCTCTATGTCAATGGACAAATGTTCAGTCCAACCTGGCTCTACCAAAACATGAGTTTCAAGCTCAACTACAACAGAACCGCTTTTATTTGACTGTAAGACCACACGAGCAGTCTGATATTCACAATCACCTGTGTTGTTAGCTTTCTCAAAAGCTTCAAGAGTATTAAGTGTTTTACTCATATGTAGATATGAGTCGTTTGAACTAGATTTATGTTTTTGCGCAAGTAATTTATATGTTTCAGCTAACTCATTTTCATCTACAATAATTTCGATTGGTTCATGCGCACTATTTGACTGGATCATAAATCATTTCCCTCATAGAGCCCGGTTAATGCTTTATAGCTCTCAACGGGTTTGACTTGTTGTTCAATGGCATTCTGACGCATCACGTTAAGTGTTGATGCATCCGGCGGGCTTACCGTCCTTTCCTCAAATTCAGATTCGACTACGGTCCAGCCTGAACCTTCAGACTCGAATGGCGCTTTACTTCGAATATATTCTATGGACTTACCTACCTCTTGGGTCTCACTCATTGGTCTCTGCTGAATCAACCTTCCTCGAAGTTTCTTCCCGTTTACGATCACAGTTACTGGCGCTTCCGTGGGGTGAGTAATTGATGCTAGTTGTTCTTTAAGATGACCATAAGCGAGAGATAAAATAGCAGCCTTCACTCGCCCCATCCCCTTGACTTGAGATTCATCAACTTCGTGAATTAGTCGTTTCTCTAAAGCTAATCGAACACTTTCTCCTTGACCAACCGGGGGACACATTTTCGCAATTGCACTTAATTTTCTCCCTAGAATTAAATCCAGTGACTCTCTGACCATCTCAGCAGAAGCTCGCGCAATATCTAATGACTCTCGATTATCTACATCGAATGCCTCTTTAACAGCTTTAGGTGATAGACCACGAAGCCTAACGCGCTGAAGCTTTTCAAGAGAGCCTGGTTGGTGCTGCCTAAATAGTTCTTGTAAATGCCATGCGATGTGTTCACCAACATTGTCATCATCCGTTGCCAAAATAATTTCATCAATATCTGCACCACCACAGAGCTGTAAAATATCGCTAACCGCTTTACGAGCTGCGTTACCTTTGTCATTACTTTTTTTCTTTGGGTTTTTTTTGACGTTGTACTGGTATTTAGGGTGTAATCCGTTCTTTACCAGTAAAGCCTCTTCATCACTAAAGGGTAAACCTAATACTTTTCCTTTAGTGCTAACCACTATGTAGCGCTTACCAAGCAATGCTTCGAGCTTCTTTATCTTGTTGTCGGATTCAATGATAACAACGCTTCTTGGGAACAATCGCTCTCCACGTTTGCCGATGTAGTAACCTAAATACCTTACTGAATCAGATTTTGGGTCGGTGGGCAGTATTAACCCTTCTTTTACCGTGGGGATCCCAAATGTCTTTTCGCAAATAAATGCCACAAAGCATTCTTTCGCACGGGAAACCGCAACGTTTAAGATATATGCAGCAGCACGGTAATGAACATCTCCGCCAAACTTAATACTTTTAGTTCCGCTAAATAAAATAATTGGCTTTTCAGCACCTTGCAGTGCATTGACGGTACCGATCTTCATTTTATCTACATCATCAACCGTGATTTCATATTCAGTACCTTTAAACTTTTCAATTAGAAGGTTATGTAACATGCCCTGCGTTTTACCTTTACTCCCACTATCATCCTCGTCGTGACCAATAAAAACTAAGCTTTGTTTTTTGTATGGACTGATAATACCCACTAGGTCAGGTAAACGCTTTTCAGGCTTGCCTGGCTTATTATAGTGGTCATGAATCCTTGGCCATTGGTCAATAAGCCACTCTACAATTGTCCGAGCTTCTTTTTCATTCTTATGCGATGTACCTACCTTTTGAGTTTCCGATGCTGATGAAACCCAAGTAAGTGGTCGAAATGGTCCCCTCTCTTTAAAAAGAGGTGGGATAATAAAAATACTATTGTCATAGACCAATTCATTACAAAACTGACTCAAGACTTCTTGGCATCGATAATGACCACGCAGTGACATGCCTTGCCCTTGGTGGTTAAAACATGAGATCTGTCGAAGCACATGCAAAATGCTACCGCTGATACTAGGCAGTAGCTGGTTTTTAAATGCATGGACAAAACAACGCTTTGTATGAGCTTCGTTCACTCCCATACCCAATATCTGAAACAACCCTTGTTCTTGTATCGGAGTAACGTCTTGTATTACCGGAGGAATTTGAGCTATATCCCCGACTGCGATGGTTTTCTTTGCCAACGCAAGTAATGGTAACGTACTCCTTATATCTGCCTGCCCAGCTTCATCAATAATCAATAAGTCTGCTTTCCCGTATAAATATGGCTGCTCAGATATCCCTGAAGGCTTCTGATAAGCAAAAATTTTGGGCGCAGATTGTACAGTTGAGACCAGTATTGGCGTAATCATGCACATTCTTCGAAGCGCAGTTTCAAGGTTAGACGGAGATGCGTAGATTAAGAAATGTTCCGAACAAGAAAGCAGATAGCGCCCTTCCCAATAACGGGCTGCGTAATGGAACAGCTCTGAACGTATTAGAAGGTCTACCGCGCGATCAGCAAGAATGACTTTTGCCATACCGGAAAGAACGCCAAAGTTCTCTAATATAGCCGGATTGTTACCTTCCAAGTCATTATCTCGCAGGTACTCTCGACATACGTCTGAAATAATTTGAATTTTTTTCGAATCATCACCATGCAGTAAATCGTACATGGTTTCAATTTGGGCCGCCCCCTGACTATTACTGTGTTTTTCGTCAAAAAGTTTTGAAAATGATTTGTGAATATTAGGGTGTGTCTCAAAACCTTTGTCAAACTCTTCAACAAGCTGATAATACAAGGTATTAATCGCTTTAGAGTAAGCTGTGAGTGTATGATGCAATTGTGCAACGCAGCTTTCTAAATCACTAAATGTTGTAGCGTAATGTTGTTCACAGTAGTTCGTAAATTGACCGATGAGTTGATCTAACTTTGAAGGGTTATTTAAATTGGCGAGCTCTCCACTCCAACGTACCACCCCGCCTTTATTTGATTTATCTATCTCCCCTAACACCGCTGATTTGAGCAGTTCAGGAGACATATTATTTTTGATACTAGTTGATGGAAAGTATGTACCGTAATTAGTAGGCCCATCAATCCATCGTCTCATGTGCAACAGTGTTTTACTGTCCCCTTGATACAACACGTTAGGAAATGCATTAACAATGTTAGTAACAGACTGATTTGTTCCACCGACACCAATAACGATCGGGCAATCACCTTTAGCCAAAGCAGCTTCTACATATTGATGACTAATGATGGCTTTGAGCATCGCTGTTTTACCAGACCCTGGTGGTCCATTTACCGCCAAAACATCACCTTCACGCATGAACGTTGCAACACTAGCTGCTCCACGTTGTGTGTTATCTAGAGCAAACAGCTCCCTGTGTCTATAATCGCCTGTATCAGTACCGGTGCATTCGTCCATATGAGCCAGAAATGGCTTTTCACGAGATTGGAGCAAACGGATAAGGTAATCATCATTTAGTTTTTTTACGTTGCCATTCTCTTTATAAGCAGAATCTGTTTTACATACAGATGTTCCTTTCAATGAATCGTCACTGACAGTAAAGAGATCACGATAGAGGTTAATGATGTGTTGATTCGCGGAATTATCAGCCATCACACGACGCAACGTCACTGTGACATCTGGGTTATCAAGACTGAATGATTCATGGTGTTCCATGGAACCAAGTGTTGTATCACAGATTTTGTCAAACATTGCTTCAGAAACTGTAAACAGCTCATGCAAGTCTTCTGTCGGTTCTTTGAATACTGAATAATCAAATTTATCAAAGTTTTCCATTTTCCCGATACAATGTGGCGGTACATTTCCTTCTACCTCCAAAAGTTCTGGATTGATTATCGGAAATGAAGATGTATCTGGATAAAATACAAAACGATTATAGTTCCCACTAAGGTTTTTTATTCTCACAGGAATAGTCATTACCGTGATCGTTTTTCGCCCATATGCAGGATTGACGTCAATTGCTAAAACATATCTATTACCGCTGAAAGTGGGTAGTTTTTTGTCTGAACTTTGATTATCACCACCAGCGCCATCACTTTCTTTAGATTTAGAGGCCTTGACGTCATTTAACGTTTTCAATAAGTCTTTATTGTCTGTTTCAAACCCCTTATAAGGGTAAAGGCAGCTTAATTTTGAAAGTGCACCAAAAGCATTGGGTTTGATGTCGCCATGAGCTGCGATTAAAGTATCCTTATTACTCAATAATGGCTTACTGAGCTGACCAAATGGATGACCTTGTAATAAGTTATAATGCAGGGCTAGAGCTTTTTTCATATATTTACATCTCTATTAAATCGATACGTTTCACATGCAAAGTGTCATTAATTTGGAAGGCAGTAACATGACAATATTTATCAGTTACATCGATAAGATTCATTGCTTCCAAATAAGACAAGGGACGAGAAAACTCTTTTACTGTTATAGATTTAGATGTGGGATCAGAAAAAATTATTTTCAACATCTCATTGTTATTCTTGCTCATTGATTCTTCAACACTCTCAATTTTCAAACGGCGAGTCCTCGAGGTTGAAGGCGTTCTTTTTTCAATATCGACACAAATACTTGCACACCATATTTCGAAAACACCTTCTTCATTGATATCTTCAAAACCGCAACGTTGTGCGACACGTAACTCAATTTCTACTTGGCTGCCTGAAGGTATGAATGAGTGTGACTTTAGCATTGAAGGGTTGACTTGAATGGCGACCTTTCCGACTCCTTTAGCCTCTACAGTCACCCAACACTGAGACTGCGTAGATGGGACTAAACGGCACAAATGGTCATCATCTAGATCATGTTCGGCACCAATAGACGACCAATCGAATAACACTTCACCATTGAACTCCTTTCCATCAAGTGCCAAGACTCGCTGTTCATTGGGCTGTATATGCTTAATACGCCAGCGGTTATTGTAGTTATAAAATATCTCTGTTCCTTCGTCCGTTTCTCTTTGTTGCTTTTCCCAAACGTCTTCGAGCTGAAACTGAACAGATGTATTGATCTCTATATCTCTAAAACCATGAAGCATCATTTCATTGTGCTGAATACTTACGTCATATCTAACGCCCTCAGGGCGAAACCATGTAGAAGGAGCCTTTGCTTCGATGTCGGCTTCTATAGCAACACATGTTTGTTTTGAAAAGATTCTACGAATATGTGCCTTATTTAAATCAATACGGTTCTGCTCGTTTTTCCATAACTTGTAAACAACCGGGAAAGTGAACTCATTGTGTTGGGGGATATTCAAACGCAACCGATAATAATCTAATGAGTCTTTGAATTTGTGCCACAATTGGCCACTAAGTGGTGTGCAAATGCTCAATGTTCCAAATTGAAAAGTGACTTCATCAAAACCTTCATCTGGCACATGCGTTGTCTTTGGAAAGGTTAACTGTGGACATTCAATTAAATTGCCTACACATCCACCCACTAATTGGATGGCACTAAACGGCCACTCACTCTTTGAATTGTATTTAACAACAGCATGAACGCCATCCGAAGCGGACTTTTGGGATGGGAGAGTAAATGTATTTGTCCCTAGATCTATATTGATATAGCACCTAATTCCAGGCTTGCTATCTTGAGAAATAGTTACCCTACCTTTTACTTTATTATCATTCTTTGTGTCAGCGACAAGGTTAGTAACTGTCGTTGAAAACTTGTTTTCAACTTCAAAGTCTACTGTCTCAACTTCAAAATCGTATTCATAGTCATCGCTTTTTTGCACTCTTACCAGAGACACTGGTATTTCTGCTTCAGCTTCAAGTTCAAAAACCTTCCACTTGTTTAACAATGATGAATCCAGCATTCCGCTATATATCATATCGTCATCTGGAAAATGAATATCACCGACTATCTCATCTTCATTCTTATGGCTTTTAGTCCATGCCTCTATGGCAACAAACGTGCCTTTGTATTTTAGATCCATCTTTCTATTTCACTTTATATAAACAGATTAACCCATATAAGACCGCATGCAAAGGTCACTCTAGATTCTACAAGAGCACAATTAAAGCATGCCATGACTCACATTAATCGAATAAAAGTTCAGTAATGTAGCCTGGGATTATTAACGCAACACTATGTCTAAAATGATAATCTTTTTCAATAATCTAATTAGTAGTAGTTTGCTTAATTTTACCAAGCTCACCAGAGTCAAGCAGCGCGTAATAGGCTTCATTGATAAATAGTTAATGGCTTTTATAAACTCAAGTAATTAGTCATAAGTCAACAATGCTTAGTTAGTGACTTTTGCCGTTTCGAAAGCTTTGCCAATGCAAGTCTACTTGTAGTGTTCAACAATCCCCGGTACTTACAGCAAAGGTCATTGTTTCATTCAAATTACAGCACAGGCGCCCCATCGTTTTTAACTTACGTTGATTCGCAATTGGTTTAATCGTTTGAGGGGCTCATATATCACAAGTGGAGGCTTGTGATACCTGATAAAAAGTTGCTATACATTATTTCAACTTTTTATGGGCCGCACTTTAACATTTGTTTTCTTAACTTAAAGTCAATCATAAAACATCACTTTACAGTTCTACCCTACAGTAGAACATTGATTTTGGCATCCCCTGTAGAGATTCGTTATTAGGCATAATAGGAAAGTAATATCCTCATGGGTAGCCACATCAATCAAATTGACAAGACTGACATTTATAGTTTTGTCAATTTTCACTATTACATACCTAGCACTTAACATCATGAAAGAAAATTATTAACTGTATTCATTGCATTAAAAAACATCGAAAAGAAATCAATGAGAACCATGCTGGCTATCTTAACACCATTTTTACCGAGGCCTCTTATAGTTCCAATAAGCACTGGAGTAAATTTCATCTTGGCACTCCCTGAAAAACCAAATGAACGAAGGCTAAGGTCAGTTATGCTATTGACCAATAGCAACACAAAGCCATTCGTATCAATAAACAAAGTTATGGCTAGCGCTGATATTAGATATGAGTTTTATTAGGGAAAGCTTCATCAGCTAAACCCTGTGCTATCGTTGAGCGAAACTAACAATGGGGCAAATACGAGTTAGACGATAGCCGGCTTTGCAGAATAAAACTAATTACATAAAATTATCGTGACCGTCTCTTCATCATTCATAGTAGAGCTCCGCAAAGGCGCTAATAATGGAAATGTTAATACTCTAGATACCAATATTCGAATACAACAAGTTTTTCAAAAAGATTATCAACACCAAAAATTTCTCACTATTTAGACTAGTTAGCTGATTTATCAAAGAAAGTGCTTATTCATCTTTGTTTACTGCTTGGTTATATTATTTAAAGCATTGTTTTATTTGATTTTATTTCATACCAACGAAATCCATCTGGAAATTATCTGCTATGATCGTTAATGAAGGCTGAGTGCAATACGGAAATTAAATAGGTTAACTTAGCTAGTCTCAAGTATGCATCTTCAAATGATGACTTGCTCATCAATCACAAGGAATGACGCTGCTATAAACAGGATGTTTGGAGAATTTTATGCAACAGCGAACACTTCGTAGGATCAGGCGAGATAGGCCCGTAGACTACTTTTACAGTTTAAAGAACAATTGCCATGTATGGGTTGAATCAACATTAGAGCTAGATTTTTTGTATTGGCTTGAATTTGACGTGCGAGTGTCTGCTTATACAACCCAACCAGAGAGTGCGGATACACCAGCAGGTCGCTACACGCCAGATGTATTAGTTGAGCTTCAAAATGGTTCTAGTATTTACTTTGACCCGCATCCATACAAGTACGTGCATTCTAAAACTTTTATAAACAAGTTTACTGAAAAGGCGCAGTACATTGAGCGCTTAACTGGGCGTCCTGTTCGTATTGTCACTGAAAAGGATTTAAACCCAATTACTATTGGCAACTTTAAAACACTTTACCCTTACCTAAGAACAGAGACAAACGAAGTTCACAAATTATTACTTATAGGTAACTCATTCCCAGCTACTTTTGGTGATTTGAGGAAACAAGCTGAATCTATTGGCATTAGTCCATTTGTCCCTTTTGCTCTACTCGCTCACTCACACATAGTGTTCGACAATACTGTAAAGCTTTCTGATAGCACTCAATTGAGAAGTTAAGCTCGATGAATATATTTCCTTATTCTCAATTATTCGACGATCAAGCTCGCAAATTCGATATCTTGCTATGCGATCAATTAAACGTAGTTATTAGAGATATTAAAACCAAAGAGCTGCAAACTTTTACTCGTAATGAGTTTGCATTTGCCTTAAAAACTTACTTGATACCAATTACCCCTAATTCACCTCATTCAGTCTTAGATCCACTCCAAAAACTCATGATAGAAAAGCAAGCACCTTATCTTTCTGTAATGAAGAAGGTTTTTGAAGAAGAACACGCACATATGACCACGTTATCAATTTATAAACGGGTTATAGCTGAAGTGGAAGAGCAGCAAACAATAAATAACAAACCAGGGACAGTTGTTAAGGTAAAGCACCCAAGCCGATCAAGCTTATCAAGGTGGTGGAAGAAGTTTAAGGACACTGGGTTTAGTTATATTGACTCTCTCCCAAAACGTAAGTCTAAGAGAAATACAACAGACCCTCGCTCTGAACAAATCATGTGGATGGGTTACGAAAGGTTCATGATGGGAAAAATAACTCCCAGTATTGCTGTAGGACATGCAAAGTATGAAAAATGGGTCAACGAGATGAATGACCCCACCATTACCATTGTAAGTAGAGAAAAATTTAGAAAGCATCATCACAGTTTCAATGACCTAGATCGTGCCTTAGCTTCAGGCAACAGTGCTGAAGTAAATAAGCTAATGAGAACATACAAAGCTCGCATCAAAACAGATCGAGTACTAATGCGTATAGAAGCAGATAGATTAGCGCTTAATCTTCGCCTAATTGACGATACTACTGGAAAAGTTACTGGAAAAGTCGCTTTATATACTGCCATTGATTGTTACTCCCGTTATCCGATTGCAGTCACTGTGGAGCTTGGTGAAGCCGAAAAGGCTATCGGTGGCGTTAACCTACTTCGCAATATTGTTATACCCGCGAGTGAACAACTCGACGCATTTGGCATACCTATCAGGATAGTTTGCGATAATGGTCCGGGGTTCAATAATGAAACATTTGCGAAAACAGCTGAATCATTGAAGTGTGAACTGATTTACGCACCAAGCAATCAGCCCTACAGAAAACCTTTTGTAGAATCATTTAATAAAACGATCCGAAGTGAGTTTTTAGAAAGCGCTGAGCTTAAAGTTGGCAATAAAATCGTACATGGCGTGCCTGGATACAAAGGTAAGCGTTATGAAGGGAAAAGCACTAACATGAACCCTACAGATGAAACGCTCAAACAAGCTGCCTCCATGACTGTAGATAGTTTCGTTCAGAACCTTCACGACTTTTTAGTGCATTTTGTAAGTCAGCCACACAATGAACTCAGTGGCAAAACTCCCCAGGAAGTATGGAGCGCCTCTTGCCTAGAGTACCCATTGATTCCGTGCCACTATGAACATCTAAAAACCAGTTTCCATGTTTTTCTGGGAGAGACAACTTTAAACGAGACTGGTAAATTCAGATTTAACAAACAGGACTTTTTTGGTGAAGAGGTTCAAAACCTATATTGGCAGCTTAAAACTGGCAAAGGCTCAGGGAAAAACCCTAAAGTATCGGTATTGCATGATACACAAGATTGCAGGGCTGTAACCCTTGCGGTCACATTACCTGGCGACACTCATGTTACAAAAATCATTTCTTACAACATCGATTTGGTTGATGAACAGGTGCCAATTTCATTTGAGGTCGCCAACATGAATCACAGTACACCTATTCGTCGCTCAATATATTTTGGCGAAGCTGAGCTTATAAAACGCAAACGTCGAAAAATACGTAATGGCAAGCAAACGCAAAATATGGAGCAAAACTTCATAGATGAATGCTCAACTAAAGATATCATTAAGCAATCTAACAGCTCTATCCACGAACGCCAATCTAAACACAAAGATCCGTTACAAGGTACGGATATCTCACAAGGGAATCAGGATGATTCTCAATTCAGAAACAAGGAAGGTTATGAAAAATGGTAAGCACTACTCTTAATACATCACCAAGTTCGTTATATGTACCGCAAAGTGGCACATTTTATTGCCATACGTCTACAACGGAAGCATGGGAATACATTAGCAAGATTCATCAGAATAAAAACTACTCAGGCTTATTGACGGGTGTTTCTGGTGTTGGCAAATCATATTTGGCTAAGACGTATACCCAACAATTCCCTCAATCTGAGTTAGATGAAAAAAATATTATTCCAGTGCTTTACGTTAAGTTAGGTGCAACATCAACTCCAACTGACTTGCTTCATCAAATTTTAATGGCTTTAGGGTGCACTGTAATGAACAGCAAAGAAAGGCCTTATACTGCACTTGAGCGTTTGTTACATCTACTCAATGAACAAAGTGTTGAGCTTATTATTATTGATGAGGTACAAGAGTGCTTACCTGATACCGACGGCATCAGAGCTCAGCAAATGGCAAAGCAGTTTGCAGGTCTAGTAGACAAAGCTAGTATTCCTGTAATTTTAATGGGAACGCCATTGGCCAAAAGAATTATCGAACTCGCCTACAAAGGTGGAGATAAAGAAGAGCAATTAAGCCGGCGTTTTCTAGCCCCACATCAACTTAGTCCCTGTCCAAGCCAGTGCCAAGCTTGGATAAACATGGTTAATTTTTACCAACTTAAATATGGCTTTAATAGGCTAACGGCTCAGTCACATAAAGACTTACTTAACCGCATTTATATTGCAACAAATGGCATGCATGGGCTCCTTAATAAGCTTTATGCACAGATGTTACCCGCTGATTATAAGAATACAGCTCAGTACATTAGAGCATTCGAAGAAGCGTATAAATTTGCTATCAGAAATAGCGAAGACAACCCGTTTAATGCTGACATGATTAATGCACAGCAAACTGAACGAAATATTGAAGATTTAGATCGCAAGTTAAAGGAAACGTTCACACATGGCTAGGCTACCAATTCGAGTTAGGCCTTTCGTTGGAGAAAGCCAGGCTGGCTACATTCTTCGTCTTGCAATGCGAAATGGTTTTATGAAACCAGAAGACATTGTTAATAAGAAAGTATTTAACTTAGCAAAACGCAATAATCTAAAAAAAGCTGATATCAACAATATCAGCTCACTCATACAACGCCCTATTTCATTTTCAGAAACGGAGGGAAGTCCTTTTCCAAAAGTGTGTTCCAGTGCTCGAATTCTCCACGCTAGAGCATGTCTAAAATGCTTGAATGAAAACCCTATTCATAGAGATAATTGGCAAGACCCAAGATATACGCACTGTGCAAAGCACCAGGTCATGCTTATTGATGTATGCCCTCACTGCGAACACGAATTGGAATTTAACGCAAGTTTACTTCAAGGGTATTGCAGCAATGAATATTGTGGAAGAAAACTTCTTCAGCTTTCGGTAGATGAAAAGATCAAAAGGCTCACAACCGGTAATATAGAAGACTGTATTATTGCAGGTTTGTATGTTCTTGAAATTTCAGAGCTTAAAAGAAAAGCCTATTTTAATTATAAAGACATACCAACAATCCTAACCGCAGGAATTGACTTGTTAACTAATAATGAAGCATTAGGGCATTGGCTAGCAAAAATATCTAGCAAAGGGCTGCCAGCTGGTTATCCTAAAAACCTGGCATATCCTGAGCTTTATTCCTTATCATGTCATATACATAGAGATTGGAACTTGATAAAGCGCGCTCAAATCGGCAATAGAAAGCCTTCTCTCCAGCTTACTTCCACAAGCAAGCCTTTGGAAATAAGGATACTCGCATCTTGTCTAGGGCTCAACGCAGCTGATTTAAAGCCTCTGTGGTACAAAAATATTCTACGATTCAGCAATACAAACCGATATCAAGTCGATGGTTTAATTGATGCCAAGCAGTTAATAGAAGAGCTGGTAACTAAATCAACCTCTGAAGTCATAAATGAAGTCGATTTCATGGAAGCCACAAAGTTTGTCGAGCAATACCTGATGGAAAAATCAGATCTTTTATTAGCAATATTTTTGAAAGATTTACCTTTTTATTATCAAGGTAAGAATAACCTCCTTGATTCAATTTACTTCAACCGTGATGAGCTGATAAAAGTAGGCGAACGTCATTTGAAATCGTCTAAAGCCAGAACAATCAGTATTGATACATGTGCAAAAATTGCCAAAATATCACCCAACATCATCAAAAATGCAATTAGTAGCGGATTAATCAAATCCTCTGACTGGAAAGCAGATAACTCAACTTTAAAGCTAATTGAGCTGAAGAAGTTGCAAGAGCTGCATAAAAACAGACAACTCAACCTCCCTCTGTGAAGAGGGGGGGCATTGTTTTACAAATAATCTAAGAGGTTGCTATTAATAGCTTTCTACTGTCTTAGAGTAATTCTTTAACTAATACCTGTGCTTTCTCAACATCAAAAGTTCTTGCAGCATACCCTTGTGCAAGAATTTCTTGAGGTAAATACTCATCAAACTTATCTATAGTTTTTTCTGCAATAGCATCAGCTAAATCAATTGCTGATATGGTTTTATCATCTCGAAAGCTTTTAAGAGCCCCGATAACATGATCAATTAAGGTATTCTCAACTTCTATAATTCCTGCAAATGCACCCGCTCCAAACCCTTTGTGTATAAGTACTGCAACAAGTGTATTTACAACTTTATCACCGGCCCAAGGCAAAACAACGGCTGTATTGCCATGCTGTAAGAAATATGTACTTTCAAGTTTTGCAGTTTTAAAAAAGTCTGCCCCCTCTTTAAAAAGTGCTTGGGCAACTGCATCACCAAATTCAATTCTTTGTTCACCAACTTGAACTCTGTAGTCACTTTCTTTCAGAATTTTAAGCATTTCTTGTCTCACTACATCATGTACAGCCATCCCTGAACCACCAAATTTAGGTGGTTTCCCTCCTTTTGCATGCTGTACTGAAATCACTTTTTTGTCTGTATCGACTAGCTCAACCACCCAACGTTTACCCGCAAATACAATATGTTGGCCCTCTAAAATAAGGCTATCTACGGGTAATGTCCCTAGTGTTTTACTACCCGTTACAATTCTAAATTCTTCAGGGGTTTTAAAGACGGCATAAAACGTATAATGATTTGTTACTTTTTCACCCATAAAACCTAAAACCAGTTCACCACTTCCTAACTGGGTAATAAGATCTACCTTACCCATGTGAGATAGCAAATCTTTAAAATGAGTAACAGTAACTTGTTGGAATGGCCCGTCTTTACAAAGTAATACGTAGATTTGATCTGCTCTTATACCACCCCATTGCGCGATGAGAGCTAAAACTTGATGAAGTAATGTTGAAAAGTGATAGAGCGAAGTGTCTGCTGGTTCATACCATTTACTTGCAACCAATAACCGTATCATCGCTAGCGATTGAACCAATTCAAGCCGCAGTTTATCTACAATACTCGATTTTTCTGTAAGGTCAGCCTCAGTTATCAGCATTCGCAAAATACTAGCGCCACCACGCCTACCTGAACGACCCATGCGCTGCCGTAAACTTGCAATAGAATGCGGCGCAGTAACTTGCACGACAGAGTTAACCTTGCCTATATCAATGCCTAACTCCAAAGTCATAGTACACACTGCTGTCGTGGGAATTTGATCTTGCTGAAGCCGAGCCTCAAGTGATTCTCGCATTTCTTTGGCTAACGAGCCGTGATGTGGAAAAAACTCGTTAGGCACAGTGTTGCTCTCACACATCTCTGCAAGAGTGGTCGCAATACTTTCGGTGCGACTTCTGCTATTTGCAAACACTAGGTGGTTTCCACCACGGCAAAGACCATATAAATCGTTACATACGGTTTGCTCCGCAGTAACCGTCTCATCTGCCACAACAGCGCTCTCAATATATCCCTTCACTTGCATTTTTAACGATGATGAAGACTGCGTTTGCTTTATTATTTTACAAGACAGTGATTTATTAGGTCTTAAAGATGCTGGGACACTTTCTAAGTTACCTAAAGTGGCACTTAAAGCCGTTCTGGGTATTGGTGAGTTTACACGGCCTACAAGGTGTTCTAAGCGGTGCAGTAAGCTCAACAAGTGATGGCCTCGCTCTGTGCCAATAAATGCGTGAAATTCGTCTATAACTATGTGCTTTAAATTCTGAAAAGCAGACTTTACCCAGCCACTGTCTCTTATTAATAATGACTCTAGGGACTCTGGCGTTATTAACATAATGCCTGATGGATTTCGTTTCAGCTTATTTTTTCGACTTTGAGGACTATCACCATGCCAAGGTGTAACTTGTATGTTTAACAAATCTGACAAGCTTTCTAGCCTTCGGTCTTGATCGTTTATTAACGCCTTTAGTGGGCTGATATATAAAATGCCCACACCACTTACTTCATCTGCGATACTACTTATTGCAGGTAAAAAAAATGCTTCGGTTTTACCTGCGGCAGTAGAGGCACTAATAAGCACATCAGTATTGCCTGATAGGATAGGGTCAATTGCTAAACATTGAATCTCTCTGAGCCGATCCCAGCCTTGTTTAAAAATCCACTGCTGAATGCGCAAATCGAGCTTTTCGTGTGCGTCAATCATAATTTGAAGTCAGCTAGCTCATCGTCTTCAGATTCAATGTCTAGCTCTACATCGGAAGGTTTTTCCTCTGCAATATCAACATTTTTTATTAAGCTGTCCCACGAAATATTTGGATTTTGATCAATCACGGCAAGCATATCTAAAAACGCTTTGATCGTATTTCTTGGCGTTCTGAAGTAAGCGTCTCCAATTGTTTTACTGCAATGGACTAAAAATGCTTTGAGGGACTCGTCAGGTACTAAATATAACGATTCATCGCCTGATGCAAAAACATGTCTAAGGTTTTTAAGTAGTATAAATAACTCTTCTGGCGTTAAACTTGCCAAGTGTA
Source organism: Pseudoalteromonas sp. EB27 (assembly GCF_001974875.1). Lineage (GTDB taxonomy): Bacteria > Pseudomonadota > Gammaproteobacteria > Enterobacterales > Alteromonadaceae > Pseudoalteromonas. The sequence continues at coordinate 16,455 of NZ_MTQD01000001.1, forward strand.
ATGCAGGGGATGAGTAATCAATAACACCGGCTTGTTTTGCAAATGTGTTGCCAGCTAGGCGAGATTGCAGCGCCTCATAGCTATATAACCCTTTTCTTGGATCAAGTAAAAACTCGGGTGTACCACCTAGTAAAAACCCTAAGTACTCAGCCGATCCTTGTAAGCAGTCGTTGAGTATTCTAAGAATTTGCTCGTAATTTGATAATCGTGCTTGGGTGCTATTGAGTTTGTATAAATTTACCATTTCATCGAGGTTAACTAATAACCCTTCGTAGCCAGCTTGCCTTACAAATAAACTCATAAGCTTTAGAGAGTCATAAAACGACGCATCTGAGATAATACTTCTTATACCAAGATCTTTGCGAGCATCTGTTTTTGTTGCATATTCTGCTCTTAACCATTTTACAGCGTTGTTCTTAAGTTGCTCGTTATCTGTTTCATGGCCAGTCCAGTATGCTTCTATAACTTTTGCAAAGTCGTAACCACCTACAAGCTCAGAGAGAGACGCGAGCCTTTCGTGAATCACTGTGGTTATTTCTTTGCTTGTATTATCTGCTTCTTTTCGTGCCTCGGTAATAAACTTTTCAACCACACTGGTCAATGCATTACCATCAGGCTTATTACGAGTAGACATGTTTCTCATTAACTCAGAATACAAGTTTCTGGCTTGTCCAGATGATGCATGAATACGACGATCGGGAGATAAATCTGCATTAACAGTAACTAACTTTCGCTCTAATGCGATCGCTCTTACAACACTTAAAAAGAATGTTTTACCTGAGCCGTATTCGCCAATAATTAACCGAAAAGCAGAGCCGCCCTCTGTCACTCTGTCGATATCTTTAATGAGCGCTTTAAGCTCATTACCACGACCTACTTGTATATGCTGTATGCCGACTTTTGGGGTAACACCCGATTTAAGAGACTGTATAATTGCATCGCGCTCTTTTGATCTAATTTTTTTTGCTGCCATTGTTATAACTCCCTTATCTCTTTGACTATTTCTTCATCAATGTATATATCACCGTCGTCATCAATTACTGGTGCATCCACTAAATCAAATGACCAGTCATTAATGGTTTCTATAGCACCATCGACCATTAATTTTAGCTCACTACACATTTGGGCTACCTCTTCGCGACCCCATTGCGCTTTAGCGCATAGCTTTTCAAACAACTGACTATGAGCCTGATCTAATCCATCAACTTCGTTTGTCAGCTCTGGGACTTCAATATAATCGCTTTCATCTTCATCTGAGGTAAAGATCTGTTCCAGCATGTTTTTAGCTTCTGTTGTTTGGCTTTCATGAAGGGCTAATATTGTTTCATCTAAGCTAAACTCTGATGAGCTTTGACTACGTGGCGCTGGCTGGTGACTACTTGTAGTAAGCTGATGAATATCACTCGTAACAGACTCTTTATCCAGTCCTAAATTTGTGTAGAGTTTTTCGATTTGCTTTACTTCTCTGTTATCGACATTGCCATCTGCTAGCGCAATAGACAGAATAAACCTTTTCACAAATTCTATTTCTTTTACACCTAAATTATTAAGTCTATTTTTTAAACCCGTATTATCCGATGGTGTAACTAGTCGCCATGTAAGATAAGCCTTTAGAGATCGCTTTTCTATATCCGTTAATTTTTCATCATGAGCAATTAGCTTTTCTAGCTCAGAACTTTCTGATTCATCCACAACCCCATCTATATTTGCAACCATAGCACCTAAACGCAGTGCGACACCCACTTGGTTAAACGCATGACTAGGGACGAATTCTTCCTCATGCCCTGGAGTAAATAGTACAAGTTTGCCATCTAATTTGGGTTTTGTATGGTGGTAACGTAAGTCAGGCGCAATACCAATATCAGCAAAGTTCGCTAAGTTATAAATGAGCTCACCTTCTTTTTTATTTATCGCTTTCGGTGTTGGTAAGCCTGTTTGCAACCAAAATTCAGATACATCTGTTACCCCATCATTTTCTAAAATGATGGCCTTAGCCCACGCTTTAAACTTTTCGATTAATGGTGACGGTTGACTGCTAGCAATGACACGAGGCAACAGCATTAATGCAGCTAAATCATCTTTGCTTGTATCAGCCTTAGCTAAATAACGGCTATAACTAGCTAGCTCCTCAGTGACTTTATCTGCTATTGGAATAAGCTTTTTTATAGGTGCTTTTAATATGCTCGGATCAGGCAAACCGTCGAGTAAAATTTTAATACTAGGGATACCACCGCTGGCGGCAAAGTACTCTGCGTTTAATTTGGTTTTATTGGGCTTCACTTGCATTCCCTCTGGGAATTTTTGCTTGTAGTAAAGTTTAAAAAGTGAATCAAACTCTATATCGCAGCGCCTAGCTGCGGTTTTTAAATTGTATTGGTCTGTATTTTTAATCCACTCAAGTGCTAACTCATCACTCACTCTTTCTGTAGCAACGATTTGCTCTGAAAGACGTAATTTAAAAAGTAGTGAATGACGTGTCTTTGGTAATTTATGCTTTCTACATTCAAATAATTTAGGTTTAACTAAATACATAAACTCTAAGAGATTTGCTGAATAACCAGCAAAAGAGCGATTTGAAGCAAACACTTTATGTAAACGAAGTACTTCATCAAAAATATCTTCAAATTGTTCCTCTTCAATTTTATTATCTTGACCATTCTCAACAACAAATCTTTCAAATCCGTAAAAGTACAAAAATACAAAGCCTATTGGGGTGTTGCCCGCACTTCTATCGGTTGCTAACCAATCAAGGTAGGCACCTCTAGACTCTTTAGATAATAAACCGTAGCTTGGCCAGTAGCCTAAAGATTCATCAGTTGGGAATTCGTTTGAATTAGTCCGTGGTGATATTACTGGTAAGTCTGCACAAATTAATGCTGGTTCAGAGCGATAACCAACCAATGATTCCATCACCCCACCTACGTACAGAAACCCTTTTAACTTTCGACTGTGAATAGTAACTTCTTGACCCTTGCTTAACCATTGAGCTTGTTTACCCTTATTGATATAGGTGTCTTCAGATACATTACTCTCAAAAATATTAAATGTGGCTAAATCGTCTTCAGAATTTCTCGAACTATCAGCACGCTCTATAATTGTGGGAGGTGTATTAACAACAGTGATGCGAGGTTTTGGACTAAGCTGCTTTGAAGTTGTTAATTCATTTGTTTGTTTGTGTAGCTCAACACTTACTGATGCATTATTAATTTTAATAGACTTTATTGGGCTGCTTTCGTCATTTGGAAGATCAGATATAGAAGACTTAGAGGCTGACTTATCAAGAGTGTCTTTTATGTTCGGGCTTGGATTACCTAGTGATCCAGATTTTGCTTTATTTGAATTTGAGCGTGGACTGGTAATTAACCAAATTATCAATATAACAACTGCGATTATAAAAATGAATTCCATGTAATATCCCTTTAAAAATGGTTGGTACCATTTTGGTATTTAAAACTCCATATGCTACTAACATACCACTAATAAATTCAGAAATGTATAATACTGCTGCTAAGTAGTTTCAATTATTCTTAATCAAAAAAATTGTCTTTAATGAAACCTCTTTTGTATAAGGTTCCTCGAACATCCCTATAGGATGTTAAGTTTGCGAAATATGAAACTAACATGGGCTTGGTTCATAATTAGTAACTGAACGCACATTAGGTCACCGCTATATCGTCTAAAAAAATCTCAACTTATACGTGTATATATAAAAAAAATCTCACGTTATGCGTGGTGTGAGATTCTCACATGGCTAATTAAAAGCTATAAATTGGCCTTTTTCAGTGTGTGAGATTCTTATGTGATGTATGTATGATCATAAGCAAATGAGTAGAAATTAAAGATTAATAAATAATAAAATTTATATTTTTATAATTTAGCTAAACTGCACAGTTCTACTGGTAATATTCATCGTAGGTACATTGTTATTTGTTATGTATTAATGAGGCCTAATAGATCATCATGTCGCCCCTATTGGGGCATTACCGAGTAGTCACTAATTTCATCTTAAAAAAAGTGACTTCGGTAGCTTTTTTTTCCTTTTTGTTGCTGCATACTTTATCCTGCGTCATAATCTAACGTCTTATTAAAACGCGGAATTTTTATGAACTGGCTTGCGCAATTACCCACCCAACGTACCCCATGGCTTTTATTTACAGCCATCGTTTTTTTACTGGAAGTGACCGCTCTTTTCTTTCAATACCAAATGGGGTTAGCGCCTTGCATAATGTGCATATACCAACGCACCGCTGTACTAGGCTTATTAGGTGCAGGAATTATAGGTTCGACTAAACCACAGAGCAAAACAGTTCGTATACTTGCGTATGTAATTTGGGGGGTATCGAGTGTTTGGGGATATTTAATTGCTCGCGAACATATTGATATGCAAACCACCACAGATCCTTTTGCATTCAGCTGTGAGTTTGAGCCAAACTTCCCGTCATTTATGCCGTTACATGAATGGATACCTAGCTTTTTTCAAGCGACCGGGGATTGTGGAAATATAGATTGGCAATTTGTTGGTTTGAGCATGCCTGCTTGGATGGAACTTATATTTGGGGTTTTCTCACTAACACTATTTATTATAGTTATTGGCCGTTTATTAATTAAAAAGTCGATTTGATATGTTTACATTTTTTTCAAGCCAATTAGATGAGCTTAAACATCTAAAAGTACGCAAGCGTCAGGACGTAATAGCACTTTCGTTAAGTATGCTATCGCCAACAGATAAAGTTTTACTACGTATTATAAAATTATTATTACTTAGCCCTTTATTTTTAATATTTACGGTATTTGAAGGCTGGATATTAATCCCTTTTTTGATACTTGGTGGGCTTTGCTATCCGCTACTAACAACACCTATTGAAATTAACTTTGCTAAAAAGCACTTAAGCGATGCGCTAAAACAACTTAATCAGGGCGTATAACGCCCTGATTATTCCTTACTCGCTTTAAAGTGATATTTTCCCTTCTAATTTGGCTAATAGTTTTTTACCAATTCCTTTAACTTGTGATAAATCACTGACGCTTTTAAATTCGCCGTTTTCCTCTCGGTAATCCACAATTGCCTGCGCTTTTTTCTTTCCTATGCCAGGTAGCTTAGCAAGCATCTCAGCATCTGCATTATTTATACTAATTGTCTCAACATGAGGCATTTTCTTAGTTACTTCCGATAATTGTGCATATACGGTAGTTGCAGGTAGTAGGCATAATAAGCTTATAATTAATAAATTTTTTAACGTTTTCATCAAACTTGTCCTTATTCTTCTTTTCTTAATTTTGAATGTTGCTCAGGAAAACTAAAAAATAAGGAACTGTAAAGCTCATCACTTAAAGTGTACCTAAACGCATTATCACTATGATCCGAAATCCTGAAAATGCAGCTGGTACAACAAAGTGATTGCTTAACTAAAGTAAAGTTACCGTTTTTTGTCAAATTTAAGACACCTAAAAATTAATACTTCGCGCTTGCAAATTTACGCCCAAACCATTACTGTACATAAAAACAGTAATCTAATGGTTTTTACAAACCACGGTGCCAAGCAATTTTGCAGGAGAAATCATGGCTGTTGTTGTTAAATATGTTGTAGAACGAAACGGAGTCGAGCGTATGACGTTTACTACCAAAAAAGAAGCTGATGCTTATGACAAGATGCTCGATATAGCAGAATCACTTGAGCTAATGCTAGAAAAGGTAGACGTACCGCTTAGTGAGCAACAAATTGAATCACTTGCTTTAGAAATAGCGAAAAGCAAAGATGACTTTATGACCATACTAAAGGGCGGTAAAGATCCAGTTGTTACCAAAGCACCAGCAAAAAGTAAAAAGTCAGATAACGTTGCATCAATTGAAGATAACAACGATAAAAAAGCAAGTTAACTCGTAGATTGCCCTTTCCTCGGTCGGGACAAACTAAATAAAAAAGGGAGCAACTAAGTTGCTCCCTTTTTTATTATACCAATTCGCTTTATTAAGTGATCTATTTTGAGGGTGGAAAAACGTATTGATAGCCAGTCAAAAAATTCGCTATTTAGTTGTTCTAAATGATAATTTTTCAACACAGGTAGTGACACGTTTAGCCCCGCAAAATGATTAAGTATTATTGCGGATTGGTATTAATTTACTACCCATTCAAAAATGGGCAGTAATTACTATTTAAAGCTCTTTTTCTACTTCATCAAATAAAGCGGTAATGTTTTTCTCAGGCTCTTTTGTAACTAAGCTAACAACAACAATTGCGATGCTCGCTAAAATAAAGCCTGGTACTATTTCGTACATAAAGCTGCTTAAGCCTTCACCATTTATAGTAAATGGTCCATATATCCAAATTAGTACAGTAAACGCACCTACTAACATACCTGATAAGGCGCCAGCAAAATTCATACGTTTCCAATAAAGGCTAAACAATACAAGTGGTCCAAACGCAGCTCCAAAGCCAGCCCAAGCATTACTTACTAAATCTAATATAGAGCTATCTCTGTCGTAAGCCAAGTAAATAGCAAACATAGCAACTATGGCTACACTAATACGGCCAACAGCAACTAGTTCTTTATCGCTAGCATCTTTACGTAAGAATGTTTTATAGAAATCTTCTGTTAATGAGCTTGAACTAACAAGTAACTGTGAAGAAATTGTACTCATAATGGCAGCTAAAATTGCAGCTAATAAAAAGCCAGCAATAAGTGGGTGAAACAATAACTCAGAAAGAATTAAGAAAATCGTTTCAGGATCTTCAACTACAATATTATTCTCATAAGTATAAGCAGCACCAAATATACCAGTACCAACAGCACCAATGGCAGCAACAATCATCCATGTCATACCAATACGGCGTGCTTTAGGCATATCTTTGACACTACGTACTGACATAAAGCGAACAATGATATGTGGTTGGCCAAAATAACCTAAGCCCCAGGCCATTGCAGAAATAATACCTAATGCAGAGCCTGCACCAATCCAGTTAAGCATATCTGGGTTTACGCTATGCAGAGTTGACTCTAGGGGTTGTTCTAGTAAAGAGTATGCAACGGTAGGCACAAGAATAAGTGCAATGAACATAATACAACCTTGCACAAAGTCAGTTAAGCTAACCGCTAAAAAACCGCCAAACAAAGTGTATAAAACAACTACACCTGTCGTAATGTATAAACCCATTTCATAACTTAGACCAAATGAGCTTTCAAACAGCTTTCCGCCGGCTACAACACCTGATGACGTATAAAGGGTAAAGAAGACGATAATTACTATAGCTGATACAACACGTAATAAGTTTGACTTATCATTGAAGCGATTTGAAAAGTAATCTGGGATTGTTATAGAGTCATTTGCTTTTTCAGTGTACACACGTAATCTAGGTGCAACTAACAGGTAATTTAACCAAGCACCAATCACCAAGCCAATTGCTATCCATGTACTACTAAAACCAGTAACAAACATCGCACCAGGTAGGCCCATTAAAATCCAGCCACTCATATCCGATGCACCTGCAGACAGTGCAGCAACGCTTGGAGATAGATTTCGTCCACCTAACATGTAACCAGATACATCGTCAGTAGATTGCTTATATGCATATAGTCCGATACCCAACATTACAACAAAATATAATGCTAGTGAAATAATCATTCCTGTTTCCAAATTAGCCTCCGCATAATTATTAATAACAGGCTCTTAATCCGAATATTGACTCTTAAAATATTATAATAAAGACACTATTAGGATAAAAACCATTCTCGCTGACTATATCATGCTTAATAATAAAATCTCCAACTTGTTGCCCCCAGCTGATACAAAAATACTCATGTTGAATGATTTTAAAGCTAATTGGTAAAATATAATAAATTAAATACAAGAAACCCCTTAATTTATAATGATAATTTATTAATCATGCAAATATACGTAATGCTATTTTGAATCTTTTGCCATATATTATTACAATACCTAATTACATCACTCTTACGGAACTGTTTATGTATTTTTACGCTGCACGTCAACCTATTTTAGACAGAGATAAAAAGCTCATCGGATATGAGCTTTTATTTCGTGATGGCGTTGATAACGTATTTCCCGATATAGATGGTGACGAAGCAACAACACGACTTATTGAGGGAAGCCAGTTTAATTTTGGTTTAGAAGATTTAACCGATAATAAACCTGCCTATATAAATTTCACCCTAGAAACGCTGTCAAAGGGTTATCCTACTCTGCTAGGTAAAGATACAATAGTTGTAGAAATACTTGAAACGATTCAGCCTGGTAAGCGTTTATTAGCTATTGTTAAAGATTTAAAAGATAAAGGTTACACTATTGCTCTTGATGATTATATTCATCAACCTGTATGGCGTCATTTTTACCCGTTCATTGATATCATTAAAATAGACTTTTTAACATGCGATATAGATACAATAAAAACGGTTCTTAACGATTTAAAACCACACTCGCATATTAAGTTACTTGCCGAAAAAGTTGAAACCTACGAAATTTACCAACAAGCTTTAGAGCTTGGGTTTGATTATTTCCAAGGGTTTTTCTTCTCAAAACCTGAAATGGTACAAAGTAAGGCTTTACCGCCTTCAGAAATGGCATTAGCTGAATTACTCTACGAAACATCAAACATTGATATGGATCTTAAAAAAATCACTGACGTGTTTGAACGTGATGTAAATTTGTCTTATAAGTTACTTAGGTATTCAAATTCTGCCGCATTTGCTCGCCGCGCTGAAATAAGTACCATTAAGCAAGCCCTTATAGTGCTTGGTGCCAATGAAATTAAAAAGCTATTGTCACTACTGTTTGCAGCACAAGTATCTGCAGATAAACCTGTAGAGCTAATTAGGCTATCGCTTACACGCGCTCGATTTGCTGAATTACTGGCTATATCCCACGGACAATTTAAAGACACTGGCATGGCGTTTTTAACCGGTATGATGTCTCTTATGGATGCAATTTTGGATGAGAGCATGGAAAGCGTCATGAAAAAACTTCCACTTTCTAATGATATAAAAGCAGCGCTATTAAACGACGAAGGCTTATTGGCAAAATACTTAAACTTAGTTAAGTATTATGAAAAAGCAAATTGGTCTGCCGCAAACGAACTAACGAAAGAACTAAACCTAGGTGAAAAAGTTCCCGATGCCTATCATGAAGCACTAGCTTGGGTTAATGAACAAATGCAGTTAATAGTTAACGAAAAATAAATATCTAAACAGCAAACAATAACGCCAGCATTTAGCTGGCGTTTTTGTGAGTGGCTTTTCAATTATAAACTTTCTAAAAAGTCTTCATCAAAATCAGCTGGCTCTTCTTTAATTGGCGGGTTGCCGTCGTACAGTTCATAAATTTGACGCTGAAAGTAAATATCTTTTACAAATAAGTACGGATCAAGTGAATCATTTAATAACCCCTCTTGTGGGATTAATGATGCACGTGCCTCAACTGCTTTTAAAACAAACACTAGAATAGTTTGTGGAGTCGTTAGCGCAACTTCAGGTAATACAAAGTTGTCGACTACATCACCAGTCAGATTACGTGCTGTTGTAGGACCCATGCCTGGTAGCATTAAATAAGCGCCATCCCCCACCCCCCATACACCCAACGTTTGTCCAAAGTCTTCATCTACAATTTCAAGGCCTAATGAGCTAGCAACATCAAAAATACCAAAAATACCAACTGTAGAGTTAACTAAAAATCGCGCTAAGCTCACACTTGCATTACCCGGCTTACCTTGCAAACCCGCATTAATCATATCGACAGGCGCTGTAATATTACCTGTAAAATTAACAATACCGTTTCTTACCGGTACAGGCGTTACTTCAACATAACCTACAGCAACGGGGCGCAATAAATAAGCATCCAATACATCCATATTAAAATCGTATAACGGACGATTAATACTTTGCAGCGGATCTCTGTCATCTACTTTGCTTTGTGGTACTTGAGCACACCCGGCTAGTATCAATAAACATAAAAAAGTAAAACTGTGTTTTAACATCTAACGTCCTTAAGGTATTAATGTATCAATTTGAAGTTGGTAGTCACTTACACTTTCACGCTTTAACGACTCTGAATGACCTTCTAGCTCACCAGAACTTGGCATAACAGAGTCATCTATAGAGATACGCGCTGAAATAATAATATTTTCTGCACTAGACAAGTTTAGCCCAGCAACCATTGCACTACTATCACTCAACTCAACTGTAATTGGAAATGAATATTTAGCGAGCTTAACAGCAGCTAGCGGCATTGGGGAACCACTTGCTGCTTTTGCAAATATAAACAAAATACCGTCTTTTGGCTGTTTATCTATAAGCTCTTTTGCAATGTCGACTGTAACTGCAATAGCACCCGTTGTATTAGTAACTGGCATAACAGAGCCTTCCGTTTGCATTTGCTGCTCAATATCACTAATACGCTCGGAAATCATGCTATAACGAGAATCATTTTTTTCCATACTGGCAAGTAAAACTTCAAATGCAGCTTTAGCTTGAGGCCAATCTTTACGTTCATAGGCAATAAGTGCTAATAACGAAATTGCATCTAAATTGGTAGGCTCAACTTTCAGTACTTTTGAGAGCATACCTGCCGCACGAGTCATATTAGCTTCGCTGCCTTCTAGTAATAAAACTTGGCTATAACTAATAAGTACCTGCATATTATCAGGATTCATACGTAGTGCTTTGTCAAATGACTGCTGCGCCATGTCAAATTCATTAAGCGACATAGCAACTCGCCCAAGTAGCATCCAAGCAACTTCATCATCGCCAGAACGACTAAGCTTAGTACGAAGCGCCAAAGCAAAAGCCTGCAGCTCATTTTGGCTAAGCGGCTCACCTTTTTGCATTACAGCCCGTTCACCATAATCAGCTAAATTATCCATTGCATCATGCCAAGCCGAAATTTGCTGCTGACTACCCGTTAGACCATAAAAAACGCCTGTTAGAGCAAGAACAAAAGCACCACCAGTTAAAGCAAAAATACGATTATTACCTTTGCTGTTTAGTGATTTTTCTGGTGATAACTCATTCAATAAGCGACGTTTTAATTCAACAATTGATTCTGCATGACTTACGCCATCAATACGTTGATTATCTAAATCAGTTTGTAAATCAACTAAACGCTGCTCATAAATGCTAATTAGCTCAGCATTGGCATTATGAGTAATTGTTTGAACGCGCTCTTTTTTTAAAAAAGGCAACATCACAAATCCAAGAGCAACCAGTGTGAGTAAAGCAAAACACGCCCACATTAATATCATTTAACTTTGCTCCTGACGTTTATTTTGTTCAATTAGCTTAGCTAACAGCATTTCGTCGTCGCTGCTCCACGTTTGTTTTACTGATGCTTTTCGCTGGCGAATAACAATAAAACCAAAGCCGACTATTACAATTAATACAGGTAATACCCAAAGTACTAAAGTAGCGGGTGTAACGGGTGGGTCGTAATGAACAAAATAACCAAAGCGGTCTATCATGTAATCAATCACTTCGTCTTTGCTCTTACCTTCTTTCACCAATACGAGTACTTTATCGCGTAAATCTTTAGCAACAACGGCGTCTGAATCAGCAATATTCTGATTTTGACATTTAGGGCAACGTAGCTCTTTAGTTAGCTCTTCAAATAGTATTGCTTGTTTATTGTTATCAAATTGATAGCGATCTTGCTCTGCAAACGCACCCATGCTCACAAAAAGACTAAGTGTAAGTAGAAACCACTTCATTATTTAAGCTCCTGCATAATTGGCGCAAATTTAGCTCGCCATACTCGCGGGTTTATATCACCTGTATGGTGCAGTAAAATAGTGCCGTTTTTATCAACTAAAAATGTCTCAGGCGCACCCGAGACACCTAAATCCAACGACAAAGTACGGTGTAAGTCTAAAATATTAAATTGATATGGGTCGCCCGCACGTTGTAGCATATCAGTCACCTCTGTACGAAGTGATTGCATATTAAATGGGCCATCAAAGTCAGCGTCGTAACCTTGTACGTAATAAAGCCCAATAATTTTAACGCCTTGCTCACGTAATTTAGTTAAATAGCCAAGTTCAACTAAACATGTCGGGCACCAAGTACCCCACACGTTTAATAAGTAAACTTCGCCTTTTAACGACTCGTTAGTCCACTCTTTATTGTCTTGCATCAAATCTGGTAAATTAAATGCGGGCATTTCTTGGCCTAACCGCCCCGTTTGAATTTCACGAGGGTTAGCAAAAAGTCCTTGGTATAAAAACACACAAACAAATGCAAATACTAAAAGCGGCGCGAGTGCTAAAATTTTACGGTTCATAAAACACTCTCCGGTGCATCTTTACGGGCTGTTTTAGCTGATGTACGGTAGCGTTTATCAAACAAAATCATGAAACCTGCAAATGACATAAGCACACCACCAATCCATATCCAGCGTACAAATGGTTTATGATAAATGCGAAGTGACCATGCATCACCACTTAACTGCTCACCTAACGCTAAATATAAATCACGTTTAAAACCGGCATCTATTGCTGCCTCAGTCATAAACTGCATACCTATATCATATTTACGTTTTTCAGCATGTAAGCGTGTTACCAGCTCATCGTTTTTAAGCACCGATACAACGCCCGCATGGCCGCTGTAGTTTGGTCCGCGAATAGTTTTAACACCATCAAAGCGATATTCATACTCATTAAGCTGTGCGGTTTCACCCGGTTTCATCGATACGTCACGCTCTACTGAATAAGCAGAGGTCAGTGTTACGCCCGCAATAATAAATGCAATACCAATATGCCCAAGCACCATCGCCCAGTAACTGACAGTAAAGCGTTTTAAACCTTCTTTTAATGTGCCGTGCACTGCGGCTTTGGTGTAAATATCAATCCCTGTTGATATTGCAATCCACACTGCAAGCGTTGTCGCTAATAATGTAAGAGGCTTTACTAAATCGTAACTTGAGAACAACCAAGCGCAGGTAATCACGACACTTGCTAATACACCCATTAATATTTTGTTTTGTAAGAAAGCCCATTTATTTTGCTTCCAACGTAAAAGTGGTCCTATTCCCATCAAAATAGCAAAAGGAACCAAAATTATTGCAAACATCTTATTAAAAAACGGTTCACCAATAGAAATACTACCCAGCCCCATTTCTTTATGAACCATTGGCAATAAAGTGCCTAACATAACAATTAATGTAGCAACGACTAAAAATATATTATTGAGCCATAACGCAACTTCGCGTGATACGAGCTTATATCGACCTTCACTGTGAACTTGCGACACACGCATTGCATATAATGCCAAGCCTCCACCTACAACTACGCCTAAAAAGGCGAGTATAAATAAGCCTCTATCTGGGTCAGTCGCAAAAGCATGTACCGATACAATAATACCCGAACGTACAATAAACGTACCCAGCAAGCTTAAAGAGAATGCTGCAATCGCGAGTAACACTGTCCATGATTTAAATATACCGCGCTTTTCTGTCACACTTAATGAATGCAGTAATGCAGTTGCAACAAGCCAAGGCATAAGCGCTGCATTCTCTACAGGATCCCAAAACCACCAGCCGCCCCAGCCTAGTTCTGAATACGCCCACCAGCTACCAATAGTAAGACCTAAACCTAAGAACCCCCATGCTGTCATCGTCCACGGGCGTGACCATTTAGCCCATGTATTATCAAGTTTACCGGTTAATAATGCAGCTATAGCAAAAGAGAAAGCAACCGAAAGCCCTACATAACCCATGTACAGTAATGGTGGATGAATAATCATTCCTGGATCTTGAAGCAGCGGATTCAAATCTCGCCCTTCTACCGGAAAATAAGGAAGTAGACGCTCAAATGGGCTTGAAAGCAGCAAGGTGTACATCATAAAACCTACACCTAAAAATCCAAGCACACCCAGTACGCGAGCACGTAGTACCCAAGGTAATGATTTAGAACGCGCTGCAACCGCAGCAGTCCAACCCGCCTGCATAACTAGCCATAATAAAATAGCACCTTCATGACCGCCCCACGTAGAGGTGATTTTATAGTACCAAGGCAGCGTACTACTTGAATGATACGCTACGTAAGATACGGTAAAGTCGTCAGTTAAACTCGCATAAATAAGGGCAGCAAAAGAGATTAGTACAAAGGCAAACTGTCCTATTGCTAAAGATGGAGCCGCACGCATTAATCGAAGATTACCGGTATGCGCGCCCCAAAGAGGAAAAATACACAGTAAAACGCTTAGCACCATGGCAAGCGTTAAAGAAAAATAACCAATTTCTGGGATCATAGCTAATTACCACTATCTAAGTTGTATTTTGGTTTTTCGTGTTTAATACCTTTAACTGCCTCTGCAACTTCTGCTGGCATGTATTCTTCGTCATGCTTTGCAAGTACTTCAAATGCTTCAATAACATTAGGTTCTATTAATACACCTTGCGCTACAATGCCTTGCCCCTCACGAAACAAGTCTGGCAATATGCCTTGATAACGCACGGTAACTAATGGACCTGTATCAATTAACTTAAAGCTTACTTGCAAGCTTTGTTCATTTCGCTCAACTGTACCAGGTACAACCATACCGCCAATACGTAACTTTTGGCCTATGTGTGGTTTTTCTTTGTTAGGACCTTTACCATCAATAAGCTCGCTTGGCGTATAAAATAAGTTTATATTTTCTTGAAGTGCATAAAGCACTAAACCAATCGATCCACCAATACCAAACAGTACGGCAATAATTACCAATAGGCGCTTTTTACGTCTTGGATTCATGATACTTGTTCCTGTTTAGCTTTTTTAATTCGCGCTTCACGTACTATTTGTTGCTCTACTGAAGCCATAATACGTTTAGTATCTCTCAAAGAGTTCACTAAAATACCAAGTAAAATAAGTGCGCATGTACCAAAAGAAAGCCATACATAAAACCCATAGCCTCCCATTGCAATAAAATCAGAAAAAGAGTCAAACTGCATAATTACCTCTTATTTAACAACGAGCGCACCCACGGTCGGTGCTTTTCGCGTTGCAAAATTTCATTTTTAAGACGAATCAAAGTCACTGTGCCTACAAAAGCAGCAAAGGCTAAAATATTAACCATAAGAGGCCAAAACATACTTGGGTCTATTGCTTTGGTGTCTAGTTTTGTAATGCTTGCACCTTGGTGTAACGTATTCCACCACTCAACAGAGTAATGAATAATAGGTAAATTAATTACGCCAACAATCGCCAAAATAGAAGCCGCACGCCCTGCTGACTTTTTATCTTCAAACGCATGGTAAAGCGAAAGCACCCCAAGATATAAAAATAATAAAATAAGTTCAGACGTTAAACGTGCATCCCACACCCACCAAGCACCCCACATAGGTTTACCCCATGCAGCGCCAGTAATAAGCGCAATAGCAGTAATGCATGCACCAACAGGGGCTATAGCAATAACAGCAAGTTCAGCATTTCGTAGTTGCCATACAAGTGCAACAATGGCGGCAATTGCCATTGAGGAGTAAGCGCCCATAGATAAAATGGCAGAAGGAACATGAATAAAAATGATACGGTAGCTGTCTTTTTGTTGGTAATCGGCAGGTGCAAAACCAAGCCCCCATACCCATCCAACAATCATACTAACCACGGTAACTACGGCAAAATAAGGCAGTAACGTATTGCATAACTGATATGCACGCTCTGCTTTAGCATAGGGATGTAACCACTTCCACATTAACTTACACTCACTTTTAAAGCTGACGATATGGCAATTGGTGCACTAATAATAGCAATAAGCAACATTGCACCAAGGATGGCAAGCTGCCCACTATAATCCAGCGACATTGTGCTGGTATCGATAGCTGACGTTGCAAAAATCAAAACAGGAATATACAAAGGCAGTACGAGTAAACTCATCAAAATACCCCCTTTTTGTAGCCCCACAGTAAGCCCAGCGCCAATTGCGCCAATAAAGCTCAATAGTGGTGTGCCTAATAATAATGTTAAAACGGTCGCAGTTAGCGCCGTACTTTCTAGGTTTAATAGCAATGCAAACAGCGGCGTCATTAATACAAGCGGAAGGCCTGTTACTACCCAATGTGCAGTAACCTTTGCGAGTACGGTTAACGATAACGGATAAGACGATGCAATTAACTGCTCCAATGAGCCATCATTAAAATCATCTCTAAACAGCTTATCCAATCCCAACATGGTAGAAAGTAATGCGGCGACCCAAATAATACCTGGCGCCATTCTTGCCAATAGACCGGGCTCAGGCCCTATTGCTAACGGGAATAATGAAATTACAATTAAGAAAAACAAAATAGGATTTACAATTTCGGCGCGCTGGCGAAACGCAAGTTTTACATCTTTGGTAAATACCGCACTAAATAGCAACCAATAAGAATGTTGACGAGTCATTAGTGGCGATACTCCAATGTAACCGTTTGCAAGTTACTAAAATGGGTCGTTAAATCTTGGTGGGTCGTTAATAAAATAGCACCACCGCTTTGTAAGTGTTCAGTAAATCGCTGCTGTAAAAAAGCAACGCCGCTTTTATCAAGCGCGGTAAATGGCTCATCAAGTACCCATAACTTAGCATCACTTAACCAAAGCCTTACCAAAGCTACACGTCGTTGTTGCCCAGCAGATAGCATCCTAACCGGTACATCTTCAAGCCCAACAAGGCCTAGTTGCGCTAGAATGGCATATAGGTCAGGCTCGTTTATGTAGCCATTAATTTGTAACCAATGGCGAACATTTTCAACTGCACTAAGCTGAGTATTTACACCTGTTTTATGGCCTATAAAGAGTAGTTCTCTGGCATACTCTTCGTAGTACTTAGATATGGGCTGTTCTTGAAATAAAACAGCCCCTTCATCAGGCACAGAGAAGCCTGCGATAATACGCAATAGCGATGTTTTACCAGCCCCATTAGGACCCGCTAATTGCATGATTTGACCGCTATTAAGGCTAAAATTAAGATCCGCAAACAAACAACGATCTTGCTTGATGCAGGTGACGGACTTAATGTGTAACAAGATGACGATTCTCTCTGCCAAAAATTAGGCGTTAGTCTACCATAATGATAGGGTAATACGAATATTGCTTTAAAATCGATTCACTTAAAATAGAGAAAACTTGATTTAAAATAATGAATACGCCAACGCAAATAACATTATCTAATTCATTGGTTATCAATCAGTCAACGACTCCCCAGCCCAATGAGTTATCACAATTACCTAATGAGGTACTTGCGGCTAAAAACATTCAATTTTCGAAAGACTCGATTACGCTTGATGTATTGATTGATAAGCATTGGCAAACATTAAGACTTGGCACTGCAAGCACACCTCAAAATTTACAAAAAATAGTCAGTGCTAACATACAGCTCAGCCCCGATGGCAAACAGCTCAACATCACGCCAAACACTACTACCTTGACTTTAAATCAACCAGTACAATTACAGCGTTTATTAAATTATGTAAGCACGGGCACTGAGGTACAAAGCAAACCACTGGATGTACAAGTCGTTGTATCCCCTGCTCCCAAATTAGTAATTGATAAGCTCAACGCCAGTATTGCCATAAATAAAGACGTAGCGCAGTTACTTTTAACCGAGCAGCCTTTAAAAGTAGTTGTTAGCACCACTAATAAAGGCACACAGCTTAATGTTATTAATCGCTTTGCTGATACAGTTCATACGCAACCACTTAGCCAAACTAAACTTACTAAATTACTCGTGGCTTTATTACCTAGTGCGCAACTGAAAGCAACGCCTAAGGTCGCTATTTTAACTCATCCTCAAAAGCCAGGTTCGTTTACAACGCCTATTACTAATCAACAAGTTAGTGAACTACCCAACACGCCTATTAAAGTAAATTTAATAAATCAGGCAGATAAATTACTTATTCAAACCGATGCTAACAATATAAAAGTGACGCTTAATAACTCATTTTCTAAACCATTTAACGAGTTACTTATAGCGCAAAAAAGCAACGCACCGGCAGTGCCATCGTCTGTTTCTAATGTAAAAGTAAACCCATTATTGACCCCAGATAGTCCAATAAAATCGTGGCTACAAAATAGCTTTAGTGATTTAAAAACGCGAATTAATGATGCGGTTAAATACTTTGAAAATAAGCCCTTTGCAGCAGCAAATAAACCTGAGCTAACACCACCATCTGTATTGTCTGCAATACAAAGGCCAGGCTTAATTGTACAAGTAACAGAATCACCGCTAACTAGAGTTAACATTACCCAACATGTAAGTACTGCGTTGAATAGCAATACGAGTAATATTTTACCAGAGCACTTTTCAAGACTCCCACCACTTGTACAATTAACTCAGCAAATAAAAGGAAGTGTTAGTGTTTGGCAATCACCTTCAAACACAGCAACAACCAACACGCCAATAACAAATAATATTACGCAAAGTGAAGTGGCGAGCGCTAAGCCAAGTAATCCAAACGCGAGTCAATTGAGTACTCTGAGTATTAGTACCAACAGTAAAGTTGATACGTTAATTAAGCCTACAAGTGAAATTGTTACTAAAGGGCAAACAACTTCTTCAGTGCAACAAGTAATAAATGGCAACAATCAAAACAGTGTAAACTCTGCCGCTATTAAAAACACGATCCCATTAGCAGAGCCGTTATCTAATATTGCCTCTCGTAGTCAAATGCTACAACCAATAGAAGCAAAGCTATTAAGCACATTATTAAAGCTTCCTGATACCACAATCCCTACGGATAGAGTGGCTGGTAACAAACAGCTTTTAAGTAGTCAAATTACTGACATTACAAATAGAATAACAAAAGATACGCCCGATTTAACTCGCTTAATTAACCAAGCATTTAATCGCATGGTCTCAAGTAATAATATTAACCCTGCGACCATACAGCGTGAAGTATTAGCCACCTTACAACCATCTCAATTAACGGGTGATATACTACAAAGTAGCTTCACTAAAGGACTTGAACAAGTTGCAGTGAGTATTTTAGCAGCCCCTATAATTAGCCAATCAGTAACACCAATAAGCTTTAATAACCAAACTGGCTTAGATGCACTTTTACAAGTTCTCATACCTACTTTTAAGACCGGTAACGCGGGAGCAAAAATACTTGAGCAACTGCAGCAAGCTCAAGTTCAAGCATTAGCTAGCGAAATCGTACAAGTTAAAAACACACTTACCCAAGTAAGTGTTTCAACACCAAATCAGCAACCTGACACAAACCCGCTTGCACAGTTTTTATTACCAATGAAATTGCCGCCGGAGACCGCCCAAACAGAAATAACACTGGGGCAATATAAAAAGCAAAGCGCAGATAAATTAGAAGATAAAAATGTATGGTTTGTCAGGTTAAACTTTGATTATGCACAGATTGGGCAGTTACAAATTACCGCTGAGTTAATGGATAAAGCGCTTGATTGCCAGCTATTAGCCTCGAGCCAAGAAATAAGCGCAATTGCTCACCCTCACTTAGATAATTTAAGATCCAAACTAGCTAAACATGGTTTACAAGTTGGAGAGCTCAACTTAAAGCGAGGCGATGCAAATAATCAGGCATTTTATAAATCTCATGCAATTATTAATATTAAGGTTTAGCTATGAGTGATACACCTATTAATAAGTCAGCCATTGGGCTTTTATATGAAGCTGGCAATACACCCACTGTAAGTGTAAAAGGGTTTGGCGAATTAGCTGACGAAATAATTGCGGCGGCAAAACTCAAAGGAATTATGATTCACGAAGATGCTGAGCTTGCTAAAACGTTGTCTCATTTGAGCTTAGGGGAGGAAATTCCTAAAGAACTTTATTATGTAATTGCAGAACTCATTGCGTTTTCATATGTATTAAGAGGTCAGTTTCCGCCAGGCTGGCAAGACTTTCAAGGTAAGTTAAATATTAAAGCATGAGCTTATTTATGCACTTGTAAACACAAAGGCGCTAAGCGCCTTTTTGCTTATGTAATGAAAATAGTAATTCAGCTTCTGCTCGCGGTAATTCGCATTCGCGTATCACCTCATCAAGATCGGCACCTAATTCAACCATTTTTACTGCACGAGAGTAAATTTTAGCATCAGGGTCATCGTATTTTTGCGCAGCTTGTTGTTGAACCAAATCTTGATTTTGTTGTTCAACCTCAAGCACTCGCTTACCAATGCTTAAGAGCCCTGTTCTAAGCTCTGAAATCTCACTTCGCAAAATATGAGTTTGCTCTGAGCTATCTTTGAGCTGTTGCGACACTGCATTAACTTCATTCGCTTGTTTATTTTTTAATGCAATAATTAACGCCAGCGATATGAGTCCTATCGCTAACGCTGATATAGCTATACTAAGTAACAGCATAATTTATTTGGTAAAGCTTATATATCGCTTAACTCATCCCATTCGTCATCACTGAGTAACTTATTTAAATCAACCAAAATCAGTAATTCATTATCACGATTACAAACGCCTTGAATAAACTTAGCACTTTCTTCAGTACCAACATTTGGTGCACTATCGATTTCAGAGCTGCGTAAATAAACCACTTCAGATACGCTGTCAGCTAAGATGCCGATAACTTGCTCTTCAGCTTCAATAATTAAGATACGAGAATTATCGGTTGCATCAGCAGCTAACAAACCAAAACGTGCACGAGTATCTATAACCGTTACAACGTTACCGCGTAAGTTAATAATACCAATAACGTAAGAAGGAGCACCTGGTACAGGGGCTATCTCAGTGTAACGAAGTATTTCTTGTACTTGCATTACATTTACGCCATAGGTTTCTTCTTCTAGCTTAAACGTAACCCACTGTAAAATTTCATCATTATTATCTGCGTTTTTATTTGCTGACAGTAATTTATCTTGATTCATGCTATTACCCCGTAATGGTCATTACTACTGACGGCTATCTAAGCCTTTCTCTAATAATATATTTAAATTATCTACGTCTATTAAAGCACACATTTTTTCTTTTATAACACCAGCAAGCCATGGGCGCTTACTTTTATTTGTACGCCATTTTACATCTTCTTTACTCAATGTAATGTTATTTATCAACTTTTCAGCTAATAAGCCCCACTGGCTATCACCTAAGGTAATTAAATACTGATAATCTAAAGACGCTTCTAATTTATCATCATACTTTTCTGGCATTACCCACCGAGCAGTATCAACAACATTAAGCTTTTCTTCTCTATTGAGCATAACGCCTTTAAACCACTTTGGCTTACCAAACAAATGATTAACTTCACCTAATTGATGTATACCGCCTAATGCTTTTAAGGGTACAGCCAATGTTAAACCAGCAACTTCAAAAAATAATGCCTGAAATTCACCATCAAAATAGTCAGATTGGCTAGTGGTTACAATCTGTGGTTGTGGCTCTGATTCTTCTATAGTAGTAGTTACAGGCTCTATTACTTCATCGTCAATGGCTTTATTAACTTTTTCGGCTTCAATAATCGGTTCAACTATTGGCTTAATTTCGGCATTAAGTAAATCTTGATCAAATATTTTTCCTGCCGCTTTTATCTGTTCTTTAGGTTTTAAATGAATATGTTCTTGCTGCGAGTCGTGCGGCATTTGCTCGAGTAATTTTGCAACTGGCTCAAGGTTATCTACAAGCTCGTCTTCACATAACAAAGCCCCTAGGTATTGTTTCATTACTTTTTCATTAGCAAATAATTGCTTACTCATTCATTAACCTTGTTCAATTAAATATTCTAGCAGTGCTTTATATGCGTATACACCACGCGAACGAGGGCAATACTCTACAGGCACTTTTTGCGCAAAGCTTGCATCTCTAAATTTAGTATCTACCGGTATTACACCTGGCCAGACTTTATCACCATACGTACTTTGCAGTGTTTTATATGCTTCTAACGATGCTTTAGTACGTTTATCATACATAGTAGGGATTATAGTATATTGATAATCTTTCGCTTGAGAGGTTTGCATTAATTCCATAGTGCGCATCATTCTATCAAGCCCTTTAAGTGCTAAAAACTCCGTTTGCACTGGCACTAAAATTCGCTCACTTGCTGCAAGCGCATTAACCATTAACACCCCTAAAACGGGAGGGCAATCTAAAATTGCATAATCGTAATGTTCACTGATTTTTGCAAGTGCTTTTTTTAGTATTAATCCCATTCCTGTTTTATTACCCATACTTCTATCAAGCGTGGCTATTGCCATTGTTGCGGGTAAAATATCCAGGTTTTCAAGCGTTGATGGGCATAAAGCTTGAAGTATCTCTTCACTTTGCATGCTTGTGCCACGAGCAAAAATATCGTACACACTCACTTCTAAATCTTCTGAGTCAATGCCAAAGTAATAAGTGAGTGATGCATGAGGGTCTGTATCTATAAGCAACACACGCTTACCCTGCAAAGCTAAAATACCGGCAAGGCTCACTGCAGTTGTTGTTTTCCCAACACCACCTTTTTGATTTGCGACAGTCCAAATCTTCACATTACATCCTAATTACTGTTCATTGCGCGTTGTTATGCGAATACCACCATGAGGCAAACGAATTATTTTTATTGTATCGTCATCTGAAGGGAGCTCAATTTCAGGCTTTGCCACTACTGGTTTATTAACTTGTTCATCACCTTTAATGTCTTGTATTGGTGGTAAACCATACTTAGAAAGTGCAATAACAACTTTACGATTTTCTGCTCGCCCTTGTTCTGTATCATTACTTACAAAAGGTGAATATTGACCATAACCTTCTATCGCCATTCTGGCAGAATTAATACCTAATGCTTCTAGCTCTACTAAGATAGACGTTGCTCTAGCAACCGAGAGTTCCCAATTTGAGCGAAATATCTCGTTGCGAATACTTTCATCATCAGTATAGCCACGCACCCTAATATAGTTATCTACTGGAGCAATAATATCTTTAACAATTTTGACGACTTGCTTTGCTCTTGAGTGTGCAACTGAGCTACCACTTGAAAATAACATACCTGAGCTAAGCTCTATAATCAGCCAATCTTGATTCAGCTCTAAGCTGGCTTCTCCGTCACGAATTTCATCAATAAGCGCTGACTGCAGCTTAGCAAGTAAGCTATCGAGTGGTTTTCCTAAATATTTCTGTTGTATGTTACTTGTATCACTTTGACCGTCGAGTAACTCTGGACCTTGTTCTTCTTTTAAAATACTTTCACCATAAAGAACTTCTTGTTCTGGGCTAACTCTATCTGTCAATATTCCATTACCATTGACGCCCTCACCTTGCTGGGAGTGCTGGCGGGCAGATTTATCAAAAACGTGTTCAAGGGAGTCTGACAATATTTGAAATTGTTCTTCTTTGTTAATCGCTATTGCATACAGCACCACAAAAAAAGCAAACATAATCGTCATGTAGTCGGCATACGATACAAGCCAACGTTCTGTATGCTGACTTTTAGGATCAGAGTGACGAAGTCGTCGGCGTAACATGTTATTCGTCCACTAAATTAGGACGCTCTACACGGTAGGCTTCAAGCTTTAATTCAATATTTACTGGGCTTTCGCCAACACTTATTGCAATCACGCCTTCGGCAAGCATTTCATGATAAAGCATTTTTTGCTCTACACGTTGTTTTAACTTATTTGCCATAGGTAAAAACAATAAATTAGCTAAACCAACACCATAAATGGTCGCAATAAATGCAGTAGCAACACCCGCACCAAGCATTTGCGGGTCGGTAATAAACGACATAGCCTGTATTAAACCAAGTACCGCACCTAAAATACCAATGGTAGGGCTGTAACCTCCCATTGCTTCATAAACACGTGCGGCTTCAAGTAAACGATCACGCTCTAACAGTAAGTCAATTTCAAGAGTGTCACGTAGCTTTTGCTCTGAGCAACCATCTACAAGTAGACTTAAACCTTTTGCAGCATACGCATCTGGATGAGCTAGCGCCTCATTTTCAAGCGCTAAGTAACCTTCTTGACGCGCCTTATAAGACCATCGTTTAACTTGCTCTATTGCGTCTTCAATATCGTATTGTGGCGCAACAAAAACCCAAGAGCTCATATTTAGCATTTTTTTGAATGTGCTGGCCGATGTTTGTAACATAACAGCGCCAAGCGTGCCGCCTAATACAATAATAAGCGCAGGGCCATTAAATAGTGCAGAAACAACGCCGCCTTCTAAAGAGTAACCTAGACCTATTGCACCTAGTGCTACAAATAGTCCAAATATTGAGAGCTTATCCACAACCCACCTCTCTCTTTATGCGCGCTGCAACATCATTCAGTGCTAAGCTTTCACTCGAAAGTCCCGCATTAGCGATAGCTTGAGGCATTCCATAAACAACACAGCTTTTCTCATCTTGCGCCCAAATAGTTGCACCTGTTTGTTTTAACATTCTTGCACCGTCACGTCCATCAGCGCCCATACCTGTTAAAACAATAGCAAGCACATCGCCTTGATACGTTTTTGCTGCACTGGCAAAAGTTACATCCACACTCGGTTTATAGCTTATTCTCTCACTATGATCTTCAAATACCCGCAGTGTTCTATTTGCGCCACGCCCTTCTACCATCATCTGCTGTCCGCCGGGTGCTAAATAAGCTGTCCCAGGCTGTAAACGGTCACCTTGTTGCGCTTCTTTCACTTTTATTTGGCACAGGCCATTTAAGCGTGCCGCAAATGCGGGTGTAAAAGCCGCAGGCATATGCTGAATAAGCAAAATAGGATGAGGAAAATTAGCTGGTAATTGAGTTAATATAGTTTGTAGTGCAACAGGACCACCTGTAGAAGTACCTATAGCCACAAGCTGGTATTGCTTTCCACTTGCTCGCATTGAGGCAATACTTGTACCTGACGGTGCTTTAGGTGCTGCTCTTTGAAAGCTTCTATCGGGTTGTTTTATCGAAGGCGTTAGTGTGCTTGTTCTTTGAGAAAGTGTACTTGTTGTTGGTTTGGCTGGAATTACTGACTTAGGTGGCGTTGCAGCTTTAAACGTTCGCGGTAAGCGTCTTCGCCCTATATCTTTCACTTTATTTTGCAAAAGCTTTATAGCGTCTTCATTATTGCGAGCGATGTCTTCAAATTTTTTCGGTAAGAAATCCATTGCTCCCGCATCTAGCGCATCAAACGTTGCTGTCGCGCCATCACGTGTTAAAGATGAAAACATTAAGATCGGCGTTGGATTACTCGCCATTATCTCTTTAACTGCGCTAATACCATCAAGCACAGGCATTTCTACATCCATAGTGATCATATCTGGACGTAGCTGAGCTGCCTTTTCAACAGCCTCTCTGCCATTAACAGCAAAGCCTATAACTTGTATGTCGCTGTCTTGCTCAAGAATTTCGCTTACTCTACGGCGAAAAAAGCTTGAATCATCAACAACTAAAACTTTAACGGCCATTTAGCTCTCTTATTAAATTTATGCGTAGGTATATATTAAATATATACCTACTTTATTATTAGCCTGCGTAATGTTTTAACATGTTTGGAACGTCTAAAATTAGTGCAATGCCACCATCTGAAGTAATTGTAGCACCTGCCATGCCTGGGGTACCTTGTAGTAACGCATCAAGTGGTTTAATGACAACTTCTTCTTGACCTATTAATGAGTCAACAACAAAACCAATTTGCTGAGTACCAATTTGCACGATAACGACGTGACCTTGTGATTTTCGCTTCGAACGATCTGACCCTTTAACTAACCAGTGCTCGAGGTAAAATAACGGTATTGCCTTTTTACGCACAATAATTGTTAATTGCCCATCTACCACATTTGTCTTCGTTAAATCTAAGTTGAATATCTCACTAACACCAGCAAGTGGTAACGCAAATGTTTGTGCGCCAACAATGACCATTAAGGTTGGTAATATAGCTAAGGTAAGTGGTACTTTAATCTCTAAAATAGTACCGACGCCTAACTCAGATTGAATACTTACAGAACCGTTTAATTGGGTGATTTTAGTTTTCACCACATCCATTCCAACACCACGGCCTGAAATGTCAGATATTTCTTCTTTTGTAGAAAAGCCGGGTGCAAAAATCAAGTTATATGCTTCAGTGTCAGAAAGTCGACTTGCTTGGTCGTGATCAAGCACACCTTTACTAATTGCTATTTTTTTCAGTTTTTCAGCATCCATACCTGCGCCATCATCTTTAATGGTAAGCAAGATATGGTCACCTTCTTGAGACGCTGATAAAGTTACATTACCTGTTCTCGGCTTTCCTGCAGCCTCACGAACAGCTGGCATTTCGATACCATGGTCAACTGAGTTTCGAACTAAATGCACAAGAGGATCGGCAAGGGCTTCAACCAAATTTTTATCTAAATCAGTTTCTTCACCTACAAGTTTTAGGTCAATATCTTTGTTTAAGCTGCGAGCTAAATCGCGAACCACGCGAGGGAAACGACCAAATACCTTTTTAATTGGTTGCATTCGCGTTTGCATAACCGCACCTTGAATATCAGCAGTCACCACATCTAAGTTAGAGATTGCTTTACCCATGGCTTCACTGTCTGAGTTAGTAGCTAAACTAACCAAACGGTTTCGTACCAGTACTAACTCACCAACCATATTCATAATTTGGTCAAGTCGTTTTGTGTCTACACGAACTGTCGTCTCTGCTGCTGGCGGTGCTGATTTTTTAGGCGTTACTGGCGCTGCTTTAGCTACCGGTTTTTCTGCCGGTTTAGAAACGGGTACTTTTGCAGGTTCAGGTTTGCTTGCAGGCACACTAGCTTTTTCAGCTGGTTTAGCAGGAATATTTGGCTGTTTCACCGCAGGAACGCTTTCTGTTGATTTAGGTGCAGTACCTTTGCCATGAAGTTCATCAAGGAGTGCTTCAAACTCATCATCACTAATTTCATCACCTGATGAATTAGAAGTGTTCGAGGCTGGTTTAGCTGCATCTACAGGCGCTTTAACTGCGTTATCTTGTTCAGGTGCTTCACTCGCAACCTCACCAAAACTGCCAACACCGTGTAACTCGTCTAATAAGCTGTCAAATTCATCATCAGTAATATCACCATTAAAATCACTACTACTTACTGCTGGCTTTTCAACTACAGGACTTTGACCTTTACCATGTAGTTCATCAAGCAAGTTTTCAAATTCGTCCTCAGTGATTTCATCTATCTCAGCGTCATTAACCGAAGGAGTTCCACTAAATAGTTCATCAAATGCAAACGGATCTTCATCATCAGCTATTGGCGTATCAGCTACTTCATTATGAGGCTGTTCAACTTCAGTTTGTGAAGAGAATCCATTAAGCTCATCTTCTGTTGGGGGTAAGCCCAAAATATGGAGGGTGTGAAGTAATTCAGGATCTGCAGGTTCTGGCTTATCCCTATTTTGAATAGTCGCGAACATTTCATTAATGGTGTCGAGCGCTTGTAAAATAACATCCATTAACTCTGAATTGACAGTTCGCACGCCTTGACGTAATAAATCAAATACGTTTTCAGCGCCATGGCAAGCATCAACAAGTTCTGTCATCGCTAAAAAGCCTGCTCCACCTTTTACAGTGTGAAAGCCTCTAAATATAGCGTTTAGTAACTCGGTATCTTCTGGATTATTTTCCAGTTCAACTAACTGTTCAGATAAAAGCTCTAGGATTTCTCCTGCCTCTACAAGAAAGTCTTGTAAAATATCTTCATCGACTTCAAACATGCAGTTACTCTCCTCTTAGAAGCCCAAACTTGATAAAAGATCATCGACTTCATCTTGATCAGATACAACATCATTACGCGATTCTTTATCAATAATAGGGCCTTCAGGACCTGCTAAAGTTTGTGTGGCAACTGGTTCTTTTATTTTTTGTTGTTCTACTTTATTCGCTGTGTTGTCACTATCATCTTGTTCAGCAAAAGCTGTTAAAAGATGAAGTAAGCTTTCTTCTACTTCTCTAACAAGTTCTATAACACGACGAATAACTTGACCCGTTAAGTCTTGATAATCTTGAGCCATTAGTACATTTGTCATTAAGCTTTGAAGCTCATCAGTTTTGTGATGAGAGTTATTCATAAACTTATCGATACTATGGCAAAGTTGTTTAAACTCACCAAGCTCAATCTCGCGACTCATTAAACGATCCCATGTCGGTTTGATATGAGATATTTCATCTGCCAGTTGTTGAGCTATAGGTAAACTAGCCTCAACAGCATCCATTGTTTTATTAGCCGCATTCTCTGTCATTTCTATGACATAATTAAGCCGCTTTTTAGCATCTGGAATAGCATCAGTCGTTATATTAGTTAAGCGAGTATCAAGCTCAAAGCTTTTAAGTGCTTCGTGCAGTTGACGAGTCAACTTTCCAACTTCAGCAAATAATTTAGACTGCTCTTGTGAAGCGGTCTCTAAAATCAACTCATTTGCTTTATCTTGCTCATCGTTTTCTAAAAAAATGACGAGTTGACGAGCTTGTTCTAACGTTATTTGAGGCGCAGCTGGTGCTGACATAAGCCTCTCCTCCATCATTAGCCTAAGCGTTCAAATACTTTTTCTAATTTAGTTTTTAATGTTCCAGCCGTAAACGGCTTAACAATATAACCATTAACGCCAGCTTGCGCTGCAGCTATTATTTGTTCTTTTTTAGCTTCTGCCGTTACCATCAATACAGGGATATGTTTTAACTTATCATCTGCACGAATTGCTCTTAAAAGGTCAATGCCTTGCATTCCAGGCATATTCCAATCTGTAACCACAAAATCAAATACTTGATTTTGTAACATAGGCAAAGCTGTAGACCCGTCATCAGCTTCTTGAACGTTAGTGAAACCTAAGTCACGTAATAGGTTTTTTATAATTCGTCTCATCGTTGAAAAATCATCAACTACAAGAATTTTCATGTTTTTATCCAAAACATCCCCCAGTGAGGTATTAACCTTAGTTTACTTACTACTAGTTTATCCAGTCATTGATTTTAGCTTTAAGCTTAATCATCGCCTGACCATGTATCTGACTTACACGCGATTCGCTTACATCGAGTATATGTCCTATCTCTTTTAAATTCATTTCATCGTTATAGTACAAAGAAAGTACCATTGCATCACGCTCCGGTAATGACTTTATCGCGCTTAGCAAAGACTCATTAAACCGGTCATTTTTAACATTATTAAAAGGTTTGTCTAGCGCTAAATCTTGGCCTACGGGAGTAATAACATCCTCATCGACACCAAGGTCTTCTATGCCTAATACTTTACTGGTATTAACATCATTTAAAATATGATGGTACTCATTGAGCGAAATTTCAAGTTTTTCAGCAACTTCTGTATCTGTTGGTTCGCGATTCAGACTGCTTTCGAGCCCAGTAATTGCTTCTGCAACTTGTCGGCTTTTACGGTGTACTGAACGAGGAGCCCAATCACCACGGCGCATTTCATCAAGCATAGCACCGCGAATACGAATACCAGCAAAGGTCTCAAAGCTTGCACCTTTTGTTGCATCAAAGTTTTTTGAAGCTTCTATTAAACCTATCATTCCTGATTGAATTAAATCATCAAGCTGAACGCTAGGTGGTAATCGAGCAATTAGATGACATGCCACTTTTTTCACAAGTGATGCATGTTTCTCAACAATCACATTTAAGTTTTGTGTTGATTGATATCCCATAGCTCTATTCACCAGTGTTGTCATAATTAGCCGTTTACTAGTTTCTCAATGAAAAACTCTAAATGCCCAGATGGTTGATTTGGTATTGGCCATTTAACTGCTTTTGTTGCCAGTGTTTTAAACGCAAGAGCGGCTGGCGAATTTGGAAAGAGTTCTACGATTACTTTTTGACGACGTGTTGCTTTGCGCATATTTTCGTCATAAGGAACCGTTGCGACTAGCTCCATTGATACATCTAAAAAGCGATCTGTTACTTTAGAAAGCTTTGCAAATAATTCGGTGCCTTCACGCATACTGCGAACCATATTGGCGACAATTTTGAACTTATAAACACCGTGCTCACGGCTTAATACTTTAATAAGTGCGTAAGCATCCGTTATTGATGTTGGTTCATCGCACACGACAACCATTACATCTTGTGCCGCGCGAGAAAAGCTCAGTACCATATCTGAAATACCAGCGGCGGTATCTACAATTAAAATATCAAATTCGGTATTTAATTCACTAAACGCACGAATTAGTCCAGCATGCTCAGATGGCGATAGCTCCACCATACTTTGCGAACCAGACGTAGCGGGTACAATTTTAATACCTGCTGGGCCTTCAACTAAAATTTCGTCAAGCTCACATTCACCAGACAAAACGTGTGATAAATTACGCTCTACACGTAAACCAAGCATTACATCACAGTTTGCTAAACCTAAGTCAGCATCCAGCACTAATACTCTGTTACCTTGTTGCCCTAGTGCAATAGCTGTATTTAGAGAAACATTTGTTTTCCCTACTCCACCTTTACCACCGGTTACAGCGATAACTTTTACGCCGTTGTTATTGTTTTGACTCATCTTGCGCAGGCCGCTTGCTTGATCTAATACTGTGTTAATCATACATCCCTACTGTACTTGGCGCCACTGCTTGGTGCCTTGAATGTTGTGCTTTTATTCTTTTTAAATATAATTGCTCAGCCTTTTTCACTAGTTTTTCAGCATTTGCAACACGAATATCTTCTGGTACTCGTTGACCGTTAGTAAGATACCCTATTGGAAGACGATTTTGAATCGCAATACTAATAATCTCACCCAAACTCAATGATTCATCTAACTTAGTGAAAATACAACCACTTAACTGTACTTTTTTAAAGTGACGTACTGTTTCTTGTAATACATTAATTTGTGCTGTCGCGCTTAGTACTAGGTAGCTGCGAATATCCACACGTTGGTTGCGCATTAACGTGTTTAACTGCTCAGTTAAACGTAAATCTCGTTGGCTCATACCTGCTGTATCAATTAATACTAGACGTTTATTTCGTAAATGATATAAAACTTCAGCTAATTCATTAGCATCTTTAACTTGTTTTACACCACAACCAATAATACGGCCATATGTTGCAAGTTGCTCATAGGCTCCAATTCTGTACGTATCAGTGGTTATTAACGCCACTTTATCAGCGCCATATTTTTGTGCGCCTAACGCTGCAAGCTTAGCCACAGTTGTTGTTTTACCTACACCGGTTGGACCTACTAATGCATATACACCACCTTGGCGAAGTATTTCATTATTGGTTGTTTGCATTTGATCTTCGACCATCGTTAACAATGCTTTCCAGCCTTGTTGACGAGACACATCATCAGGTACAAAACATGCCATTTGTTGTGCTACTTCTTTATCAATGCCCATACCGACTAAACGATCAACCATGCAAGCACGTGTTGGATCGCGACGCGCCATATCTTGCTGCATTAAACCCGATACTTGATGCTCTAATAACTGACGAATTGCGTTCATTTCTTCACGCATTGTTGTCATTTCTTCGCTTTCATTATTAGGTTTTTGCTGGCGAGCAGTTACTGGGCTGTCTAAATCATCAAAGTCGCTGTCTAAATCGTCAAAACCTAAGCTATCGGCTTGCGTATGTGGACGTGCAGGGGCTACATCATCACGTGCAAACATATTATTAGTAGGACGCGCTTTAGCTACAGGTTCCTGGTAGTTATCTGTAGTATCAATACCTGATTGAGAAAACATTGACGCAAGCTCTGGGGAGCGAGGACGCGGTGATTGACGCTCTAATAAGGCTTGTAAGCTATCTGCTACTTTTGCTTGAGGTTCAGGTTTGGCACGCTGAGGTTCTGATTTTACAAAGTTGTGCATACTTTGCTGTGGCGCTTGAGCACGCGGCTCTGCATTGCCTTGTGGTTGCGCTGTTGCTTTAGGGGCTGCTTTGTCATAATCAACTGCCGCTACAATTTCTACACCGTTAGCCAGCTTTTTATTTGACATAATAACCGCATCAACACCTAACTCATCTTTAACTTCTTTAAGTGCTGTGCGCATATCTTTAGCAAAAAAACGTTTAATTTTCATGATTCAACCCCTTTTAAAATCTTATTGTTGGCCTACTGAGCTAACAATCTTGATCTGTCTTTCGTCTGGTACCTCTTGATAAGACATCACTCTCAATCCTGGAATGGTGTACTTAACAAAACGAGATAACACAGTGCGTAACATTCCTGACGTTAGCAATATAGAAGGTTCACCGGCCATTTCTTGATTTTGATGAGCTTGTGTCAATGACACTTGAAGTCGCTCTGCAAGTCCTGGCTCAATACCGGCACCTTCATCGCCTGCATTTTGTAATGACTGATGCAACATCTGTTCCAACTCAGGTGCCAAGGTTATGACAGGGATTTCTGATGACATACCAACCGCATCTTGAACAATTAATCTACGCAGAGAAATACGCACTGCAGCCGTTAATACATCAGGGTCTTGGCTACGCGGGCCATACTCAACTAGGGTTTGAACAATTGAGCGCATATCGCGAATAGCAACGCCTTCATTCAATAAATTTTGCAGTACTTTTACAATTGCAGTTAATGGCAACACATCTGGTACTAGTCCTTCAACTAAGCGAGGGTGGCTTTTAGCAAGCATATCAAGCAGGTTCTGAACTTCTTCGTGCCCTAGTAGTAACGCCGCACTGTTAGTTAATAACTGGCTGATATGAGTGGCAACTACCGTGGCTGAATCTACAACGGTGTAACCTAGTGATTGAGCTTCATCTTTTTGATCTGGTTTGATCCATACTGCATCAAGGCCAAATGCAGGGTCTTTAGTTTCAACGCCTTTAATTGGACCAAATACTTGCCCTGGATTAATCGCCAGCTCGTCGCCATGTTTAAGTTCGCTTTCACCTGTTGAAACACCCATTAGCGTTATTCTGTAAGCATTAGGGTCAAGCTCTAAATTGTCGCGAATGTGCACAGGTGGTACTAAAAAGCCAAGCTCTTGAGAAAGCTTTTTACGTACACCTTTAATACGATTAAGTAGCTCACCACCTTGAGATTGATCTACCAACGGAATTAATCTGTAACCTACTTCTAGGCCAATTACATCAACTTGTTGAACGTCATCCCAGCCAAGTTCTTTTTGCTCTTGTTTATTAGCAATACCCGTTGCAGCGCTTCCACCACTGGCGGCTTCTTCAGCTTCTGCTGCAGCGGCTTTTAATTTACTTTGCTGCGTGTAGTAAGCTAAATAACCAAGTAACGCACCTAAACTTAAAAAAGCAAAATGTGGCATACCAGGCACTAAGCCCATGATGATCAAAATACCTGAAGCAATGAAGAGAGATTTTTCGTTACCAAGTTGCTTCTTAAATTGGTCACCCATATTGAGCGACTCATTTTGGCGTGTTACAACAATCGCAGTACCAATTGAAAGTAGTAAAGAAGGGAGCTGAGCAACTAAGCCATCACCAATGGTAAGTAATGTATATACTTCCATTGCATCGCCAAAACTCAAATTGTGCTGAATCATACCGACAAATAAACCACCAACAATGTTGATGATTAATATAACAATACCTGCAATAGCATCGCCTTTTACAAATTTACTCGCACCATCCATTGAACCGTAAAAATCGGCTTCTCGGGTTACTTCCTCTCGGCGGTCACGCGCTTGTTCAGCACTGATAAAACCAGCGTTTAAATCAGCGTCAATTGCCATTTGTTTACCCGGCATTGCATCAAGGGTAAAACGTGCAGATACCTCAGATATACGCCCTGCACCTTTAGTAATTACCACAAAGTTAATAATGATCAGGATTAAAAACACGACCAAACCAACAGCGTAGTTACCACCAATAACAACTGAGCCAAACGCTTCAATCACCTTACCTGCAGAATCTCCTCCGTTATGACCTTCAAGTAGTACAACTCGAGTACTGGCAACGTTAAGCGCTAAGCGCATAATCGTAGCGATTAATAATACAGAGGGGAATATACCAAACTCAACCGGCTTCATCGTGTAAACGGTCACGAGTAAAACCACTAATGCGAGAGCAATATTAAACGAGAAAAGGATATCGAGTAAAAATGGCGGTAACGGTAGAATCACCATTCCCAAGGCAGCAAGCACAAGCAAAGGAGTACCTACCCCTTTGGCATAGTCTTTTTTGTCTCTGTTAAGTTGTTGTAATACCGCTTTAAAACTCATAATTCTACAATTTCAAAAAATTGACACTACATAGAATTTGCAATAACTATTCCAAGTTATTAAGTTAGCGATTTAATACTTATAGGCATCGGGGATTGGGAGCTTATTATTAAGCTTAGTTGGGCGTTTACCGCGCCCTTTATTAAAGCGCTTAAGCTGAAATACATACGCTAAAACTTGCGCAACAGCAGTAAATAGCTGATCGGGTATTTGCTCTCCTACTTCAGCCGTATGGTAAAGCGCTCGGGTCAACATAGGGGATTCTAAAATTGGTACTTCATTCCCTATTGCTACTTTTCGAATTTGCATCGCCATTTCATCAATACCTTTAGCAAGCACAATAGGCGCTCCTGCACGCTCTGTATCGTATTTTAATGCTACTGAGTAGTGAGTTGGGTTGGTAACAATAACGTCAGCGTCAGGGACATCTTGCATCATGCGGTTTTGCGACATTTGCCTTTGTGTTTGCCTAATACGCGCTTTTATTTGTGGGTCACCTTCAGAGTTTTTATACTCATCTTTAATTTCTTGCATGGTCATTTTAAGTTGTTTGTTATGGTTATAACTTTGAAATGGCGCATCGATGGCGGCAATAATAATTAAAGTGCATGAAAGGCCTAAAAACATCCAGCCTAAAATCTCTAAGGCATGAATAATATTACCTGGTGCACTTTCTAAACTTAAATGCAGTATTTCATCAAAATAAGTATTAATTAAAAACACAGCAAAACTTGCAACCAAACCAAATTTTAAAAGTGACTTTACAAGCTCAATAGCCGCTTGCGGGCCAAACATACGTTTAAAGCCTTTCATTGGCGACATTTTACTTGCTTTAGGTGCAGCGGCTTCCCAGCTAAAATTAAAACCACCTAGTAACGTATTCCCAATAAATGCAGCCAAAACTATAATTAATACAAACATAGCCATAGGAAACATTAAAGCGTCTGCAACCTCTCCCCATACAGCAAACATTTTAGTGGTATCAAAGGCTTCGTTACGGTTTAAGCTAAGGGTTCGGCCCATTACATTGTATAAACCTTTGCCAATTTCAGGACCATACATCAAAAGCGATATAGCCGAAAAGATAAGTACAAACATGGTACCTAGCTCTTTTGAGCGTGCTATTTGGCCTTTCTTTTTAGATTCTTCAAGCTTTTTGGATGTGGGTTCTTCTGTTTTTTCTTGCCCTGAGTCTTCAGACATGACTTTCTCCTAAGGTGAGCAACCAACTAAAGTACACATTAGCTCAACCATTTTTAACCATTGAAACTCAAACTGAGTAACAAAGTTACCTAGTGTCGCCCAAATAATAATAAGTCCCGCTACCAAGGTAAACGGAAAACCAATAGAGAAAATATTTAATTGCGGTGCTGCGCGCGTCATAATACCAAACGACATATTAATAACGAGCATAGCCGTAAGCGGTGCAAGTGAGAGTACTAGTGCTGTCGTAAACATCCAGCCACCCCAGGTCACTATGTCCCAGTAATGATCTACAGACCACCATGTGCCATCAATGGGTAGAACTTGAAAACTATGCACCACCATTTGAATCATCATTAAATGACCGTTAAAAGCAAAAAATAACAGGGTGGCCAAAATAAGGAAAAACTGACCCACAGCAGGCACACTCGCGCCATTAGAAGGGTCAATAACCGAAGCAAAACCTAAACCCGTTTGCATCGCAAGTATTTGCCCTGCTAACACAAAAGTATTTAGTAAAAGTATAGATGCAAAACCAATAGCAACACCAATCAACATTTGTTGAATAACCACTAAAATCATCTCAAACGAAAATAGATTAGTGAATGTAGCTGGCGGTAAGACGGGGACAACAACAAAAGTTACAACAACTGATAAACCCATTTTTATACGCGTAGGAACATTTTTAGCCCCTAAGCCCGCCATAATCATAATCATTGAGCTAATGCGTACCAGCGGCAACAAAAAATCGCTCAACCATTGAATAACGACAGCAAAGGGATATTCCACATTTAACCTGCAATTTCAGGAATAAGTAATACTAGGCGAGTAAAAAAGTCCATTAGTTCTTGAGTAAGCCAATGCCCACCAACAATTAGCGCACTAATAGTAATTAATAAACGAGGTAAAAAGCTCAGTGTTTGTTCATTGATGGACGTTGCGGCCTGAAACACAGCAACCACTAAACCAATAATTAAGCCTGGGACTACAATTGCAGACACCAATTTAATAACTAAAAACAGCGCGTCACTTAGAATATCAACAAAAATTTCCGGTTCCATGTTGTACTCCTATTGTTGAGTCATGTTAATGCTTTGCATACTAAGTCCCTAAACCAAAGCTTTTGGCTAGAGTCCCCATCACTAAGCTCCAGCCGTCTACAAGTACAAATAACATAATTTTAAACGGCAAGGACACAATCATGGGTGAAAGCATCATCATACCCATCGCCATTAATACCGAGGCGACCACTAAATCAACAATTAAAAATGGGATAAAAAACATAAAACCGATTATAAATGCGGTTTGCAGTTCACTGGTTACAAATGCAGGTATCAATACTATTAATGGCGTATCTTGTGGCGAATCTAGCTGATCATAACCGGCAATTTTAGCAAATGTTTCTAAATCTTTTAAACGCACTTGTGAAAGCATAAAGGCTTTCATTGGCTCTTTAGCAAGCTCTAATGCCTCTACTGATGTAACCTGCTCATTTAAGTAAGGTTCTATCGCTCGCTCGTTTACCTGCTGATAAATAGGCGACATTATAAAAATACTTAAAAAAAGCGACATGCCTAATAACACTTGGTTTGACGGTGTTTGCTGTAAACCAATTGCTTGGCGCAAAATAGCGAGTACAACAATAATTCGTGTAAATGAGGTCATCATGATTATGGCAGCCGGTATAAAACTCAGCGCCGTCATAATGGCTAAAACTTGTAACGTTACTGAGTAATCTTGTGTGCCATCAGTGTTTGTTGTAATAGTAAGCGCATCAATTCCCTCTGCACTTACACTTGGTACAAACACCATGGCAAAAATAATAAGCAGCCACTTTGTCATAGGTTTAATTCTTTTTATTTTGGTTTGATTGCGGGTTTAAAAGTTTACCAAATCGTTTAGCGAGTTCAGGCAGTTCTTTTTCACTTAATGGGGTTTCTAACTTGTGTAAGTAATTAATACTGTGGGGAGTTACACCAAGTAAGTGCTGAGCATTATCTATCTCAACAACCATTAAACGCTCACGAGAACCCAAAGGCAGGCTTCTGACTACTTTAAATTCATCGCTGTTAGCTAAATTTGGATTAAGCTTTTTAACAAAAAATGCCAGCACAATAATCAGTACCAGCACCATTACAAGCGACAGCACCATAGAGAGTATATCTCCAGTTGGTGTTGCCACATCTGCTTTTGAAAAAACGGAACTAGTTAAAGCAACTAATAAGCTCATCGTAGTTTTTTGATCCGCTCTACTTGG
Organism: Pseudoalteromonas sp. EB27; assembly: GCF_001974875.1. Lineage (GTDB taxonomy): Bacteria > Pseudomonadota > Gammaproteobacteria > Enterobacterales > Alteromonadaceae > Pseudoalteromonas. The sequence goes on from NZ_MTQD01000001.1 coordinate 53,916, forward strand.
CTTATCACGTCAGTTAAGCGAATACCAAACTTGTCGTTTACTACAACTACTTCGCCATGAGCTATCAAAGTACCGTTAACTAGTACGTCTAGCGGCTCGCCCGCGACACGGTCAAGCTCAACAACAGAGCCTTGGTTGAGTTGCAGTAAGTTACGAATATTAATTTTAGAGCGCCCTACTTCCATTGAAATAGTAACGGGGATATCTAAAATAGTGTCGAGTTTTCGTTTTTCATCGCCACTCATTTCGTGTTTTGAATCACTTAACTCATCAAGCTCTGCAACATGTGCTTCGCTACTATCATCTGGACCTTCGGCTTCTGCTAATGCTGCTGCCCATTCATCCATTGTATCTTGATCATCGCTCATACTTTTAACCTTTTAATCAATTACCAGTCTAAGTCTACACCGTCAGAGAGGTGTAAATCATCTTCTAGTTCTGCTAATTCTGCATCTGAGTCAATTTTCTTGCCGCCTTTGGTAAATACATGCAGCTCAGATTTAACTGAATCAGGTCGTTTAATTTTTTCACTAATTTGAAGCGCAACATTATCGCGAGAGCGGCCCATCTTGGCTCTAAATGTAGGTAATTCCTCAACAAATACGGTTATATGCTCAGGCATTTCAACCGGAATAATATCGCCAGTTTTGAGTTCCATAATCTGCCTTAAGGTTAAATCGACTTCAAGTAACTGAGTCGACATATCAACCTCTACATCCATTATTTCGTCGCGAAGTGCTTTGCTCCAACGTAAATCAGTGTCTTCAGTATCAGATTGAACACCCGCGTCTAACAGCTCTCGAATTGGCTCAAGCATTGAATATGGAAGTGCAATATGAAAATCGCCACCGCCACCATCGAGTTCAATATGAAAAGAACTAATAACCACAACCTCGGTTGGGCTTACAATATTAGCCATAGCTGGGTTTACTTCAGAATCGAGATATTCAAACGATACATCCATAACCGGTGCCCATGCTTCTTTATAATCTTCGAAAATGATCTTAAGGAGCATTTGCACAATACGACGTTCTGTAGGCGTAAATTCTCGGCCTTCAATTTTTGCATGATAACGCCCGTCACCACCAAAAAAGTTATCTACCAAAATAAACACAAGTCGTGCTTCCATGGTAATAAGGCCGGTACCTTTCAGCGGTCTAAAACGCACCATATTTAAGCTGGTTGGAACAAACAGAGTATGGATATACTCACCAAATTTAATCATTTGCACGCCATTAATAGACACCTCTGCGGTGCGGCGCATCATGTTAAATAGGCTAATTCGCATATGACGAGCAAAGCGTTCATTAACAATTTCCAGTGTCGGCATACGACCACGCACGATCCGATCTTGCGAAGAAAAATCGTACTGAAGCGTACTTCCCCCGCCATCTTCACCTTCGTGTATATCTTCCTCTTCAACGTCATCAACGCCGTGTAATAGCGCATCAATTTCGTCTTGGGATAATAAATCGCTCACGCTAACCCCTTATTGCATCACAAAGCCGGTAAACAATACCCGCTCAATTACTTTGCTGCCTTCAACATCCATCAAGGCTTTTTGTACCTTTTCAAGTGCAGAAAAACGAAGTGTTTCTTTACCAGAACTCGTACTTAACTCATCGGCTGTTGTAGTAGAAAACACACTTAGTAGCGTCCCTTCTATTAGCGGAATATGTTTTTTAGCGGTTTCTTCGTTTACTTCACCACGTACTAATAACTGTACTTTAATTTGCACAATTCTGTCGCGACTTGAGCCAGGCACATTAAATACAAATGGGCGTGGCATCGCAACATATAAAGCACTGCCTATCTCAGCTGAATCACTAGGCTCAGCTGAGGGGGTATCTGCTGATATTGCAGTCTCTTCATCCAAGGTTTCAACTGACGCATCCGAACCTGACATAAAAAAGTAACCCGCAGCACCACCTATTATAATAAGTAGTACAGCCACTATAATTATTATGAGTTTCTTTTTGCTTTTACCGGTTTCTTCAATTTCTAAACTTGCTTCTTCAGCCATCATGATTCCTTTAATCGCAAAGGTACTTGCTTGTTTTAACTATTATAATAGCAGTACTTAGGCATAGTAATCTATTGATGATGAAGTTTGTTGTCGAGAACTTTGTGCAGTGTTATTTGCTTGCTCGTCGTTTTCATCATTAACTGACTTATTATTAGCCAAATTACTTTGAGTTCCACCTTCACTGTGCTCGGCAGTTTCACCACCTGATTGCCCATAAGAAATAGTGCTTTCACCAAGCTCCAACCCCTGTTGCGCTAACATTTCACGTAAGCGCGGCATTGATTGTTCAAGTGCTTCTTTGGCTTGCTGATTTTGTACTACAAAGTTTATATGTGCTTGTTCTGCATCGCTACGAATACGTATTTGCATACTACCCATTTCGGGAGGATCTAAACGAATTTCTGCTTCTTTGTTATTAATGCTCAGCATTGAGCTAACGCGCTCTTGCAGTAATTTAGCTGCATCACTTTTAACAATATTAATTGCCTGCATTACACCAGGATCAATACTTACTTGCTTAACTTGCGATGTACTTTGTAATTGTTGAGTTTGTATTATTTGGGTATCAAGTAAGCTCTGCTCGTAACTTAATGAGTCGTATTGGCTTAATGTGCTCGTTTGCTGAGTATTTAAAGCAGCTGTAATTTGCGTAAATACTTGTGCTACGCGTGCAGGTGTTTGTTCTGCAGTTATTTTTTTAAGGCCATCTTTTTGTAATTCTTCAAGTGATTTTAATAAATCATCACCCTCAGTTGAGGTTGTTACGGCTTTATTTAAATCAGCCCCTTCGTTTGTCGATGTCTTTAAGCTTAACTTTTGTGGATTATATACTGTATTAGGAGTCTCTGACGCTACAAACGTTTTTGAGTCTGATTTAGCTGTGTCGGCAAGTCCTATTTCAATTGAAGCTTTTAACTCATTAACTGTTTGCTTAAGCGCTGACAACTGTTCGCCTTTAGGCTGCTCTGTTTTAATATAAGCGTTTAATTGCGTTAATAAGCTTTGTTTTTCAGCTGTATTAAGTGAATTTATTTCTGTGCTAAAAGAGTGTTTAGTTACTGTGCTCTGTACTTTTTCGTTATCAGTAATAAATTGCGCAAGCATTTGCTTAAGATCAGTAGTACTGCTAGTCGCGCCGTTCATTGAATCAGTATTTTCTAACATCTTAACTTGCGCATTAAGTTGTGAGCGCTGCTCTGGCGTTAAACTAGCAATAACATTATTAGATTTAATTAAGCTCGCATCTTTAGCTATTAAGGCGTCAATTGCTGCGCCTTTTTCGCTCTCAGATGTCTGTGAACTTGATTGTATCGTTTCTGATTCAGTTAAAGAAGGTGTCGCTACAGATGGAGCAGCTGGCGTAGGCACTGGTGTCGGCAACACTATATTTTTTGCACTTTTATCAACGGATTTATCTTGAGCTAATTGTCCCTTAATATCCATTGAAACTAATTCAGTGTCATCAACTATAGAGCCAAAACTGTCATCGGGTTTTTTACTTATAGGGTTTAATGGCCCTTCAATTGCCTCAGCAACACCACTTTTACGATGCTTGCCTTCATTTAATGGTAATGAATTTAAAGATAGTGAGCTAAAGTTATCGCTTTTTGAATCAGTTAATTTAGCCGCTTTAGAGTCTACATTAGTGGCAATTGGATTTTGCACTACACTCGCTGCATTCGCTTCTTCAGTCGATACTTCGCCACTTGCATTAGCTGATGCAATTCCTGATGTGCTTTTTAATTCTGTATTTTCTGATTCTGTATTTTCTACCTGTGTAGCTTCTAGATCTGTATTTTCAGCTGTCTCAAAAGGCTTATTGACCGAAGTGCTCATTGCTTGTGCTGAATTAATCTGATCAAGCATCTCAACAGACACAAAAGTAACTTCGCCCGTCGCTACTTCATCTAGCTTTACGCTCAGGTTTTCATTTTTTTCTGGCTGTTTATGCTTTGGAATAGCAATCGAATTTTCGGCACCGGGATTTTTATTGCCTTTAAGCAAAGGCTCCATAGAATTATGCGCTTCGTGTAATTGGCTTGAAAACTCCGCACCTAAATCGCCTTCATTATTAGCTAAGCTATTGTCTTTAAAGGCTAACAAAGAGTCTTTTTCAGAAGAAACTAAAAACGAAATGTTATTCATCGCCATAAATCACCTAATACCATTACGGCAATATGCCACCGCATACCGCCAAAAGTTGAATTCCACTAAGTAATAAAGCAATTAGCGTGCCTGAATTACAAAGCTTTACGACGTTGAAAAAACTGATTAGCTGAAAATTCATCTAACATTTTTTGCTCATTTTTAGCCATTAACGCATTTGCTTTAAGTTTTTGATTTTCGATTAATTTGGCGACTGCTTTAGCTTTAATTTGCTGCTTAAGCCATAGCGTTTTACGTTGAGTAACAACTTGCTTAGCGGTATTTACCGTACTTGCTTGTTGGCGAATTGCTTCTTCAATTTTAGCTATAAAGGCATGATACTGCCCAAATCCGGCACTAGATAAACCCGATTTTCCCTTAAGGTGTAACTGCTGAGAGTACTCAAGTCTAAAATTATTTAAACCTTGTAGCTTTTGTTGATTCGATTGCAAGTTTTGATTGGCTTGTAAGTAACTCATGCGCAAACTTTCTTCTTTGTCATTTTCAATTTTGAGCAATAAATCGAGTTTATTTTTAGCCATTATGCTTGTCCTAGTAACTGAGCAAGACCTTGCAGGCCATCATCGTAACTAATGACATCTCGCATACCTTGTTGTAAAAATGCATTTACTCTTGGCATCATATTTATGGCTTGGTCGAGCATTTGATCGGTCCCTTTTTGATAGGCACCTAAAGTAATCATATCTTTGTTTTGTTGATACATTGAATATACTTGTTTAAGCACTCGGGCTTGTTGCATATGCGGCTCAGAAACAACTTGAGGCATAACACGCGAAATCGACTTTTCTATATCTATAGCGGGATAGTGCCCGCTGTCGGCTAAATCACGCGATAGTACAATGTGGCCATCTAATATAGCTCGCGCTGCATCAGCAATAGGGTCTTGCATATCATCGCCTTCACTGAGCACTGTAAAAAAGGCAGTAATTGAACCTTGCCCTTCTCCGCCATTACCGGCGCGTTCTACTAGCGCAGGTAATTTAGCAAACACCGAAGGCGGATAACCTTTGGTTGCCGGCGGTTCGCCTACAGCAAGTGCAATTTCACGTTGTGCCATTGCGTAACGCGTTACCGAATCGAGTAACAATAATACGTTTAAACCCTGATCTCTAAAATACTCTGCAATAGTTACGGCGCTCTCGCAGCCTTTTAAACGCATAAGTGGTGATGAATCAGCGGGTGCTGCGACAACAACTGAGCGTTTGCGTCCTTCTACACCGAGTATTTCTTCAATAAATTCTTTTACTTCGCGGCCACGCTCCCCCACCAAGCCAACAACAATGACATCGGCTTCACTACCTCGGGTCATCATACCCAGTAGTACTGATTTACCCACACCGGAGCCTGCAAACAATCCCATACGTTGGCCTTGCCCTACTGTAATTACCGAGTTAATAGCACGCACACCTACATCCATAGGCTTAGTGATTGGTCTTCTAGAAAGCGGGTTTATAGTATTTTGCGCAAACTTTAAATGATGCTCAGCATTAATTTTACCAAGGCCATCTAGCGGCCGGCCTAAACCATCCACCACGCGGCCTAATAAACTCATCCCTACAGGCAAACCTAAGTTATTAACTTGAGGAATAACACGCGCACCAGGTAGTACACCAGAAATATGGTCGTTAGGCATTAAGTACAAAGTTTGGTCGTTAAAACCGACTATTTCGGCGTCTACAAAGCCGTTCATGGTTTCTATTTTACATTGGCTACCAACGGGTGCACGTAAACCTCTAGCCTCAAGGGTAAGGCCAACAACACGCGTTAAAATACCTGCTACAGCAGGCGCTGGGATTTTAATATGTTGTTGATATTGAGATAAGCGTTCGCTTAAAGGTGCACGTTGAGTTGACATAACACGCCAATAAAATAGTTAGATACCACTATTATGCAAAAAACTATCCAACGTTTCTTTGACACGTGTTTTTAGAGTCATATCGAGTGACGATTGCGCTGTTTTAACTTCACAGCCACCGCGTTCAAGAGTGGGTTCTGCCATTAGTTGCCAGTTATTGTCAATAATGGTTTGTTCGCCGTAGCTCTCTTTTATGAGTTCTAAGTCTTCGGGGTTTAAATGGATTCGTACTTTTTCTTGCTCCGCATTAAGTGAATTAATACTTTGCTTTAACGTGTGTAAAATCACATCTGGCGATGTTTTTACTTCTTGATAAATAACAGCTTCCGCCAACATGCTAGCAAGTTGTACTAATTGCTTCTCGGCTTGTTCGTCCACTTTATCTAGCGGTGCAGTTAGCCCCTCTAAAATGGCTTTTAAACTTGTTAACTGCTCTTCAATTAATGGTTTTACATCTTCAAGGCCTTGTGTTTTACCTTGCTCTAACCCTTCTTTGTAACCTGCTTCTTTACCCTCGCCAACGCCTTTTTCAAAGCCGTCTATGTAGCCTTGCTCATGACCTTGTTTGAGGCCTTCTTCGTACGCATCTTGTCTAATGCGTTCAAGCTCAACCATGGTAAGCGCAGGGAGTTCTGGTTCTTGTGGCTCATCAATTGGCATTTCTTCAGCTAATTCTTTTTTGTACAGCTCACTAAGCGGTGTGCCGTAAGCTGTAGAGCGATTGCCAAAGCTGCTCTCATCTGGTGCTACATCCGGTATAGCCCAGTTTTTTAATAGTTCATCTGCTTCATCAGCGTGAAGTGTGCGGCCTTTGAGTTTGCTCATGGTTTACAGGAACTCCTCGCCACCGCCGCCGCCCAGCTGAATTTCACCTGAGTCAGATAAACGACGCGCTGTTGATAAAATCTCTTTTTGCGCCGCTTCTACTTCACTTATACGCACCGGTGCCATTGCTTCTAAATCATCAGCAAGCATTTCGGCTGCACGTTTAGACATATTGCCCAGTATTTTATCTTTAAGGGCATCGTCGGTGCCCTTGATTGCTTTCATTAATACGTCTTGTTGTACTTCTCGTAGGATTGCTTGAATACCACGGTCTTCAACATCCATTAAGTTTTCAAACACAAACATTAAGTCTTGAATTTGCTGCGACATCTCTTCGTCATGTTCACGAATAGAATCCATTAACTGCCCTTCTACGTTAGTATCTAGGTAGTTCATAATATCTGCAGCAGCTTTTAAGCCGCCCATTTTAGCCGCTTGCGCACCAGCTTGACCGGCAAATTGTTTTTCCATGATTTCGTTTAGCTCTTGCAGTGCTGCTGGCTGAACTTCTTCGAGGTTTGCAATACGCATGGTTAAATCTAAGCGTACTTTTTCAGGGAACTGAGCAATAATCTCAGCTGACTGTTCTGGTTCTAAATACGATAATACAATGGTTTGAATTTGTGGATGCTCATTACGAATAATATTCGCTACTTGCTTAGAGTCCATCCATTTTAATGAATCCAGGCCTTTAGCGCCTGAGCCCATAACAATTTGGTCAATAAGGCTAGCAGCTTTGTCTTCACCAAGAGCGGCTGTAAGCGCTTTTTTAATAAAGTCTTCTGACTGAAAACCAATGGTACTAAAACTTTGAATTTGCTCTATAAACAAGTTGTGTACAGCGCTTATTTTAGCTTGAGATAAATCCTGTAACCCAGCCATCGCCATACCCACTTTTTGCACCTGTTTAGGTTCTAAGTGTTTAAGGATTTGCGCGGCATCTTCTTCTGATAAACTCAAAAGTAATATAGCGGCTTTATCTACCCCATCGAGCTTATCAACATCAAAGGCTGGCGGGAGTTGTTTTTGTTCTTGATCAGTCATCTTCTGTTAACCACGCTTTCACTACTTGTGATGATAGTTCTGGTTCGTTAGCTACAAGGGCACGAATTGCTTTAAGTAGATCTTCGTCGCCATGTAAATCCGGTAACTGCAGTGTACCATCACTTGAGAAACCAACCGAAGCAGAATCAAAGTCTTTATTTAGCATATCAAGAGTATTGTCGCCAATATCTACGCCTGAGCTTAGTGCATCTTCGTCGTATTCTTCTAGTGTATCGTCTGGGTAAATCAAGCGTTTAAGCATTGGTTTTACCACTGCCATTATTAATACAATGATAACTAAGGCGCCCAATACAAGGCGGGCTATTTTCATAAACCAGTCTTGTTCCCACAGTGGCACTTCTATAGCTAAATCTGTTGCTTCACGTACAAACGGCACTGTTACTACTTCAAGTGCATCACCACGTTGCATATCAAAGCCCACACCGCCTTGTAGTAAGCGACGAATATTTGACAATGCTTCAACCGAGCGTGGAGCCATGGTTGTTTCGCCGTTTTCTCCCACTTTAGGAATATAGTCAACAGCAACTGATACGCTTATTCTGCGTATAACACCACTTTGCTGGCGCTTGTGCGAAATGGTTGTATCGAGTTCATAATTACGTGTAGCTTCTTTGTGGCTGCGTGTTGGAGAAGTAGCAGTGCCTGCACCACCTTGCCCCGCAACCTCAGGAATATTAGAATTTAGCGGTGGCTGATTTGTAAGCGCACCTGGAATACCAACGGCTAGGCCGCCAATGTTATTTTCTTCAAATGTGGTTTCGCTTCTAACCGCTGGTAGGTCTGGGTTATAACGCTTTTGAGTTTCCTCAATCGAGCTAAAATCCATACTCAAATCAACTTGAGCTGTATAGTTTGCAAGCCCAACAACCGGTATTAAAATACTGTCTATTTTTTCAAGGTACTCTTGTTCGCGCTTACGCTCTAAATCGTATTCTTTACGAGAGCGTGCTGCTAGTGAGCTTTGCGAACCTGAATTTAATAATCGACCATTTTGATCGGTAACTGTAACACGTGCAGGCTCTAAGCCTTGTACTGCTGAGGCAATCATATCAACAACAGAGTCTACTTCTTCACGGTCAAGTGAGCGCCCACGTTTAAGTGTTAATACAACGGTAGCTGATGGTTTTTTCTCTCTGCGGGCAAATACGTTTTCTTTAGGAATGGCTAACAATACTTTGGCGCGAGTAATGTTGTTAAGCTCTTCAATTGTGCGTGCTAATTGCTGTTCACGACCATGTTTTAGGCGCTCACGCTCCAAGCGTTGGCTTACGCCAAAGCCCATATCTTGCATAATAATGTCAGAGCCTGATGCTGGACCTTGCTCTAACCCTTCACGGGTCATTAGTAGCTTAATGTTTTGGTATTCACTTTCATCAACCGATACAACATTGCCATCGAGTTGATATTCAATTTTTTGTGCATCTAAAAAGTCTAATGTTTGAATAAGCTCTTCAGTTTGCATTTTGCCTAACGGGCGCATATCTGGCTGACGAGCCCAAATAATAATGAAAATCGCGATAGCTAAACAAATCGCTAATGCTATTACCAGTGTTACTTGGCGCAATACATCAACACCACTTAAAGCACTTAAGTAGCCTGACTTTTGTTCTTGTTGATCATCACCACCACTTTGGTCGATACCGCCGCCAGCAAGTGCTAGGTCTGTAGATTGGTTAGATTGCGCCACAATAATTCTCCACTACCTAATTAAACAGGCATGTTCATGATTTCTTTATAAGCTTCAACAAGTTTATTACGAACCTGTACTGTAGCCTCAAAAGCAACTGACGATTTTTGAGAAGCAATCATCGCCTCAGCAAGCGATACACTTCGATCACCCATTTCAACCGCTTTTACTTTTTGACCTGCATCTTGCTGTAGACCGTGCACTGTATTTAGTGCATCACTTAGCATGTCGCCAAACTGGGAAGTAGAAGTAGGCTGAACTTGAGTCGGCAATTTATTTATTTGATTATTACGGCCGGCTTCTAAAGCCATTGATTGCATTTCTTGAAATACAGCACTGTTTTGAATTTTCATAATTTATCTCTGACACGCAGTGAACTCTTACAAGTAATAAAGCACAAAACATGCCAAATAATTAATTGTTAAAATACATACAGTTAGCTTTAAATTATGTGAGTCAGAGTTTTGACAACCCTAAGTTCGCAGCGCAAACTTAGGGTTTATAGGAGGTTATGCAGGAAGTGAAATACCTAAATCGCGCATTTGCGCTAGTTTATAACGTAAAGTTCGTGGGCTTATGCCCAACGTTTCGGCAACGTCTTTACGCTTACCTTGGCAACGTGCAAGGGTTTCTAAAATAATGCGATGCTCTTTGTCTTTAAGCTCATCTTTATAGCTACCGGTATCTGCCGCTAGCAAGCCCTGCTTAGGTTCAGCCTCAACAGGTGCTTTTTCATCATAATATGCAGAGCTTAGCGTGCTTTTATCAACGCCTTTATTTGCGTGAACTAATTCTGTTGGCGATACTGTTTGCGCCGGTGCCAATGATGGCTCCATAACAAAGTTATTAGATGCTAAGTTTTCAATAAAAATAGCATGCTCGTTTATTGTATCGCCACTTCGCAGTATAAGCGCACGCTGTATAACGTTATCAAGCTCGCGCACATTTCCAGGCCACGCGTGAGCCAGTAACTTTTGCTCGGCAGCTTTATCTAAATACGCCATGGGCTCTTTGCTTTTACTTATATGGCGCTCAATTAAATGCTTAGCCAATACGATAATATCGCCAGGGCGTTGGCACAATGGTCGCCACATTAGTGGAAAAACATTAAGCCTATAATATAAATCTTCTCTAAATTGATTTTCAGACACGGCTTCTTTTAAATCACGATTACTGGTAGCCAAAATACGTACATCAAGCTGGATTGTTTTACGACCCCCTAAACGCTCTACTTCACGCTCTTGCAGTACGCGTAAAAGTTTAGCTTGTAGCCCTAAGTCCATCTCAGTAATTTCATCAAGTAAAATAGTCCCACCTTGTGCTTGCTCAAACTTACCCGGACATGCTTGAATCGCCCCCGTAAAAGCCCCTTTTTCATAACCAAATAAAGTGGCTTCGAGCATATTTTCAGGAATAGCCGCGCAGTTAATCGCTACAAAAGGCTCATTACAACGACTCGACTTATCATGAATATAACGCGCAAGTACTTCCTTACCTGAACCACTTGGGCCAAGTACCATTACACTTGCATCAGAGCGTGCTACTTTACTCGCAAGCTCCAATAATTGAATACTAGTTGGGTCAGCAACGATAGGTCCGTCGGTTTCTTTTGCTTTTTCAGGCAAATAACGGCTCACCATATTTAACAGCACTTCAGGTGCAAATGGTTTAGCCATGTAGTCAATTGCACCTAGGCGCATGGCTTCTACCGCATCGTCAATTGTGGCGTACGCCGTCATCATCAATACAGGTAAGTCAGGGTGGTTTAATTTAATACTGCGTAGTAAATCAAGTCCACTCATTACTCCCATTTGCACGTCGCTTACAACAAGCGAAAATTGATCTTTTTTAAGCAGTAACATTGCTTGCTCAGCACTGCTCGCTGCAACACATTCAATACCCGACATTTCAAGGGTATCTATTAAGGCTTCACGGAGCCCAGCGTCATCTTCGACAACTAAAATAGTGTTACTCATAATGAACCCTCTAGTTTAGATGTTGCCTTAATAGGCAGTAACAAGCTAAAGCAGGCACCACCATGCGTATTATTAGTCACATCAACACGGCCTTGGTGTGCACTAGCCACCGAACTCACTACAGCAAGCCCTAAGCCTGTGCCCTGACTTTTTGTAGTAAAAAATGGTTCAAAAATTTTATCGCTTTGGCTTAAATCAACACCTGGGCCATTGTCGCTCACACTAATACGAACCATATCTAAATCTTTTAAATCTCTTTGTGCACTTATTTTTACTTTTGCGCCGCCGCCAATAACTTGAATACTATTGTGCACAAGATTTTGAATAGCACTGGCCAATGCCGTTTTATTACCGACTATTTGTATATCTGGCTCTGGTAAGCTTACATCCAGCTCACTTTCATTTAGTGCGACCATAGCATCAGCGCCCGCTTTAACTTCTGTTAAAAGCTGCTGCATTGAAACTTGCTCAACAACTTGCTGATCGCCACTTTTAGCAAATAACAGCATGTCGTTTACTTGAGTTTCTAAATCCTTTAAACGCGACATTAACTTTGTTTGAAAGTTATCGCGAGAAGCTTCGGGTAAGCGCTTAGACCCTAAATTAGCAGCGTAAAGCATAGCGGCTGAGAGCGGCGTGCGCACTTGATGCGCTAATGACGCAACCATTTTACCCAGCGCGCTTAATCGCTGCATATGTGCAACACGCTTTTGTAAGCGGCGAGTTTCGGTTAAATCCGTCATTAAAATAAGTTGCCCAGGCTCTGGTGCTAAAGCAGTAATATCAAGCTTTATTAGGCGCCCGTCTTTTAAGGACACTTCATGACCATCATCTTGATGCGGCCTAAAAGAGCGCTGAATAACATTAAACCAGCGTTCGCCTTCAAGTGGCTCGCCAAGCATATCAATCGCTATTTGATTCGCTTTTGCAATCAAGCCTTTGCCATCAAGTACAACCACGCCTGCTGGCATGGTATCAACCAAATGTGAAAGCCAACTTGCTTGCTTGCGCAGATCGCTTAATTCACCAATGTACTCCTCTTGAAGTAAACATGGGTTATACTGATTTGCAGAAAAAAACTGTGGTTTTAGCACGCTAGCAAGAGCCATAATCAAATCTCGAATTGATGTAGATATATGTCTAAATGCACGATTTATACCAAAATTTATTTACATACTTATCATTAAGTTACATCAACAATTTGAGCGACATAAAAATGACGCACGCAAAAAGGAATAATAATGAGTGAGCAAATAAAGTGCCGTTGCCCGTGGCTCGACACCACTAAACCCGACTACGTTATTTACCACGATGAAGAATGGGGCGTCCCCCTTTATGATGATACAAAGCTGTTTGAATTTATCACGCTTGAATCAGCACAAGCAGGCTTAAGCTGGTATACAATTTTAAAAAAACGCAGCGGTTATAAAAAAGCATTTGCTAATTTTGATGTAGATAAAGTGGCACAATTCACACAAGATGACGTTGAGAGACTAATGCTTGATGAGTGTATTGTGCGCAACCGCTTAAAAATTGCGGCAACTGTTAACAACGCAAAGCGCTTTATAAAAATACAAGAAGAATTTGGAAGTTTTAGTAACTACCAATGGCAGTTTGTGGGTAACAAGCCGATTATAAGTAATTTAAATAACGCTGAGGACTACCCTGCAATTACAGAGGCATCAACCGCATTTGCTAAAGATTTAAAAAAACGGGGGTTTAAGTTTTTAGGACCAACAACGGTTTACGCTCATATGCAGGCCTGCGGTATGGTTAACGATCACAGTAATGATTGTTTTAGAAAAGAAGAAATTATTAAGGCTTTTAGTGGGTGAGTGATTTATAGCTATAAAAGTGATTTGTTCACAAAGAGGTTAAGAGACGCTGCGCTTTAGAGAAGTAACGCGTAGGTTGACTATGGCTTCTCATTTACCCTCGTTTTTCTCTTTGTGAGATGGCGTTTTATTTAAGTGATTAAAAGTCTCGTTTTTCACGCGTGCAAGTCTAGCGTCTACAACAAAAGTAAAAACCGTGTAGGTGCGAATTTACTTCGCGCTCTTGCTAATATTTTTAAGTAAAGTGCGGTATAAAACCGCACCTACAAAACGAGGGGTTATTTATCTACTGTGTTTGGCCAATTTATAACTAAACACTGACAGCTGCTTTTAAACCTTAATCCCGTGATAGATTATACTTTTTCATTTTCTCAACGAGTGTTGTTCTGCGTACACCTAATATTTCGGCTGCGCGAGCTACAACGTAATCATAGCGCTCTAACGCTTGGGTTATTAAGCTAATTTCAAGCTCTGCTAAATAATCTTTAAGTTCAATACCATCATCAGGCAATAGCCCACTACCCGTTTGGCTAAACTCAGCGTCTGGCTCAGTTTCGTAATCACTAAAGCCTGTACTAAATATGTCGTTAAAGGCGTCTTTTTCCATTAACTCTTCGGGGTATTCTGGCTCGTAGGCTTCAACTTCAATGTAACGATATTTATTAGGTAAATCGGGAATATCGACCACTTTTTCAGGAAACATAATAACCATACGCTCCACTAAGTTAGCAAGCTCACGAATATTACCAGGCCAAGCATGTTCTTTTAAGCTCTCAACTGCGCGCTCGGTAAACTTAGCAGTAGAACCTGTTTGGTCGTTAACACGGCGCATTAACTCCTTTAAAAGCAGCGGAATATCATCAGCTCGCTCACTTAGCGATGGGTTTTCGATAGGAAATACATTTAAGCGGTAATATAAATCTTCCCTAAAACTGCCCTCTTCAATCATTGTTTCTAGGTTACGATGCGTGGCCGCAATAACGCGTACATCAGCCTGAATAGCCTTTGTACCACCAACACGCTCGTAGCTGCGTTCTTGCAATACTCGCAGCAACTTAACTTGCATTTGCAGTGGCATATCGCCTATTTCATCTAAAAATAGTGTCCCGCCTTGAGCTAGTTCAAAGCGCCCTTTACGAGCCGATATAGCACCAGTAAACGCGCCTTTTTCGTGGCCAAATAGTTCACTTTCGAGCAGCTCTGCCGGAATAGCACCACAGTTAACAGGTACAAACGGTCCATTAATACGCTTTGAAAGCAAGTGTACATTACGGGCAACCACTTCTTTACCTGTGCCTGATTCGCCTAAAATTAAAACATTAGCGTCGGTTTTTGCCACTTGTTCAATTAAAAAGCGAACATCTTTTACGGCCTCTGTTTCACCAACAAGTCCGTCAAAAGTTTTATGTGGTTTAGAATGCTTATGCTCATTAGGCAACATGCGCTGATACTGCTGGCAATCGTGAAGTAACTGAGTTGTCACTTCGTGATTAAATGGCTCGCAAATAAGCCCCACTACATTAGCTATACTTAATAGTGGTTTTAGCGTTTCGCCAATTAATAAAAACGGTAGGGTTGGATAGCGTTTAATTAAGCTTTCGTGATCAAGTGATTGCAACGCTCCTAAAATAATCATGCATTCTTGCTGCTGATATTTTTTGCATTCTTGTTCAAAGCAGTCTTCGCTTAATAGTTGAACAGCTTCACCAATAAAGCCAAGTGAAGCATTTAATCCTATTGCGCGGTTGTTATTATTATCTAAAATCAAGATCATATTTAGCGAGCCGTACTTTCACTAATTTGTATAATTAGTTAAATTGTAAGCCAGTTCAGCATGGATGCAAGTGATAGCGGCAGTTTTTTGACATAAACGCCAAAAAACTGCCGTTAAATTAACTATAAGTAATACTTAAGAGTTACCTGTTAACAAATCGAGAGAAAGTTTAAAAATGACTGTGCTTTTGGACTATGAATATTCGGGACTCTACGTACATTACAAAAGCTTGCAACCTCAGCATTATTCCAGTGATAAATACCTGTTAAACAACCAAAAAAATGTCTGTAGTCTACATAATATTCACTTCTTGGTGTTAAATTTTCAGAATGAGGAAGCAAGATTGCAGCACTTGTTTTACGAGTATTAATAACAAGTTTTTCTCTTATTTTGTCATCAGCCATAATATTAAAAACAAAAAAATAATCTACTAAATTTTCGGACTTCCTAAGCGCGTTAACAAGACTACTCTGAACAAGTTTTGAGAATTTTATCTTCTCATATGGGATACATATTTCACTTTCATAATCGAGTAACTCAGCTTGAAGTACTAACTTTCGCGCCTCATAATCTTCTTTCGAATAACACTGTTTTCGTCCCTTTGATAGCTCACCAGTTTGTAAGTCTATCTCGCCCTAACCTTTATCAGCTAAAATAATAGCTTTAGGATCAAATGCTTTTATTTCATATGCATCAGCAACCCCTCTAAAATCATTCAATTTAGCTAGTTTCCCCCCTAACAAATATTTACCAGCAAATGGTAGATGATTTTTAGCTGGAAATAACTTTGTGTAATCCAGGTAACGTTTAAAGAATTGTTGCTTTTTTTGTTCTGCTTTAAATTCTAACTCAGGATCAGCTAAGTCATAATAGGTTTGAGGAAAAGGTCCAGCTCCAGTATACCCAAGAGCTAACAAATCCAACTTTGAGCAGTGCCTTGAAATAATAGAGTGTAGTTTTGCTGTATGCTGTGCCGATTCTATACAATCATTCAAGTTCAAGACATTTACACCATCACAACTTACAAATAAAGCCGAGTCTATGTCTGAAGCAGAACCATGTATATTTGGCACCACATATAAATGCGTATCTCCATATAAACTATGCTCTATTGGAGTTACTTCAATCCCATCGGCCTTTGCTTTATATAATAGATAATTATTCTCAAAAACAGGAATTATCACTGGCTTTTTGCCATATTTAGCAAATATTTTATGCAAAAAAATAGGATCATAATGATCTGGGTGAATATGTGAAATATAGATAATATCCGGCTCATTTATGATTTCGAGTGGATTATCTATTAGAGGAAACTGATGCCAAGCTCCATCATATGCTCCCGGTGTAAACCAAGGATCTGTTAGTATTCTGATATCTTTTGTCTCAATTTCTATACAAGCACTATAAATATAACGAACTTTCATAAAGACTTCTTGCTGATTAAATAACTAAGAAAGAAGTCTACATTATATTATAATAAACCTAAAATTGACTCTGCAGATTGATTCACTTGGCCACGAAATGCATAGATGCTGGCGCTAAAATATCATTAGATACCTTTTGATCTACAGCCTGAGTTAAATGTTAATTGCAGAAAGTGCAGAAGCAAAACTATCACCTGGTGAATTGATAGTTTGCTTTGCATTCGCATCAACTCCAAACTGAAACGACAACGTTTTCCATCACATAATGGCTTTCCACCAAAAGATACATTTTCAAACGTTTCAGAAATTTGGCCTTGCAGCTAAGTAAATTCGTCTTGTAGAGCACCACGGTCACTACCATTAAGTACGCCGCTTACTGCCTAAATAAATAATTCTCGAATACGCAACACCGCATCATTAACCCCTGGTAAATTAGATTCAGTAGTTTGGGAATAAGAAATGCTATCGTAAGGTTAGTAACAGCTTGACCATACCCATTTGGCTGAGACGTTACCCGGGTAATAATTAGTAATGCAGTCGCATCATCTGCTGCATAATTAACCTTTTCCCCCGTAGCAAGCTTATTTCGAGTTCATTGAATTTGATTTAAATAACTAGTCGATGATGATTGAAGTTTCATAAAGTGTTCCGACCCTCAGGTTGATTAAATTATAGCTTAATTTGCCAATTTTTACACTTTGTACCATGTTTAAACTAGGTTAACTTGGCATCACACTTGCTTATAAACTCTGTTACTATGTAAAGTACTGAGAAATTTGTTAAAATTCTCACACTGCGTATTTTTAACGCTAATGATAAATAACTTGGGTAAGACTATGTTCGATAATAAAACAATTTTAATAACCGGTGGTACCGGATCATTCGGTAAGAAATACGTAAAAACCTTGCTCGAGCGATATAACCCTAAAAAGATTATTATTTTCTCTCGTGATGAGCTAAAACAATTTGAAATGCAACAAGAATTTAATCAACCATGCATGCGGTATTTTATCGGCGATGTACGCGATAAAGATCGCTTAAGAAGAGCCATGCGCGGTGTAAATTACGTTATTCATGCAGCAGCTCTTAAGCAAGTTCCCGCCGCTGAATACAACCCAATGGAATGCATAAAAACAAATATCAACGGCGCTGAGAATGTAATTGATGCAGCACTGGACAACGATGTTGAAAAAGTTATTGCTCTATCTACCGATAAAGCAGCTAACCCAATTAACTTATACGGCGCCACTAAATTGGCGTCAGATAAGCTATTTGTTGCCGCCAATAATATTGCTGGCGGAAATCGCACCACATTTTCAGTTGTGCGTTACGGCAATGTTGTTTGTTCTCGCGGCTCTGTTGTCCCAATTTTTCAAAAATTTATTGAGCAAGGCCAAGATCACATTCCCATTACACATGAAGAAATGACGCGCTTTTGGATAAGCCTGCAACAAGGTGTAGATTTTGTTTTAACGAACTTTGAACGCATGTTAGGTGGAGAAATCTTCGTGCCTAAAATACCGTCAATTCGTATTACCGACTTAGCTAAAGCAATGGCACCTGACTTACCCGTTAAAATTATCGGTATTCGCCCCGGTGAAAAATTGCATGAAATTATGTGCCCATCTGATTTATGCTTTGATACCTATGAGTTTGATGATCATTTTGTGATTGCTCCTGGTATTAAATTTAGTAGCCGGTGCAATGATTTCGACACCAACGCATTAAATGAACAAGGTAAGAAAGTCGAGGTTGGGTTTGAATATAACTCTTTAAGTAACCCTCATTTCTTAACGATAGAAGAAATAGATGCTTTTAATATTCAGGCACTTATATGATCCCATACGGTAAACAATTTATCGACCAAACTGATATTGATGCGGTAGTCGATGTTTTAAAGTCAGATTGGCTCACTCAAGGCCCTAAAGTGCCAGCATTTGAAGATGCTGTTGCTAGTTATTGTAAGGCAGAGCATGGTGTAGCTGTTAATAGTGCAACATCAGCATTACACATAGCTTGTTTAGCGCTTGACGTTGATAGTAACGATATAGTGTGGACATCCCCTATTTCATTTGTTGCTTCAGCAAACTGCGCTTTGTATTGCGGAGCTAAAATTGATTTTGTTGATATTGATTTAAATACTGGCAATATGTCAGTTTTTGAGCTTGAAAAAAAATTGCTTCTAGCAAAAAAAAACAATTGCTTACCTAAGGTTGTGATCCCCGTTCATTTAGCGGGTCAATCATGCGATATGCAAGCTATTCATAAACTTGCTCTAAAATATGACTTTAAAATTATTGAAGATGCCTCTCATGCTATAGGTGCTAAGTATTTAGATAAACCCGTAGGCTGTTGTGAGTTTTCAGATATTTGTGTATTTAGCTTTCACCCTGTAAAAATCATCACAAGTGCAGAAGGCGGCATGGCCGTCACCAATAATCAAGAGCTAGCAAAGCGCTTAAGAAGATTAAGAAGCCACGGTATCACATCTGATCCAACCGAAATGACCGAGCCAAGTCATGGCCCTTGGTACTACCAACAAGTAGAGCTTGGTTTTAATTACCGAATGACTGATTTGCATGCCGCATTAGGTATTAGCCAGCTAAGTAAAGTTGATGAGTTTGTTAACCAGCGCCACTTTTTAGCTCAGATATATGATACACACCTAGATCTTAATCTGATCCGCCCATTACATCAAAGTGATACCTGCTATTCCGCTTATCATTTATATATAGTTCAGCTTAAAGATAGCGATATAACTCGACATAAAAACGCTATAACCCAACTTCGGGCTGCCGGGATTATTGGCCATCTGCATTATATCCCAATACATTTACAGCCTTATTATCAAGCTATGGGCTTTAGTGTTGGTGACTTCCCTAATGCTGAAAAGTATTATCAAGGTGCAATCACCCTTCCCTTGCATCCAACGTTGCAAGAACAAGAAGTACATTTTGCACTTAACACCTTACAGCAAATCTTAAATTAAAGTTTTTAACTTTTTTGACGATATAAAACATACCATTTAATGAAACATGAGGCTGCTATGCTACACACTCACCCAACGTTCAAACTCGCTTTTATCGGTGGGGGTAACACGTCTGCGGTTGGATACGTACACTTTTGTGCAGCACACATGGATCATAAGTTTCAAGTTGTTGCTGGTGCTTTTTGTCGTAACCAAGAAAACAACAAAGCGACAGGCATTCATTGGGGTATATCTTCAGATCGTGTCTACGATGATTGGAAATACATGGTCGAAGCTGAAAAAGATCACATTGATGCGTTTGTAGTGCTCACTCCAACACCTCATCATTTAGAAGTTCTACAATACCTATTTGAAAAAAAGCTTCCTGTGATCTGTGAAAAAGCCATGGTTTGCGGCCCGAAAGAAATAGCTGCACTAAGACCATACTATGACCCTGAAAAGCAATTTTTAGCGGTAACCTTTAACTACAGTGGTTATGCTATGGTGCGGGAGTTAAAGCACCTAATTAATTCAGGAAAGTTAGGGGAAATTCAAAAAATTCATTTAGAAATGCCACAAGAAGGCTTTCGCCGACCTCCTGATATTGCCGGTAAAACGTCGCAACCGCAAGCCTGGCGCCTGCAAGACGCTGAAGTGCCAACAATATGTCTAGATTTAGGTGTACACCTTCACCACCTAAGTAGTTTTTTATTAAATGAAGAACCAAGTCACACACTTGCAGAGTTTAGTAACCACTCTCAATATGCTAATTTAGTCGATGACGTACACATGCTCGTAAAATACGCCAGTGGCATTAAAGGTAGCATGTGGATGTCAAAAACAGCTATTGGTCATCGTAATGGGTTACAAGTTAGAATTTATGGCGATATTGGCAGTGCCAAGTGGCTACAATTAAACCCTGATGAATTAGAACTTAACTTTAACGATGGTAGACGAGAAATCCTCGACCGTGCAGGTCAATGTGATTATGCTCATCAATTTAGATATAACCGAATGAAACCAGGACACCCAACTGGCTTTGTTGAAGCGTTTGCCAATTTATATAGCGATATAGCCCAAGATCTCGCGTCTTTTCAACAAGGTCAAACAAGCAGCAACTCATACGTGTT
This sequence comes from Pseudoalteromonas sp. EB27, assembly GCF_001974875.1. GTDB lineage: Bacteria > Pseudomonadota > Gammaproteobacteria > Enterobacterales > Alteromonadaceae > Pseudoalteromonas. The sequence goes on from NZ_MTQD01000001.1 coordinate 74,647, forward strand.
TGGTTTAGAGCATGCCGCTGATGGCTTAAAGCTATTTGCTGCCGCAAAGCGCTCAACACAAACGTTAAGTTGGGAAGATGTGTAATATTACACTTTACACTGAAAGTATTTATGTTTGATACTTGGCTTATGAATTTTACCCATTTCAGTTTTCGGTAAAACTGCCATATCAAACAAAATCCGTGGTTGCTGATAGTCAGTAAGTTCTTTGAATAAATGCATTTGCAACTGCATTTTTGCATTCACTGGCGCAGTATCATTACAAACAAAAGATAATAAAATGACTTCTCCAAATTTATCATCACTTACTCCAAAAGCCGCACACTCAGCAATCCAAGGTAAGTAATTAGTTACCAACTCAATATCGCTCGGGTAAACATTGATCCCGCCCGATTTAATAACTTCTTTTGTTCGACCAACATAATAAAGATAATTATCATCATCCAAATAACCAAGGTCACCAGTAAAAAAATAACCATCACTGTCGTAACTCTGCGCAGTTTGCTCTGGTAAGTTATAATATTGTGCAAACGCAGTTGGTGAGCGACAAGCTATTTCACCGATATTACCATTAGACAAAGTATTACGTTCAGCATCACATATTTTTATTTTCAGATTTGGTAAAGGCTTACCTACACTATTGATCGGTACATTCGGCTCGGTTATATCAAAATCACTGATCACCCCCATTTCTGATACCCCATAACATTCATGAAAACGGCAATTCAAGGCTAATAACAGTGACTTTTTGTCGTCGCTTTCAAGCGTTGCAGAAGATGATACAACACACTTCAAGCTTGTTAACTGCGCTTTTGCTAACTCTGGGATCAAGGCCTTTAGTTGACTTGAAACAGCAAATAAAAAACTAATTTTATGAGTATTGATTGCATCAAGCCAAGCATTAACTGAGAACTTGGGTAAAATAACTACACTTGCGCCCAACATTAGTGGCATCAGTAAAGAGCGCTGTGCAAGTGAATGATATAAAGGTGTTGAAACCAACACAACATCGCTTTTATCTAATTGGTAATACTGAGCCGTCGCATCAAATGCGCGAACAATTTTAGTCGCTTGAGTAAATACTATTGGCTTAGGTTGACCAGTAGAACCTGAAGTCATGGTAAGAATATAAGGTAAATTGATATTTTCTACTGGAAACTCCTCATATTGCGCCGTGGATGCAGACATTACATTGACCAAATCAATCAAGTTATCACTATTGCCACCTATCGTAATTATATTGTCGGTAGCTAAAACATCATTATTAACAAGTTGTTCAGCCACACTTATCCATGCTATAGCATACTCGCAATCAGCTACTTGTAACGCTTTTGATAAAGCCTGTCCTTTAAGAGTTAGTGGTAATGGCGCAAGCGCAATACCCAGTTTAGCCGCAGCTAATAAACAATATGTAAACTCGAGGTTATTTGGACAAAATAACGCAACTTTATGTCCTTGCTTAATTCCTAACTGAGTCAGGCCAGCAGCTAAAGAATCAACCTTATTTATTAGTTGTTGGTAGTTAATTTGGGTCTGTTGATATATACACGCAATTTTCTCAGGTTGAGTAACCGTATGTGATTGAACAAGCTGGTATATATTTTTATTGTGCATTTGGGTCCCACATTACAAAATTAAACTGCTCATCGGCCAAAGGAAATAACTGTTGCGTTACTTTATATTCTTTTGAATGTATTGGTATTGCCACAAATCCCATATAGCTATTTAGCAAATTTACAAATTTGTTGTCTTTGTGGATCACCGCAAGCCAAATAGCATTGGGATGACTCGCTTTACAAAACTCAAGTTGCCATTGTAAGGCGATCATAGCTATGGGCAAGGAAAGATCTTGATTACAAGAAAACCAGCCGCCATATAAATACTTATCTTTATATAAATTATGCCAGATATACAAACTTTGAGATTGTCTACTGCCTTCTCGCTCTGTAATCACAAAGTTAAAACGTGATTGATTAAACCACCATAAATAATGTTCCAATGGCTTAATAGCATTCTGCACAGTCATTCTCACGCTATTGCTAGGTAAGTTTCTAGCCGATAAATAACTATTTATATGGGTATCATCAACTTGGCAAACAACCAAATTATCTGTTAATTCAGACTTTACTTCGCAGTGCTGCTCAGCAATAGCAAAACAATTTGTTGATATCTTCTCACCGACAAGAGATTTAGCTATTCGCCGTGCCCCCTCGCCATCAACCGATACTTTTCTTTTGGCTACCAGCAATTGTAATCTTGTTAATTGACTAAGAGCGATATCAATTAACTCTCCTAATCGCAAAAAATCATCAATAGAAACATCATTAATATGGAGGTAGTGACCTAACCATTCCAAGATATCAATATCATTAGTCTGGTTATCCTCAAGAGAAAAAGTAATCGCTGGTGTTTTAGTCGCAGCACATTCATAAAAAGAGGTGCCTAATGCACCCACAAAAAGTGAGGCTCTTTCATAATACTCTTTCAGGCAAGTTACATTCTCTAAAATATTAATATTTGGAAACTCTTGCCCAATAGCATACATAGTATCTTTATTCGTTGCATAGGGACCTACCACTATATCAAAAAGAACATTTGCTTGAATGGCTCTTGGTAATCCATCAAAGATTCTTTTTAGAATAAAAAGATCACCACCGCCACCTAATGAAAATAAAACTCTAACGGGAAGATCTGACTCCGAAGAGTGCTTTTCAACGGTACGATATGTGGGATCTAAAATACAATAATTCGGGCCTAAAAGACGAACGCAATCAGTCGGTACTAGCGATTCATAACGGCTCTTTGTATTCGGTCCTACCCATTTATAATCAATCAAAAAATCGCAAGTATGTTGCCGCTCGTTATCATCAATAACGGTTAAGGTAAAACCGGATTTCTTTATCAACTGCTCGTATTCGTGCGGTAAAGTATAACTATCAACTATTAAATGCGATAAACTATTCTGATGCATATAATTAATTGTTAAAAGTGCGTCCTCTTCATAATTTTGCCAATGAACATCAGCCACTTTAAAATCTGCATACAGCGTTTGGCTAAACTGACATAAATCATCAAGAATTATGTGGACACCTAATTGATGCTGTTTTAATGCAGAGGCCAAATGTTTCATTCGCATTAAATGACCAATGCCATTGTCTTGCTTATTAGTGATACGAATTGCAAACATAATTATTGCTTTGCCATAACCATATCAACAAATCCACTCACATAATTCGTCTTTGGATCAAGCAATTCCTGAGGTTCAATTTTTATACCGAAAGTCAATTCAATCTGCATTACTAATGTCAGAATCTCAAATGAATCCAAAGCTATATCATCCTTGAATGAAAGCTCTAAAATATTATCAATATCAACAGCGCAACCTCTGTCTGTAAAAAACTGATATAAAAAGTTAATAAGTTGATTTTTCATTAATGAGAACCTTTTGGAATACAATACAAAACGGTGCTTAACCCTAAATGTTCATGTACTCGTAAATACATATCGTAATTAGGCTGCAATTGATCAATAAATTGAGGGAGTTCCCATAAATCTTTCGGTTTATGGTAAACACAAATAGCTAGCACAGGCTGTTGGGTTTGAATTAAACTTTTGGCACCTTCAAGAGCAGCTAATTCGGCCCCCTCTATGTCCATTTTTATATAGTTTATATCCATAGCTTTACAAGTTGAGTCTAAATCAACAACAGATACTGAAGAATCATTTATAACTTCACTTTGTATAATATTGCTGGAGCTTGTTTGCCCTTGATTAAAATTAAGTAAATCAACACATTTCCAAACCCCCGAAGGGAATGCTTGAAAAGAAATTTCAGGATTATTTTTCTTTAGCCTGTTTTGTGTATTTGTAAGTGTTTGATAATTATTTGTATCGGGTTCAAATGAGGAAATATGCTCAAGTGTTATAATATTTTTTTTATGAAGTTCTACAAACGCCTCTACTGTATCCCCAGTATAAGCACCACAATCGATAAAACGAATTGGTGATTGAAAATTGAAAGGTATATCATCTGGGAAGTACTCAATTTTTCTATCCGGTTCAGGGTAGTCATCAATAGAAAGGGATGCCCTAAAAGCACACAATTTATCTAATATATTTTTACTTTTATCATCCCCCAAACGCGCTCGTAACCACTTAATACTTGGTAAATTCAACATATCATGATGACTTGTGCGCATCCATAAATGCTCTAGCTGTGCATATTCCTTAAACACTTCTGGGAACTCTCGTGCAGCCTCAAAAAAGCCAAGAACATTATTATAACCGAGCCCTTGTAGGCGCTCTTTGATTTGCCCTCTATTAGAGTTAACTAACGGCGTTACAGCAACAATGACTGTCATATTACGATCAGCTGTATGCTCATAAAAAATAGGTAAATTATACTTCATCTGGCTAACTAAACGTTGATCGATCCACCCATTAACTTGTAGCTTTTGCTTTACTAAAATTCTATAAAAACATTCTCCAAAATGACCCGCTCCGTAAATTAGATAGTTCATTTAATCGCTCCAACGTGATGCCAAGTCAAAGGCATACCTTTTTTAATCGCTTTCGTTGCGAGTCTGCCCGTTATAAATCCTAAATCCTTTGGCATCAGCTCACCTACACCAGGTCTTAGATTGACCACATTCTCTTTGTTCAAAACTTCACCAGAAGCAATATCCCTCAATGCAAATAGGCAACGCCTTGCTTTACTGGGCTCACTAGGGAAATGTACACTGCCAATAGCCAACTCAACTTGCCTAACTCCTTGAACTAAATCTTCAAGTTCATCTGGTGTCATGGAAAAAAAGCTATCAGCCGTTTCATCTTCTTTACTCATCACAAAATGCTTTTCTATAATTGTCGCCCCCATAGCTACAGAGGCGACAGGTATATGGTTACCTAATGTGTGATCCGATAAGCCTATTGGTACTTTAAAAACATCTGCTAAATGAGGGATTGTTTTTAAATTAATGCTTTGCGGGGGAGCTGGGTAGCTACTTGTACATTTCAATATAGCTAAATCTGTTACTCCTGCTTGGTGAGCAACTTTCACAGCTTCGTCAATCTCAGCAAGCGTTGCTCCACCTGTTGACATAATCACCGGCTTTCCAGTCGCAGCAACTTTTCGAATGAGGTCATGATCGATCAACTCTGGCGAAGCTATTTTATATGCAGGTGAATCAAAAGATTCCAATAAATCGACTGCAGAATCATCAAATGGTGAAGAAAAAATAGTGATACCGATTTCATTCGCCAGCTGAATTAAAGGGGCGTGAAAATCCCATGGCATATATGCCCCTTCGTATAAATCATATAAATATTGTCCTTGCCATGGACCTGTTGCTTCAAAATGCGGTAATTTACAATCCATTGTTAAAGTATCTGCGCGGTAAGTTTGTAACTTTATCGCATCAGCTCCGGCCTCTTTTGCGGCTCTAACTAACGCTTTAGCCTGCTCTAAATTTTGACCATGGTTTGCTGACATTTCGGCAATAATATACACAGGATGACCTGGCCCAATTTTTCTACCATCGATAGTAATTTCAGAATTAAACGCCATTTGCGCCCCTTAAATTGCACTGTCAAAAAATCATTAAATCAAAGCAAATTTCATACCTAATTATCTACAATAGCTTACAATTTGATAAACTATATTGATCCAAAAGGATTTTAACTTTTAAGTTATGTGCAAGAGTGTAATGATTTGCTATATTTATCTCAATAATAATTACGATTACCAGTGACCATGTCTGATGTATTAATAATAATTCAAGCACGTATGACATCAACCAGATTGCCTGCCAAAGTGATGTTGCCGCTGTGTGGCAAACCAGTGTTACAAATTATGCTTGAACGCTTACCAAACTGGCACGATCAAATCATTGTCGCAACAACTAATGATGGCACTGAGCAGCCTATCTTGGATTTATGCACACAGCTGAATATTAAAACCTACCAAGGGGATACACAAGACGTACTAAGCCGCTATTATCTGGCTGCTAAACATTATAATGCTCAATCATCTACAACCATAGTTAGGCTAACGAGTGATTGTCCACTGATTGATGAAGAGCTATGTAACAAAGTGATTAATGAAAGAGTGACTCAAACCTATGACATGGTTAATTTAGGTCCTCATAGTGGTTACCCTAGAGGACTTGACTGCTGCGCATTTTCATTTGATTTACTAGAGAATACCCATCTAAAAGCAACATCACCGGACGATCGTGAGCATGTTACGTTAGGCATGGCAAAATTTAATACTATAACGACTCACACATTCAGTGCGTATGAAGATTATAGCCACTTTCGCCTAACACTTGATGAACCAGACGATTACAAAGCAATTACCGCTGTTTATGAGCATTTTTTGAATAAAGTAGATTTTTCCTATAATGATTTAATAAAAACATTAAAGGAAAACCCTCACATCACCGATATAAATAAACATGTAGAGCAAAAATCTACTTAAGTTAGGCATAATAATTGTATGTCATTGAACATTATATTTATGACTACCAAAGAATTAGAGAATATTAAATGAATCCAAAAACAATATTAGTTACCGGTGCAACTGGCTATAAAGGAACTGTACTGGTTCCAAAACTACTGGCTTTAGGCCATCGCGTAATCGCGTTTGACATCCAATGGTTTGGTAATTTTTTGCCCTCTCATGACAACCTCTCAGTCATTAAAGGTGACGTACGCGACACTGATACGATTAACTTAGACGGTGTGGATTCTATTATTCATCTTGCTTCTATCGCAAACGATCCCTGTGGTGATTTAAACCCTAAATTAACATGGGAAGTGAGTGCGTTAGCAACTATGCGCTTAGCCGATAAAGCAAAGCGCTATGGAATAAAACAGTTTATTTATGCGTCATCGGGTAGCGTATACGGCGTTAAAGATGAAGAGCAAGTAACTGAGGACTTAACGCTTGAGCCTATTTCTGAATACAACAAAACGAAAATGGTTGCAGAGCGTGTACTTCTTAGTTATGCCGACGACATGGCGGTACAAATTGTACGCCCAGCAACTGTATGCGGTTTATCTAAACGAATGCGCTTAGATGTTTCTGTCAATATGCTGACAATGCAAGCTCTAAAAAATGGAAAAATCACAGTGTTTGGCGGCGATCAAGTCAGACCAAATATTCATATTGACGATATTACTGATCTCTATATTTATATGCTGGATAATCCAGAGAAAGTCTCTGGTGTCTTTAATGCAGGGTTTGAAAATATCTCAATTATGGATATAGCAAAAATGGTACAGGCTAAAATAGCATGTGAGATTGAGGTTACTCCTTCAAATGACCCTCGTTGTTACCGTATTAACTCAGATAAATTACTCGCAACTGGTTTTACACCCAATAAAAATGTCGACACAGCCATTACCGAAATTATTACAGCTTACAAACAAGGTTTATTAAAAGATGAAGATCATTTTTACAACCTTAAATGGATGCAAAGAGAAGTTTTATGACTAACAACCAATCTGCAACCACTATAGCCAAGGATTCAGTGAAAAACCTGACAACAAACTATGTGAACACCCTAACGGATGTATTAAAACAGTTAGATAGTGAACAAGTTAAGAGTCTTGTTGATACCTTACTTACTATGAAGGCAAATAACGGCACTTTATATTTATGTGGCAATGGCGGCTCAGCAGCAAATGCAATCCACCTTGCAAATGACTTTACATTTGGTATTAGCCCAGAAGGTAATGCATTAAAAGTTGAAGCATTACCAGCAAACAGCTCTGTTTTAACTTGCCTAGGCAATGACATTGGTTATGAAAATATTTTTGCACATCAGCTAAAAGTTAAAGCAAACAGCAATGATATTTTACTTGTTTTATCTGGTAGCGGTAACTCTGAAAATATAATTAGAGCGACTCAACAAGCACTCGACATTGGCATGAAAACAGTGGGCATTTTAGGATTTTCTGGCGGTAAAGTTAAGCCTATGCTTGACCAAGTTTTCCATTTCGAAGTCCAAGATATGCAGATATCAGAAGATACTCAAGTTATTGTCGGGCATATCTTAATGAAAGCTCTATACAATGCATTACGTGAGGCTAATTAATGACCACCATTGTCTACGGAATTACAGCCTCAACAGAAATGTTTATCCGATCAGAATATAATACTGACAATAATATTTTTGCTTGTACAAACGGTGGCGAATCATACAAAGGCACGCCTGCAAAATCATTAGAAGAATTATCAAAACTAGAAAAAAAACAAACGCTCCAAGTAGTAATTTGTTCTGAATTTGTCTTTGATATCTTACAATCTTTAAATAAAATTGGTATTACCACTAATCAATGTTCTTTTTTTAACCACATGAGCGGTAAGCTCATTCCTTGTATACAAATGCAATTTGATATTGATACTAAATCAACGTTATATGCTTTTTATGATCTCTCTTATAATTTGCCCTGCTTTGATGTAACTACTTTTATCGTTTTAGCTGAAATAGAACGAAAAAAACAAAATAAAAAAAATATTCAATTTGTAATTATCCCTAGCCATAGTGACGATACTCCAGGATTAAATGTATATCACGATAACGTTGATGCTAAATGGCGTATCGAAAAGGTTATTAAACCCATGTTTAATTGTCTTGCCTCATGCATAGGTATTGATCAGCCGATTTCGCAAAGTAGCCTTGTATACTATAAAAGCTTGAACCCTAGCATATATCCAAATAACTACTTTCAAAACCCTAGACAAGCAGCTGGAGATTTTAAATTATTAAAATCTTATGCCGAGCAAAATATTAAATTAAGTAACTTAGCACCTCCACAACAAGCTTATACTATTGTTAATGACTTCATAAGACATAACGTGGGCAAAAAAAAGCTAATAACAATTACATTGAGAGAATATTGGGCAAATTCCGAGCACAGAAATAGCAATACAACGGCATGGCTTGATTTTGCATTATCACTAGACCTCAATGAATACTTTCCGCTAATTATTAGAGATACTTATAAAGTAAGTGAGCCCCTTGAAGAAAAATATCAATCGCTTACAACGTATCCCCTTGCAGCTGTAGATTTAAGTATCAGGCTCGCCTTATACCATGAAGCGTATATAAATATGGGTGTTGACAGTGGTCCTCTTTATCCGATTAGCTATCTTGAAGGGGCTCGCTCAATCATTTTTAGATGGTGTTCGAATGATATTCCAAATCTATCAGACAGAACAAATAGCATGCACGGCTTTGAAGTTGGAAAAAATCATTACTTTAATGATAATGAATTTCAAATAAATGCATGGATGGATGATTCATTTGAAAATATTCAAACTCAATTTTCTCTTCTTGAGAATAAAATAAATAAGGCGGCAATCTAAACTATGAATGACTCATCAATTTTAGTTTTAGGAAGCAATTCATTTTCAGGGGCATCATTTTGTGCGCATATGCTAAAAAATGATCAGCAAATTGTTGCTGTTAGTCGCTCATCAGAACCTAATTCAGCATTACTACCATATAGTTGGCAAAAAAATGCAGATAAATTGCAATTTAGCCAACTGGATATAAATCATCATCTGCAAAAAATTATTGATATTGTTAAACAGAAAAAAATTAAAAAAATTTATAACTTTGCTGCACAAAGCATGGTTGGTCAAAGCTGGCAACATCCTGAACATTGGTTTATGACTAACACTGTTTCAACGATCAAGTTACACAATTCTCTCCGACAATTAGATTTCCTTGAAAAATACATCCATATATCAACTCCCGAAGTTTATGGTAGTTGTAACGGATTAGTACCAGAGCATACTAATTATCAACCCAGTACACCATATGCAGTCTCCCGTGCTGCTGCAGATATGAGTCTACATACATTTGCAGATGTTTATGACTTTCCAGTGGTATTTACACGAGCTGCCAATGTTTATGGTGAAGGCCAACAGCTTTATCGCATAATCCCTCGTACTATTTTATATGCCCTACTAGGCAAAAAATTACAGCTGCATGGCGGAGGGCATTCAACACGATCATTTATACATATTGACGATGTATCTTCAGCGACACAACTTATTGGCGAAAAGGGTAAAAATGGTGATATTTACCATATTTCAACAGAGCAAATGATCTCTATTCGAGTACTCGTTGAAACAATCTGCAATATGCTTAAGCTCCCATTTGAACAAGTGTGCCAATCGACTGAAGATCGATTAGGAAAAGATGCAGCATATTTATTAGACACAAAAAAAATTCGCTCCGAGCTAAATTGGCAAGATTCTATTTCATTAGAAAACGGCTTAGAACGAACAATTTATTGGATGAAGCAAAATTTAGATGTACTCGCCAAGCAAGAACATGACTATATTCACAAACCTTGAGGTAATCATGATAGGACAAGAAATAGATTTACTAAAAAATTACCCTAAGTCTAAGCGTGATCTTTCTGGTAGATTAGAAGCCAAAAGTGAAGCAGTTAGAGCTATAGCGCGCCAATTTGACGAGGAATTCTTTGATGGTGATAGAGAGCACGGCTATGGTGGTTTTAACTATCATTCAAGATTTTGGCAGCCAGTCGTGCCTGACTTTATTACGCACTTTGGCCTGCAAGAAAATAGCAGTTTATTAGACGTAGGCTGTGCAAAAGGATTTATGCTTTATGATATTTTACAACAGCTACCAACAATGACATTAAGTGGAATAGATATATCCCATTACGCATTAGACAATGCCAAACAGGAAGTAAAGCACTTATTACAACAAGGTTGCGCTACTAAATTACCTTTCGAAGACAATAGTTTTGATACTGTAATATCAATTAACACTATTCATAATTTAGATCTTAATAATTGTGCAAAAGCACTGCAAGAAATAGAGCGAGTTTCTAAAGCTAAAGCATTTATTACTGTTGATGCATATAGAAATGAACAAGAAAAAGAACGCATGGAAGCCTGGAATCTAACAGCCAAAACAATGATGCATGTTGATCAGTGGAAAGAGTTTTTCAAAGATACAGGCTACACTGGCGATTTTTATTGGTTTATACCCTAATGAAAAAACTTGATGCATATTTCGAATCATTAAGAATTCGAAAAATAGAAGAAATGATAGCCTTACGCTACCCTGAGCAAGAAATGAGATGCCCAACACATCTGTCAATAGGTCAAGAGCTAGTACCTGTTGTTGTTTCTAATTTTTTATCTAAAGATGATAAGGCTTTCAGTTCACATAGAGCACATGCCCACTATCTAGCCAAAGGCGGATCATTAAAGAAAATGATAGCTGAATTATATGGCAAGGCGACAGGCTGCACAGGTGGCAGAGGTGGCTCTATGCACTTAACAGACTTGGATTGCGGTTTTATAGCTAGCACTGCAATTGTGGGTAATAGTATACCACTGGCGGTTGGCAGTGCGCTAAGTCAAAAACTACAAAATAGCAATTTTTTGACCGTAAGTTATTTTGGTGACGGTGCAACGGAAGAAGGCGCTTTTTACGAGTCGTTAAATTTTGCAGCAGTTAAATCTCTTCCTATATTATTCATATGTGAGAATAACCGCTATTCAGTGTATAGCCCATTAGAAGTTCGCCAGCCGGTTAATAGAAGCATTACGGATTTATCGCAATCAATTGGAGTTGAAAGCTTTCACACTGACGGAAGTCTTTTAATACCACTAACCTATGCCGTTGAGAGTGCTATTGAATATATTAGAAAGAATAATGCCCCAGCACTCTTAGAGCTTGATACATATCGTCACAGAGAGCATTGCGGTCCTAATTTTGATGATGACTTAAACTACAGAGCCGCAGGTGAAGTCAAAACATGGCTTGAAAAAGATCCGTTAAAATTATTATTCGCGGAACTATCAGCAGATCAACATTTCGAGAAAACTCATAACGAAATGATTATCAAAATAAAAAATGAAATAGAAGATGCTTTTCTTTTTGCTGAAAATAGCCCTTTTCCAAATCCACAGTTAAACGAAGAGTTTCTTTATGCAAAATAAAACAACAACATTCGCTGAAGAAATAAACCAAGCACAGCACTGTGCCATGGCTGAAGACGATAGCATGATTTGTATGGGATTAGGTATTAATGATCCAAAAGCTATTTTTGGTACAACTACAGGCTTACAATCAAAGTTTGGCTCAGACCGTGTCTTTGATATGCCAACATCTGAAAATGCAATGACGGGTGTGGGGATTGGCGCAGCTATTACTGGCACACGTGTATTAATGACCCATCAACGAGTCGATTTTTTCTTGCTTGCCATGGACCAACTTGTAAATAATGCCGCTAAGTGGCACTACATGTTTAATGGGCAAATGACTGTACCTTTAACAATACGTTTAATCATAGGTAGGGGTTGGGGTCAAGGACCCACTCATCAACAAAGCTTGCAATCATGGTTTGCACATATCCCTGGACTTAAAGTTGTTACTCCAAGCTTAACTGATAATGTAGGACAGCTACTTTATCAAAGTATAATGGATAATAATCCAACTATTTTCCTTGAACATCGATGGCTGCATAACCAAAACATCGACAAAGAAACGTGCGTCGATTACAACTCAAACATGCAAACAACGAGAGTCATCAAAGAAGGTGAAGATGTCACTATCATCGCTAATAGCTATATGCTCCTAGAAGCCATACACTGCCACAACTTCCTAAAAAAACAAGGTGTTAACTGCGAGGTAATTGAGGTATCTGAACCGACAAATATTGATTGGCAAACTATTTATAACTCGGTCAATAAGACTCAAACCTGCATATGCACTGATATAGGACATAACTCATTTTCTGTCTCTAGTGAAATTTCAGCAAAAATATATGAAGCATGCTTTACTTCCTTAAAAAAACCAATAAAACGAATAGCACTCCCCTCTTACCCTGAACCTACGAGCTTTGGATTAACAAAAAAATACTACAAAACCAGAACTGAGATTACTAAAGCTGTATCTGAACTCCTTGATAGGGAAATATTTATGACCGAAGATGTAGAATTTCCTCACGATGTTCCTGGTAACTGGTTTAAAGGCCCGTTTTAATGAATCGAGTATTAATTACAGGAATAAATAGTGGTATTGGGCAAGCACTTGCTGAGCGCTTAAGCCAAAATACGATTATTCACGGTACTTATCGAGGGCGAAAATCAAACTTAGATTTTGCTGAACTAACAAAAGTTGATTTTAGCTCACAAAAAAACGTTGACGATTGGTGCCATAAAACGAACTTTTCAATATATGATAGTATAATTTTTGTTCATGGCACACTCGAACCAATCGGTTCTCTATCAGATTGCTCTTATGACGATTGGGAAAATGCATATAGAATTAATTACTTATCTATAGTGCAAGTGTTAAGTTCAGCAGTTCTAAAAATGAAATCAAACTGCAAAGTCCTGACCTTTGCTGGCGGAGGCGTCAATAGCGCCCCGACGAAGTTCAACTCTTATATAAATGCGAAAGTAGCATTAATAAAAATGACTGAAGTTTTAGCTGCTGAATATCCCGATTTAATCTTTCTAAATGTTGGTCCTGGCTGGGTAGATACACCTATTCACCAACAAACACTCCACGCAAAAGAAATAGTGCCGGAAGCATATAAGGAAACAGCCAGAAGATATGAGGAAAATGACTTTGTGTCTATGCAACTGGTCATCGACTCCTTAATTTTTCTTCTTGATAATGCAAATAGTAAGTTTAGTGGACGAAACTATAGCATTGCATCCAAAGAAATTTTTCATGAGGATTTTTTGGAGTCTCTTGAAAACCCAAATATCTACAAATTGCGTAGACTCAATAAAGAGCATACATAAATGAAACTAACGGATTATATTGCATCTTACCTTGCTCAATTAGATATTAAGCATGTATTTGTTCTGCAAGGCGGTGCTGCTTTACATTTAATTGACTCAATTGAAAAACACCCTTCGCTTTCAGCTATTGCAATGCAACATGAGCAATCATGTGCGATGGCTGCTGATAGTTATGCAAAAACACACCATGTACTAGGCGTGACTATAGCCACATCAGGCCCAGGCGCTACAAACTTATTAACAGGTATCGCAAGCTCCTACTTTGACTCTGTAGCTACTTTACATATAACTGGAAATGTAGCTTCATTTAGGCAATCGCATAAATTAGGGGTTCGACAATATGGTTTCCAAGAAACCGATATTGTTTCTATGGCAAAGCCAATAACAAAGTACGCAATACAATTAAAAAGACCTAATGACATTATCACTGTATTACCTGAAGCTATAAAAGCAGCATTAAGTGGCCGGCCAGGGCCTGTGTTAATAGATATTCCTGATGACTTTCAGCGAGAGATATTAGATATAAAAAAAATACCATTTGAAGCTTTTAATCAATCAACTGTAAACCATAAAGTAATTCAAGAAAACATATTTAATAACTTCATAGTGTCATTAAAACAAGCGAAAAAACCTTTATTTATTCTTGGTGCTGGGTGCCATAACTCAGCAGAACGGTTAATTTCACTTGCAACAAAACTAAAAATCCCCTTTCTATCGACTTGGCCGCTCAAAGGGATTGCAAATCATGATGACGAGCTAAATCTAGGGAATTTTGGAACTCATTCTTTACGTGGGAATAATATCGTTTTACAAAATTGTGATTTTATAATTTCTATTGGGTGCAGACTAGATTCAAAGGCCACAGCAAAATTAGATACTTTTGCACGTGAAGCTAAAATCGCAATGGTGGATATTGACCATAATGAAATAGAGAAATTTGCCCAATTAGGCAAAGTAATCAACTATCAATTTCCTGTATCTGTTCAAGTTTTTTTAGATGCTTTTTCACTGCATTGTGAAGATTTAATTGAAATATTTAAAAATAACGATGTGTGGCTAAATTATATTACGGATGTCACACAAGAGTTTAACTACATACCTGAATATAACTACGGTGGTGTAAACCCATATTTAGCTGTTGAGTTGTTTAGTGGTGCTTTCTGTGATGACCAAAATATATGTGTGGATACAGGTACTTGCTTACCTTTAACTCTTGTCTACGGTAAAGAGAAAAAAGGCCAGCAGTATATTTCTTCATATAATAATACCCCCATGGGCTATGCTTTACCTGCATCGATTGGTGTTGCCCTAGCAAAAGAAAAAGAAGTATTTTGTATAGTTGGCGATGGTGGTTTGCAAATGAATATCCAAGAACTTTCAACGTTAAATCACTTGAAACTTCCAGTCATTATTATTGTATTTAACAATAGTGGTCATTGTATGATAAAACAAACCCAAGATGATTGGCTAGACTCAAATTATTTTTCTGCTGATTGTAATAATGGCTTGCCTCACATAAATTTTTCTGAAGTTGCTAAAGCTTATGGGATCGACTCTGAAAAAGTTGAAAATAATGAGCAATTAAAATTATTAGTAGAACGTTTACACCTTCGCATGGATCAAGAAGGGCCAAAGCTTATCGAATTAGTAATTAACCCAAACTTTAGATATGAACCGATTATCAAGTATGGCAATCCATTAGAGAATATGAGCCCTGAACTTGCTTACATAAAACAAAAAAAAGCTATGCTTATACCCAGTTTGAAGGAAAATCTATAATGATAAACTTACACCAAGAGCTGGTTATGCTAGCTAGGAATACACAATCACACGTACAATCAAGCAGTGATTACCAGCTTCTTAACAAAAAACTATCAAAAGTAATTGCCAGCGCTTATAACACGACATCAACACCAACATTTTTATTAACGGATAATATTACATTTTCTCTTCCGTATTACGATATGGGCAATATTAATACGACTCATTTGTTTGGTATTGATGAGCTAATCATTTTAAGCTTTTACTTGAAAAATAAAAATAACTATAAGAATGTGTTAGATCTTGGCGCTAATATCGGTCTGCATTCAATAGTGCTGAGCTTATTAGATTACCAAGTTACATGTTTTGAAGCAGACCCTGAAACATTCCGCGTTTTAAAACAAAACCTAGAATTAAATAATTGTAAAAAAATTAAGCCAATAAATGAAGCCGCGGCAAGTTTTGATGGCAAAGCTGAATTTACACGAGTATGTGAAAACTTAACTGGAAGTCATTTGAGCGGCGCAAAAAGTAATCCCTATGGAGAGCTAGATAAATTTGAAGTTAAAGTTAATAACATAGGTAATATAGCTAAAGAATTTGACTTAATTAAAATTGATATTGAAGGTCAAGAAGCAGATGTATTAACTTCAATTTCTTCGGAGGACGCTTTAAAAATTGATTTTATGATGGAAATTAATGGCGAAAAAAATGCAAAAACTATTTTCGACTACAGTTTACAAGTCGGCTTAAATATTTTTCTTCAAAAAAATGATTGGAAAAAAGTGAACTCTCTTGCCGAATTACCCCTAAGTCATAGAGAAGGTAGTGTTTTCCTTTCTAGTAAAAATAAGATGCCTTGGTAAAATATGAATATTCCAACTTATTTTAAAGCAGGTGTATTAATAGATATAGAGCAGCCCCTTCAACTACTCGATTTAAAAATACCGTATTTGAAAGATAATCAAGTTCTGGTGAAAATGCATATGGCTGGCTTGTGTAGAAGCCAGCTGATGGAGAGTAAAGGCCTTAGAGGAGAAGACAAGTATTTGCCCCACTTAATGGGTCATGAAGGTGTAGGTGAAGTAATAGCAGTTGGCAATAGTGTTACCAAGGTTAAACAAGGAAATCGTGTCGTTCTTGGTTGGCTAAAAGGCAGTGGAATCGATTCCGGTGGGACACATCTAATTAGCAAAGAGGGTCAAATTATCAATGCAGGTCCAGTTACGACTTTTTCAGAGTACTCTGTTATATCTGAGAATAGAGTAACCATTTGCCCTGAAGGTATTTCAAATGAGTTAGCTGTTTTACTCGGTTGCGCCCTCCCCACAGGAGCCGGTATGGTTCTAAACCAGATACAACCACACTCTAATAGTAATGTGATATTAATCGGACTAGGTGGTATAGGCATAAGTGCACTATTAATGCTTAAACATTTCAGACCAAAAAAAATCATAGTTGTAGATATTGAACAATCTAAATGTGACTTAGCACTACAACTAGGCGCCGATGAAGCTTATTTATATGAAGAAGTAAGCCTAGCTTTACTCAAAGAGCAACACCCTAACGGCTTTGATTATGCTATTGAGAGTGCTGGACTATGTGAAACCATTGAATTCGCTTTTAATAATATACATAACAGCGGTAAATGCTATTTTGCCTCACATCCAAAAACTGGCGATTTTATAAAGTTAGATCCTCATCAACTAATTTGTGGAAAGCAAATTTTTGGAACTTGGGGAGGTAATTGTAATCCAGACAAAGATTTAAAATCGATTGCAGATATTATTCAAAAACTTGAAATATCTATTAATTCTTTGATAAGCCATCGCTATTCTTTGAATCAAATCAATGAAGCAATATCGGCGCTCGAACGAAGAGAAATTACCAGAGCCATCATTACTTTTGAGAATATTGAAGTATGAATAAGCAAGTCCTTGTCCAAGGTAACTTTGACATTTTACACCCTGGCCATATTCGCTTACTTCGTTTCGCAAAAGAATGTGGTGATGAACTAATTGTTGCTGTTAACAGCGACAAATCTATGGGATTAAAAAGCAGGGTAAACGAACAGCATCGCTTAGAGATGGTTCAATCCCTCGAATGTGTGAATGAAGCATTTTTATCCGATTTAACTCCAGTAGAAACCGTAACGAGCCTTAAGCCTCACATTGTCGTAAAAGGTAAAGAGTTTGAAAGTAGGCACAACCCTGAGCATGCTCTTGTTGAAATTTACGGAGGCAAACTTATTTTTGGTTCTGGTGAGTTCGAATCTAACTCCGAACGGTACATTACAAAAACAATAAGCCATGGTCATAATTTTGATTACAAAAAGTGTTTTAGTTATGCAGCAAGGCATAAGTTTGATTACCAATCCCTAAACTCTGTATTTTCTCAATTTAACGAAAAAAAAGTGGCTGTAATTGGCGAGATAATCGTCGATGAATATATTCAAGGTACTGCTGTAGGTTTATCTCAAGAAGATCCAACTATTGTAATGATACCAGACAGAACAGATACTTTTCTAGGCGGAGCTGCAATTACAGCGGGCCATATAAAAGGGCTTGGAGCAAAAAATGTAAAGCTTTTTTCTGTACTTGGTAAGGATGATAAGGCTGAGTACGTAAAAAGTCATATTAAAAAGTACAATATTGAAACTGTACTTTTAGATGATAGCAGTCGTCCTACACCATTAAAATCGCGGTACAGAGCGGGTAATAAAACGCTCTTACGGGTAAACCAAGTTCGGCAACATAAAATTTCTAAAGAAATTCAAACTGACTTATATCACCAACTTCAAAGTAACATTCAGGGTTTTGATTTGTTGGTATTTTCTGATTTTAATTATGGATTACTGCCTCAAACGCTTGTCGATAAAATTATTCTATTATGTAAAAAAAATAATGTACGTATTGTCGCTGACAGTCAAACATCATCTCAAGTTGGGGATATCGCGCGTTATAAAGACATGATGTTAGTTACACCAACAGAAAAAGAAGTCCGCGTTGCTTTAAATAATATCGATGATGGCTTGCCCGTTCTAGCACAAAAACTCTGCGAAAAAGCGAATCCGATGTCGTTGGTTATTACCCTTGCGGGAGAAGGTATTTTTATCCATCTACCAGATCAAAATGGTCAATGGGAAAATGATATACTTCCTGCGATTAACCGTAATGCGGTTGATCCTGCGGGAGCTGGTGATTGTTTTTTAGCGGCTAGCAGCCTTGCTTTATGTTCAGGTGCTACGCCATGGCAGGCATTTTATATTGCAAGTATTGCAGCTGCTTGCCAAGTAGATACACTAGGAAATCAACCTCTGTCTTTTAACACGCTACAGCAACGCGTACTGGAGTCATTTAAAAATATATGAAAGCGATATTGCTAGCAGCAGGATTAGGCACTCGGTTAAAACCTTTGACTAATACAATTCCAAAATGTTTAGTACCTATATCTGGCCGCCCACTTTTATCTTACTGGTTAGAAAAGTTAGCTAATTTGGGTATAAATGAAATACTTATTAACGTTCACTATCTCGCTGAGCAAGTAGAAAATTACATAAGCCAATCACCCTATAGAGATAAGATAACCATCGTTAAAGAAACCGAATTACTGGGCACTGGCGGAACATTAATAAACAATGCTCAATTTTGGAAAAATGAAGAAGTCATCGTCATTCATGCTGATAATTTTTGCCTCAGTGATTTAAGCGGCCTTATTAATTCACACAATGTTAAACCTGCTCATGTAGATATGTCGCTATTACTATTTACGTCGAATCAACCAGCTCAATGCGGCATTGTCGTTATGGATGCTGATAATGTTATTCATGAATTCCACGAAAAAGTGAGTAATCCACCAGGAAACTTAGCAAGTGGAGCGATGTTTGTTTTTTCTGATTCTGTTTATGAGCGATATTTTAAAGAATTAAAAGAACATACCTTTTACGATTTAAGTAAAGATATAGTGCCTAATATGATTGGAAAAATGCAAGGATGGATCGTAGATGATGAGTATATGGATATCGGCACGTCCGAAAACTATGAGCGTGCCCAAAAGCTGATATAAAAAGATTATACGTTTGGCTCCTATTATTTTTGGGGGATTACCCTTCGAATCCCCCTCCACTCGCAACCTAGGTTAATACTTTAATCTACTTATTGTTAAACTTTGCTTTGAATTGAAAAAAGTCTGAAATAATAAAGTTGTAAAACTATACATTTAGTTGTAAATCTTGTTGATATACTTTTTGATAATTGTCTTTACTCATTTAACTATTGAATTACTTAATTAATATTAAATAACATAGATACATCTATCTAATACTAAGTTCAATAAAATTATTATACTTTCGCTGGTTGGTCATAAGCTACTACAAACTCTTGATAAATATCGGCTAAATGATCATGAAAAACATCAATACAGGCATTCATAAATTCAGCTCGTTTAGCTAAATCATCGTAATAGTATGTATTAGATAAAATATAAGTTTGAAAATACTTAAATGTGCCTTGTATCAGTATATAAACCATTTCATTTTCTTTATGAATTTTTAAAATTAATTTATGCTGTAAAGCGAAGGCTTCGATTAATTGTGCACGAGTTGTAAAATATGGTGTTGTTATGGCTATAAGTTGCTCTAACAGTTGTTTTAACGCGTGTTGGCTTTGTGTGATATAGTGTTCTACATTTACTTCTGAAAGCAGCTCTAAAGATGATGCATCTTGTAATAACGAAGTAACTTTCTTCGATTTATTTGTCAATGTAGAATTAAAGGAAATGTCGTTTATGTTTTTCGGTTGCGTACCACTTATATGAGCGCCATTAGACGTATTGTAAGCCTTTACATGCGGATAATGGGTAAGTAATAGTTCCACATTTGACTTGGCAGAGTCAAATAAATTATTTGTAAATACGCGCTCGGTAAAATTCCCTTTTACAGTCATCTTGGTTTCCATATTTTTTTTCATCCCCTCTTGCCATTTATAGCTTTTATTATAATAAAAACTATGCTTAGAATGATGATGTTCATTAGACAAATAGCCAAAATCTGTACCAATAAGGTACAATTTTGTAAATCCAAGCTCTACTGCTGTCGCTAGTGCAGCATTGGTCACTGTAGGGTTTGTTCCAAGTGGGTATGAGTACATTTGTTTTTTATCTAAATGGCGAATTAACGAACCACCCGCGTCATTAATTTTTGTTAATAAATACGCCTGTTTAAAAAATTTAAAAACTCCATCATAAACTGTGTTTAAAGCAACTATATTTATATCATTTAGCTTTATAGGGTTACTTTCTAGGTTATTAACCGCTTCGATATGAGCATATAAACTTGCCGGTCTTTCCATTTCAATATGAATATCAGGCTTGATATTATTCACCAATAAAGCCCGCATAGCTGTACCACAAGAGACGATAATTATATTATCTTGGTTCTCTTTTAAGAATGCTATGGCTGAATCAAGCGATGGACCATTTGCAACTATAAACAGAGGGAAGTTCTTTAACTTATTTTTATATGAATTTGCGCTCTTGATCACCGGTAATCTATTTTTTAGATTTGTTAAGGTATGAGAAATACCAATTATTTCATCTTCAAAAAAACCCCACCCTCCATGCCATCTATGAGCCACTTCTTTCATTTTATCCATAGATTTTGTCAATAAAGGACTGTCATAGTGTTGAAAAAAATGAATTAAACTCATATTAAAATGACCTTGCTCCATTAATAGCTTTGATATTTCATTACTAATTGTATGCTCATCCCCGCCTACTCTTATTGTAAATACTCCCCCTTGGCTCAAGCACTTATTAAATAACGGCCTCAATTCAATACAATGTAATAAAGCGTAAAAGCTATTAAAATTAGGCTCAAATAGAAAAACATTACGAACTACTTTTTTATTAAGCAGTTCTTCAACTTGATATCCTAAACCACCACCAAGAAAACACACAAATTCAAGCCTATTTTCATTTGTTGGTCTACTCACCTTGTTATTTGTTTCTTTATTTCTCACATTATGAATAGACTTAAGCAATGCAGAGTGCTTAAAAACAATACCTACATCAACAGCATGTTTCATATTATAATGGGAATAGATAGGATTCTTTAAAAATTTATCCACCTGTTTTTTAGCAAACTCACGAGGATTCTCAGCGTAGGCAAATTTACCATTATTAAACAAATTTTCATTACCATCATCATCAATTGCTACACCAGTCCCAGTTGGCTTATAACCTTTGAATGCATCATATACTCGAGGCATTTTTTCTTTTAATAAGGTCAAATTTGCTAATAATGTTGCGTGTAACATCATTTTTTTTAATTCATTGTCTACAGTGTTCAAAATACACTCCCAGAGTTTAGCTAGCCACAACTCATTTTATATGTTTAGTCAAATGCAAATAATTTTAAAGGCTTGAGCAAATGACATTCAAAAAATTTAACATCACAATAATTAGATACAAGTTACATGCCAATATCTATATAGATAAATATGAAATATCATCTATTATCTACTTAAGTATTTTTCTTAAAAGCCGATAATAGTATATTGTCTAAATATTTGGCACTATTATTGCTAAAATCAAATATCTTTCATTACAAATTTAGGACTCATCTATGGCTCATTCTTCATTAAAAAAATATAGTCAAGTACGTGCAAGTAGCATTGCAGAAATGACACCCTATGAACAAATAAATCTTATTTTCAGTAATATTATTGGTCGTTTAGCAGCAACAAAAGGATTTATTGAGCGAAAAGAGATAGCGAAAAAAGGAGAGAATATTTCTGCATGTATTTTATTACTAGGCGCCCTACAAGACGCGCTAAACTTTGACGTGAAAGAAGGTGGAGGTATTTCAGATAATCTATATGCGCTTTACGACTATTGTCAACGCACCTTAACTCAAGCAAACTTAAATAATGATGTTAAAAGGATTATTGAAGTTTCAAATATTATAAAAGAAATTAAAGAAGGCTGGGGTAGCATTCCTATAAGCGTTCGTAACCCCGAGGCTTAATTTATTTATGGACTTACATGCATCGTCACAACAATTAACCAGTTTTTCAGAACGCATACGCACTCTCCTTGATAAAATCGAGTTATCTGTTGACGACAATAATGCTATTGAAGCTCAGTCTAGTTTAAATACTTTAAATATTGAGATAAGAAAATGGTGTGAAAGCAGTGAAGCTCCTAGTACAGAACAATTACAGGTAATTCAACTACAAATAAACACGATTTTAGTTATAGCAAATAACGTAAAAAACGAATCATCTAAAGCGATTATTAATCATAAAAAATCAGGAAGGGCGATTAAAGCTTATAAAGCCACTTAGTCTATCGGCTAAATAAGAGCCTTCTTTCTAAACAAATATATGACTAATAATCCAGAAAATAAAAAACCGCCAAGCTTACGTTTAGCGGTTTTTTTACACTTATTACAAAGCTCTTAATTTGATTGCCTAACTACACCAGGCATATTCTCAAGCTGTGCTTGTACATAAGTACTTGTGTTATTTAGACTAGCAACAAGTAAATCCATTGCGTTATATTGAGAATATAAGCGCGCCGATAAAGATTCCATTTTTGCGGCCAAGCTTTCTCTTTGATCGTCGACATCTTCTAATTGATCCTTTCTGGTATTAATCCTATTTTCAATAATACCATCGGAGTCTGTGTAATAACTTAAAAAATCATCAAATGTAGACGCAAACCCATCACCATCTTCGTCTTTATTTCCAACAAAAAACTCTTCTACTGAATCAATATTATCATCAATTTTCTCATTGAGCGTATCAGTATCTAAACTTAAAACACCGTACCTATCTGTAGACACACCCAATTGGGCTAAACTAAGTGAATTCCCGCCTGAAAGCTCTACTGAGCCTGTGATAGTACTTCGTAATTTAGACATCACACCCCGTAATAACGAATCGCCAGACATGACACCCGCACTTCCATCCGAAGAAGTGCCTAAATCTTTACTCAACTCTAATAGTTCGTTATAGCTTGATATAAAGCTATTAAGTCCACTTTGAATGTTGTTATTATTTTCAGTAACCGATACATCGCTTAAATCATCATCTTCATTGTGTACTTTTTTTGCAGTTAACGTTATACCGTCAATGACTCCTTCAAACTTGTTCGTCGGGCTACTTACCGTAAGTGTTCCATCGATGGTAATGGACGCATCTTTAGCCTCTATAATTTCCTTAGTATTCTGTACTCCTTCATAATCGTAAGCTAGCGCAGACAAACCAATTACATCGGTATTATCCCCATCAGTGTCACTCACTGCGATTGTGATTCTATTTTCTACACCACTATTTTTAGCGGCCAAAACTAAGTGCTGCCCTTCATCGTCAGTAATTATTGTTGCGTTAATACTGCTATTACTACTGCTATCGTTTATTGCATCACGAATTTCTTCAAGGGTTGCTTCATCAGAAACATCGATATTAAAAGTATCATCACCCGATGTTAATGTTAATGTTCCTTCCCCTACTGCTGCACCTTCTTCAAAGGCTTCTGAGAGGATTTTATGTTCAGAGGCTAAATTATTAACATTAACAGTGTATCCGCCTGGTTGAGCGTCATCATCAGCTGTTATTTGCACATAATCGTCACTTCCTGATGCTGTACGCTGTTGATATTTATCACTATCCCCTAAAGAAGCCATTGAATCCTGTACTTTTTCGAGCGCTAGTTTTAACGCTCCTATTGCCGAAATATCAGTAGTTAGCGAGCTTTCGGTCTTTGTTAAACGTGATTCAGCGGGTGTTTTTTCAGCGGAAACTAAGGCATCAACAATATCTGCTACTGCCAGACCTGAGCCTAAGCCATTAAATGTAATAGACATACTTCACCTCTTAAATACTCAAAAATAAACTAACTTAATATTAGTAATTAGAACCGCTCACTAAACCGTTTGATCAATCAAAATTCCAGCAGATTCAGACAATTTAGAAACCAAGCTTAACACTTCCTCCGAAGGGTATTGCTTAATGACTTCGCCGCTGTTTTTATCTAGCACTTTGATTACGTCACGGCCTGAGTCTTCATCAACTTTAAATTGTAAACTGCGGTTCATTTCACCCATAAAGTCCTGCAATTGTTGCGCCATTTCTTCCATCTGTTCGCGCTCTAGCGGCTGAACTTTTTCATCTTGATTGTTATTTTTGTATTGAGTTTGCTGTTGATTTTGTGCATCCACCTGCTTTACATCATCAACTGCTCGCTCAGTTAAAGAGTGAGCAGCTTGCCCTACTTGCCTGTCATCACCAGCAGTAGGAGTCGGTAATGTTGTAATTTCTGCGTTTGAAGTAATTGTATTCATAACAGATTCCTATTTGTACTTAATTAAACCAACAATAGCTTAGTTTATATTCTTAAACCACAAAAGGAGGTAGCTAAAGCCACCTCCTTTTTTTATAAAACTAATACTGACTTTATGTACTAGCTAGCTAACCATTAAGCTATTACTTTAACTTTTATTAGCCTAATAAGCTAAGTGCTGTTTGTGGTAACTGATTCGCTTGCGACAAGATTGAAGTCCCTGCTTGTTGCAGAATTTGGTTTTTCGTCATTTGTGCTGTTTCTGTAGCAAAATCAGTGTCTTGAATACGGCTACGTGATGCTGATACATTTTCTGATATATTTGATAAATTACTAATTGTATGGTCAAAACGATTTTGAACCGCACCTAAACTGGCTCGCTGTGAATCGATACTTGCAATAGCATTGTCAATTACTGCAAGTGCATTTTGCGAACCTTGCTGAGTTGTTATATCAACGTCTTCAACATTCTCAAGAGTACTGACTGTAGCATTTGTATCAGCTGCAAAGGTAGCTTCACCTGTTCCTGTAAATACTTCTGCAGAATTTAATTGAACTGTTCCACCAACAATAACGGAATCTGACGCTGCTGATAGTGTTACTCCCGTCTCTGTTGACACTGCAGAGGCTGCATCGTAAGACATACTTCTTACTGTCATTGTAGCCGCAGTGCTTGCGTCACTTTCAGCAAAATTAGTTATATCTATATCTTCGCCTGTATTATTAGATACAGTCAGTTTGCCATTTTCAACAGTAGCAGTTACACCATGGTCATCCGTTTTTGCATTGATAGCCTCAGCCATCGCTTTTTGGTCGCCTTCAGCAGTTCCCGTGCCAACAAAAGAAATAGTTGGTATATCATCAGCATCTTCGATACCGCTACCGTTTAGGTCAAAACTAATTGATTCACCTTCCTTTGCTGCAACACCCATTGATATTTCAGCAGCTGAACGAGCCTGTGCTGTTACACCCGTAGAGCTACTGTAACTATTAATAGAATCGGATATTTCTTCAGCAGTTGCCCCAGCCGCAATCGATACTGTAGCCTCTTCTCGACCAGAAATAACATAATCACCAGTAGCTACAGCATTTGCACTTGTTGCGCCGCTAGCTGCTTGCCCTAAGCCGGCAGTAGCGCCTCTAAGGTTAATTTGGTTTGAACCCACTTTATCTGCAGCAACACTTGAAAGTGACACATTAATTGTTTCGTTAGCGTTAGAACCCACTTGGAATGATTTCGAACCGAAGTCACCGCTTAACAATTGCTGACCACCGAATGATGTCGTTTCGGCAATACGTGTCATTTCAACTTGTAAAGCTGATACTTCTTTTTGTAGCGCTTCTCGGTCTTCTGTTGAGTTAGAGCCATTAGCTGATTGCAGTGCAAGTTCACGCATACGTTGTAAAATACTGGTTGACTCATCCATCGCGCCTTCAGCAGTTTGCGCCATTGAAATACCATTATTAGCATTACTTTGTGCTACTGATAGACCGTCGATTTGAGACGTTAAACGATTCGAAATTTGCAGGCCTGCAGCATCATCTTTTGCACTGTTGATACGCATACCTGATGATAGACGCTCCATAGAAGTAGCTAGGTCAGAACCTGATTGAGATAAGTTACGCTGAGCGTTTAGTGAAGATACATTTGTATTTACTGAAATCATAATAAAACTCCTGATTACTTTCGTAATATTGCTGTTTAAGTTTAACCAAGAGCTGTCACAAATGTATGCTCAGCTCCTTACTGATTAAGTTAACGGCAGGAGGTTTATTATCTTTAGAAATATTTTAGAAATAAATTGAATTATTTAAAATAAAAAAGTTAACACTTTGTTTTATAATAAAAATAACCACGAACTAATAGGTATTAATTTGCTAATATCAAATAACAAAAACGCACTTCAAAAAAAGTGCGTTTTTATATTCAATTATATCTGGAATCAATAATTAACCGCCTAATAGACTAATTGCGGCTTGAGGTACTTGATTCGCTTGCGATAGTATTGAAGTACCCGCTTGTTGCAAAATTTGGTTTTTCGTCATTTCTGCAGTTTCTGTTGCAAAATCGGTATCTTGGATACGACTACGTGATGACGAGACATTTTCCGATATATTCGCCAAGTTATTAATTGTGTGCTCGAATCTATTTTGCACGGCACCTAAACTCGCACGTTGCGAATCTATATTCGCAATTGCATTATCAATTACTGATAATGCATCTTGAGAACCTTTTTGGCTTGTGACATTAATATCTTCTACATTCACAAGAGTACTAACTTCTGCTGTAATCGCCGTAGCTAATGTATTCACAGAACCTTGTGCGCTAAATACTTCAGCAGAATTTAACTGTACAGTGCCTGATACAAGCAAATCAGTTGAAGCTGCAGAAAATGCAATTGGTGTATCATTAGTATTACCATCGTAAGATACGCCTGTTAATGACATGACCGTCAAAGTAGTGGCATTACTTTCTGCAAAATTAGTCAACCCTAAGTTCGCACCTGTATTATTAGATATACTAAGTTCACCATTTTCTAATGTTGCAGTTACACCATGTTCATCCGTTTTAGAATTAATAGCTTCTGCCATTGCTTGTTTGTCACCGGCAATTGTACCGGTTCCTACAAAAGAAACTTTTTCATTATTTAAGTCAAAGCTAATAGATTCGCCATCATCCGCACCAGTAGTAATGCTGACTTCAGCTTCAGCACGTGCCTGAGCAGTTACACCTGTTGCATTGCTGTAGCTATTTATTGAGTCTGAAATTTCTTCTGCAGTGGCTTTAGCTGCAATACTTACAGTTGCATCTTCACGGCCAGATATTGTATATGTCCCATTACCAACTCCACTACTTGTACCTGCAATAGCTTCACCAAGCCCTACAGTGTCGCCTTGTAGGTTCACTTGATTAGTTCCAATTTTATCAGCCGCGACGCTGGAGAGTGAAACATTAATTGTTTCATTAGCATTAGCGCCAACCTGAAATGCCTTACTACCATAGTCACCATTTAATAATTGCTGGCCACCGAACGATGTAGTTTCAGCAATACGAGTTAACTCCACTTGCAGTGCTGATACTTCTTTTTGTAAAGCTTCACGATCTTCAGTTGAGTTTGAACCGTTTGCTGACTGCAGTGCCAGCTCTCGCATACGTTGAAGTATGCTTGTTGATTCATCCATAGCCCCTTCAGCAGTTTGTGCCATTGAAATACCATCATTAGCATTTCGTTGCGCTACAGCTAAACCATTAATTTGCGAGGTTAACCTGTTTGAAATTTGTAGACCAGCGGCATCATCTTTTGCACTATTAATACGCATACCTGATGATAAACGCTCCATTGAAGTCGCTAAGCCTTCGCCAGATTTAGTTAAGTTACGTTGTGCGTTAAGCGACGACACATTAGTATTTACTGATAAAGCCATTTTACCATCTCCTAGGTTTAAACAGAGTGTGGTTCAACACGATTTAACAGGAACCACTGTTCGATAATTTCTTACAATAAGAAAAGCATTTACTGTGCCAACTTTAATTTATTTTTAAGTGGTTGTTTTTACTTGTAAATCAATGTTTTTTTTAAATTGTAAATAAAGAGTGAAGTTGTTTAGAAAGGAGTGACAATTTTTTGCCGCGATTTTGTAGCCAACTTTTGCCGCAAAGTATTGCCGCTTTAAAGTGGGTAAAGCGGCAAAGTATTTCTACTTATAATCTGCTTATAACTTGCTTATAAGTAATCGAATAACGAAAGGTTAGTTAAACGGCCAAAAGTGGCTTGCGATGCTTGCAGTGCCGTTTCTTGTTTAGTTAGTTCGCTAATAGCTTCTGCCATATCAACTTCAACTAAGTTAGAGCGATTACTTTTATTTTGAATATCGAGTGCTAAGTTTGAATCGCTTACTCTTTCAAGTGCGTTCATACGCCCACCTAAACTTGCTTGGGTAAACACAACTTGCTCACTGGCGTTTTGTAATTGCACTAAGCCATCAGCAAGTACTTGCTGAAAGTCATCACCCTCAAGTGTGCCGTCATTTAAACCTGTAATAAGCGATTGCAACGTATTAAGTACGTTTTCTTTGCCTGGTTTTTCAAGGCTAAAATCGAGTTGACCTGGTGCTGTGCCTTCAAATTCAATTTTCATACCTGCAAAATCGATAGACTCATCAGTAACTTCACCTGTTACTGCGGGGGTTAATGCTGCGCCGTCTCGGTATATTTCGTATGTTTGTGGATCTGTTGCTGTAGCGCCTGCGCTTACTAATACACTATATGTATTTGCAGTTGCTAGAGCTGTTGGGTCTGCGTTGTAATTTGCTTGATGAAACTTGTCAAACTCAGCTTGGCCGTCAACATATACACTTGCCGCTGTAATAGAGCCTGAAACACTTGCCGTGTTAGATTCTACATTTAATCGCGCGTTAGTTTTTTCAAACGTATCAAAGCCGTTATCACTTGCCTTAATTGATACACCTTCAGCTATAGTTATTTGGTGCTGGCCTTGGTCGCCATTATAAGTGTACTCACCCGCTGCAGAATCAAACTGATATGGCTGCGTGCTGTCTTGGTACCCTGAAAATATAAATTTCCCGTCTTCTGATCGGGTGTTCATTAAGTTAGCTAGCGTTTGTTGAATGCCGCTAAGCTCAGATGCAAACGTCTTTAAATCGTCTTTAGTATAAACACCATTACCTGCTTGAATAGTGAGTTCTTGCGCTTGTTGAATATTACTATTTATGCTTTGTAA
The DNA here is from genome assembly GCF_001974875.1 of Pseudoalteromonas sp. EB27. Lineage (GTDB taxonomy): Bacteria > Pseudomonadota > Gammaproteobacteria > Enterobacterales > Alteromonadaceae > Pseudoalteromonas. Next base: position 104,305 of record NZ_MTQD01000001.1, read on the forward strand.
TACGCTTTCTTCTGTTTCTAGGCGGCCATTTAGCTGATCGATATTTTTAGTGTACTGCTCATTAGTTTGTATTTTATTTGAATACAGCATAGCTTGCGAAATAGCAGCTGGCGCTTCTGAGGTGGTTAAATACTTTTCACCTGTTGTTACTCGCTCTTGAGCATTTGCAACACCTTGTTGGTTGTCGAGTATTTTATTTATGTTGTTTTGGTACATTAAATTATTTGATAAACGCATAATTACCTCGCCGCATTTAATAAGGTGTCAAAAATTTCTTGAGCTGCTGCTAAAACTTGAGCTGATGCTGAATATGATTGTTGAAAACGCAGTAAATTTGCGGCCTCTTCATCTAGGTTTACTCCAGATAACGACTCGTACCATGCCTCAGATTGCTGTGCTAGAGCGTCAAATGCAGCCCCACTTGTAATTGCTTGGCCAGTTATAACACCTATATCACTCACTAATCCTGAATAAGCTTGGTTGAACGTTTTATGGTTGTCGGCCGTTGCTGTTGTTTCTACGTTTAAGCGTACTAACTCGCCATTTTGTAAATCAGCTAATTTTAAACCATTACGGTTATCATCAAAGCCGCCTTCGTTAAACTCAAGTGTAAAGGTATCGCCTGTTGCTGGTGTACCTTCTATATCAAAATCGTATCCGTAGGTATCAAATGGAGCACCCGCTTGCGATAACATTCCTTTTGCAGGAGGCGTAATAGTAAAAGTATTCGTTCCGCTATTATCCGTAATTTGATATTCGTTAGCATTACCTGTTTTAACAAGCGTTATTTCGCCATTCGTTAAGCTTGGTGTTGAAGTAAATCCACCGGAGGTAACACTTGTTACTTCTCCCGCTGAAATAGTAGCGGTGCCTATATTATTTAAATCGTTAGCAGTACGGATTGGCGATGCTAGTGCTAAATCTTCTGCGCGCCCTGTTGCAAGTGTAATACTTGAAGCGGCATCTGAATTAAGCTTTATTTGAAACTGATCGCCCTCAACACCTGCCCCAGATACATTTACTTGAAGACCAAATGATTCGCCTGAGGTAATAGTCGATGAATCAATAACACCTGTTGATATATCAGCAAGTGAAGGCTGCCCCAGCGGATCGCCTTTGTTATCTATAGGCTGAATACTTACTTCGTTGGCATTGCCTGTATAGGTAATAATAAAGTCACTAGCAGGAAGTTCACTGCCTTTACCTGGCTCTACCGTAGCAGTCATACCGGCAGTACCCGTGTTAGTTTGATACGCATAAGCGCCAACGGTAGGAATATTAAAAATATTACCACCTAGCTGACCTGTTGCATCCATACCCAATTTGTTTTGTTCGTTAAATGCGTCGGCTATCGCTAAGCCCATTTGACCAATTTGGTTTTGCGCAGGGACTAATATGTCATCTCTAAAAGCAAGTAAGCCGCCAATTTTTCCTTTAAGCTTACTTACATCAACTTCAAGCGGCACAGCTTTGCCACCATTAACGTCAAGCGTGAATTCTTTAAAGTTAGGATCAGGATCTCCTGTCATCGAAAATAAGTTAAATGCGCCATTTTGCATAACAACCGCTTCGCCTGTGCCCATAAAAACGAGTTTTTCGCCATTTGGACCATCAAGCGTTTCTATGTCTATTAGCTCTGATAAGTCGCGTATTGCTTTATCGCGTTCGTTATAGGTAGAGCTCGCATCTGCGGCATTATTAGTGCCATTAACGGCTGCAATATTTTGATTTAGCGTACTAATACTTTGAATGAGTGAGTTTGCTTCATCTGAAAATATTTCGAGCTGCTCGTTCACTATACTTTTTTGATCAAGCACGATGCCAGAAAGCCTATCCATTTGATCAATTAAGCTTTGCGCGTCGGTCATTACTAATGAGCGGGCAACGGTAGATGACGGCTGATTTAGTGCTTCTTGTACATTATTAAATAAAGAGTTAATACCCGTTGATAGATTATTCGACTCTTCAGAAAAAATAGTATCAACTCGATTAGCCTCAGTAATAAACTGATCGAAAAACGATTTATTAGAGGTGTCACGATTTAGCTGTGACTGAGCAAACTCGTTTAATAATCGGTATGTTTCGCCTCGCCCTACTTGGTTATCAACCATAGTAGTAAACTCTGTACGCTCGCGCACATAGCCTTCGGTATTGACATTGGCGATATTTTTACTTGTCGTTTGCAGTAGCTCCGAGCTTGCTCTAACCCCAGAACTGGCAATGTTTAATAAATTAAACGACATGTTACTCTACTCCTTGGCGGATCACGTTTGCCGCAATGTCTTTTAGCTGACTGCTATTGAGCACTTTTTTTATTTTGCTGGCATAATTTGGATCGGTTGCATAACCTGCTTTTTGTAATGAATCTAAAAAGTCATTTGGTTTTGCTGTATTTTGTAATGCTTCTTTGTAGCGTGGGTTTTGCGTTAAAAAATCAACGAAGTCGTTCACGCTATCTTTAATTGAATCGTAGGATCTAAAGCTGGCTTGTTTTTTAACGGGTGTACCTTGCTCAAACTCAAGCGTTACTTTGCTTGCTTTATCGCCTTCCCAGCTTTTATCTGACTTAATATTAAATAAGTTGTTTGAGCTGCCACCGTCACTTTTATTAATAATGTGTTTACCCCAACCGGTTTCAAGTGCCGCTTGTGCAACCATTACCGCAGGATTTAAACCAATTTTTTGCGCTGCAGTTTTAGCGTGTTCCCACACTGAACTTACAAACTCTTCTGCATTTTTAAATGTTGGGCTATCGGTTTTAGACTCTGCCGTATCGACTTTAGGCTCAGCAATATCGACTTTAGTGTTATTAACGATAAGATCGGATTGCTTATTTTTTTGCTCATGAGGAAGAGCAGATCCCACTTGTGTATCGCTAAAAATATCGTTGGTTGTTCTAAGCACCGAGCCTGGCATAAAGTTTTTAGACTCAGGCGATAACTGCTGAACAATTAAATCGGCAAGGCCTAACGAGCCATTTGAAGAAAGCTCTGTTGAAAGTTGCTGGTCGTGCATTTCTTCAAAAAACTTTACGCCACTTGAATTAAATGGACTGTCTTTGTCTTCAAATGCTTCGTTAGCTTTGCGCATTCCTTTGAGCAGCATTTGCGTAAAAATAGCTTCAAATTGTGCGGCCGCTTTTTTGAGCGCAGCTTTGGAAGCATCAGTTGATGCATCGCCACTGGTTAAGGCTTCTTTACGAAGTGAATCTAAGTTGCCTAAATCAAAAAAGTTTTGTTTATCGAGGTGATTAGTTTCCATCGGCTTTTTGACACAAAATGAATAATGCAGTTAAAAATGCAAAAATTGAGCCACTACCGATAAAACGAGGGAGATAAAAATAATAAACTTAAGTTGCTGTAAATAAAAAGCCCTATATCTTGTTTCAAAAATATAGGGCTTAAGTAATACGTTATTTATTGGCTTGAGTTATTTATATAACAACTAACTGTCCGTTAATTGCGCCGGCTTCTTTTAGTGCTTCTAAAATAGCCATTAGATCACCAGGCGCTGCGCCTACTTCGTTAATTGCGCGAACTAAATCGTCAAGGCTTACACCTGGATTAAATACAAAGGCGCGCGAGTCATCTTGATTTACATCAATAATGCTCTGCTGCGTGACAACAGTATCACCGTTTGCTAGCGGGTTTGGTTGTGACACGTTTTGTTGTTCTGCAATTGTTACTGTTAAGCCACCGTGAGTTATAGCGGCAGGCTGAAGCTTAACGTTTTTACCAATGACAATTGTACCAGTGCGCGAGTTAACTATAATTTTAGCGGCCATATCAGCTGGCTTAAATTCTAAGTTTTCGAGTGTCGATAAGTACGATACACGTTGGGATGCATCGCGTGGAGCTATAACACGAATAGAAACAGAATCAATTGCCTGTGCGCTATTTGGGCCAACTAAGTCATTAATTGTTTTTTCTAGGCGTTTTGCCGTTGTAAAGTCTGGGCGGTTTAAATTAAAAGTAATGTAATCGCCTTGCATAAATGGGCTTTCCACGGCGCGCTCAACTGTAGCGCCATTTGGTATACGACCAACTGTAGGGGTGTTAATTACAACTCTACTACCATCAAGGCCTTGTGCGCCTAAGCCACCGACAATTAAACTACCTTGTGCAATTGCGTACACGTTACCGTCTACACCTTTTAAAAAAGTTTGTAGTAAAGTACCGCCACGTAAGCTGCCTGCACTACCAATAGAAGAAACCGTAATATCGATTGCTTGCCCAGGCTTTCTAAATGCAGGTAGTTCTGCATGCACCGCCACAGCGGCAACATTTTTAATTTTAGGACTTTGAGTTGAAGGTAGCGTAATACCAAAGCTGTTCAACATGCCTCTAAAACTTTGTTGTGTATATGAGTTTTGCTCGCCAGTGCCCGGTAAACCAACCACTAAGCCATAACCAACTAGCTGGTTAGAGCGTACGCCTTCAACCATAGACACATCTTTTATGCGCTCAGCACTGGCAGTAAAATGCCAACCTAATAACACAACTAAACATAAAGCTTTAAAGCTATTCATGTTGTTACCCTCTAAAATGGAAACAGCGAACTGCTAAAGAAACGTGTAAGCCAACCAGGACTTTGCGCTTCTTGCGTTTGCCCTTTACCTGAGTATTGAATACGTGCATTAGCAATACGGTTTGATTCCACCGTATTATCGGCACTTACGTCTTGAGGGCGTACGAGCCCTTCTAAACGAATAAACTCTTCGCCGGTATTAAGCGTTAGCCATTTTTCACCGCGTATAACTAAATTACCGTTAGGTAAAACGCGCATTACATTAACCGAAATATCGCCCACTAAGCTGTTTGACTGGTTTGACTTTGAATCGCCTGTAAACGACGAATCGCTGCCAATACCAAACTGAATGCTATCGCCACCTATATTGACAGGTAGGCCACCTAATCCAATAACGGGGTCTAAGCTTGCCTCAGTTTCTTTGTCTGTTTCTGTTTTGGCAGCTTTTGTTGCTTGAGTAGACTCTTGCAACTTAACCGTGATTATATCGCCAGTACGTAGCGCTTTTTTATCAGAATATAAGTCGTTTGATGTATGAGTATTAAACAATGAACCTGTGGCTACCAGCGGCTCTAAAATAGGCTCGGGGTACATAGGAGCGTAGTAAGGGTCGTCCTGCACTACTTCACTATTTTGCGTAGACATACAGCCACTTAAAAATAATGTGCCCGCTGCAAATAAAATAATATTACGCATAATTCCCCCTACTCTATTAAAGCTGTTGATTGATGTAACTCATCATTTCGTCAACGGCCGAAATTACTTTTGAGTTCATTTCGTAAATACGCTGAGTTTCAATTAGATTTACTAGCTCTTCAGTTACATTTACGTTTGAAGTTTCAAGTGAGCCTTGAATAATGCTCCCTAACCCTTCAACACCTGGGTTACCTTGTACCGGTGCACCACTTACAGCGGTTTCGGTATAAAGGTTTTGACCAATTGGCTCAAGGCCTGATGGATTAATAAAGTCACTAATTGTTAGCTGACCAATTACAACGTTATCGGCTTGACCTGCGACACGTACAGATACTTCGCCGTCTTGCGAAACTGTAATTGATTGCGCGTCATCAGGTACATTCATTTCTGGCTGAATAACGTAACCAGCGCCCGATGTTACAATTCGTCCATCGCCATCAGTAGTAAACTGACCATTGCGCGAGTAAGCAATATTGCCATCTGGTTGCAGTACTTCAAAAAAGCCTTCGCCAGAAATCATCCAATCTAGTGAGTTTTCGGTGGTCAACATGTTGCCTTGCGTAAACTCTTTTTGGTTAGCTACAACTTTAGCACCCGCACCTAACATTAAACCCGACGGCATTTCGGTATCTTGCGATGAACGACCACCTGGTTGATTAATATTTTGATAAAGTAAATCTTCAAATATAGCGCGGCTTTTTTTGTAACCTACGGTACTCGCATTCGCTAAGTTATTTGAAATAACCGATATATCGGTTTGTTGAGCGTCTAGCCCAGTTTTACTGATCCACAATGCTGGATTCATAATCGTGTCCTCACTTTAAAGTTAAACTATGCGTAATAACTGATCTTGACGCTCGTCAATTTCTTCAGCTGTTTTCATTAATTTCACTTGTAATTCAAATTGGCGCTGGTGGCTTATCATGTCGACCATTTCATGAACAGGGTTCACATTCGACATTTCAAGCGAACCACTTAAAACTTTTACATTGGCAGAGGTATCTACTGTTACATTTGCTTTTGGTCTAAATAAACCATCGTTACCTTTTTCGAGCTGTGAGCTATTTGCTTCTACCACTCTAAGCGTATCTATTTCTTCTAAAAAGTTAGCGGGAGCACCCTGTGGTCGAACTTGAATAGCGCCATCTTGACTAAACCCTATTTTTTCGACTGGGACGGGTAAAATAACAGGTCCCCCTTCGCCAATAACTTGACGACCGTGGCTGGTTACGAGCATGCCTTGAGCAGTAACGTTTAACGTACCCACTTTTGTGTAAGCTTCATTACCGGAGGCATCTTGCACAGCAAGCCATGCGTTATCGCTCATCGCGATATCTAAGTCGCGCCCGGTTTGAACAATGCCACCCGATACCATGTTAGAACCCGGACGCTCTTGCATTGAAAATACACGGGTAGGCAAACCTTCGCCAAACGCTTGCATAGAACGCGCCTGCGCAAAGTCGGCTTTAAATCCTGTTGTATTTGCATTCGCCAAATTATTGGCTTTAAGCGCAAGCCCTTGTAGGCTTTGCTTAGCGCCAGAGGCCGCAATGTAGACCATTTTGTCCATAGTATCGACTCACATAAAAAATCTCTGAACTTATAAATGCAAAATAGGTGCCAGATTAAATTTGACACAACATTGAGAGGTATTTAGAAGGGCTTACAAAGAGGACTTATAAAAAAGGCTGCAAAAATGCAGCCTAATATATTCAATGGGGTTTAACTTATCGAATCTGCAAAATACTTTGCTGAATTGTTGAGTTAACTTCAAGCGCACGTGAGTTTGCTTGGTAATTACGCTGTGCAGTAATTAAGTCTACAAGCTCATTAGTAAGGTTAGTATTTGATTGCTCAAGTGCTGATGAGTTAATTCCACCAAACGTCCCCGAACCAGCTTCACCTGCTACAGGTTCACCTGAATCAATACTTTGCTTCCAACTTGTATCACCCACTTGTGATAACCCTTGTGAGTTTGGAAAACGTACCATAGCCACTTGGCCTAAAAATGTTGAGTCGCCATTACTGTAAGAGGCGACAATTTTACCATCTGTGCCTATATCAATTCCGGCTAAACGACCAACTGTTGAGCCATCTTGATCGAGTGCTTTTACTTCAAAACCACTTGAATACTGAGTTGGGATACGTCCTGCCGTGTTATTTTCATCGCGCCAGTTAAGCTCAATACCAGTACCTGGGAAAGTTGCACCATTGTCTAGTAATGTTGATAAACCAGCACCAGAACCCGCTGGCAGTAGTATTTCATCAAAAGTAGTTGTATTTGTATTTGCCACACCACCTGTTGTTGATGGCAAACCACTTGAGTTAAAACCTAGGGTAGTCAGTGGTGTATAAGGTGTCGTTGTTTGTTCTCCACCAGTTGTGCCATCAACTACTTTGCCATCGAGTGTTGCGTATACTTCCCAACTGTTATCTGTACCACCTGCTGCGGCATCATCTTCTTTAGCAAAAAAGTATTGTAAAATATGAGGTTCACCTAGTGAATCATATACTGTTGTTGACGTAGATGAGTTATAAGTACCACTAGACGTAGGGTCAAAATCTAGACCTGATGGATCCGCCGTTGCATCTAAGTTAAACGACAAAAATACATTTTCGGTTGCGCGAGGAGAACCAGACGAATCAGGGATTTGAATTGGATCAGTTGTGCTCAAACTTACCGACGTTGTATCACCTGTAGATGAATCAACTGGGAATGCTTGTAAAAAGTTACCTTTTGCGTCAACCATAAAGTTATCTTGGTTAAGCTTAAATGCACCCGCACGTGTATATGTTAAATCTTGCGAAGATAAATCGTCGGTCATCGCAAAATAACCTTCACCAGTGATTGCTAAATCAAGTGAGTTATTTGTAAATTGCAGTGAGCCTTGGTGAAACTGCTGCGCAACCATGGTTGTTTGCACACCGTCACCATTTTTAGTCTTACCAGAGCTAAATACTGATGAAGCGTAAACATCGGCAAACTCAGCGCGTGACTCTTTAAAACCTGTGGTATTAACGTTTGCAATATTATTTGCCGTTACGTCTAAATCTTTTTGCGCGGCAGCAAGGCCGGTTAATGCAATATTGAAGCTCATAATTCACCTCTAACCTGTTAGTCTGTGGCCTGCTAGCAGGCGAAAAATACTAAAATTTATTACGCGATTTCTGCTACATCTGTCAGCCTAACCGCACCTTCTTTAGTGTTAATAATTATGCCACTTGAGCCATTAATATTAACGCTTTCAATGTTTTTAAATGTAGCAATGGGCAAGCTTGAAAATTCACCGTCAGTGCTTCCTTCAGCGGTTACTGAATATTCACCTTCAGGTAAACGCTCACCGGCTTCATTTTTGCCATCCCACGCAAAGCGAACTGCACCTGCTGATTGAGAACCCATATCAATAGTTCTTACTAGCTGACCTGATGCATCTGTCACTTTAATTTTTAAGTTATCAACGGCTTCTTCTGCCACTGCCGAGCCTCTGGCATCACCCGTTTCATTTAAATCTAAGGTGTTTGACTCAAGTAAAGCTTGCTTGCCAACAAGTGTTGATGCTTGCAATGCTGAATTTGATGTCATAGATGACGCTAAGCTATCAAAATTTGAATTTAAATCGCTGATCCCTTGCGCCATTGTAAAGCTCGTCATTTGAGCAATCATTTGATCGTTATCCGCAGGGTTACTGGGATCTTGAAACGATAATTGCTGAGTTAACAAAGAGAAAAAGTCTTCTTGTGTTAACGCATCACTCTCAGTATCACTGGTAGCAACTTGTTGCTCTTGCCAGCGTATAGAGTCTAAATAGGATGAAGATGTACTAATATCGTTACTCATAACCTACCCCCGGTTACCGCTGCCCTAGCAACAGTGTTTTACTTAGCATTTGCTTTGCTGCATCAGCAACTTGCACGTTTGTTTGGTAAGAACGAGAGGCAGAAATCATATTTGCCATCTCCTCTACAACATTAACGTTGGGTTTATAGATATAGCCATTTTCATCCGCACTTGGATGATTTGGGTTATATTCAATTTGTAATGGAGCATCGCTTTCAACAATGCCCAAAACTTTAACACCAACTGCGGAGCCCTGCTGGTTACTTGCTGATGCTGAAGCTTTTGTTAGCTCAGCCGCAAATACAGGTTGGCGCGCTCGGTACGTTTTGTCTTGAGATGAACTAATGGTATTAGCATTAGAAATATTACTAGCTGTGGTATTTAAGCGAACATTTTGTGCGCTCATACCCGAACCTGCAATATCGAAAACATTATATAAACTCATAATTTTTATCCTTGACTACCGAGAGCTTTATTCAGACCTTTGAATCTGCCGCTTAAAAATTGCAAGCTGGCCTGATACTCCATAGCATTCTGTGTATACAAGTTTCGTTCCACTTGTATATCAACCGAGTTACCATCGCCTGTATCTGATTGATTTGGCAAACGAAATGATTCAGAGCTGCCCATACTATGAGTACCTCCACCAATGTGTTTATCATTAGTTCTTACCATAGTATTGCCGCTTTGCTGAGTTGACCTTGCCGCTTTTAAAGCTGAGGCAAAGTCTATATCTTTTGCTTTATAGCCAGGCGTATCAGCGTTAGCTATATTAGTTGCAATTAATTCTGCTCGCTGTGAACGTATCAACATGGCTTGCGGATGCACACCTAATGCTTTATCAAAACTGATAGCCATAACCTTCTCCAAAAAATTGACTTACCCATGAATAAAGCAAAAAATAAGCCATTAATATTAGGAAGTGTTATATTTTTATAAGGTTATGTATCTAAATAGAAAAACGACGCTGAGGGCGTCGTTTTAGGGAAATGGATTAACTTAGTTATTTCTTTTGGTAAATGATACCGGGGTTGCATCTAACCATATCATATTCAGTACTTAGGCCTGTTAGGGACTCTGACGCGCCTAAAAACAAATACCCTTTTGGGTTTAATGCTTGTGCAAACTGATTAATAATTTTAGCTTTTATTTCAGGCGCAAAGTAAATAAGTACATTACGGCAAAAAATAATATCAAACTTGCCCATTAACGCGTAAGAATCAAGCAGATTTAGGTGCCTAAAACTAACTTGTTTTTTTATTGTATCGTTTACTTGTGCCATACCATTGCCGCTGTCTTTAAAAAACTTTTTACGACGCTCTGCAGATAACCCTCTGGCAAGTGCAAGCGCGTCATATTCTGCATTTTTACACATATCAAGCATGGTATTAGATATATCGGTACCAATAATTTGTGCCCCCATACGAAGCACACCTGGTTGCTTGGCGTTAAATTCAGCTACTGACATAGCTATTGAATAGGGTTCTTGTCCTGACGAGCTGGCAGCAGACCAAATTTTTAAAGGCCTCCTTAAGTCTTTAAACTCAGGAAAAAGCTTATTTTGGAGCAACTCAAATGGGTATTGATCTCTAAACCACAACGTTTCGTTTGTGGTCATTGCATCAACTACAGCGGCTCTTAATTGCCGCTCGTGAGGCCCAAGTGTTTTACTAACCAACTCTGACAAAGATCCCACATTAAATCGAGTCATTAACGGAGCAAGTCGGCTTTTAACTAAATACTGTTTATTTTCACCTAAAACAATGCCGCATTGCTGCTCTAAAAATGAACGAAACTGGTCGTATTCACTTTGCTGCAAATCTTTATTATTCAAGTTAGTAGCACCTATTTTTGTTAATCACAATGAACCCACTTTTTAACCGCTGTTGCTAATTCGTCTGGGTTAAATTTAGCAATAAAGTCATCAGCCCCTACTTTTTCAATCATCGCTTGGTTAAAAACACCACTCAGAGAGGTATGCAAAATAACATGCAAAGGTGCAAGTTTGGGATCTGCTTTTATTTCAGCTGTTAAGGTATAGCCGTCCATTTCTGGCATTTCAACGTCTGAGATGAGTAATGCTACCCGCTCAGTAATATCGTTTTTACAATCAAGCTCTGCTATTTCTTTTAATCTTATAAGTGCTTCTTTACCATTTTTGGCAAGCTCTGTTTGCACGCCTAACGGCTCTAGGGCACGTTTAACTTGATTACGCGCAACAGCAGAGTCGTCTGCAATAAATACGATACGTTCGCCTAAATCTTTTTGAATATCGCCACTTTGTGCAACTTCAGCACTTACTTCTGTGTTTACTGGGCAAATTTCGTTGAGAATTTTTTCTACATCGAGAATTTCGACTAATTCATTTTCGATTTCGGTCACTGCCGTTAAATATGAATAACGTCCGGCGCCTGATGGCGGTGGCATTATTTTTTCCCAATTCATATTTACAATACGTTCAACTCCGCCCACTAAAAACCCTTGTACAGAGCGATTGTATTCAGCAATGATTATGAAGCTGTCTTTAATGTTGTCGATTGGGCGCCCACCTACAGCCATCGATAAGTCGATTACTGAAATAGTTTGACCACGAATATGTGCAACACCACGAATATACGGATTAGATTTTGGCATGCTTGTTAGTGGAGGGCATTGCAGCACTTCTCTCACTTTAAATACATTAATACCAAAACGCTGACGCCCTCTGAGCTTAAATAAAAGTAATTCTAGGCGGTTCTGCCCAACCAACTGTGTGCGTTGGTTTACTGAGTCTAAAATGCCTGCCATTCAAATCTCCTAAAGAAAACAAATAATACGGAACGATAATTGCTTTCTATTTATAAAGCTACATAACATCGCGGGTGCGTCTACTTTTTGACGCAAAATATTTATACCCTGTTTGAAACCATAAGCATAGTCGAAACATTATGAGTTTGTTAAAAAAAATCAGAAGATACAGTGTTTTTTATTTTGTTACTAGCTTGTGCTTTGCATTCCCTTTGCACGCTAAAGTGTTTAGTAAAGATTTATTACAAGACATGGCCGTCACTTACATAGGTAAGCAGGTTGGTACATTACAAAATACTAATATTCAATTAAGTGCACTGCCTTTAGATAGTCGCATTCCTGATCGTGTCTGTAATACTGAGCTTGAATTATCAACATCCGATGAGCCACCATTTAACCGCCAAGTAACCTTACAAGCCAAGTGCAATGATGCGCAAACGTGGGCTCAATACGTTCATGTAAGAGTTGTTGAAATGGCTCCAGTTGTTGTTGCTACTGCTAATTTAACCCGCGGTGAAGTAATAACTAAATCGCATTTAAGTATTGAAATGAAACCAACTCACTTTGTACGAATACAGTACTTAGATGACCCCACAATACTAATAGGCAGCAGAAGTAAACGAAATATTAGAAGTGGTATGCCAGTATTACTAAACCAAATTTGTATGGTGTGCAAAGGTGACTCTGTTAATATTTACGCTAATCTCAGAGGCCTTAGAATTAAAACCACAGGTATTGCTTTAGAAGACGGTACTTTGGGCGAACAGATACAAATAAAAAACAAAAAATCAGGTAAAGTTTTAAATGCGCGAGTAGATGGTGTAGAGTCTGTTCAAGTGAATATTTAATTTAGATTTATACTAAAGTATCCCACGTATATGCCGATAACATGGCATAAGTTGGGTAATATACGGGTTTATTATTATGGTTAATCAAGTTAATGGCAGTAATCAACAAGCTAATGCGCTTACAAATGCAAAGCAGCAACAAGTTGATTTAAAAAAAGATAATGCTAATACACAAGCGACGCAGACTCCTTCGCCTAAAGCAGCAAGTGACTCTGTAAGCTTGACGCCGCAAGCGCAGCAATTAAAAACGCTTCAAGATAAAGCACAGCAATCGTCTGGCTTTGATAGCGATAAAGTTGCTGAGCTTAAAAAAGCAATAACCGAAGGTAAATATCAAGTGGACAGTGAAAAGCTTGCTAAAAACTTAGCTGATTTTGAGTTTAACGTGTATGGCTGATCATAATAGTTTAATTAGCGTAAAACTAAACCAACAAGTAAGTTGTTTAGACTCTTTGCACGCGCTATTAAACGACGAGCTTACTGCTATTGCCTCACGACGTGGCGCTGGTTTAAAAGAAATTACCCAACAAAAAATGTCTTTTTTAACTAAGCTAAGCACTCTTGATAAAGAGCTAAGTAAGCTTATTGCCAGTAACGACTCACAAAACCCTGAAATATCTGAGCTAATAAGCCAAGTTAAAACTCAACTTGCGCAATGCCAAAAACAAAATAATGTTAATGCTCATGCTGCCCGCCAAGCGCAACTTAGTGTTAAACAATTAAAAGAGATATTAATTGGCGCACCAACGTCAATGACCTACGATCAAGCCGGTAAATCTGTAAATACCGAGAGTAAATTGGTTCGTAATTTAAAAGCGTAAGCCCAAAATTTTACATTAAAAAAGCCTTATTGATTTATCAATAAGGCTTTTTTAATGTCCTTTGTTCTTAAATTTCGTTATAAATAATATCCATTTTCTTAATAATGTAAGCCCCCTTAAAAATAATTAAGAGGGCTTTATTGCTATTAAATATCCGTTTGATTATTACTACTTTCAATTAAGTGTTTAATCATCTCTTCCGATTGATTTTGCACATCAACCGCAGGTGCTGCTGCATCAATGCTTCCCCCACTTTGAGCTGGAGTATAAGCAATTGCAGAACCTTCGTCCTCAACTAGTGTATTTAGCGCTATAAGCTGCTCTGCATCTTCGTTAATGATCACATCATCAATATTAAGCGGCCCCGCCGAACTCAATTGCACAGTTTGCTCTGATGTTGACAGGCCACTCAAGTTACCTAAATCTATCGTTTCAGTACTTAATACGTTGTTGCTTGAAACTTCATTAGGAATTGTATCGCCTAGAGCCGACTCTTCGCTAAATGATGCAGGGATTGTATCGCCAGAAGCAGCGCTTGCTCCATTATCGTAAATATTTCCCGTACCTTCTATTGCGTTGTCAGTATTTTTGATTAAGTAGTTTCCAACTTCATCTACAGTTACAAAGTAGAATTGCTCTCCTCCACCTATGTTTAGATTGAGTAAATTTAGAAAGCCTCCCCAATCTCCATTGCTATCGGAAGTAAAACTTCCTGCATTATCTAGTACATCTAAATCTAGACCGAGTAAGTTAACACCCAATAATGAAGAGCCAATAATATACACTTCAGTATCTGGTTCTGTTGTTCCTTCAACTGACGGTAATAAAACACCTAATATCCCAGAGTCAAAATCAGTGATTTCAAAATTTATTGGTGTAGTATCAATAACCAATCCAGATAAACTACCGCTTGAAGTTTTATTACCTGATGTATCAGTTGCTACAGCTGTTACTGTGTACACCCCGTCAGCTAAGTTAGTATCAGCTGTTACGCTCCATTCACCCGATGCATCAGCAGTTACTGTTTCAGTTGCCTCTGTAGCGCCACTAAAGGTCACCGTTACTGACTCACCAGGAGCGGCTGTACCTGTTATAACTGGGTTTTGATCTGTAGTTAGTACCAATCCTGAATCAATTGTAATACCTGAGTCAATTGCGCTACTTGATGATTGCGTACCAGTATTACCTGCACCATCAGCAATGCTTACATCTACGCTGTAGTTACCCTCAGAAAGTACTTCTGCTGATGTCACACTCCAAGTTCCATCAGCTCCAACTGTTGTTTCAACACTGTGCGAAGCGCCTGCAGAATCGGTAAACATAACTATTACAGCCGCACCTGCAAAGCTTCCAGTTACAGAACCCGTAATGGTAGGCGTTGTATCTTGCCCTACCAATATTGGATCTATGACTACAGTTGGTGCAGTGTAGTCTGTGTTTGACACCATAGTATCGCTAGCAGAGTTACCCGCTGTATCGCTTATTGATGCTGTTGCATTAAAGCTACCTTCACTAAGCGCGGTGGTAGCTGTTACTGACCATGTGCCATTGCCTGAAACTTGAGCGGTAATAGTTTGTGAATCATTATTAGCATCGGTAATAAGAACACTCACATTTGTACCTGCTGGTGCATCACTTGTACCTGTAATTGTTGGTAACGGGTTATTAGTAACAGGTAACTGGTTAACTTCAACTGTTGGTGGTGTTAAATCAATAATGCCACCTAGGCTTGTAGAACTTGTAAGCCCTAAGTTTTCAACTGTAGCACTTACAGTAAAGGCACCTTCAGCTAATGGTGTTGTAGGTATTAGAGTCCATTCACCGGCAATGGCTGTGGTGTTATATGTCGTTGCTGTACCGCTACTATCGGTAATAACTACCTGTACATCACCTGCTAATACATCCGTGGTACCTGTAATCGTGGGCGTTGTATCGCTTGTATCTACAATTTGATTAATTAACAAACCAGGTAAGGTTGTACTAATAGTGCCTGTTTGGGTTGCTGTTGCTTCATTTCCAGCGCTATCGGTACTTATGGCCTCAACTGTAATTTCTCCTTCAGGTAATAAAGAAGCAATGACAGACCAAGTGCCATCTCCTAAAACAGTAGTAGTAACTGTTTGTACTGCGGCTGTTGAGTCAGTGATATTTACAGTAATTAAACTCCCTACTTCCTCATCGCTAGAGCCTGTAATTGTTGGTGTTAGAGTATTAAGTACTCCGAACGCATCTATTACTAACACTGGTGGAATGGTGTCTATAGTTACTTGTTCAATGGCTGACTGCCCAGTATTACCTGCGGCATCAGTAATACTCGCATACACATCATATACACCATCTGATAAGCTAGTTGTTACTAAAGACCACGTGCCGTCGCTACCAACTACAGCATCAAATACTGTTTCATCACCATTACTACCAATAACAGTTACGTCAATGTCTGTGCCCTCAGGCTCTTCAGAACTGCCTGAAATAGTTAATATATCGGTATCGCTAATAGTCAATGGTAAAATATCAACCACTGGTACTAGTGTATCCACTACAAACTCGAGAGTATCGGTAACTACGTTTCCTGCATCATCAGTAATACTCACATTAGCAACGTGCTGCCCTTCAGATAATGCATCAACTTCAAGTGTAAATATTCCCAAAGCATCAACTGTAGTAGTTAGTACAGTGCCGCCATCTAGTTGTATTTCAACAACACCATTAATTAAATCACTGGTACCTTGGATTATTGGCGTGGAGTCTGATGTTGTGCCAATAACCTGTAAGCCAAGTGTTGGCGATATTGTATCCACCACTGCGGTAAGTAGTTGCGTGGTAGTAATACCGACCTCACTTAACACGTCAACTGTTACGCTAAATGTACCTTCAGCTAATGATTGAGGAACCTGTACAGCCCACGTATTGTCATCTTGTACTATTGCAGTAAGCTCTTGTACTACATTTTCGCTATCTACCACTCTAACTAGCACTTCTGTGCCTGGTGCTTGGTCGGTCGTACCACTAATTATTGGTAAATCGTCCTCTCCAGTTACAAAGTCAACCACCGCATTAAGTACTGGAGTTGAAGCGTCTACATCAGCCGTAGTTATAGTGGTTGTATTACCAGCATCATCAGTTGCAGAAGCTTCAACAACCGATAAGCCAATAACATTAACTGCTAGGCCTAATAGCTCCCAATCACCATTTGCATCTGTGGTTACATCGTATGTTAAATCGAGTAAATCACCTGCAAGCTCTAGAGTAACCGTAACGGTTTTACCTTCGCCCAAATCAGATGTACCAGATAAAGAAACCAACTGACCTAATAGGAAGGAAGGCACAATTGTTAGCTCTGGTCCCACGGTATCAACCTCACCACCGGTTTTATTGTCGACCGAAGTATTGCCCGCAGCATCGCTAATAGTTGCACTAACACTGTAAACACCGTCAGCTAAAATATTATTAGCAGCAACTTGCCAGTCTCCATTCACATCTGTTTGAACTGTTATTTGATGGGAAACTCCAGCAGAATCAGTAAAGGTAACTACAACATTTGTATTCGTCTCATTAGATGTACCCGAGATCAGAGGCGTATTGTCTTGTGTAAGTACTAGTGAGCTTTGATTAATACTAATCTCTGGTGCAATGGTATCTATAGTTGCTGTATTTGTTGCATCCCCGGTATTACCAGCGCTGTCAGTAACAGATGCTTCAACTGAATAATTCCCTTGTGAAAGAGAACTACTTGCCTCTACAGACCATACACCACCAGTTTGAACTGTTGTATTTACAGTATGCTTATTCCCTAGTGCATCGGTAAATACCACAGCAACTGCATCACCTACCATGGCACCTGTCACACCTCCTGAAATACCAGGGGTTAGGTCTGTACTTCCAACAATATTATTAATAGTTACAACTGGCGCAGTTATATCAACTCCCCCTGTAGTACTTGTGTTTACAGGGTTACCGGCAGTATCTGTGGTTGAAGCTGAAACCGTGTAAGCGCCCTCACTCAAGTCTGTACTTGCAGCGACTGACCATGTGCCATTTGCACCAACAGTAGCATTAACCGTTTGCTCTGCACCTAAGCTATCCGTAATTAAAATAATAACTAATGCGCCCTGTGGTGCAGTGGTTGTGCCTGAAATAGTTGGCGTTGTATCATTTAAAGTTACAAGCGGTGTAATACTAAGTGCAGGTGCTGTTAAATCTATAACACCACTGCCCGTTGCATTACTCGTTAAGCTTCCTTCAGTTACACTTGCCGAAACAGTAAATTCACCTTCAGGGAGAATATTTGTAGCATCAATACTCCACACCCCGCCTACCACAGTTGTAGTTACAGTTTGTGAAACGTTATTAACGTCAGTTATGACAACCGTGATTTCTGTATTCTCTGCCGCACTACTTGTGCCCGATATTGCTGGTGTTTGATCGTTCGTATCAACAATTGTATTAATGTTGATTGTTGGCGCATTAGTATTTAGCGTTGCGGTAGCATTTGCTGAAGCACTATTACCTGCGGTATCGACAATAGTTGCAGAAACTATAACTTCACCATCAGTCAGTGCGTCGGTTATATCTACACTCCAAGCACCTCCTGCGCCAACAACAGTTGTGTAAGTCTCGGTACTATCTCCATCGGTCACAGTTACTGTAATACTCGTGTTTTCAGGTTCATTGGATGTGCCTGAAATAGTTGGCGTGCTGTTATTAATTGTACCTAATGCATTTATAGTAATACTTGGTGCTTGAGTATCAACAAAACTCGAACCTGTATCAGAGCCTGTATTACCAGCATCATCGGTAATACTTACCTCTACATCATAATTGCCATCTGGCAAGCTTGGCGCCGTAACTTGCCAATCGCCGCTAGCATCAACTATTGCGGTTAAAGTATGTATATCACCGTTTTTATCTGTAATAACTATATCGACCACCGTATCCTGTGGTTCAGCTGAAGTACCACTTATAATTGGTGTATTAGTGTTAAATACAGTTGTGTCATTAAGTACAATAACAGGTACTTGGGTATCAATTGTTAAATCAATAGTCGTGCTGCTGATATTATTAGCGTCATCGGTAATACTTACTTGCGCCGTATAATCACCATCAACAAGTGCTACGGGGACATCTACTTGCCAATTGCCATCAGTACCCACAGTTGCTGTTAGTGTTTGACCACCAATAATAATGGTAACATCAGCACCTATCTCATTACTTGTGCCTGAAATTGTAGGTGTTGTATCTATTGTCGCGTTAACTTCGTTCACAATTAATGTAGGATCAACACTGTCTATTTCACCTTGAGCCTGCTGCGTTGTTAAGTTACCAACACTGTCTCTAACCTCTGCAACAACGGTATATTGACCTTGCGCTAGCTCTGCAGGTACAGCAACAGACCAGCCGCCACCGGCTTGAACAATCGCCGTAAACTCTTGGCTTTGCCCTGCACTATCGGTAACCGTCATATTAATTACAGTGCCTTGCCCCATATCAGTGGTGCCGCTAATTACTGGGGTACTATCGTTTGAAAGTGCATCAACACTAACGGTTAGTTCTGGCGCTACGTTATCAAAATCTAGTGTATTGATTGTTCTGACATTACCAGCGGCATCACTAGCACTGGCTGTGACATAAGCAAGACTTAGTAAAGGTACTGTTATGTTTGCAAGCCCCCACGTGCCATCAGGATTTGTCGTTGCTGTATAAGTTGCACCAACTAACCCACCAACTAGGTACTCTGTAATAGTGATCACAGAGCCTCCTGGTAAATCAGAATCCCCCGAAAGAGAAACCAAATTTCCTAATAAAAACGATGGAATAATTTCAAGCTCCGGAGCGGTTACATCTAGTTCACCATTATCTGTGCCAGTGCCTGTATTGCCTGCAGCATCAGTGATGCTGGCGCTGACGCTATAATTACCTTCAGCTAATGTACCTGTTGGTGTCGCACTCCAGTTACCATTAACATCGGTTTGTACATCAATGCTTTGGATGGCATTTGCTGCATCTGTAAACGTAACCGTAATCGTGCTGTTAGGTGCATCACTGGTGCCAGTCACGGTTGGCGTGCTGTCGTTTGTTAATACTGGCGCATCCACGGTAATACTTGGTGCAGCGGTGTCTATTGTGCCGTTACCTGTAATGTCCGTGCTGTTACCGGCAACATCGCTGATGCTGGCTTCAATACTATACGGTCCTTCTGCAAGTGCTGTTGGCACTTCGACTGAGAAGGTGCCATCGGCATCAACAGTGGTAGTAAACGTTTGTGGATTGCCTTGATCGTCAACAATGGTGAAGGTTATTTCGGTGCCCTCAACGGCATCGCTTGTGCCACTGAGTGTCGGGGTGATGTCGTTACTTGAACCTGGGCTGGTAAGTACAAGTGTCGGTGCGGTGGTATCTATTTCACCAGTGCCTGTGGCGGTGGCTTCATTACCAGCGGTGTCTTCAACACTCGCGCTAATGGTGTATGCACCTTCTGCAAGTGCTACCGGTAGAGGAATTGACCACGTGCCATTGGCAAGTACGGTGGCGCTAATAGCTTGTTGTGCACCGCCATTGTCTGTCACAGTAATTGTGACTTCACTGCCTTGTGATGCATCGCTTGTGCCCGAAATAGTCGGTGTTGTGTCATTCCCCACACCGTTATCTGTAACAACGAGGCTTGGGGCGGATAAGTCAACTTCACCTGTTTCTGTGGCGCTGCCGATATTACCTAGCCCATCATCTACCTGAGCCGTCACGGTGTATTCACCTTCGGCTAACTCAGTTGGCGCATCGACGCTCCATATGCCACCTGTTACCGTGGTCGTTACGGTGGTGATGTTATTCACACTGTCGGTAAAGCTTAAACTGATAATTGTGCCATCGGCTGCATCACTCGTTCCGCTAATTTCTGGCGTAGTGTCGTTGGTGTCCAATAGCGTATTAATACTAATACTCGGTGCATTGGTATCTAATGTTGCACCTTCACTTAATGTGGTGGTGTTACCTGCACTGTCACTTACGCTTGCTTCAATCGTAAGCGGACCATCTATAAGCGCATTTGGTACATCTGCTGACCAACTGCCATCGGCTTGCACTGTCGCTATGAACGTTTCTGTATTATTTGCATCCGTGACGTTAATCGTTATAACAGTGCCTGCTGGCGCGTTACTACTGCCACTTATGGTTGGCGTGCTGTCATTAGTGGCGCCTACGGTATCTAACGTCAATGTTGGCGCTAAGGTATCAAGGGTGCCTGTTTGTGTGGCGCCGCCGGTGTTGCCTGCGTCATCGGTGATACTGGCTTGTACGGTGTAGCTGCCATCCGGTAATTCTGGGCTGGTTGCTTGCCATTCACCATTTGCATCAACGTTGGCGATAAGTGGATGCTCATCACCATTACTATCAATGATAACAATATTTACAACCGTGCCCTCTGGCTCTGTTGAGGTACCACTAACAACTGGGGTGCTGTCGTTACCTAAGCCCAGTGCATCAACGGTGACGATTGGCGTTACAGTATCAACATTGCCATTGCTATTCGCGGTGCTCTCGTTGCCTGCCGCATCGGTAATGCTGGCAACAACGCTAAAGTCACCTTGTGCAAGGGCTGTTGACACTTCAATAGCCCAATGCCCATCGCTGCCGACTATAGTGTCAATGGTTTGCACTGTGCCTGCGCTGTCGGTGATAATGAGTGTAACGGTGCCACCAATTTCATTACTGGTGCCCTGAAGCTCGGGTGTTAAATCGCTGACATCGCCCACGTTTTGAATGGTGAGTATTGGCGCTTGCGTGTCGATGGTACTGGTGTCACTCACGGTGGTTTCGTTGCCGACACTGTCGCGTACACTTACTTCAATGGTGCTTTGACCTTCACTTAATGGTGTCGCTGGTGTGGCACTCCAGTTGCCATCCGCATCCACAAGCGCGGTGATGGTTTGTGGATTACCATCACTGTCGGTCACTATAATAGTGATTTGCGCGCCTTCCCCCGCATCACTTGTGCCGCTAATAACCGGTGTATTGCTGTCGCTTTGTGCGGCAACCTCAACAGTAAGCATTGGCGGTGTGTTATCAAAGTCAGCTGAGCTAATTGTACGGGTATTACCTGCGGCATCGGTCGCTGTTGCGATCACTGATCCAACATCAAGTAAAGATACATCTAATCCGACTAATGACCAGTTGCCATCCGCATCCGTTGTAGTGGTATATGTTGCACCAATACCACCGCCTACCAGTTGCTCGGTAATGGTAATTTCACTGCCTGCAGGCAAATCAGAGGTGCCGCTTAGAGTAATTAACAAACCAAGTTCAAACGTTGGTGTAAAGGCAAGTGCCGGTGGGGTTACATCTACTTCGCCACTGTCCGTGCCAGTACCTGTGTTGCCTGCGGCATCAGTGATGCTGGCGCTGACGCTGTAATTACCTTCAGCTAATGTACTTGTTGGTGTCGCACTCCAGTTACCATTTGCATCGGTTTGTACATCAATGCTTTGGGTGGCATTTGCTGCATCTGTAAACGTAACCGTAATGGTGCTGTTAGGTGCATCACTGGTGCCAGTCACAGTTGGTGTGGTGTCGTTGGTGAGTACTGGCGCATCCACACTCACACTTGGTGCTGTGGTATCAATGGTGCCAATGTCTGTAATGTTGGTGCTGTTACCTGCCACATCGCTGATGTTGGCGGTGATCGTGTACGGCCCTTCTGCCAGTGCAATCGGTACTTCAACTGAGAAGTTGCCATCAGCACCCACAGTGGTGGTGAAGGTTTGTGTATTGCCTTGATCGTCCACTACGGTGAAGTTAATAACCGTGCCTTCAACGGCATCGCTTGTGCCACTGAGTGTCGGGGTGATGTCGTTACTTGAGCCTGGGCTGGTAAGTACAAGCGTCGGTGCGGTGGTATCTATTTCACCAGTGCCTGTGGCGGTGGTGTCGTTGCCTGCCACATCTTCAACACTCGCGCTAATGGTGTATGCACCTTCTGCAAGTGCTACCGGTACAGGGATTGACCACGTGCCATTGGCAAGTACAGTGGCACTCATAGTTTGCGCTGCGCCGTTGCTGTCGGTGACAACAATGGTTACTTCACTGCCTTGCGGTGCATCGCTGGTACCGGTAATAGTTGGGGTGGTATCGTTGCCTACGCCGTTGTCGGTAATAACAAGGCTCGGGCCAGTAAGGTCTATCTGACCTGTCTCTGTTGCACTCCCTATATTGCCCAGTCCATCATTAACGGTAGCTGTTACGGTGTATTCGCCTTCGGTTAAATCAGTTGGTGCATCAACGCTCCAGACGCCACCCGTTACGGTTGTATCAACAGTCGTAATATTTCCTGCACTGTCTTCAAACGTTAAGCTAATGGTGGTGTCATCTGCCGCATCGCTTGTGCCATTAATGGTTGGCGTGGTGTCGTTGGTGTCAACCAATGCATTGATACTAATGCTTGGCGCAGTGGTGTTGAGTGTTGCTGTTTCACTTAATGTGGTGCTATTACCTGCCACATCTTCAACGCTTGTTTCAATCGTTAATGGACCATCAGTTAGCGCGTTCGGTACATCTGCTGACCAACTGCCACCGGCTTGCACTGTCGCTGTAAACGTTTCTGTATTATCTGCATCCGTGACGTTAATCGTTATAACCGTGCCTGCTGGCGCGTTCGATGTCCCACTAATTGTTGGCGTGCTGTTATTAATTGCACCCACTGTATCCAGTGTTAATGTCGGTGCTAGAGTATCAAGGGTACCTGATTGTGTGGCGCCGCCGGTATTGCCTGCATCATCGGTGATACTGGCTTGTACGCTGTAGCTTCCATCTGGTAATTCAGGGCTGGTTGCTTGCCAATCACCATTTGCATCCACGGTGGCGGTGATTGGGTGTTCATCACCGTTACTGTCGGTAATAACAATGTTTATAACCGTGCCTGCGGGCTCTGTTGATGTGCCGCTAACGGTCGGTGTGCTGTCGTTACCTAAGCCCAATGCATCAACGGTGACGATTGGCGTAATGGTATCAACATTGCCACTGCTGTTGGCTGTGCTCTCGTTGCCTGCCGCATCGGTAATGCTGGCGGTTACAGTAAAGTCACCTTGTGCAAGGGCTGTTGACACTTCAATAGACCAATGCCCATCGCTGCCGACTATAGTGTCAATGGTTTGCACTGTGCCTGCGCTGTCGGTGATGATGAGTGTAACGGTGCCACCAATTTCATTACTGGTGCCCTGAAGCTCGGGTGTTAAATCGCTGACATCGCCCACGTTTTGAATGGTGAGCGTTGGCGCTTGCGTGTCGATGGTACTGGTGTCACTCACGGTGGTTTCGTTGCCGACACTGTCGCGCACACTTACTTCAATGGTGCTTTCACCTTCACTTAATGGTGTGGTTGGAGTGGCGCTCCAATCACCGTTTGCATCCACAAGGGCGGTGATAGTTTGCGGATTGCCTGCGCTATCAGTAACCACGATAGTCACTTGCGCGCCTTCCCCCGCATCGCTTGTGCCGCTAATAACCGGTGTATTGCTGTCGCTTTGTGCGGCAACATCAACAGTGAGTGTCGGTGGCGTATTATCAAAGTCATCTGAGCTAATTGTGCGGGTATTACCTGCTGCATCGGTCGCTGTTGCGATCACTGAACCTAAGTTCAGTAATGAGATGTCGATACCAGTTAATGACCAGTTACCATTGGCATCTGTGGTTGTGGTGTAACTTAGCCCTACGCCACCGCCAACAAGTTGCTCGGTAATGGTAATTTCACTGCCAGCCGGTAAATCAGAGGTGCCATTTAATAACACCAATGAGCCTAATAAGAAGGTAGGTGTAAACGCTAAATCTGGCGGGGTAACATCTACTTCGCCACTGTCTGTACCCGTGCCTGTATTGCCTGCAGCATCAGTAATACTAGCGCTGACACTGTAATTACCTTCAGCTAATATACCTGTTGGTGTCGCGCTCCAGTTACCATTGGTGTCGGTTTGTACATCAATGCTTTGGGTGGCATTTGCTGCATCTGTAAACGTCACCGTGATGGTGCTGTTAGGCGCATCACTGGTGCCAGTAACGGTTGGCGTGCTGTCGTTGGTTAGTAACGGCGCATCTACACTCACACTCGGTGCTGTGGTATCAATGGTGCCGTTGCCGGTAATGTTGGTGCTGTTACCTGCCACATCGCTGATGTTGGCGGTGATCGTGTACGGCCCTTCTGCCAGTGCAATCGGTACTTCAACTGAGAAGTTGCCATCAGCATCCACAGTGGTGGTGAACGTTTGTGAGCTACCTAAATCATCCACTACGGTGAAGTTAATAACCGTGCCTTCAACGCCATCGCTTGTGCCACTGAGTGTCGGGGTGATGTCGTTACTTGAGCCTGGGCTGGTAAGTACAAGTGTCGGTGCTATGGTATCTATTTCACCAGTGCCTGTGGCTGTTGCTTCATTGCCTGCGGCATCGCTCACACTAGCGCTCACGGTGAAGTTACCTTCTGCAAGGGCTATCGTAACAGGGGCTGACCACGCGCCACTTGCGCCAACTGTCGCGGTAATAGTTTGCTGTGCACCGGCACTGTCTGTCACAATAATAGTGACTTCACTGCCTTGTGGCGCATCGCTTGTACCCGAGATAGTCGGTGTCGTGTCATTGCTAACATCATTGTCTGCAATAACAAGGCTTGGTGCGGTTAAGTCAATCTCGCCTGTTTCGGCGGCGCTGCCGATATTACCTAGGCCATCGTCTGCCTCAGCGGTCACCGTGTATTCACCTTCGGCTAAATCAGTTGGTGCATCAATGCTCCATACACCACCCGTTACCGTCGTATCAACAGTCGTAATATTCCCCGCACTGTCTTCAAACGTTAAGCTAATGATTGTGCCATCTGCCGCATCGCTTGTACCATTTATGGTTGGGGTGGTGTCGTTGGTATCAAGCAATGCATTAATACTAATGCTTGGGGCCGTGGTGTTGAGTGTTGCGGTTTCACTTAATGTAGTGGTATTACCGGCGTTATCGCTAACGCTAGCTTCAATGGCGAGCTCACCATCGCTCAGTGCATGCGGTACATCCGCTGACCAACTGCCATCAGCTTGTACTGTCGCGGTGAACGTTTGTGTTGTGGTGCCATCGCTCACGCTGATGCTAATAACCGTACCCGCCGGCGCATTGGTACTTCCGCTGATAGTCGGGGTGCTATCGTTCGTTGCGCCCACGGTATCAAGCACAAGCGTTGGCGCGAGGCTATCAATGGTGCCCGATTGTACGGCACTATCGGTGTTACCTGCGGCATCGGTAATGCTGGCTTGCACACTGTAGCTGCCCTCTGGTAATTCAGGGCTGGTTGCTTGCCAGTTGCCGTTCGCATCGACTGTGGCTGTAATTGGTGTTTCATCGCCGTTACTGTCGGTGATAACAATATTCACAACGGTGCCTTCAGGCTCTGTTGAGGTACCACTAATCACTGGGGTGCTGTCGTTGCCTAAGCCCAATGCATCAACGGTGATAACGGGTGTAATGGTATCTACATTACCACTGCTGTTCGCGGTGGTGTCGTTGCCTGCAGCATCGGTAATACTCGCGGTTACAGTAAAGTCTCCTTGCGCAAGCGCACTTGGAATTTCAATGTCCCAGTGACCATCACTTTCAACGGTGGTGGTAATGGTTTGCACAGCCCCTTCGCTGTCGGTGATGATGAGTGTAACGGTGCCGCCAATTTCATTACTGGTGCCTTGTAATGTCGGTGTTAAGTCGTTTACATCGCCAACAGTTTGGATAGTTAATGTCGGTGCTTGCGTATCTAATGTAATTGTATCTGTAACTGTTGTCGTATTTCCTGCTTCATCAGACACACTCACTTCGATGGTGTTATCACCTTCATTTAAATCTGTTTGTGGAGTTACTTCCCAGTTACCATTTGTATCTACTGTAGTGGTAAGTGTTTGTTCAACCCCGTTTTCATCGGTAATAACAACCGTGATACTGGTACCAACTTCTGCATCACTAGTACCTGAAATGGTAGGTGTTGAGTCGTTAGTTACAGTATCAAAGTCAACTGTTAAGCTAGGCCCTGATGTATCTATGTTGCCTGTAGCCGTATCTAAAGCGCTATTTCCTGCAGCATCAGATACTTCAGCTTCTACAGAGTAATCGCCCGAGGCCAACTCTTGAGAAAGTTCAACACTCCAATTACCTTCTACATTTATTGTAGTGCTAAATGTGCGAACAACCCCTTGAGAATCAGTAACCGTTAAATTTATAACTGTGCCTGCAACTACTTCTGTTGTGTTACCAGAAATAACTGGGGTTGTATCATTACTTGTTTCTAGTTCATTTACTTGTATGGTTGGAGGCGTAATATCAATTACAGCATCAAGTTCTGCACTAGCCGTTCCACCACCTATGTCTGTTACTGTTGCACTAATTAAAATGGTGCCTTCAGCTAAATCTACAGGCGGAGTAACACTCCAAAGACCGTTTTCATCAACAACTGTGGTTAAAGTAATTGTTGCACCCGCTGAGTCAGTGATCTGAACTTCAACCGAGGAGCCAACTTGTGCATTAAAAGTATCACCATTTATTTGAGGTGTTTGATCGTTAGTTTCGCCAATAATATCAATGGTGATAGTCAATGCGCTTGTATCGATTGTACCTAAAGCACTTGCTGTGCCTTCATTACCAGCGCTATCACTGATACTTGCATCTACAGAGTAGGTCCCTTCTGCTAAAGCCGCTGACACTTCTGCAGTCCAACTCCCGTCTGCAATTACTTGTGCTGTAATTGTTTGTACTGCACCATTAGCATCAGTCACAGTTAGAGTAATAGTTGAACCAGCAGTCTCCCCACTAACTGTGCCTGAAATGGTCGGTGTTGTATCACTCGTATCGCCTAGCGCATTAATAGTAACTATTGGCGCTGTGGTATCAACTTCGCCTGTTGTTGTTGCGGTAGTTTCATTGCCCGCTGTATCTGTAACCGATACCTCAACCGTAAATTCGCCTTCACTTAATTCATTGGGTACATCCACACTAAAGGTGCCATCGGCTTGCACTTCAGTGGTAATTATTTGTGGGTTACCAGCGTCATCAGTTACCGTAATAGTAACAACGGTGCCCTCAGGCTCACCCGTTGCGGTGCCTGAAATGGTTGGGGTGGTGTCGTTAATATCACCTACGGGGTCAATAATAACTGTTGGCGCGGCAGTATCAACTTCGCCTGTTGTTGTTGCGGTAGTTTCATTACCTGCAGTATCTGTAACCGATACCTCAACCGTAAATTCGCCTTCGCTTAATTCATTGGGTACATCCACACTAAAGGTGCCATCGGCTTGCACTTCTGTGGTTATGGTTTCCGGATTACCCGCGTCATCAATGACTGTAATTGTAACAACCGTGCCCTCCGGCTCGCCCGTTGCTGTACCTGAAATGGTTGGGGTTGTGTCGTTAGTATCAGCCAGTGCGTCTATCGTGATCACCGGAGCTGAAGTATCAACTTCTCCCGCTGTTGTTGCTGTGGTTTCATTACCTGCGGTATCGGTAACCGATACTTCAACGGTGAATTCGCCTTCGCTTAATTCATTTGGTACATCCACACTAAAGGTGCCATCGGCTTGCACTTCAGTGGTAATTATTTGTGGGTTACCAGCGTCATCAGTTACCGTAATAGTAACAACGGTGCCCTCTGGCTCGCCCGTTGCTGTGCCTGAAATTGTCGGTGTGGTGTCATTGCTATCTGCCAGTGGATCAATCGTAATAGCAGGAGCTGAAGTATCAATAGTACCCGTTGTTACTTCTGTACTTACGTTACCAGCAGTATCAGTGATTGATACGTCTACGCTGTATTCGCCTTCACTTAATTCATCTGGTACATCAACAGTGTAAGTGCCGTCAGCGAGTACTTCTGTAGTGATGGTTTGTGGGTTACCAGCTTCATCAGTCACGGTAATAGTAATAACCGTGCCTTCTGGCTCGCCAGTTGCAGTGCCTGAAATAGTCGGTGTTGTATCGTTGCTATCAGCGAGTGCATCAATCGTAATAGTTGGTGCGGTATTATCGATAGTTCCTTGTGCTGAAGTTTCACTTTGGTTACCTGCTTCATCGCTAACGATGACATTAACGCTAAAGTCACCTTCAACTAACTCATTAATAGCATCAGCTGTCCAGCTACCATCAGCTAGCGTTTGTGTTGTAATTGTTTGTGTATTACCACCAGCATCTGTCAATGTTAACGTAACCGTTGTTCCAGCTGGCACATTTTGTACGGAACCTGAAATTGTTGGAGTAGTATCGGCGCTATCTGGGATTGTATTAATTGCTATAATTGGAGCTGATAAATCAATTGTTCCAGTACCAGTATCGCTTGCTTCATTACCTGCAGCGTCTGTTACTGTTGCCGTAATTGTAAAGTCGCCTTCAGCAACAGCTTGGGTTGCCCCAACTTGCCAAGTTCCATCTTCTGACACAACCGCCGTCAATGTTTGAGATTCACCATTTGCATCAGTAACTAAAACACTAACAAGGCTACCCGGATCTACATCACTCGTTGTTCCGCTAAATGTAGGCGTTGTATCGTTTGAATCAGCAAAGTCATTTACTGCAACTAAAGGAGGGGTGGTATCAACTGAGCCTAATTGTGAATCTTGAGCTGCGTTACCTGCATTATCAGATACATTAGCAGTTACGGTAAAATCCCCCTCACTTAAAGCAGTTGGAACCTCAATACTCCAAGTACCATCAGCATTTATAGTAGTAACTAACTGTTGCTCAGCCCCTAGACTATCGGTAACAATTAAAGTTACTTCACTCCCAGATGCTAAACCTTGGGTAGAGCCGGTAAGAATAGGTGTTGTATCGTTTGTATCTGCAATATTGTTAATAGTCACACTTGGTGCGGTTAAATCGACCGAACCTGTAACGGTTGCCGTACTGCTATTGCCTGCAGTATCGCTAACACTTGCTGTTACTGTGAAATCACCTTCACTGAGATCTGCAATAATATCCGCTGTATATGTACCATCTGTGTTCGTAATTGTTGTAAGTGTTTGTTCATTGCCTTCACTGTCAGTTATTACTAATGTAACTTCGGTCCCTGCAGGTACATCAATTACATTACCGCTTACAGATGGGGTTACATCATTCGTATCCTCAATAGGATTTATCGTGATTGCAGGATCGGTTAAATCAATCTCTCCAGTTTCACTTGCAGAAGCTGTATTACCCGCAGCATCAGTTACAGTTGCAACCACACTAAACTGACCTTCAACCAATTCATTACTTGCCTCAACTGACCAACTTCCGTCAGCACCAGTAACTACTTGCACGGTTTCTGCTACGCCATCGCTTCCTGTAAATGTAACGGTTACTAACGCACCAGGTTCTACGTCTTGTGTAGAGCCGCTAATTGTAGGTGTTGTATCGTTAGTATCAATAATAAAATTAATACTTACAGTTAAATCAACATTACCTACTGCACTTGCTTGCGCTTCATTACCCGAGTCATCTATAACAGCAGCAACTACAGTAAAGTCGCCCTCCGGTAGAGGAGTTGTTACTTGTGCAGTCCACGAACCATCTTCTTGCGTCACTGCAAGTAATGTAAATGTACTCCCATCGCTTGCCGTAATAGTTAAAGTAATGGTTGTACCTGCAGGCACATTACCGGTGTTACCACTTAAAAATGGAGTGGTATCGTTAGTATTAGCAATTGCATCGATTTGAATTGAAATAGGAGCAAACGTTATTTCGCCGTTTGTTTGCGCAGTAGCCTCATTACCTGCTGCATCGGTTACTGACGCAGTTGCTGTAAACTCACCACCTGGCAAGATTTCATTAGCATCAACACTCCATGTACCATCTCCATTTAATAAAGTAGTTAAAGTTTGTACGCTACCGTTTATATCGGTTACTAATACTGTAATTACAGAGCCCGCTGGAGCGTCTTCTACCCTACCTACAAATGTTGGTGTAGTATCGTTAGTATCAGCAATTGCAGTAACGGTAATATCTGGATTTGTTAAATCAACAACACCTTGGTTATTTGCTTGGGCTTGATTACCTGCAGCATCGCTTACACTTGCATCAACCTCAAACTGCCCTTCAGCTAATGGCGTAGTTACATCAATAGACCAATCACCATCAGCGTTAGTTTGGGTTAATAATGTTTGAGCTTGACCATTAAAATCGGTAATAACCACACTAATAATAGAGCCAGCAGGTACATCTTGTGCGTTACCTGTAATCGTTGGCGTGGTGTCTTGAGTGTCGTTAATATTATTAATTTGTACCGTAGGCGCCGTTAAATCAATTACTCCAGAATCACTTGCTAATGCTGAGTTTCCTACACTGTCGCTTACTTGTGCATCAACAGTAAAATCACCTTCAGGTAAAGGAGTCCCAACGTCTACACTCCAGCTTCCATCGGCTTGAGTAACTGCTGTTAAGGTTTGTATTTGCCCTGCACTATTTGTAACAGTAATTGTTACTTGCGTGCCCTCAGGAACCCCATTTGTTGTTCCAACAAGTGGTGGTGTTACGTTATTTGTTTCATCAGTTACATTTACTGTGATTACCGGAGCAGTTAAATCTATATTCGCTAAAGCTTGGTCTATAGCTTGATTTCCAGCGGCATCAATCGCCACTGCACTTACATTAAACTCTCCTTCAGATAAAGGTGAGGTAGTAGTAATAACCCAATTTCCTAGCGCATCTACTTGAGTAACAATTGTTTGTACCGTACCTGCACTATCCGTTAACGTAACTGACACATTATCACCAGTGTTCAACCCAGATACAGTCCCTGTTATTGTCACGGTTTGCGAAGCAGAATCGGCAACAGGATCAATCGCAATAAGCGGAGCTGTTGTATCAATTTCTATAGAAATAGTGTCGTTTATAGGGTTGCCAACAGGATCTGTTGCTTCAACAACAACGGTCACAGGGCCATCAGCAACTGGAGTCGGTAAGGTTATTTCAAAGGTACCATCAGGGCCAATTACAACACTAACTACTTGAGAATTTCCATCAATATCAGTTACCGTTACATTAACTGTTTCGCCAATTAAGTTTTCGCTCGTACCAGTAATTGTTGGTTGTGATGAATTGGTAACACCCAGCTCATTAAGTGAAATAGAAGCCGAAGTTGCATCAGGCACAATACCATCAGAGGTATCTCTTAAATTAAAAGCTTCAGTAGCGCTTTGATCAAAAGATGAATCAAAAGTAACACTACTAGGATCAACGCTTTCAGAAATTCGGGTTAACTGTACAAACGAACTGCCTCCATCTGCACCAGCAGCGTTGCCGCCACCAGCAGCTGTTGCCTCTAAATTATCTAAAATGTCCCCATCACCCTCCAATGCATCTAAAAAGTCTGTTACATCTGAATTAGCTGCTGTTGATGAGTCTTGTTCTGTACCTAAATCTAAGCTTGCGATTGCTTCATCTAAACTTTCATCAAAAACAGTTGTTTCGCTAGCGTCTCTAGCTTCTTTAGCTAATAGGTCTGGTGTTATTTTTACCTTTTGATTTGCGGGTATAGATAAGGTTTCACCTTGCACATCTATTTGTAACGACGACTTAATAGCAGTAACAACTAAATCACCTACAGTAATAATGTCACCCACGTTTAAGGCTCTTACCGATCCATCATCTAACACAACACCCGCCGAACCCTGAATATCAATAACTACAAGTTGATTTGCTTCCATTTAGGTACCCTCAAACTTTTTGAAATAACAATCTAATAAGTTAAAGGTAGAACAAAAAAAGCACATAGATACTGGACTCAAGTACAGGTTTAGAAGAAAAATTCAAAAATAAAAAATCAACAAAAAAGTGGTAGTAATTTTTTTTTATGCTACCCGAAAAGATTACTTGCAAAATAAGTACACCTTTACTAAATATTTAAGAGAGTATTTTTGGTCTTAACAGGATCTAAGAGGAAGAAATGATTATAAAAAACACTTTTAAAAAGCACCAAGGGACTATGTTAATCGGATTAGCGATTACAGCCGTAACTTTATCAAACTACGTGCATGCAAACGAACAATCAGCAATGCCACTTACCTACGTTTCAAGTAAAGCGATTGAAAACAATCCTGAAGTACAAGAAGCATGGCATGCTTTTAAATCTTCTATTTATGGAGTGGATGCTGCCCGTTCAGGTTATTTACCAAGTGTTGATGTATCAGCAAGTGCAGGATATGAAAGAAGAAATTACGGTATTGAAGAAGAATATAACCGTAATACAGCCGAATTAAGCGTTACTCAAATGCTTTATGACGGTTTTAGAACATCTAATACAGTTGACCGTTTTAAACGTATTCAACTTATTAGGTACTTTGAGCTTATTTCTCAAACAGAACAAACAGCACTTGAAGCCTCGATTGCACTACTTGACGTACAAAAATTCAAAGAGTTAGTACAACTTGCAGAAGCTAATTTACAAGAGCACGAGTCTGTATACCAACAAATAGAGCAAAGCGTAGGCGCCGGTGTAGCGCGCGCAGCAGACCTAGAACAAATTAGTGGCCGTTTATCTCTAGCGCAATCTAATGTATTAACGGAGTACTCAAATTTACATGATGTAAGCGCTCGCTACCTAAGGGTTGTAGGTGAGCTGCCTATGAACGATATAAAGCAAGCTGACCTTGATGAAAACAATATACCAATTTCGGTTAACCAAGCGCTAGACGTCGCCTACAAAAACAGCCCTTCATTTTATGCCTCTTTGTATAATATTGAAGCGCAAAAAGCGAACGCCAAAGCACAAAAAGCAGCCTTTCATCCTAACGTAGATTTATCTGCCCGCTACGGTAGCCAAGATAGAGATGAGCTTGGTCAAAATGAAACCAGAACAGAAGCGCGAGTCGGCATAGATATTAGTTATAACTTGTATAACGGTGGTCTTGATAGCGCTAATTTAGAACAAGCTTATCAAGATATAAATATTGCAAAATATCAACGAGATCAAGCCTGTATTGATATTCGTCAAAGCCTGCAAATTGCCTACTACAACGTCACTATTCTAGAGCAAAAGTTACCGGCGCTTAACCAACACCGCGAATCATCAACTAAAGTTAAAATTGCATACAAAGATCAATTTGATATAGGCCAGCGAACTCTGCTAGACGTACTTGATGCCGAAAACGAATCGTTCCAATCAACACGTTCATACATAGTAGCACTATACGACCGCCAATCGGCTATTTTAACTATGCTAAAAGAAATGGGGAAATTATTGCCAGCACTTGACGTAATGTCAGGTAAATACCCTACATTAAAAGAGCTAACTGACGATCCTATAGTGCATAACGCACAAAATATTTGTCCGAGTTACGATGTAGCAACCACCTTTAGCCGAAAAGCATTTCTACAAAAAAAAGCAAAGCAAGATAATGCCTACATGAGTGTAACCGCTATGCCAAGGTACTTAGATATACCCTTGGAAACCGACACTACACCAAGTAACTTTACAGATGATGATGGTGACGGCGTACCAAACGAGCAAGACACTTGCCCAAGCACACCTTTAAGTACAAATGTAGATTTATCTGGTTGTACAATTTACAGCGCATCAACCTCGAATATAGAGATTGGTATCCCTTTTTCTGCTGACTCAAGCGATGTAAGGTCTCAATATATTCAAGAAATTAGTAGGCTTGCAGGTTTTTTAAAAGAAAATCCAAATAAGCAGGTTGAAATACAAGGTCATGCTTCTCTAGATGGAGATCGGAAATATAACCGTAAACTATCTGAAAAACGTGCGTTTGCCGTTGCTGAAATTCTAATTAAGCAATTCGATGTAGAACCTAAACGTGTTAAATCGTTTGGGTACGGTATTGATCAACCTCGAGTAAACGAAATATCAGTAAGAGCTAATGCTGCGAATCGACGTATCGAAGCCGTAATTACTGATAGTTAAGTCAATTGACGTTATGTAAATAACCTAAACTCAGCTTGAAATATTTAGGCTAAATTTATTTCTCGAATTTAGGTTTTGTAGTAATACCAATCTGCTTATATATGGGGTCTATTTAACGTTAAGAAAATTACGCTAGAACTAGGCAAAAATTTTTATATCTAGTTGTTCTAAATAAAAAATTTTTAACGACGTTATAGTGCAATTTAATTCGTTAAATTGATCAAAGATTTATGCAGGTTGGTATAACAACCACATGCAGTTCTACATAACATTGGATGGTTTATGGAATTAAACGATGTACTTGATCATGGTGGCATACTCGTGGACTGCCTAGCAGTTTTATGTCGTCATCATGATAAAGAGTTTTCAAGAGAAGCATTATTAAATGGACTTCCTCTAACTGATGGAAACCTCACTCCATCAGGTTTTTCGCGCGCAGCAAAGCGCATTGGCTTTAAATCAAAAGTTGTTAATAAGCCACTACAAAAAATTAATACAGCACTGCTACCTGCCATCTTAATTTTAAAAGATAACCAAGCCTGTGTTATTAACTCTATTGATTACGATAAGCAACTGGTGAGCGTAATTTACCCAGAACTTACTGAATCAGTTGTCGAACAAAACATTGATGAGTTAGCAGGCAACAGTGCTGGTTTAGTTATTTATGCTCAACCAGAATTTGCATTTGATGAGCGAACACCTGTACTTGAAAAACTATCAAAAGACGGATGGTTTTGGGGAGTAATTAAAGAATGCCGCTCACTTTATAAAGACGTGATCATTTCGGCTATTGCTTTGGGCTTTTTGTCGGTTGCTATGCCTTTATTTGTAATGAACGTATATGACCGCGTTGTGCCCAACCATGCAACAGAAACCTTGTGGGTACTTGCCATTGGTATTTTAATAGCACTCACTGCTGACTTTGTATTGCGTTTAGTAAGAGGCTACTTTGTAGAGCTTGCTGCAAGTAGAATAGATGTAAAAGTATCGGCTGTAATTATGGAGCGGGTATTAGGTATGAAACTAAAAAACCGTCCATCATCAGCGGGCTCCTTTGCTAGCAATATTCAATCATTTGAAGCTGTACGTAACTTTTTTAGCTCCATAACGCTTGTCGCATTAGTCGACTTACCATTCGTAGTTTTATATTTAATTGTTATCGCCATTATTGGCGTACCTCTAAGTTTACCCATTATAGCGGGCGCACTTATATTATTAGCTTACGCTATAGCCGCACACCGCAAACTTGAAGCTCTTTCAGAGCAAACAATGAAAGCAAGCTCAATGCGAAATGCAGTATTAGTAGAAAGTTTAACCAACATTGAAGATGTAAAAAGCTTTCACTCAGAGTGTAAAACACAATCTGTATGGGAAAAGTCGACCATTTACATTGCGCAAGTAAACGCACAAAGCCGACTCGTTTCAAGATCCATATCAAATACAGCATCGTGGATACAGCAATGTGTAGGCGTGATAATAATGATAATAGGCGTACACCTCGTTATTGAAGGTGAGCTAACTCAAGGCGGATTAATTGCAGCCTACTTATTATCATCTCGTGCTATGGGCCCTATTGGGCAGTCAGCCGCCGTATTAGCGCAGTATCATCACGCGGCAATAGCAATGCAATCACTGAACGAAATTATGGAAAAAGAGGTTGAACGCCCGCCGGGTAAGCACTGGCTAAGCCACCCTATTTTAAAAGGTGATATAGAATTTAAAGACGTCTGTTTTAAATACTCTGACGAATCTCATAATGCACTCAACGGCGTTAGTTTTAAAATTAAAGCAGGTGAAAAAGTCGCTATTTTAGGACGTAATGGCTCAGGTAAAAGTACATTAGAAAAGCTTATTTTAGGGCTATACGAACCCTGTTCTGGAGCAATTTTGATGGACAATAACGATATACATCAAATTGACCCTGCAGAGCTTCGCCATAATATTGGTTATGTACCGCAAACCGTTGCCCTCTTTTATGGGACCTTAAAAGACAACCTTACGATAAGCGCTTGGCATGCCAAAGACGAGCAAATTATTGAAGCCTGTGAGCGAAGCCAATTATTTGATTTAATTAATTCGCACCCAGACGGATTTGATCTACAAGTAGGCGAGCAAGGCCGCCAATTATCAGGAGGGCAACGCCAAGCTGTAGGTATGGCAAGAGCCATAATTAACGATCCGCCAATACTATTACTAGATGAGCCAACCTCATCGCTAGATCACAATAGTGAAAGTAAAATTATTAACAATTTAAAAGATTATTCTAAAGATAAAACCCTAATTGTGGTGACTCACCGCTCATCATTACTCGAGCTTGTTGACCGTATTATAGTTTTAGATAACGGAAAGGTGGTTGCTGATGGACCAAAACAAAAAGTAATTGCGGCGTTAAATAATAAAACCGTGGAGCAAGCCTCATGAGTGATAACAAAAAACCACTTGAACAACGCTCTTTTGAATCTGTTAGCAAAGCAATTGAGGCAAGAAAACAAGGTAAGCCATCCGTATTTAATAAACTATTTAAAGGATGGATCTCACCGCCAAATACTCAAGACTGGGTAGTAGATGCACAGTGGGAAAAAATGCAGCAAGAGCCAGCAAGCGCTAGGTTACTGCTTTATTTAATTTGTTTAACGTTTATATGCCTTATTGTGTGGTCTGGCTTTGCTAATTTAGATGAAGTTGCTCGTGGCGAGGGTCGTGTTATTCCCTCTAATAAATTACAACTAATTCAATCTTATGACGGCGGTATGGTCGAAAAAATAAATGTCCGAGAAGGTCAAATAGTAAACGAGGGTGATGTACTTATTAAGATAGACCCTACCCGCTTTATTTCTAGCTTTAGAGAAAACCAATCCAAGGTTGAATCGTTAAGTGCAAAAGTTGCAAGGCTCAGAGCCCTCACTCAAAAAAAGGAGCTCGTATTTAGCGAAGATGTTATAAAAAATGCACCTCAGGTGGTTCAACACGAACGCTCTCTTTATTTAAGTAACAGCCAAGAGCTAGAGCAACAGGTAAGCATTCACAAACGCCAACTAGAACAGCGACACCAAGATTATATTGAAGCAAAAGCGGCACTTCAGCAGCATACCAGTGCGCTACGCTTAACAAACAGGGAGCTTAAAGTGACCCGCCCATTGTTACGCACCGGTGCCATTTCGGATATAGATATTATTCGTTTAGAGCGTCAAATAGTTGATTTAAACGGGGAGATAAACAGAACCAAAGCCGTTATAAATAGGAGTCTTTCGGCCATTAACGAAGCTAAAAATAAGGTAACCGAAGTTGAGCTCGTTATGATTAACCGCTGGAACAATGAACTCTCTGAAGCGCTACTGCGATTAGATTCAATTAAAGAAACCGAATCTGGCTTAGCCGATAAAGTAACTCAAACTGAAATACGCTCTCCTGTTAAAGGCACTGTACAACGATTATTAGTTAATACTGTTGGCGGTATTTTACAGCCCGGTAGTGATGTTATGGAAATTGTGCCGCTTGACGATCAACTTGTTGTAGAGGCAAAAATACCACCTAAAGACATTGCATTTTTACGCCCAGGGCAATCTGCAATGATAAAATTTAGTGCTTATGACTTTGCCGTATATGGTGGCCTAGAAGCCGAAGTATTACATATAAGTGCCGATACAATTACGGATGACCGCGAAAACACCTTTTATTTAGTGCAGCTAAAAACTACCAAAAATAATTTTTCGAAAGAACTAACTATTATTCCAGGAATGACCACTCAAGTGGATATTATTACCGGTAAAAAAACCGTACTTGAATATATTTTAAAACCGGTTCTTAGAGCTACATCGCAAGCAATGACAGAGCGTTAAAACATTTTATAAATGGAGAAGTAATGCGCCAAAGTATTTTTATTACACAGCCTGAATTTGAATCGAAACACTGGCATACAGCGTTTCCTGGTTGCTTGATATGCACAAAAGAACCACACAGAGTCACGGCATCAAGTATTATTTGGGTTTTGGCCGGTACATCTAATTGGCTTGAGCTTGTTAAAAAGTATTCTCAGCAACGTTTACTGGTTATTGTTATGACCAACGAATTAGAAATAAATCAACTAAGAAGTGCGCTTGAAGCAGGAGCTAGGGGCTACATAGAAGCGCTCGCTACTAAAGTAATTATCGAACAAGTACTTGAGACTATTTGTTCTGGCGGAATATGGCTACCGGGGCAATTGCTCTCTAACTTAGTGGGGGCTTTATCAAACACACCGTTTAAATATGCGAGCACATGCGAGCTTGAGTTACTCACAAAACGAGAACGCCAAGTAGTTGATATTGTTGTAACAGGTGCAACTAATAAGCAAGCGGCAGAATCTTTAAATATTACGGAGCGTACAATTAAAGAGCATATGAGCTCTATATTTAATAAGCTAAAAGTACGCGACCGCATTCAATTAATGTTAGTTGTAAAGGGGCATTAACCGTACAGTTAATGCCTGTTACTTACTCTTTAATAACCCCATCAAAACCTAAGTTAATAAGCGTATCTATATCATCTTGACTTGTTACACCTTGAGCCACCACTTTAATGCCAATTGAATGCGCTAACGTGCACACTCCTCGCAGAAATGTTTGGTTATCTTGGCTGTAACTAATATTGTGGCCGTAAACGCTATCAACCTTAATCATTTCAAGACCAAACTCCTGAATTTTATTAATTTTAGTAAATTCAGGGCCCACACGTTTTAATGCTACTTTAGCGCCCATGCACCGTGCCTGCTCACAAAAATCTTTGAATATCTCAATTTCGCTAACGGCAATACTTTCACGAATATCAAAACAAATTTTAGAGGCTAAATCAGGAAACGCTGACAAGTATGTAAGTATCGAAGCAAGCGCAGCATCATCAAGTAATGTCTGTGCAGATAATTCAACCGAAATCAGTTCACTTGGTGGTTCAGCGTTGTACTGGGCAACCAACGCCTTAATTAAACCCCAATCTAAACGCGCTAATAACTTTAGTCGGTTAGCCCACTGGTAATAATAACTTGCACGATATAACTTTCCGCCTAACTCTAAGCTAAGTCCTAATTGACTTTGTATTAATTGCCCTGAAAAGCTCATAACTGGATAGGTATTTATTTCGAGTGTTTGGTTATCTAAGGCTGACTCTATTTCACTTTTCCAGCTATCAGCATCATCAAACAAATTACTTTTTTGTTTATTTTCAACTATTTTAGCTCTTACAACGCCTTGTTTTATATTTCCCGCTTTTAGTAATTCATCAACACGTTTTAGTACGTCAAATCGTGTATCGTCTTTTTGAATATAAGTACAGCTGTGAGGTATGGCTAGCTTAACGTTTTTATACTCTTCAACAAACGATTGATGCATCAATAAAATACGCTCACTGATTGCTTGAATATCATCAATATCACTAAATAAAACTGTAAAATCGCTGTGAGAAATACGTGCAATGTAATTTTCAGAAAAGTGCTCTTGGTTACTCTCTAAAAAGCTAACCAACATCTGTGAAAATCGACGTAGAAAGTTAACCATTTCTACTCGTCCTACTTCCTCACTTACTCGATCGAGGTTAACAACCCTAAATAAAAACAAGGCCCCATGGGCATGATCTTTCGATTTTTGTAAGTGAGCCTCAAGCGTTGCACCAAAGTATTCTCTATTTGCTAAACCAGTTAGCTCATCGTGTTGCGATTTAAATCTAAGCTCTTCTAAACGTTTATTATCTTCTTTAATAATACGGCTAAAACGAGTAGATAACTGGTTCATTGATTGCACTAAACGGGCAAACTCAAAAGTGCGAGGAACGCTCGATTTAATAAAACGTTTTTCACCAAATGCATTAGCCTGATACACAACATCATCTAGTGGTTTTAATATCCTACTTA
The DNA here is from genome assembly GCF_001974875.1 of Pseudoalteromonas sp. EB27. Lineage (GTDB taxonomy): Bacteria > Pseudomonadota > Gammaproteobacteria > Enterobacterales > Alteromonadaceae > Pseudoalteromonas. The sequence continues at coordinate 144,590 of NZ_MTQD01000001.1, forward strand.
AAAAGTAAGCACTAACTATACAAGCAAAAAAAGCAACAATTAAAAAACTGAAAAATAGTTTAAGCGCACTTTCCCATAAGGCTTGCTCAGCATATTGACTATGGCTTTCTATAAACAAAGTACCAAACTGCTGCCAGCCATCATTTACTTGCCCAACCCCTGGCTCTACATTTAATGCATACATTGATCTAAACCACTGTGGAGCCGTCGCTTTAAGTTCATCGGTAAACGTGCGTTTAACAATCACCTCACCATTAGGGTCTTGTAGCTCTATTCGCTTATAGTGACCGGTATCAAATGTGGCCGATACTAATAATTCAAGCTCAACGGGGTCTTTGTCTAATTGGCTAATCATTAACGCAAGTGAACTGGCGTTATCTACATTTTTTAAGTACAGCTGGGTCGAAAAATAACTTTTAGCCGAATTAGTGCTAATTAAAACACTACTTATAAAGCCTACAAAAATAACAACTAAAAGAGCAATCCATAGCTCTTGCCTGAGTGTTATTTTTCGTTTTTTAAGGTACTTAGATAAGGAAAATGATGCCATTACCACATAACTCCTTCTTTGGTTGTCTGCTCCAAAATTTTACGCCAGCGTGAAAGTCTTGCTGTTGGGCTGGCTACACTTTTGGTTGAATTATTAGCCCATAAACCTTGACTGTTAAAGCTAAACACTGGGCTTAAATCTACACGTTTTGCAGCAGGTAAAACCTTTGTTATTAAACTGTCTAAAATAAGTGGCTGAGCGTTTGGTGTAGCAAAATAACCTAACACCATATGTGCTTGCGTTTTGTTAGTGCCCGCAATTTTTGCTTTTACATAGATAAGACGTAACTTGTCGTCGCTCACCCCTAGGGCTCTTAAGCTTATATACTTTGCTATTGCGTAATCTTCACAATCACCTAAGCCTCTGCCTAATGTTTCTAAAGGGGTTGCCCAGTAATCGTTTTGTTTCCATAGCAAAATATCAGTTTGATAGCGTAAATTGCGCGCAAAAAAATCATTAACAATAAGAATTTGTTGTTGTTCTGGTTTATTTTGAGTTTGTACCAACATACTTTGCCAGTTACGTGCAACAGCCGCTCGCGCAGGTCCATATTTTTGACCCATCAGCTCAATAAAGGTATTAAATTGAATAGTTAGTCGGCTTGCAAGCACGCCACTAGAGAGTACAAAAAACAGCAATAGGTAGCGCAAATTGGCTTTGCACCATATAAATAATTTAGGATTTAAATGAGTTGGCTTAAACGCCATTTACAGAGCCACTGTTAATATAAGTGGCAATAAAATACATCTGTTGAGCACTACGTAATCTGCTTAAAAATTAATCCTAACAACAGCATAGCACTCAATATAAGAGGATGAGATATTTTGAATAACTTTTTTAGTAGTACGTTACTTTTTTAACTTCGCGTGGTTTTACTTCACCTATGTATAAATCGTGCACACGCTTCATGTTGAGCTCAAGCTCGGTTACATAGGTATCATCAACAGCATACGTTTTTATAATTTGCGCACCTTTAATGAGCCCCTGCACTTTACTTTCTAAGTAATCGTCTTGAGCAATTGAACCTTCCACCGTTGTTCCTGCGGTAATTTTTTGCCCGTATACTTGTTCAGTAAGCTCGCGGTAAGCCTCAAGCTTAGAAGCTTTAATTGCCATAAGTTGCTTTTGCGACGCGTTAGCGCCTTTTTGTAAGCTAATAGGTGCATACCCTATCGCTTTTAAAACTGGGTAATTATTTGGCTCTACATATTTATATTCAACATGCTTATCAAAAACGCTGCTACAACCACCTAAGGTTAAACACCCAAGTGTAATAAGTAATGAAATCGCTCGCATAGCATCTAGCCCTTGTATAGTAATTAGCAGTACATATGCACGTTTAATGCCATTTATAGTATTACCAAATAACATTGGTACAGTCCTTGCTCTACCTAGTTAATAGCTAACGTTTAATTGGAGTAAAAGTATGAAGTCGTTTTTATCATTGGCATTTGCAGGGTTAAGTGCAACGGCATTATTAACGTTCTCCCCTTTTACTAAAGCGCAGTGGTATGAATCAACGGGCCATGCGAACGTTCAAAATGGTGATACGAGCGCTGCCAAATCTGCCGCTATAAAAGATGCGATTACACAAGCGTTAGTGTTCTCTGGCGCACGGGTTAGCTCGGTGCAAACCTTGGTAGATGGCGTGTTAATGCAAGATCAGCTAAAAATTAGCAGCCACGGCGAAATTCAAAAAATTGAACTGGTCAGCGAAAATAAATACGACAATAAATTTACTATTACATTACGACTCGATATTTTTTCTCAAACAGAGCAATGCCCACAAAATAGCTTTAATAAGTTTGTGGCCGTTACACAAAGCCAACTTGTTCATCGTGAACACGCTAAAATGGGTCAAATATTTGACGTAAGTAAAGCGATTAGCAAAAATATTTTTACCTCACTGCAAAAATCAAAAATGAGCGCAGTGCCTATTGCTTACTATAATAATGCAATAAGCGTTGATAAATACTTTTCGCAGCAGCACGACTATTCAAACGCTCAATTAGAAGAAATATCTTCGCGCAGTAACGCTCAATATGTATTGCTTAGCCAAATAACCAGCCTTTCGACTAGCGACAAACTCAATAACGATTATGCATTTTGGCAGGACGAGGCGTATGAGCGCAGTTACAACATTGAGTTTGCACTATTTGATGGCACTACCTATGAGCAGCTTTGGCAAAATAGTTACCATACTCAAGCAATTTGGCCATTTGAAAAAACAACCATAGTGGATGTTAATAGTGATAGGTTTTGGCAATCGCCTTATGGGCAAAGCATAACCGATATCAACCAATCAGTGAGTTATGATATTCAAGCAGCCATGGCATGCCTACCTACACAAGGTAAAATAATGCATATGGAAAATAGCAAAATCGTTATTAACTTGGGTAAAGCTCATGGGTTAAAAAAAGGCCAAATGCTAGGCATTGCGCACCATAACTATTTAACCGACGCGGCAGGTAATGTTATGCCGCACACCATCACCACGCTTAATAAAATTCGCGTAGAGCAGCTTTATCAGCAAACCGCAGTAGCAGTCAGTATTGACAGTAAACCACTACCTGGCGTGCAAATTAACGATGTAGTAGAAATAATCAGCCAAGATCTTTAGAGTTTTTTACTCAATTTAGCTTTTAAATTAGGGTGAGCCGATAACCACTCGCCCAATTGTTCTACACCCGATAAATGCGGATAATGCTTTCTGCATGCAAACACCACATTACGCTGCTGATTAGGGAATATAGGCAAGTAATCGATCCCTACACGGTCGGTACATGCTAACTTTGGTACAAATGTAATACCGTCATCCATAGCCACTAACGCTAATAATGTTTCTAAACTATTACCTTTATACTGGTTAGATACATCGACCCCTGCGGAAAAACAAAACTTTTGGGCTTGATCTTTAAAGCAATGACCATCACTTAACATTAATAGGCTGCATCCTTGAAGATCGCTCAGCGCTACTTTTTTATGCTTAGAAAGCGCGTTATCGTGTGATACCGCCACTAAAAAATCTTCTTTGTATAAAGCAACCGTATGGTAATTAATAAGCTCTGGCACATCAGCTAGAATAGCAAAGTCGAGTTCACCCTTGTTTAAAGCTTCTAAAATTGTTGCTGTTTGCATCTCAATAAACGAAAACTGGCTATCAATAAATGCCGCTTTCATTGATGTTAATAACGCAGGCAACAAGTAAGGCGCAATGGTAGGGATAATACCAATAGTTAATTTACCTTGTAGAGGCTCGTTAGAAGTAGCAGCAAGTTCTTTGAGTATTTGCGTTTGTTCTAAAATAATTTCTATTTGCGTCAACAAACGTTCACCTTTTGCTGTTAAGGTGACTTGCTTGGTTGAGCGATCAAACAAAGTAACGCCAAGCTCATTTTCGAGTTTTTTTACTTGACCACTTAATGTAGGCTGGCTAACAAAACATGCATCGGCAGCTTTGCGAAAATGCTTATATTGCGCTATTGCTTTTACATATTCAAAATCTTTTAAGTTCATATTCAGCTCTACGTGATAGTTTATAACTATCAGTTTAATACAAACAAACGATTGGAACTATATTTAATTATTCACCATAATGGCTATCAACAAATCAAGAGGAACAAAAACTATGTTAAACAATATCGAAGGTCAAACAATCCCAAGTGTTACATTTGCAACTCGCGAAAATAATGATTGGAAATCAGTAACAACAGATGACATTTTTAAAGGTAAAACTGTTGTAGTGTTTTCACTACCAGGTGCATTCACACCGACATGTTCATCAACTCACTTACCACGTTATAACGAATTAGCAGGCGTACTTAAGCAAAACGGCGTTGACGAAATTGTATGTTTATCAGTAAACGATACCTTTGTAATGAACGCATGGGCTGAGCATCAAGAAGCGCAAAACATTACTTTATTACCAGACGGCAACGGCGAATTTACTGACGGCATGGGCATGTTAGTAGACAAAAACGACCTAGGCTTTGGTAAGCGCAGCTGGAGATACTCTATGCTTGTTAAAGATGGCGTGATTGACAAAATGTTCATCGAACCAGATTTACCAGGTGACCCGTTTGAAGTATCTGACGCAGACACAATGCTTGATTACATCAACCCTAAGCAAGCTAAACCAGAACCAGTAAGCATCTTTACTAAACCTGGCTGTCCTTTCTGTAAAAAAGCGAAAGAGCTTCTTGCAGAAAAAGGCTTCGCATATGAAGAAATTGTTATGGGTGCAGGCGCATCACTAACAAGCCTAAAAGCTGTATCTGGTCGTGAAACTGTTCCACAAATATTCATTGGTGGTAAACACATCGGTGGTTCAGACGACTTAGAAAAATACTTTGCTTAATTAATAAGTAAATTAAATGCCTAACGTAAGTAGGTAAAAAATAGGGGCTTTTATGCCCCTATTTATTAGAGGAAAAAATACTATGAAAGAATTGCAAACCGATGTTGTTGTTATAGGCGCAGGCACTGCTGGTTTAAGTGCTTATCGTAATGCTAAACAGTTCACACAGAATGTATTAATGATCGAATCAGGCCCATACGGCACCACATGTGCACGTGTTGGTTGTATGCCAAGCAAGTTATTGATTGCAGCCGCCGAAGCCGCACACGCAATTGAAATGGCACCTGCATTTGGTGTTCATAGCTCAAAGCCAGTTATTGATGGCAAAGCAGTTATGGCACGCGTTAAAAGTGAACGAGATCGTTTTGCAGGATTCGTAGTAGAAGCCGTAGATGAATTACCAGAGGGTGATAAAATTCGTGGTTACGCTAAATTTTTAGACACAAACCGCGTACAAATAGACGACCACACAATTATTACAGCAAAACGCTTTGTAATTGCAACCGGCTCACGCCCTTCATACCCCGGCGTATTTAATAACTTTGGCGACAAACTTATTATAAACGACGACGTATTTGATTGGGATGACCTACCAGAATCAGTCGCTGTATTTGGCCCTGGTGTAATAGGCCTTGAAATTGGCCAAGCACTTAGCCGACTAGGCGTAAATGTAAAACTATTTGGTGTAGGCGGCGCAATTGGCCCACTTACAGACCCTGTAGTAAAAGACTATGCGAATACTGTTTTTGCTGAAGAATTTTTTGTAGATACCGACTCAAACGTATCTGACATGATGCAAGTTGGCGATAAAGCACAGCTAACTTACACCGACAAACAAGGTGAAAAACACACAGAACAGTTTGACTACGTACTTGCAGCCACAGGCCGAGTACCAAACGTAGATAAACTAGGCCTTGAAAACACCGGCATTGAACTTGATGAACGCGGCGTACCGCACGCAGACACACACACAATGCAATGTGGTGAGTCAAACATATTTATAGCAGGCGATGCGAGTAACATGCTCCCATTGTTACACGAGGCATCTGACCAAGGTGCTATTGCAGGTCAAAATGCAGGGCGCTTCCCAGATGTACGAATAGGTCTGCGTAGAGCAAAAATTGCAGCCGTATTTAGCGACCCACAAATAGCAATGGTCGGCGAAAGCTACAAGCAAATTACCGACCGTTTAGGCCCATGCGGTTGTTTTGAAGTAGGCGAAGTCAGCTTTGAAAACCAAGGCCGAAGCAGAGTAATGCTTAAAAACAAAGGTCATATGCGTGTATATGCAGAGCAAGGTACAGGCTTATTTTTAGGTGCTGAGTTTATTGGCCCACAAGCCGAACACATTGCTCACTTACTAGCATGGGCTGTACAAAACAAAATGACCGTACCAGAAATGCTTGATATGCCATTTTACCACCCAGTAATTGAAGAAGGGTTACGCACCGCCCTTCGCGACTTAAACGCCAAACTTAAATTTGGCCCAGACATTGTAAATTCATGTATGGAATGTGGCCCAGGCGCATAGCCTATTTACCACACATACAAACTTGCTAAGCAAAAGCCAAAACTAACGTTTTGGCTTTTTTTTATAATTTTTTTAAGCTGACCTCTCAAAAAAAATTTTAGCTGTTACACTTAATTGATAATTCAATTAAAAAAGATGGAATAGCTATGCCCAATAATAAATTTAGACTAGTCACTCGCAGCGATTTTGATGGCTTAGTTTGTGCCGTATTGCTTAAAGACTTAGACCTAATTGATGATATTTTGTTTGTTCATCCAAAAGACATGCAAGATGGAAAAATAGACATTACCGAAAACGACATTACGACCAACCTCCCCTACGTTGCAGGCTGTCACATAGCATTTGATCATCATCTTAGCGAAACCGTACGTAACTCAAGCGACATAAAAAATCATATTATTGACCCAGAAGCCCCATCAGCAGCTCGCGTAGTTTATGACTATTATGGCGGCGCTGAAAAACTTCCAAATATTTCTGTTGAAATGATGGACGCTGTTGATAAAGGTGATGCTGCTCAGTTTTCAAAAGACGAAATATTAAACCCGACCGACTGGGTATTAATGAACTTTATTATGGATGCGCGAACAGGCCTTGGCCGTTTTCGCGAGTTTAAAATTTCAAATTATCAATTAATGATGAAACTCATTGATGCATGTAAAGATCAGAGCATCGAAGAAATCCTACAAATGGAAGACGTAGCCGAACGTGTTGCTTTATATAACGAGCATAACGAAAAAGCCAAAGAGCAAATTTCTCAATGCGCTACCGTCCATAAAAACTTAGTGATACTTGATTTAACCCAAGAAGAAACAATTTACGCCACAAACCGATTTGTTATTTATGCCATGTACCCCGACTGCAATATCTCGATTCATAAAATGTGGGGCCTTAAAAAACAAAACGTAGTGTATGCCATAGGTAAATCAATCACTAACCGCAGTTCAAACACCAATGTTGGCGAACTGTGCCTTAAATACGGCGGTGGTGGTCATTTAAATGCAGGCACTTGCCAAGTAGAAACAAGTAAAGCAGAAGCTGTACTTAGTGAATTAATTGATACTATTACAAGTGATGGTTAATATTAACTTACAATAACCAGAGTTATATAATAGCTCTGGTTATTTCATTTTAGTAGAGTGAGTTTTAATCGCTCTCTTTTTCATATAAATTTCTGTAATAATAAAAGAAATAATGACCTCATGTTAGATACTAAAAACTTCGAAAAAACACTTTACCAAGATACCAAAAAAGCATTTAAAAACATTATACAAAAATACGGTAACGATCTTTATGTAATGGGCTTTTACCACACAGGTAGCTACTCACTACTGCCAATGTTTAATACCTTATCGGATTTAAAAAAAGTATTTGAAGCAGAGTACAACAACGATGTAAGTAGCTTTTACATGGCTAAATGGAATCCAGAAGACTACCCGATGCTTGAGGATTATTCCGAATACTTTGATGAAACAACTCTAGAGTGCCAAAAACTAGAAGACAGCATTGATTTGTTTCAATCAGATATAGAAGCAATGGATAATTGGCATCAATGGCTTACGACAATGGAAAAAGTGCTCATACAATTAGATGCCGAAGGAATATTTTCAAATGGTATCGAACGCGAAAAAATCACTTTAGCAATACTAGCCTATGATGAAGAAGAAAGCATTCAATTTAAAAGAATCAAACGACTTAACCCACCAACTGTTCTAGCACAAATTCAAGCCGACTTTGAAGCCATGGTTTCAGAGCGTGAAAAATGTGAGCAAGAAGCTTTAAACGCCTTTAATTAAAAAGTGCAGCACTACTACATATACGCTATACACAAAGTATAAGGAAGGGAAGTTAAAATATAACTCATTGATTTAATTGGTAGCCCCTGCAAGAATCGAACTTGCAACTGCCCCTTAGGAGGGGGCCGTTATATCCATTTAACTAAGAGGCCACAAATAAGCTGTGTGCTTAGAGATGTGAATTATAACGGCATCTGGTTTTTTATATCAAGCAACAACTGAACTTAATTGCTTGATAAGTATATATCTTCTTTATTTAGTACATAAATTGGGATTAGTTTTCGACTACTCGCGACGATTTTTTTTGTATGCGCGTTAATTACACGTGTATTTACAACAACAGCATCATTGCGATAAATTAATGTACCCGCTAATACATGGCTCGCCATTTGCTCTTCGCTAAGCTTTTCAATATCGCGCGAAAAAGCAAAATCACCACGGCTATTTACATCTATAGTTTGGGTTGTTTTAAAATCAACCACGCCATAACCAAACTTTTGTAATTGATGAATTAACGTTTCAGAAATTTGATTACCCAATTGATTGCTTTTAGTAAGCGATGAATCAAGATCGACCAAGGTAGTAACGGCAATATTAATATTGGTGTCGGTATCACTTTCAAATTCAAGCGTATCAACCAAATCAAGTGCCATTTGCTCTACATAGTTAGCAAGTGTTTTATGGTGCTGAAGTGGTGTAAATTGATTACCGTTAACATCATCTTGAGTTGATTTTTGCTCGGCTATTTTAAGCATGCTTGCTAGGTCATAATTTACTTGTGTGGTTGAAGGCGTATTAATTTCAGCACTTTCACTATTTTGAGTAAAGGCACAACCTGCTAAGTTAGCTAAAGCAAAAAAAACGATAAAGCGGTTAAATAATTTACTATACATAATTATCTCACTTGCTTGCTTGTTTTAACATTATGCCATCAGTGCGATAACTACTATTAAGCGCATCAACAACCGACTGTGGAATAAACCCTTGTGCAGAACCTACTACGGCCTTACTTTCTAGCCCAACAATACGTGCATTAACAAGTACACCACCTTGATGGTTTACAAGCGTACCGGCAAGTACATATTTAAAGTTTTGATCTTGATTTAGCTCTAAATAGTCGCGACTAAATACAAAGTCGCCTGTTGAGGTAACACGCATATAATCAGTTGTTTTAAAATCAATAACGGGTACACCAAAGCTGTGTAATTCATGCATGAAGCTTTCTGCAATTTGGTTCCCTAGTAAGCTACCATCGTTGTAGTCTTCATCTAAAAAAACAAAACTCGAAACAGCTAACGGTGTTTGTTCACTTACGTACTGTAAGTTTTCAACCATGTCTTGCATTATGCCGCGCACATAATGGTTAATATTTTTGCGCATTGGCGGTGTTGCTTTTGTGTAGTTATCCTGTGGAGCCATTCCTGACTGAAATAAGTTATCGTCAGAAACAGGCGCTGCAACGTCGCGTTGGTTACTCACCAGTTGATTGCTTTGCTCACTTTGTGGTGTTGTGGTGTCTGTATTCATTGTGCCTAGTATTTGAGAGCAACCAAAGCCCAGTGGTAAGCATAATGTAATTAATAGGTTTTTCATTTTGTGCTCCAAATTAGTATTCGCTTCGGTATAAAAGTCCGTCACGCTGCTGAATTTTCTCATTGCCCCACATTACATTAATTGGGATCTCGGTACTTCCCGCAGAGAGCACCTGTTTATTTTCTATATTCACAAGCCGTGCATTAACTATGTATGCATGCTGCTGGCGAGTCACTGTTCCTGTGATAACTAAGTCAATATTTTGGCGATTACGTAATTTACTTAAATCGCGACTTAAAATACTGTCTGAGTTTTCTGATAAAGAGAGGTTATTCCCAAGTCTGTATTCAACGGTGTGATAACCCAGTTGAGTAAATTGTGTAAGTAGACTTTCTTGGATCTGCTGACTTAAGCCTGAGGCCTGCCCTGTCACCAATTTTGTATCTAGTGCATCTGCATAAAAGAAGCTACTAACGCCAACACGTGCATTAGCATTTAATGCTCCGTTTAGGTGGTTAAGTTGCGACGTTAAATTAACTACATAGTCGTTAACTGTAAAAGGAGCCATGGCCGCTTTAGGTGCATCTGTAGGCACACTTGGTTCTGGCGGCGGCACCAAGTTACAAGCAGCTAAATTTAAAAATAATAAAGGCAGTAAAAGGCGCATAATTGCCATCCTCTTCAAAACATACTAAGGACAAAGCAATTTGTATGCCTATATCTTACTTCTGTAAGGTTGTTGAACATAATAGCTAACAAAACATGCTACTTGTTGCTTTATAAGGGCTAAGCAATCACTTTTAGCGTCCGCTGAATTGCTATAAGCACCTAACTTCAATCGATAAAAAGTTGTGTTATTAACACTTACGGTTTCTACATTTATCTCAGTGGGTGAGATAATATTTTGTGGTGTTTTTGTTGGAATTCGCTGAGCTTCTTTTGCAATGCATTTTTATTTTTAAAAGCGGCAATTTGCAAAGCAAACAATGCCGAGTCGGTTTTTAATATACTTTCGTTATTAACTACATCATTTACACGAGTATTTAGAACATCAGACTCATTTAGTTGTTTTAGATTAGTAGCAAGCTGCGTTAATTTATTTTCTAACTTGAGTAGCTGCTCTACTTTTGGTTGAGAGCTTTCCCATTGTGCCGCAGAGCTTTTGAGCTGCTCCAAATCAGACTTTTCAATAAGAATCGGTTGCGGGGTTACTTGAGCCATTTTAACTTGTTGAGATGAGTTACAAGCAGATAAAACAAGTACACCCATTAGCACCATGCATTCTAAGCTCCGTTTTAAAAGCATTTCCTTCCCTAAAATGACGTTGTTTTAGGGGTTTATATATCCCCTAAACGTATTTAATTATGAAGGGTGTATTTTATTGATAAACAGATTTTAAGCAAGTTTCTTAACTACAGCCTTACTGGCTTATCTGTGTAGTTACTTACTATGCAATCGAGTTTATACAGCTTGAATACGGCGCAGTCTGCTTTTGCATTTTTAAAGTTTTGGTAAGAGCCAAGTTTCAGCCTGTAAAACATTTTGTCGTTTATTTTGGCGGTTTCTACGTTAGTCAATATTTTGTCTCTAAACAACGGTGCTGCTTTAGTATTTAGCTCTTGCCATGCTTTAGCCACACCTTGCTCTGAGTCAACCGAAGCGACTTGCAAAGCAAATAGATGCTTAGGCTTATTTAATTTTACAGTTTGTTTTTTATTACTGTAGTTTTGTTTAACTTGTTGGCGTGACTTAACATTGCGTGTGTTTCGTGGTGAACGTACAGACTTGCTGCTATACCCTTGATTAGACTGCGCAATAGCTTTACTGTTTATAATATCAATATGATTTACGAGATAAGTTATTTCTTTTTCTAATCTTAAAATTCGCTCTATGCCTTCACGAGCTTGTTGCCACTGCATTGCGGCATCTTTTAGCTGAGCAAGTTCAAGGGCTGTAATTGATACGTAGTCAGGCGAGTTACTTTGAGGTTGTTCATCAATAGTTTTTATTTCAGGCGTAACGCTGCATGCTGTGCCAAATAAAAGCATTAGCAAGCTGAGTAAAAGCCCAATGTTATTTTTTTTATATATAAACATGTATTTGCTGTCCTGAAAGCAGTGTTTTTTCACTACATTTCAGTTAAACATTCTCACAAGAAAGCGTTTAACTTTATTTAAGCTGTGAGCTATAAAACTTAGCTCTTCGCATGCTTGTCAGTGTTTCGTAAAACACAACGTTGCATACTCCACCCCTTCCTTGAGAGCATTGTTTAATACAAATTCAATGCCAATTAACACAAACTTTACAACATAAATAACAATATGTCTGTAATGACTTAAAAACTTTTATTTTAGAGCTATCCCTTTCCTTATTCTATTCTAGGGCCTGTTGACCTTTCAGGATTAAAATTTGTTCAATCTAGGGGCCATTTAATCGCGGCGCGAGGTTTGTAACCTAGTGGGCTCGATAACTGCTCCTGCGTTATTCTAATGGCTTACATCCATGTAAGAATAAGTAAAAACCGAGTAACAAAGAGTAAATTGCCCCGAGGCAGAACCCTTCGGGCAGCGCATGTTTGGCATTTATGCTACGTTATCGCCTATTTATGGGGAATAACCACACTTCATAGGCTCTGCCTTGACTAAATACCAAACAGTCTGCTGTGAATTTAACCTCGAAAGATAAACAGACTCTAACAAAACTCATAAAAAAGGCGCCGATATAGGCGCCTTTCATGTTTTACGTTAACTGTTAAATCAGTTTTTTAATAAATGATTTTAATTCATCGGCAAATTCATCGCGACGAAGTGCAAACTCAATCGTTGCTTTTAAGTAACCAATTTTACTTCCACAATCGTGGCTACGGCCTTTTATTGCGTATGCATCTACTTTTTCGTGTTCCATTAACATCGCAATTGCGTCAGTTAATTGAATTTCGTCGCCTGCACCTTGCGGAGTTTTTGCAAGTAACGGCCAGATATTTTCGCTTAATACGTATCGACCCACTACAGCTAAGTTTGATGGAGCTTCATCTACTGGCGGCTTTTCTACCATATTAAGAATTGGCGAGCTTTCACCTTGCTTTAAGTCAACATCACCTAAATCAACCACACCAAACTGGTTCACTTGTGCCATTGGTACTGGTTCTACCATAATTTGGCTGTGCTTATTTTTCTCAAAGTTAGCGATCATTTCTGCTAAGTTATCTTTTTTAAGATCGCTCTCTACATCGTCGATAATTACATCTGGTAAAATAACTACAAACGGTTCGTTACCAATAATAGGCGCTGCACAACTAATAGCATGGCCTAAGCCTTTTGCTTCACCTTGGCGTACGTGAATAATGGTTACGTCTTTAGGGCAGATTGCTTGCACTTCGGCAAGTAATTGCCGCTTAACACGCTTTTCTAAAGTAGCTTCTAGTTCAAAGCTCGTATCGAAGTGATTTTCGATTGAATTTTTACTTGAGTGCGTTACTAACACTATTTCTTTAATTCCTGCAGCAACGGCTTCGTTTACTACATATTGAATTAAAGGACGGTCTACCACTGGAAGCATTTCTTTAGGAATTGCTTTAGTGGCTGGTAACATACGAGTACCAAGCCCCGCTACTGGGATCACTGCTTTCATTTTATGTTTTCCTTAATCTTTTATTATACTGAAAATGGATATTGAATCGCTTCATGGCATTGATAGCCTGTTACTTCAAAGTCGTCTCGTGTTACCCACGTTTCTATGTCTTCTAATGATTTAATTTTTGGATTAATTTTTAACTGAGGTGACGCAAATGGCTCACGCGTTAACTGCACATCTCGCATCAGTTCAAGTTGGTTTTCGTAAATATGTGCATTAGCAATTTTATGGTACGCCTTACCCGCTTTGTGGCCGGTAATTTGAGCCACTAACGCAAGCAATACAAAACATTGAATTTGATTGAAATTAAGGCCAAGAGGTACATCACAGCTTCGCTGGTATGACGTTAAATATAGCGTATCGCCAAGTAGTGAAAAAGTGTGTGTGTGCATACACGGGCGCAGGCAACCAAGTTCAAACTCACCTGGATTATAAAACGTGATTATTTCACCACGGTCATCAATGCCATTTTTTAAGTTATTAATAACTTTGGAAAGCTGATCAAGCGTTGAGCCATCTGGTCGTTGCCAACCACGGCCTTGTACGCCATAAACACGTCCCATGTCATCCTCACCTTTACGGTTAGGATTATTAAGCCATGCGTTGTTATCGTTCGCGTTGGCATCCCATGTTTTACAGCCAATTTCTCGAAACTGCTCAGCGCTGTCGTAACCGCGTAAATAACCTAGCAATTCGGCGATAGCTGCTTTGTAGTAACTTTTACGCGTCGTGATCATCGGAAACTTATTATTAGCCACATCGTATTCTAAATCGGCATTAATAACGGTTAAACAACGTGTACCTGTACGTTTGTTTTCGACCCACTGACCTTCGTCAACAATACGCTGACATAATTTTAAATATTGTTTCATGCTTTTCTTATTATGCCTTAGCTGGTGTAACGTGTTGTGGTTGCTTATATGCCCAAATTAATAAGCCTAAACCACCCACTATCATTGGAAGTGAAAGTATTTGTCCCATTGAAATAAAGTCGGCAAATAAACCGAGTTGTGCATCGGGTTGGCGGAAATATTCAATACAGAATCTAAACACGCCGTAACCTAATAAAAATACACCGGCTACACTCCCTGCTGGACGTGGTTTTTTAATAAACCATTGCAGGATTAAAAACAGCACTAAGCCTTCAAAAAATGCTTCGTATAATTGCGATGGGTGACGCGCAAGCGGACCGCCCGTTGGAAATACCATTGCCCATGGCACATCGGTAACTCGGCCCCATAATTCACCGTTTATAAAGTTACCAATACGCCCGGCTAAAAGTCCTACAGGAACGAGTGGTGCAACAAAGTCGCCCACTTGAAGCAGTGACTTTTTACGCGTCCACGAAAAAATTGCGACGGCGGTTATAACGCCAAGTGTGCCACCATGGAACGACATACCGCCCTGATCTATTCTAAATAAATACAGTGGGTTTTCTATAAAATAACTAAACTGGTAAAACAATACGTAGCCAATACGCCCGCCTAGTATTACCCCTAACATGCCGTAAAACAGTAAATCGCTTACTTGGTCTTTAGTCCAACCCGAATTTGGCTTTGACGCTTGACGATTAGCAAACCACATCGCAAATGCAAAACCTATTAAGTACATTAAGCCATACCAACGTACGCTTAGCGGTCCAACAGAAAAAATAATTGGATCAATTTGAGGAAACTCAAGTGCCATAAAAAATAAACCTTTAGCTAAAAACCATTTTAATTGCGATAACTACAAGCAGCACCGCGAAAACTTTCTTAATTGTATTAACAGGTAAATAGTGAGTTGCTTTGGCGCCAATAGGCGCAACAAACCACGAGGTAATAACAATCCCAAATAAAGCAGGTAAGTAAACAAACCCGGCAAAACCATGCTCTAAATCGGTAACATGCCAGCCTGCGCTGATGTAACCAATAGAGCCAAATAATGCAATAACAATTCCGCACGCTGCCGCACAGCCAATTGCTTTTTTTATATCAACCGAAAAATAATTAAGCATAGGTACTATTAAAGCTCCGCCGCCAATCCCTATTAAACCTGATAATCCGCCCATTATTGCAGAAACGCCCCCTAAAATAGGACCTGCCGGCAACGGTTTTTCTGACATCTGTTTATTACGCGCGGAGAGCACCATTCTGGCTGCAATAAATACAACGCTTATAGCAAACACTGTACGTAATATTTGTTCAGGGATTAAACTTGCTGCAAAGCCACTAACAAGTGCGCCTAAAGCCACACCCGACATAACCCATGGTGCAATTGCCCAAGGCACGTTATCATTTTTATGATGAGCCAGCGCTGAAGACGTTGAAGTAAATAAAATAGAAGCGAGTGAGGTTGCAATAGCAATTACTAATACATGATCAGCCGACGTTACATTAAATGAGAGTAGCAGAGTGCTTAGTACTGGAACGATAATTAAACCGCCGCCAATGCCTAGTAATCCAGCTAAAAACCCAACAATACAGCCTAGTAGTGCGCAGCTTGCGACTAACAAACCTAAGTCATACATAGTAATCTCAAATACCTTTTTAAGGTTTATATATTAAAGGATTATAAAACTAATAGCATCTGTGTATTGCAATTAATTAGGCGTACGAGCTTATTTTGGGGTGTAAAACAAATCACCTAATTTATGCTCTAGCATAAAGCTTCGCGTTAAACGTAGTACTTGTTTGGCTGTGGATTGCGCTAAACATTCACTTAATAGTTGTTCCATATCACTGACATTTAAACGCCTAAGTACCCACTTTACTTTATTAAGCGATGATAAGTTCATACTAAGGCGTCTGTAACCCATGGCAATAAGCAAAATAGCCCCTTCAGGATCGCCGCCTAGTTCACCACACAAACTAAATGGCAGTTCATATTGCTCACATTCGTGCGCCACTTTATTTAGTACTCTTAGTACACCTGGGTGATAAGGGTTAAAAAGTTCGGCTACACGTGCGTTAGCTCTGTCTACTGCTAATAAATACTGTGTTAAATCGTTACTGCCTACTGAGCAAAAATCGACTTTTTTTGACCACTCAGGAAGCATAAATACACTTGAAGGTACTTCCAGCATTATACCTATGTCGGGTCTTTCTATGGTTTGCTCTGGGTATTTTTCACTTAATTCAAAATAAGCCTGTTCAAATAACGCAAGTGACTCATCAACTTCTTCAGTGCCACTGATCATAGGGAGCATTATTTTTAAATTACCTAAACCAATATTTGCTTTAAGCATCGCTTTTAGTTGATCTAAAAATAACTCGGGATGATCAAGGCTAATACGAATACCACGCCAACCTAAAAATGGATTCTCTTCGGTAATATTAAAGTAATCAAGTACCTTATCGCCCCCAATATCCAATGTACGCATAACCACAGGATTAGGATGATAGCTAGTTAGTACTTCTCGGTACCAGTTTTCTTGCTCTGATTGCGAAGGAAACTGACCCTTTTGCATAAACCAGGCTTCGGTTCGATAAAGCCCCACACCGTCACAAATATGCGCGCTACTTTGCTCAGTATTAAGCTCAAGGCCTGCGTTTAATAATAAGCTAACATGTTCACCGTCAAGCGTAATTGATTCTGAGTCTTGCTCAGCTAAAAAGCGGTTATTTAGTAGGTTATCTTGATGCTGTAACTCTGTGTATTCGTCCATCAGCATTTGTGAAGGCGATATATATAAACGCCCAGCAAATGCATCTAAAATCATCGGTTTGCCATTAAACTGTAGTAGAGGTAAATCTTCTATACCCCAAATGGCAGGGATCCCCATCGCACGCGTTAATATAGAAGCATGGCTATTTGCAGAGCCATTTACGCTTACAACGCCTGTTAAGTGACCTTTTGGCACTTCAGCAAGCATGGCTGGTGTTAAGGTATTAGCAATTAAAATAGTGTTGGGCGGATAATTTTTAACAGCGTGTTCGGTATTTACAAGATGGTGTAATACACGAAGACCAATGTCTTTAACGTCAACAGCACGCTCTTTTATATAAGGGTCTTGCATGGCATTAAATTGAGATATTAAACGCTCTATTACAATTTTTAGGGCGCTTTTAGCACACCAGCCTTCTTGCAATTGCATTTCAACATTATGCCCTAAACTTTTAGCATCAAGCAGTTGTTGATACACATCAAATACCGCAAGAGCTTCGTGCGGAATAGAATCGCTTAGCGTCATAGATAGGGTGTTAAATTCTTTGCGCGTTGCAGCTACGGCCTGAGTAAACAAACGGCGCTGCTCAGTGACGTCACTGTCTTTTAAAAGCTCAATAGATTTAAAATCAAGTTTTGGTAATACAACAAATGCTTGCCCTATACCTATTCCTGGCGCGCTCGATACACCTTTTAAAACAGACGTTTGATGAGATGACTCATCTTGGCGTAGTATTTCTTTAATTTCAGCATGCGCTAACTGTGACGCAAGTTGAGCAGAAAGCGTTATTAAAAACGACTCTTCGTCTTGGCTAAATACACGTGCCATTTTTTGTTGGACAACAATAACGCCCAGTACTTTTTTTTGATGAACAACGGGCACTGATAAAAAAGCGTTGTAGCCTTCTTCATTTACTTCGGGGGAGAGCTTAAAACGAGGATGCGATTTAGCAAATGCAATATTAATGGGTTCTTCGCGTTGCGCTACTAGGCCAACTAAACCTTCGGTAAAACCAATTCTAAACTTACCTACCGCATCGGGGTTTAGCCCTTCGGTTGCCATAAGTACAAAATTGTCTTGGCTGTAATCTGCAAAATAAATGGAGCAGCACTGGGTTTTCATGGCATCTTTAACCATTTGCACAAAGCACACTAATGCACTGTCTAAATTCGCTTGTCGCGATACAGACTCCGCAATAGATCTCAGTGTAGCCAGCATGTCCTGCTCCTTTATTCTATAGAGAAATTACTACCTTTTACTTCGCCAATGATCTTTATGTTGTTCTCTCTTATTAAAAGGCATGGCGAAAGGAGCAAACTCTTTCATTACACGTCGATAAACATCCCGTTTAAACGATACAACCTGTCTTACAGGATACCAATAACTTACCCAGCGCCAATCATCAAATTCAGGATGATGGGTTTTAAGTAAATTTACATCTTCGTCTTTACAGCGCAATTTTAGTAAAAACCATTTTTGTTTTTGCCCAATACACACCGGACTAGAGTCTCGGCGGATTAATCGTTTGGGTAATTTATAGCGTAACCAATGTTTTGAGCTTGCGACTATTTCTACATCTTCTGGTCGCAACCCTACTTCTTCGTGTAATTCACGGTACATAGTTTGTTCTGCAGTTTCACCATCATCAACACCACCTTGGGGAAATTGCCAAGAGTGTTGACCATAACGTCTGGCCCAAAAAACCTGTCCCTGATTATTGCAAATCACAATTCCGACATTGGCACGAAAACCTTCGGCATCGATCACCTTAGTGCCTCATTTGTAAGTCGATTTTTAATGATTGTTCCACATTAGCCGCAATACGGCAAATACTATTATACCCAACCCGATTAGTAAGCTAAGTTTGAGCTTTTAGTACATTGATAAATTACTGGAGAATAGGTAAATATTTGGAAAATAACTTAACAAGGCTATTGCGGTTCTTGTTTTCCTCTAGTTACTCACAGTTTGTGCATAACTTTTGTAAAACACGCTCATTTTGCAAACAAATCCACAATATTAGATCTTAAAACTTGGCTTCTCCACAGATTCTGTGGATAAACATGTTCATATAGTTGTATTTATCCTTACAACTTTTAAATGGCTTAATCAAAACTGAACGTACAAATTTAAAAAAACCTGCAGCGTCAGTAACTTAAAGTAAAGTAGCTTAATTTCAATATGTGCAAAATTAACACAAACAGAGGAAGGGTAAAAAACGTACAACCCTAAAGATATCCACGGCTTAGCCTATTTGCTATCATGGCTATGGTATTTATACAACCGAAATTAAGAATATGCGACCTACAAAACCACACTCAATAAACGACTTAATGCAACGCGTTAACAATATTGCCGGATTAACGCTAGGACAGCTTGCTAATAAGCATAATTTTAAAACTCCAGATGATTTACTGCGCGAAAAAGGTTGGACCGGTCAGTTAATTGAATACGTACTAGGTGCTACTGCGGGCTCAAAACCACTTCCGGATTTTGAAGATTTAGGAATTGAGCTAAAAACACTCCCTATTTCCTATAAAGGCAGGCCACTGGAAACTACGTTTGTATCGGTTACACCTTTAATGAACGTTACTGGAATGACTTGGCATACCAGCTCTGTGCGTAAAAAACTAAATCATGTTTTATGGCTGCCAATTTTAAGCGAACGTGATATTGCCCCGTTTGATAGAACCATCGGCAGCGGCTTTTTGTGGCAACCCACGCCTGAACAAGACGCTTTATTACAGCGCGACTGGGAAGAGCAAATGGAGCTAATTGCGCTAGGTAGAGTCGACGAAATATCAGGCCATTTAGGCGATGCGATGCAAATACGCCCTAAAGCTGCTCATAGTAAAATAGTGACTGATGCTATTGGTCCAAATGGGCAAATAATTAAAACCCTACCCCGTGGCTTTTACTTAAAAACCAGTTTTACAGGTGATATTTTAAAGCAGCAGTTTCAGCTTTGAGCTGTGCAGAAAATATTATGAGTTAAGCAAATCCTTTTTCGCACTTCGTGCGCGTCAGCGTTCTTAACGCCTACAAGGTATTTCACCTTTTTAATAAAATAGTTTGAGGTTTAAATAAAGAGTTTTCGTTTTTGTTGTTCACCCTTTTCGCACTGCGTGCGCGCGTCAGCAAGCTAAACGCCTACAATAAATTTTCATCTCTTTGAGTAGAAATATTTGGCATAAAAAATCCCCGCCTGAGCGAGGATTTTATAATTTTAAATTAAAGAGCAGTAATTACTGACCTTTAACTTCTTTAAGACCGTTGTACGGTGCTTTATCACCTAATTGCTCTTCAATACGAAGCAATTGGTTGTACTTTGCAACACGGTCAGAACGGCTCAATGAACCTGTTTTAATTTGACCTGCAGCAGTACCAACAGCTAAATCAGCAATTGTTGAATCTTCAGTTTCACCAGAGCGGTGAGAAATAACAACAGTAAAACCAGCATCTTTAGCCATTTTGATTGCAGCTAAAGTTTCTGTCAGTGAACCAATTTGGTTAAACTTAATCAAGATTGAGTTAGCAATACCGTTGTCGATACCACGCTTTAAAATCTTAGTATTTGTTACAAATAAATCATCACCTACTAATTGGATCTTATCACCCATTAGTTTAGTTTGATGTGCAAAGCCATCCCAATCAGACTCATCAAGACCATCTTCAATAGAAACGATTGGGTACTGATTAGTAAGATCTTGTAAGAAGAAGTTAAATTCTTCAGAAGTGAATTTTTTGCCTTCACCCTTAAGGTCGTAGATGTTTGCTTCTTTGTCGTAAAACTCAGATGCAGCACAATCCATCGCTAAAGTAATATCTTTACCTAGCTCGTAACCTGCGTTTGCAACAGCTACTTTAATTGCAGCAAGAGCCGCTTCGTTAGATGCAAGGTTAGGTGCAAAACCACCTTCATCGCCAACCGCTGTTGAATGACCATTAGCTTTAAGTACTTTAGCAAGGCTATGGAATACTTCAGCGCCCATACGTAGGCCTTCGCGGAAGTTTTTAGCGCCAACAGGTTGGATCATGAATTCTTGAATATCTACAGAGTTATCTGCATGTTCACCACCATTGATGATATTCATCATTGGAAGTGGCATAGAGTAAACACCTGGCGTGCCGTTTAAGTCAGCGATATGTTCATAAAGCTCAACTTTTTTAGACTGTGCTGCTGCTTTCGCAGTTGCTAGTGATACAGCTAAGATTGCGTTTGCACCTAATTTTTCTTTATTTTCGGTACCGTCTAAATCTAGCATTACTTTATCTACAGCGCTTTGATCTAATGCACTTTGGCCTTTTAAAGCATCAGCAATTTCGTTATTGATATAACCAACTGCTTTTAATACACCTTTACCTAAGTAACGTGATTTATCACCGTCGCGTAACTCTAATGCTTCACGAGTACCAGTAGATGCGCCTGAAGGTGCTGCTGCACGACCCCAAGAACCATCTGCTAAATGTACGTCTGCTTCTACAGTTGGGTTACCACGCGAGTCCATAATTTCGCGACCGATTACTTTTACGATTTCTGACATCTTGATTCCTCTATATTCCCAAAATGGTGAGTTCAGCTAACTTTACTACGTTTTATATAGTTTATACCAATTGCATTTAATTAGTGAGCTATTATAGCGCTAAGAAAATAGCTCAATAACAAGGCTGAAATTATGACATATAGTTGTTCTATATGAGTAATTTTTAACGCAGTGAGTGAGTTATTTAATGCGATACAATGCTCATGTTTTTAATAAAATTGGTATCAGTCAGCCCTTAAAACAAAAAAGCCGTGCAATATGCACGGCTTTTAAAATTACGAATTCGCTTTTTGGTGGATATGCGCGGCTGCTACAAACCCTTCAAATAACGGATGACCATCACGTGGAGTTGACGTGAATTCCGGGTGGAATTGCGCGGCAATAAACCATGGGTGATCTTTATTTTCGATAATTTCTACCAGTTTTTTATCTTCTGATAAACCAGTAAAGCTTAAGCCTGCTTTTTCAAGTATTTCTACAAAGTTATTATTTACTTCGTAACGATGACGATGACGTTCAACAATTTCGTCGCTGCCATATACTTCATGAACTTTAGAGCCTGGCATTAAATGACATTTTTGTGCGCCTAAACGCATAGTGCCGCCTAAATCAGATTTTTCGCTACGTGTTTCAACATTACCTTCAGCATCTAGCCATTCAGTAATTAAACCAACTACTGGCGCTTCTGATTTTGCATTAAACTCTGTAGAGTTTGCATCCGTTAAACCTGCAACATTACGTGCGTATTCAATTAATGCTACTTGCATGCCTAAACAAATACCTAGGTATGGTACTTTATTTTCGCGTGCGTATTTAGCCGCTAAGATTTTACCCTCAACACCACGTCCGCCAAATCCACCAGGTACTAGAATAGCATCTAAGTGTGAAAGTAATTCAACACCTTTGCTTTCTAAGTCTTGTGAATCTACATATTCAATATTAATTGTTAAACGGTTTTTAAGGCCCGCATGCTTTAATGCTTCGTTAACCGATTTGTACGCATCTGGTAATTCAATATACTTACCAACCATACCAATGGTCACTTCACCCGTTGGGTTAGACTCTTGATAAAGTACTTGTTCCCACTCAGCTAAATCAGCTTCTGGTGGATCTAAGTGAAAACGACGACATACGAAGTTATCTAATTCTTGTGTTTTTAATAACGCAGGAATTTTATAAATGCTGTCTACGTCAGGTAGTGAAATAACCGCTTTTTCTTCTACGTTTGTGAATAATGAGATTTTTGCACGCTCATTATTAGGTAGTTTACGGTCTGAACGACAAATAAGAATATCTGGTTGAATACCTACTGAGCGTAACTCTTTAACAGAGTGCTGTGTTGGTTTCGTTTTAACTTCACCGGCAGGGCCTAAAAATGGCACTAGCGTTAAGTGAATAAATAGCGCGCGTTCGCGGCCAATTTCAGTTCCCATCTGACGAATTGCTTCAATAAACGGTTGTGATTCTATATCACCTACAGTGCCGCCAATTTCTACAATAGCAATATCATAACCTTCAGCACCGTCGTATACACGTTGCTTAATATCGTTAGTGATATGTGGAATAACCTGAATAGTAGCACCTAGGTATTCACCACGGCGCTCACGACGTAATACGTCTTCATATACACGGCCTTGTGTGAAGTTATTACGACTAGTCATTTTGGTACGAATAAAACGCTCGTAGTGACCTAAATCAAGGTCAGTTTCTGCGCCGTCTTCTGTAACGTAAACTTCACCGTGTTGAATTGGGCTCATTGTGCCTGGGTCAACGTTGATGTAAGGATCCAGCTTTAAAATGGTAACATTTAAACCACGGGCTTCTAAAATAGCGGCCAGTGAAGCTGCGGCAATACCTTTACCCAACGAAGAAACAACTCCGCCAGTAACGAAGATAAATTTTGTACTCATGCGAACCCTAGAATATCAGGAATTAAAAGGAATATAACACCCAAAGAAGAGCCTAAGGGTATATCATCAAGACGGGGCGAAATTGTACCAAAACACTGCTTATCAATCCAGCTAAAATTAGCTAATACGCGCACAAAAAATGTGCACTATTTAACATTAAGTCTATTTTACTTTTTTAATCGCATCCCACGCACTATCCATCTCTTCAAAGGTGGCTGTATCTAAGCTTTTGCCTTGCGCGTGCAAATAAGCGTTTACCTTTTCAAAACGCGCTGAAAACTTATCATTAGCGCTACGAAGCAGTTGCTCAGGATCCCGTTTAACATGGCGTACAACATTAACAGTGGCAAAAAGTAAGTCGCCGAGTTCTTCCGCTGTATGATCAGATAACGGGTCTTGTTCAATCGCTTCTTTTACTTCAAGCACTTCTTCGCTCACTTTATCAAGTGCACCATGATACGTTGGCCAGTCAAAACCAAGTGCGGCAACGCGTTGTTGAATTTTTTTAGCTTTACTTAAACTTGGCATATTTGCAGGAATATCTTGCCAAAAAGAAGGTGATTCTGTTTGCGCTCTAGCACTGCGTTCTTGTGTTTTGATTGTTTGCCACTGCTGCGATAGCTGCTCGTCTGTTAGCTCTTTTTTGTCACCAAATACATGCGGGTGACGACGGGTAAGCTTATCGTTTAATTGCTCCACTAGATCATTAAAATCAAATAGATTTTGCTCTTGTGCAAGCTGCGCATAAAAAACAATTTGAAATAACAAATCACCCAATTCGCCTTTAAGCTCACCTAAGTTGCCTGACTCAATACAGTCAGCAACTTCGTACGCTTCTTCTAGTGTGTGCGGCACAATAGATTTAAAATCTTGTTTGAGATCCCACGGGCAACCGCCCTTGGGATCTCGCAGTGTTTTCATTATGCTAAGAAGCTGTGTAAGCGCTGTATTATCATTCATGATTAATGACCACGCTTGGCATCGTGTACACCTTCAATTTGGTGTAACTTAGAAAGAACACGGTTAGTACCCGATAAGTCATGTACTTCTATTTGCATCGTAAATATAGCTAACTGATTATCCTCAACCGTATTTACGTTCATGTTTAAAACATTTACTTTTTCATTAGCAAGTACTGAGCTTATGTCGCGTATTAGCCCTGAACGATCGGTGGCTTCTATTTTAATACTTAGTGCGTACGAGCCGTTGATATCATCAGACCAACTTACTGAAATAACACGTTCTGGATGCTGATTTTTTAAGTTATTAAACGAATCACAGTCTTCCTTATGAACACCTATTCCTCGACCTTGCGTTATATAACCTATTATTTCATCGCCAGGTACAGGACGACAGCATTTGGCTACATGGCTCATTAAGCTACCAACGCCATCAACCACTATGCCGTTTTTGTCACCAGTTACTTTGCTAGGTGCTTTAATACGAATAACCGGCTCATCTTCTGTCCGATCACTTACAAAGTTAAGCATTTGATTGAGGCGTACATCGCCCGCACCAATCGCAACCATTAAGTCATCAAGTTCTTTAAAGTTAAAACGCTTGATGGCTGGCTCTAAATCTTTGTATGTTAAATTAAGCTTTTGTAGTTCACTGTCGAGAATTTCTTTACCCGCACTTAAGTTTTTGTCGCGGTCGAGCTGTTTAAACCAGTGATGAATCTTGGCTCTAGCGCGAGATGACTTGATGTATCCTAATGACGGATTTAACCAATCACGACTTGGATTTGGTTGTTTTTGGGTCAGTATTTCTACCTGATCCCCAGTTGTAAGTTGATGCGTAAACGGCACTATTTTGCCGAATATTTTTGCACCAATACAGCGATGCCCTACATTTGAGTGAATGTAGTAAGCAAAATCGAGCGGTGTAGCGCCAAGTGGTAAATCGATAATATCGCCGCTTGGGGTAAATATGTATACGCGGTCTTCTACTACTTGGTTTTTAAGCTCTTCTGCTAAATCGCCACCATCAACTACTTCTTCTTGCCATTGGAGTAACTTACGCAACCAGCTGATTTTTTGCTCATAACCCGAGCCGCGCCCTGGTAATGCACCTTCTTTGTACATCCAATGTGCAGCCACACCCAACTCAGCATCTTGATGCATATCGCTAGTACGAATTTGTATTTCTACTGTTTTACCTTCAGGCCCAAATACCACGGTATGAATTGACTGATAGCCGTTTTGCTTTGGAGTTGCTACATAGTCGTCAAACTCTTTATTTAGATGACGCCAATTGGTGTGCACAATACCCAGCGCTCCATAACAATCTTGTAGGCGTTCAACAACAATACGCATTGCACGAATATCAAAAAGCTGATCAAACTCGTAGTTTTTTTGCTGCATTTTTTTATAAATGCTGTAAATGTGCTTGGGGCGGCCATAAACTTGGGCCTCTATGCCCGCTTCACTTAAACGGCTTTTTACTTGCTCAACCATATCTTCCATATAGGCTTCGCGCGTAAGGCGTTTGTCGTCAAGTTGTTTGGCTATACTTTTATAGGTGCCTGGGTGCAAATATCTAAACGATAAATCTTCCAGTTCCCATTTTAATTGCCCTATTCCTAATCTGTTTGCCAATGGTGCAAAAATATCAGCCGTTTCTTTAGCGGCAATGACGCGGTCTTCTTCATCCGCATTTTTTACATCACGTAAATGACATACCTGCTCGGCAAGCTTAATGACCACGGCGCGCACATCTTCAACCATGGTTAATAACATTTTTCGAATATTATCAACTTGCATAGTTCCTTTACCTTGATGAGATAAAGTACTAATAGTGGCCATTTGTGCAACCCCAGTTAACAGCATGGCTATATTACTACCAAGCTGCTCTTCTATGGTTTCAAGTGATATTAAATCGTTTAAAAAATACGGGGTTAAATACGCAGTAGCTAACGATTCGGGATCGAGATTTAGCTCAGCTAAAATTTCAACCATTTCGATTGCAGTAGTTTGCCTGCTTTCATTATCACATTTTACGCATAGCGCTTGCGCTTTAGTAAGTAGCTCTGTTTTTTCTTCAGACAAAGCAAGAAATGAAAGCCGAGTGCTAAAATCTGTTGTCTCATCTTGTTGATGTGATTGTCGTGTAGCTACCATAATGCGTTCTACCTCCGTTGAAATAACGCCATAGTTTCAATATGCCCTGTATGAGGGAACATATTCATTAGCCCAATTTTATTAAGTTCAAAGCCAGCTTGTGAAATAATTGCGCTGTCACGGGCTAAAGTAACAGGGTCACAAGAGACATATAAAATAGTTTTAAACTGCTTTAAAGATAATTGCTCTAATACAGCTATTGCACCAGTCCTAGAAGGATCGAGTACAAGCACATCTAAGTTTTTACTAAACCATGGGGCGCTCTGTATGCTTTGCGTTAAATCAAAGCAATGAAACTGCGCATTGGTAATAGAGTTAGTTTGCGCATTTTGAGCAGCCATTGCAACCGCTGAAGTCACACCTTCTACGCCAATTACAGATTTTGCTTGTTTTGCCAACACTAATGAAAAATTACCAATGCCACAAAATAAATCCAATAAATTTTCATCACCTTTTAAATCAAGCCAATTTGCGGCTTGCTTTAACATAGCTTCGTTAACTTGCGCATTTACCTGGATAAAATTACCTAAACCAAATTCAAATTTTAGATCAAACTCTTTAAGATAATAAAACGGCATGGCTAAGTGTGAATGCTCAATTACATCGCTCTCGCTTTGCCATACAACTTCAAACTGTTGGCTTTTTGTTATGTGCTCAACCAAAGCCTTTGTATCATCGTTAATTGCTTTAGTGTGACGAATAACAACAAAGTTTTTATCATCGCTTTGGCATAACTGTAAATGGCTTATACTGTGTAGCGCTTTGTGTTGATTAATTAAACCGTCAAAAAGTGTAAAAACATCCGCAAATACTTCATCAAGTACTGCACATTTATTAATACTCACAATATTTTTTGAACCACTGGCTCTATAACCCACACGCATTTTTTTAGCTGCTTTATCAAACATAACGGCTATGCGGGCGCTGCGCCTGTAATGCACAGACTTACTTAATAATGGAGCTTGCCAGTTTAAGCTGTTTAATTTAGCAAACTTACTAAATAACTGAGTAACTGCAGTTTGTTTTTCTACAACTTGTTGGCTTATTTCTAAATGCTGTAATTGGCAACCACCACACTGATTATAGTGCTCACAAAAAGCGTCTACTCTTGATTCACTCGCTTTAATAACTTTAATTACTTTTGCACTGCTGTATTTAGCTTTATCTTCAACGAGCGTCGCTTTAACTGTTTCATTTGGTAATGCACCGCTTACAAAACATACTTTATTATTATGCTTCGCAATACCACGCCCTTGATGATCCATTCCCGTTATATTTAATTCTAATGTTTGTTGCTTAAGCGGTTTTTTTTTCGCTTTAAAAATTTGCGCCATTAGGCATTACCTTCAGTTTATTTATGAAGCACCTATATTTAGATGCTTTAGAATGCGTGTTGAACCGTATATACTCAAATCATACTAATAACGATAAAACGCTCCCATTATGACCAAATTAGGCTTACGCGATTCTGTTTTAACACTGACCCTGATCCCAACGGTGATCATAGGATTACTACTTGGTGGCTATTTTACAATAAATCGTTACATTGAGCTTGATGAAATTTTATATCAGCAAGGTACTACTATTTCTGAGCCCCTTGCTATTGCGCTTGAGCAGCCCATGCTCGAAAAAAACAAACAGCTATTGAATCGCCTTATAAGCTACACGCATAACAAGCACTCCCCTACAATTAAGTCGATTGCTATTTTTGATAAAAATAATGCGCTATTAATGACCAGTAATTATCACCGCTCATTTGAAAAGTTAATTAATCAAAAAACGCTCATAAATTTAAAAACGACCCGTGTGCAAAAGTCAGATGAGCTTGTTACATTCTTCACGCCCATTATTAACCATACAAGTCACGACTCTAAATGGGATCCATCGGCTTTTCAGTCATCTCTGGGCACCGTTATTATACAGCTAAACAAAGACCAAGCAGTTATAGGGCAGCAACGTGCTTTATTAATTAGCGGTATTGTAATTATTTTATCATTGGTATTTGCAGCAATTTTAGCTTTAAGGTTAAGCCGCATGTTTATGACGCCGCTTAATAAGTTAGTACTTGCAACCGACAAGTTAGTCGAAGGTAAAAGAAGTACTGGCCTTAACGACAACATGATAGGTGAATTTGAGCTATTGCGAGAAGGCTTAAACACCATTGCTCACACTATGGTGATGCAAAAAGATGAAATGCAAAAAAATATTGATCAAGCAACTAGCGACTACCGCGAAACACTAGAGCAATACGAAACTTCAAATATAGAGCTCTCGTTTGCAAAAAAAGAAGCTCAAGATGCTAACCGCGTAAAATCAGACTTTTTAGCTAAAATGAGCCACGAACTTCGTACTCCGTTAAATGGTGTTATTGGATTTACACGCCAGCTTTATAAAACACCACTAAACAAGCATCAAAAAGATTATCTCGACACTATTATGCTATCAGCAAATAGTTTAATGACTATTATTAGCGACATTCTAGACTTCTCCAAACTAGAAGCGGGTGCAATGGAACTTGAGTCGATTCAGTTTCAACTTCGTGATGCAGTAAATGAAGTGATGACGCTACTAGCTCCTAGCGCACACGATAAGCAATTAGAGCTATCCATTTACATTAACCAACAAGTACCGGATGACTTAACGGGCGATCCCACTCGCTTTAAACAAGTGCTGATAAACCTATTAAGTAATGCGATTAAATTTACTGAAAAAGGCTCTATTAAGGTCGATATAAGCCATCGGTTACTCGACGACGAACGCACTTCTTTACTTGTGTCAGTAACAGATACTGGCGTGGGTATACCTATGGATAAGCAAGACTCTTTATTTACTCCATTTGGGCAAGCAGACTCAAGCATTACACGTAAGTTTGGTGGTACAGGTCTTGGTCTTATTATTACCAAACATATTGTTGAAGCGATGAGTGGCCGCATAACACTAAATTCTGCGCCAGGTAACGGTACCTGTTTTACATTTAATAGTGTGTTTAGTTTGCCAAATCATGTATTTACTAACGACTTACCGACTAAATCGCTCATTGGTAAACGTATTTTGTATTTAGAGCCACACGAGCATACACATCACGCTGTACTTTCGTTATTAACTCAGTGGGAATCAAGCGTGACGGCATGTTTTAACGAGACTAGCTTTTTAGACGCTATAAAAAATACTGAACATAAATATGATGTTTGCTTAATTGGCCACATGGCATCAGTTGATGATATGCAGCAACTAAAAAGCTATGTAAAAGCCGTGCGTGAATCTACTGATTACTTATATTTAATGCTTAATACTGTATCGCACAATATGCGAGAAGCCTTTATAGGTAGCGGTGCTGATGCGTGTTTAAGTAAACCACTTAATCACCGTAAGTTATGTGAAGTACTTGCCGCACCTTACAGGCTTGACCACCCTACTCATAATATTGAACAAAACGATCAAGCTTTGCTGCCGTTAAAGGTATTGGTTGTTGATGATAACGATGCCAACTTAAAACTTCTCCATACTTTATTAAGTGAACAAATTGAAGTAATAGAAACGGCTCATAATGGTTCACAAGCATACAGCTTAAGTAAAAGTCATAAATACGACATAATTTTTATGGATATACAAATGCCAATTATGGACGGTATAACCGCATGCAAGCTTATTCGCGAATCATCACTTAATGAAGATACACCAATTATAGCTGTAACGGCACATGCCCTTCAAAGCGAAAAAGAGCAACTACTAAAAGATGGCTTTAAAGGCTATTTAACTAAGCCGATTGATGAAGATATGCTTAAACAAATTATTAGCGACCATAGTCCACAGACCCCGGTTAATCGTGATAAAGCAAAAACAGATACACCGCAAAGCCCTGCACCATTTCAAAGTAGTCGAATTGATTGGGCACAAGCCCTGCAGCGTGCTGGCGGAAAGAACGAGTTAGCGCTAGAGATGCTTAATATGCTACTTCTAAGCGTCCCTGAAACTCTTACATTGCTTGCTAAAGCGATAGAGGGTAACGATTGTCAGCAAGTCTTAAGTATTGTCCACAAGTTTCATGGCGCATGTTGCTACACTGGTGTACCAAAACTTAAATCACTCGCAGAAACAATTGAAACATCACTTAAAAATAAATGCTTGTTAGAGAATATTGAACCTGAATTATTTGAGTTACAGGACGAGCTTGAAAACCTACTTGCAGATGCAAGTGTGACCGAACTACAAAGGTAAGGTTTTATTTTAGATACAAAAAAACGCGGTATTTACCGCGTTTTTAATTAAGCTATTTAAATACTTATCTAAGTTCGTATTACATTCTTGCTTCAATCATTAAGCGTTTCATGTCGCGTACGGCTTTATCGAGTCCATCTATTGCTGCACGAGCAATAATAGCGTGGCCAATATTTAGCTCGTAAATCTCAGACATTGCGGCAATGGGTTTAACGTTATGATAATGAAGGCCATGGCCAGCGTTAACAATCAAGCCTAAGCTTGCTGCGTATTTAACACCTTCACGAATATGCTCTAACTCTTTGTGTAAATCAGTATCATTTGTTGCATCAGCGTACGCGCCTGTGTGTATTTCTACATAAGGAGCACCACATTCTTTAGCTGCATCTAATTGGGCTTTATCTGCATCAATAAATAGCGATACTTTAATACCTGCATCGGTAAGCGTTTTTGTTGCGGCTTTAATTTTATCTATATTACCCGCTACATCTAAGCCGCCCTCGGTGGTTAACTCTTCGCGCTTTTCAGGTACTAAACACACGTACTCAGGTTTTACTTCAAGTGCTATTTTTATCATTTCATCGGTAACAGCGGTTTCAAGATTCATGCGAGTTTGGATAGTTTTAGCCATCACATAAACGTCGCGATCTTGAATATGGCGTCTGTCTTCACGTAAGTGAATCGTAATACCGTCTGCGCCTGCATGCTCTGCTACACTGGCTGCATGGGCTGGATCTGGGTAACTTGTTCCACGCGCTTGGCGAAGTGTTGCAATATGATCTACGTTTACACCCAAAAGAATATCTTTCATTTTCTTACCTGTAAAATTACGTTTATTGAGAGGCCATAAATAGCTCACGGCTTTTTAATGGTTTACTACCTAATAAGGGTTTTAATAAATAGCGGCTTAATTGCTTTGCCATATATAGCACATCACTTTGGCTAAAGTCATGATTTGCTATGGCGTTGAGTTGTTTGCCACTAAATCCAGAACGCGTATCTTCTTGTACTAAAAAACCAAGTTCGGGGAAATAACTATACGTCTGCTTTTCATCAATTGGTTCACCATTGGCATCAAAACTAAAATCCACACCATAACCGAGTAATTCCAATAATTGAAATTCGTACGAGCGAAGTACTTCTTGTAAATTAGCTCCGCTGTTTAGGTTTCCTAGGTGGGATTTATATAGCTCAAATACTTGTTCAATTGGCTCATTAACAGGAACGATGCGGTTAGTCAGCTCATTTAAATAAAAACCACAATAAAGCTCATCACCTTTTAAAAAGTGCGAATTACCATGCAGTTCAAACTTATTGATGTATTTTAAATCGTACTTGCCACTGTAATTAACAAGGAGTGCCTGAAACGGCTGAAGTTGTGCTTTATGCTTAGTGGCCTGGCGACCACTAATTCGGGCCAGCATTCTTAACTGACCAACGCCTTCTACAAGCATATCTAACATTACTTGGGAGTCACTATAAGGACGCCGATGTAATAAATACGCGGTGTAGAAGTCGCTATCCATTCACTAAGCTACTGCTTGGTTTAGTCTTCACTGTAACCTAAGCTTCTTAGTGCACGTTCATCATCAGCCCAACCCGACTTAACTTTAACCCAAAGTTCTAAAAACACTTTGTTATCAAGCATTTCTTCTATGTCTTTACGGGCTTCACGGCCAATGGTTTTTAGCTTTTCGCCTTTATTACCAATAACCATGCGTTTTTGTGTTTCGCGCTCAACAAGAATTAACCCATTTATGTGCCAAATACCGTTGTCTTGCCATTTAAACTGCTCAATTTCAACAGTCACAGAATACGGTAGTTCTTCACCCATAAAACGCATTAGCTTTTCACGGATGACTTCAGCTGCCATAAAGCGCATCGAACGGTCAGTTACGTAATCTTCAGGGAAGTAAAATTCGCAAGGAGGTAAGCGCTTAGTTACTTCTTCTTTAATTAAATCAACGTTTTTACCTTGCGTTGCCGATACTGGCATAATTCCAACAAAATCAAACTTGTCACTTAACCACTTCATATGAGGCAATACAAGATCACGGTCTTTAACTTGGTCAATTTTATTAATAACTAATAATACCGGCTTACCACTTTGCGATACTTTATTAAGTACCATATCGTCATCAGCATTCCAATGAGTGCCTTCAACAACAAAAATAATAAGCTCCACATCGCCAATAGAACTAGACGCTGCTCGGTTCATTAGACGGTTAATAGCACGCTTTTCTTCAACGTGTAGACCCGGTGTATCTATGTATACCGCTTGGTGTTTATCTACAGTATGAATACCCATAATACGGTGACGTGTAGTTTGTGGTTTACGTGAGGTAATACTCACTTTTTGCTCAATGATTTCATTAAGCAAAGTCGATTTACCT
This sequence comes from Pseudoalteromonas sp. EB27, assembly GCF_001974875.1. Classification (GTDB taxonomy): domain Bacteria; phylum Pseudomonadota; class Gammaproteobacteria; order Enterobacterales; family Alteromonadaceae; genus Pseudoalteromonas. The sequence goes on from NZ_MTQD01000001.1 coordinate 177,817, forward strand.
ACGTTTGGTCGACCGACAATCGCAACCATTCCACAAAATGTATCTACATCACGTTCATGAGGTTGTATTAAGGTATCAAGGTTCATTTTTAAGTATCTTCAATGCTTTTTCGGCAGCTTTTTGTTCGGCCTTACGGCGCGAGCTACCAACAGAAATTATGCTATCCATTCCATCAACAATACATTCGACCGTGAATGTTTGATTGTGTGCTTGGCCTTTAGTATCAACAACCGTGTAGCCCGGTAACGATAATTTACGAGCTTGCAAATACTCTTGCAGCAGGGTTTTAGGATCTTTCTGGTTAAGCCCTGGTGAAATAGCATCCAAACGTGATTGGTACCACGCCAATATAAGATCGCCACAACTGTCGATACCTGAATCTAAAAATGCAGCGCCTATAATAGCTTCTACTGCATCAGCAAGCGTTGACTCGCGACGGAATCCGCCACTTTTAAGCTCACCCGGCCCTAGGCGTAAATAATCGCCTAGACCAAATTCAAGACCAAACTCGGCAAGTGTTTGACCACGCACAAGTGTTGAACGCATGCGGCTTAAATCGCCTTCACGCGCTTTAGGAAATTTGGCATAAAGTGCATTGGCAATCACAAAGCTTAAAATTGAGTCGCCTAAAAATTCTAGTCGCTCATTATGTTGGCCTTTGTGGCTGCGGTGCGTCATTGCTTGCTCAAGTAAACCTTGATCAGCGAATTCATAGCCAATTTTTTTATATAATTCTGTTACATTTTTTTTCATCGTTACTGAATATTACCTAGGCGTTCAAAGCGAACACCAGTTGGAACCCATCCTGGTAAAATATCATCAGGGCCATTCTCAAATTCAAAACTCATCCATATAAAGACAGCTTTACCCACCAAGTTTTCTTTTGGTACAAAGCCCCAAAAGCGACCATCTTGGCTGTTGTCGCGGTTATCACCCATCATAAAATAATGATCAGCAGGAACAGTCCATTCATCAGAAGGTGTGCCCGGTTGCTGATAGTAACGCCCTTTTCTCTCAGGCGCTTGTGGGTTGATTAATATATCATGCGTAACTGTTGTTAAATTTTCATTCACACGAGCTAGAGGCATTGGGCCTTGTTTAAATTCGTTATCATTAATTAGTTTAAAATCAATTTTATTGAATTCATTACATAAAAGCTCACCCTGTTGGGTTTCGCCTTCTTTACAGTTTGGTTGAATATATAAACGTTTATCACGATAAACAATTTTATCGCCAGGTAAACCAATCGTACGTTTAATATAGTCAACACTTTCATCTAAAGGGTATTTAAAAACAACAATATCACCACGTTCAGGTTCACCAATATCAACTAATTGAGTACGCCAAACTGGGTCTTTTATTCCATATGAATACTTTTGTACTAAAATAAAGTCACCTACTAACAGTGTAGGCATCATTGAACCAGATGGAATTTGAAACGGTTCAAAAATAAATGATCTAAAAATAGTAATTGCTGCAATCATCGGAAAAATCGACTTTGCTGTTTCTGTTAGTACTGGTTCTGGTGCAATTAATGCCGCAGTTTCTTCATCTAACGGAGCTCCAGCAGACGTTTGCGCTATCGCTAAACGCTCCTGTCTTTTAGGTGCATACATTAAGTGATCTATTAACCATATTAAGCCTGAGCCTAAGGTTAATAGCACCAATAAAACTGAAAAATAACCAGCCATTTATAATCCTTTGTTTTTATTTACCAACTTTTAAAATAGCTAAAAACGCTTCTTGAGGCACTTCAACATTACCTACTTGCTTCATACGTTTTTTACCATCTTTTTGCTTTTTAAGTAGCTTTTTCTTACGACTCACATCGCCACCATAACACTTAGCAATTACGTTTTTACGTAACTGTTTTACCGTAGTACGTGCAATAACGTGTTGTCCAATCGCTGCTTGAATCGCAATATCAAACATTTGACGTGGAATAAGCTCTTTTAATGCATCAGCTAACTGGCGACCACGAGACTGCGCACCATCTCTATGAACAATAATCGCAAGTGCATCAACACGCTCACTATTGATTAAAATATCAACACGCACCATATCTGATGTTTGAAAGTGTTTAAAGTTATAATCAAGCGATGCAAAACCACGGCTTGTTGATTTTAATTTATCAAAAAAGTCCATTACCACTTCAGCCATAGGTAGCTCGTACGTAACAGCTACTTGCTTTCCGTGATAGGTCATTTTTGTTTGGCTACCGCGTTTTTCAATACACAAAGTAATAACATTACCTAAGTATTCTTGTGGTACCAAAATATTAGCTTCAACAATCGGCTCACGAATTTCTACAATATCGTTTACTGCAGGTAAATCAGACGGGTTATCAATCTGGAATGTACCTTCTTTAGTAACTATCTCATAGATTACCGTAGGTGCGGTTGTAATTAAATCAATATCGTATTCACGCTCTAAACGCTCTTGGATGATTTCCATGTGTAGCATACCTAAAAAGCCACAGCGGAAACCAAAACCTAGTGCAGTTGAATTCTCTGGTTCAAAGAATAACGACGCATCGTTTAAGCTTAATTTATTAAGTGCATCACGGAACGATTCATACTCATCTGATGCAATTGGAAACATACCTGCATAAACCTGTGGCTTAATTTTTTGAAAACCAGGTAAACGAAGTGGAGCAGCATTTTTTTGATGAGTAATAGTATCGCCAACTGGCGCACCATGTATCTCTTTAATGCCAGCAATAACAAACCCTACTTCACCTGTTCTTAAAATACCGGTGTTGGTTTGTTTAGGCGTAAATACACCTACTTGGTCAGCAGTATGTATATGCTCGTTCGACATTATTTTTATTTTGTCGCCTGTGCGTAATTCACCGTGCTTAATACGCACAAGTGATACAACACCTTGGTATGGGTCAAACCAAGAATCGATAATAAGCGCTTGTAGAGGTGCGTCTTTGTCGCCTACTGGCGACGGAACATCTCTAACAATCATTTCGAGTACTTCGGCAATACCTACACCCGTTTTAGCGCTACATTGCACTGCATCAAGGGCATCAATACCAATAATTTCTTCAATTTCTTCTGCAACGCGCAAAGGATCTGCTTGCGGTAAATCGATTTTGTTAAGTACTGGAATTACTTCTAATTCCATTTCAATAGCGGTGTAACAGTTAGCTAATGTTTGTGCTTCAACGCCTTGGCCTGCATCAACAACGAGTAGCGCACCTTCACATGCGGCTAAAGAACGCGATACTTCATACGTAAAATCAACGTGCCCTGGAGTATCGATGAAATTAAGTTGATAAGTTTCGCCATCGTTCGCTTTGTAATTCAACGTTACACTTTGCGCTTTAATGGTAATACCACGTTCGCGCTCAATATCCATTGAATCCAAAACTTGTTTTTGCATTTCACGGTCGGTTAAACCGCCACAAACTTGGATCAAACGATCTGAAAGGGTCGATTTACCATGGTCAATATGGGCGATGATCGAAAAATTACGGATATGCTTCATAAACTGGATTCTATACTTCTATTTTAATGGACTAAATATGAATACCTAAGTGACTTGAAAATACTTACTTTAGGATGCCATAAGCTCAGTTTGTAAGTTACAGACTTCACTCACGCTTTTTAAGATCGGTTACAATTATTTTATTTATTAAATAACAATAAGTTATGCTTTCTTAACTTAAATAACCCAACTAGATAAAATAATTTTAAAAACCACTATTCCCTGTATTTCCAAGTTACTTTGGTATAAAACGGCAATTTTACATTTAATTGGCGTCAATCACCATCTATTTGAGTTAAAGGGATACTAATTGGGTGAATTTTTATAACTTTTATATCGTGCTTTAGCGATCTCACGCGAGTTTTAGCTATAAAAAAGCCAGTAACACCACCTAAAGCTGCAGCTAAAATTTGCCAAGCTTCGGAAGCCATAAACAATTGCGCTGCAATCAGTGCAAAAACTAAACTTAGAAGGAGCGGAAGCATGTATACCGCAAATGCATGCTTAACGACGTGACTATCGTCAAGTGACAAGGTTACCTTTTGTCCTACTTCAACAGAGGATTCAAATTTATAAGGGAAGGTTTTTTTTGCAGTGCCAAACAGCTTACCAAACACTTGTGAGCCGCAACGACCATTGCAGCCTTCACATGCTTGTTTTTGTTGTGCTTCTAAATGAGCAATGTGGCCATCGAGGGCCACAACAGTGAGGGTTTGTTCAATCATAACAATCCTTACGAATCGTTTATAATGCGCGGGTAACTGACTCAGCAATCGCTTTTGCGGTCATACTCGGTACATTACCAACAACCGATACATCAAAATTACCGCCATTATGCACATATACTGTCGTTGCACCAGAGGTTAGTGCACCACTTAATCGCTTACCCGGCAATGGACGCTGAATAAATACCGAAATTTCAACAAAACCATCAGAGAACAAGTAATAATCTGTTAATTCGTTATTTAAATCGAGCTTATGTCTGTCTGATTTTAGTAATTCAAAGCCATCTGGTAACCAACTGATTTGCCAATTAGTAGCAGTACTATCTTCATTTACAAGTGCATCGTTTGGTAACGGCGTTGGAAAGTTTCGATTGAGCACTTCAAGTAACATACCTGCTGGCTGCTCTGTCACACTAATATGAGTAAGCTGTAACTGCTCTAAAGCTTCACCTTCGTGGTTAACGTAAGCGGCTTTTAGTAACAACGACGATTCCATATCCAGCCAAATCCAATAATTATATTTATACTCGTCTTTAGATTCTATGCGAACTAGTTGTGCAGCACGCCCTGCAATACGACCTTTACCACCTAGTACAAAATCATAGTGCGCGCTTAAGCGATCTATATCTTTAAAAAGTACTTCAGGGATTGGACCAGCTATTGAATCTGTTTTTAGGGAATATGGTTCTGACTGAGGTTCAAAATAAGTAACTTGGTTGTCAATACGGACCATTTCAAGCCCAGCACCGTTAAGTAAACTTAAATGCTCAAGTTCTGTGTCACCTTGTAAAGCATGCACCCATCGGTAGGGTTCCATTGTTTTACCTTTGACAACCACAAACGAAGCGTCAAAATTACGAGTGTGAACGGCATTAGCCATTTTTAGTAATAAATCTTTGGCAGGATTTGTGTCGTTGGCAAATGCATTAAAGCTTACTACCAACGACAGAACAAAAGTGATTACTTTCATTTAATTAGTTTTTTTCCTCAGACGCTTTGGTATTAGTTTGCGCTGTTTCTAAAGAATTCGCAACTCGTGCTTGGCGTTGATGCTCAAGAACTAATGCACCAATACGTTGTTGCTGTAATTCACGTAAACCTTGCTCTGCATTTTCAAGCGCAGGCTCAGATGAGTAACTTACTGGCGATGCCATACCTGTCAGCGGTGTGGTTTGTAGTAATGGAATTTCGCTTTGTTGCTCGTTGTTACTTTGAGGTAACGTATTAACGCCTACAATAGCAAACATTGCCACACTGGCTGCAATTGCTAGTTGAGCAACTGGCTTGCGCCAATTAAAAGCCACTACTTTATTATCTTGTACTGTTTCAGTGATTGCTTGAGGCTGTGTTTTTGACTGACTAAAGTCAGCATAAACAGGCTCGCTTTCTAGTGCTAATGCAACGCGATCGCTAATATCAATATGTATGTCGTTATTATTTTTTTGAGCACGCATCGCATCACCAATTAACGCATAACGGCCAAACGTAGTTACATCTTGCTCTGCAATTTTTGCATCAGTCAGATGTTGCTCGCCATCAAGTAATGCCGATAACGCTTCGTTATCTAACTTGTTAAGGTGTGCTTTTGTCATACTAAGACTCGCCTATTAATGGGTTTAATTTGTTATCTATTGCTTCACGGGCACGAAATATACGCGAACGCACAGTCCCGACCGGGCAATCCATTACCACTGCTATTTCTTCATAGCTCATCCCTTCAATTTCTCTAAGGGTGATTGCGGTTTTAAGATCTTCAGGCAAACTATCAATCGTATTAAAAATAACAGCGCGTACTTCTTCGCTTAAAAGTAGGTTTTCAGGAGATGCATTAGATCGCATTGAATCTGCACAATCATAAAACTCGGCATCTTCGGCGTCTATATCATTTGCTGGCGGCTTACGCCCCTGGGCTACTAAGTAATTTTTAGCACAATTAACGGCAATACGGTATAACCACGTGTAAAAGGCGCTGTCACCTCTAAAGTTAGGAAGTGCACGGTAAGCTTTAATAAAAGCCTCTTGTGCTACATCAGCAATATCGCCTTGGTTTGATACATAACGTGAGATCAAACCTGCAATTTTGTTTTGATACTTCTTTACTAATAGGTTGAAGGCGTTTTTATCTCCTTGCTGGACCCTTTTTACTAGCACTAAATCTAATTCCTGCTCGCTCATTCGAGCCGGTACTCCTATGTCTGATTTTTGCTTGTTATTCATATTGTCGTCATTGTTCACAAATACTCTGACCTCTTTATGAATAAAAAGTTCTGCTTAATATTATTTTTTTATAAAATAGATGATAAATAACGGCGCTAAGCCTTTAAAATCACTACGTAGTAGTATGACAAATATGGTACAACTACAGATATTAAAAACAAATATTGCTCTATATGGGCATTGTAACCGCAAAGTACCTCTGACATGAACCAAAATAAACATCACATTGCAGATGTCGCTATTATAGGTAGCGGCGCAGCAGGCTTATCACTTGCATTATCTCTCGCTAATTATTGTAACGTTACCGTGATCAGTAAAGGAGCGCTTACAGAAGGTTCTACTTTATATGCTCAAGGTGGTATAGCTGCTGTATTTGATAAACAAAACGACAGCATAGAATCTCATGTTGAAGATACACTCGATGCGGGCGGCGGTTTATGCGACAGAGACGCTGTTCATTATACTGCCAGCAATGCTCACGATTGCCTACAGTGGTTAATCGATCAAGGTGTTCCCTTTGATATGGAGTTTGATAGCAAAGGAAAAGAGCGTTTTCATTTAACACGTGAAGGCGGTCACAGCCATCGTCGTATTTTGCATGCAGCCGATGCTACTGGTAAAGCGGTGCAAACCACACTTATTAGCCAAGTTAAAATTCATAAGAACATAACGCTCCTAGAGCAATACAATGCCATTGATTTAATTACAGATAAAAGCGCCGGAAAAACAGGCTCACACATTGAAGGTATGTATGTGTGGAACAAAAAAGCTAAAAAGGTAGAAACCATTTCAGCTAAATTTGTTGCCCTTGCCACTGGTGGCGCAAGCAAAGTGTATTTGTATACATCTAACCCGGATGTATCAAGTGGTGATGGCATTGCAATGGCATGGCGCGCGGGCTGTAAAGTTGCCAATATGGAGTTTAATCAATTTCATCCAACAAGCCTTTATCATCCAGAGCTACAAAACTTTTTAATTACAGAAGCTATGCGCGGTGAAGGGGCTTATTTAAAACGACCTGATGGTACTCGTTTTATGAAAGACTTTGACAGCCGTGAAGAACTCGCTCCACGCGATATAGTGGCACGCGCAATCGATTTTGAAATGAAGCGTTTAGGTGCTAATTGTGTTTATTTAGATATTAGCCACAAAGATAAAGACTTTATTATTGAGCACTTTCCTACTATTTACGCAAAATGCCTAAGTGTAGGGCTTGATATAACAAAAGAAGCAATCCCAGTTGTACCTGCTGCACATTACACTTGTGGTGGCGTAATGACCGACTTTAACGGTAAAACAGATCTCGATAACTTATATGCAGTTGGCGAAGTCGCTTACACAGGCCTACATGGTGCAAACCGTATGGCAAGTAATTCTCTATTAGAATGTATTGTGTTTGCCCATGCCGCAGCTAAAGATATTTTAAGTAAAATTGAACAAGCACCAGAGCCAATGACTCTACCTCATTGGGATGAAAGCCGTGTTAGTAACTCTGATGAAGAAATAGTTATTACCCATAACTGGCATGAACTACGTTTATTTATGTGGGATTATGTAGGTATTGTACGCTCTACTAAACGCTTAGAACGTGCACTGCATAGAGTTGAGTTGCTACAGCAAGAAATACACGATTATTATGCAAACTTTAGAGTAAGTAATAACTTGCTTGAGCTTCGTAACTTAGTACAAGTGTCAGAACTCATTATCAGAAGTGCAATGGAGCGAAAAGAAAGCAGAGGCCTACATTATACTATTGATTACCCAGAACAAAATGAAAACCCAACACCGACTATTTTGACTCCTCAGCGCAACTAATCGCGCTTAAAGTAGCACGTTTTAAACGCGCATAGCTTTGTTTGTTAACACCATTGGCTGAAATTATTAGCCAATGGTTGTTACTAAAACCCTTAATATGCAGCCAAATGCTATTGCCATAAAAGCGGCTTTTTTTACTAATCTCACCCTGGACTTTTAAGCTCCCGCCCTCAAACCTAAATAGCTTAGGCTCTAATATTATAACGCCATCGGTTGGATGAATCGCTAACACTTTTTGCCAAACTACAAAACCAGCGGTCACATTCATTACTAAGCAAAAAATAATGGCTAATACTGAACTTAAAAATAGGCATAATATTAAACCGAGTATACAAAAAAAGACCACAATAGGTTTGTGGTCAGCTTTATTATTTGTAACCGTAAACCTATACACGAACTCGGTCTAAGATAAGCTGAACCATGCTATTTAGTTGCTCATCTTTACATTCTTGATGGCCCATAAACCATGCAAATAAATCAGGATCTTCTTCTGTGAGCAAACGCTGAAAGATAGCTTGCTGCTCTGCGTTTAAAGAGTCGTATGCTTCTTCTACAAACGGCATAAACAAAACATCTAGCTCTAACATGCCACGACGACAGGCCCAACGAATACGTGCTTTACTATGAATTTCAACCATTTTAAACCTCATACTTAATTGACTTAAGTTTAACAAACACAAGCCTATTTAGCAGCTATTAATCTCTTATTAAACAATAAACCCGCACCAATAAGCGCTTGTCTGTACCATACGTAACAACTGCGTTATTATGTCACTTCATTTATATTGCAAAGAAGGTTTTTATGTCGAGCGTTTATGCATGTCCGTTATCTCATCAACTTATTAGCCTCTCAGGCGCTGATAAATTATCTTATTTACACGGGCAAATCACTCAAGATCTAAATAAATTAACCAGCAGTAATTATTTGTGGGCTGGCCATTGCAGCGCTAAAGGTAAACTTTGGGGCGTATTTAAATTATTTTCTTATCAAGACAGCTACTACCTTACAGGCAGCGAAAACGAAGTAGAAAAATCGTTAGCTGAGCTAAAAAAGTATGCCGTATTTGCAAAAGTTGACATTAGTGCATGCACAAAGCGATTAATTGGTCTCATTGGTGATGATTTATCGGATGTACTCGCACAACTTGATATTAACTTTGAAGGTGATGCGAGCGCGTGTGACTTTGAAAACGGGAAAGCACTAAAATTAGCTGATAACCGTGTTTTATTAATGGTTGATAGTCAGTTTAGTATGCCTGATGACGTATCTACACTTGATAACGAAGCTCCTTGGCAACAAGCATCTATGCTTGCAGGTGAACCTCAGTTAAGTGCAGATGCAATTGGCGAGTATGTTCCTCAAATGGTAAACCTACATGCTATTGGCGGTATAAGCTTTAAAAAAGGGTGTTATACCGGTCAAGAAACTGTGGCTCGCATGAAGTACCTAGGTAAAAATAAGCGTGCAATGTATATAGTCTCAGGTCAAAGCGAAGGGATACTTTCAGAGCCTGATTTGGAAACCCAATTAGGCGAAAACTGGCGCCGTGCGGGTAAACTTATTGCACAAAGCTTTAATGAACAAACAAAAAAATTAACCGGCCTTGTTGTGTTGCCAAACGATACTGATGTAACTCAGGTACTTCGTGCAAAACACACACCTCAGGTGGAGCTAAGCATTCTGCCTCTACCCTACTCTCTTGAAGATGAATAAATAGGAATGACTATGATCGTTGCGGCAAACAAAGTGGTAAAAATGCATTATTCGGTAATGGATAATGATGGCAATAGCATTGATAATTCGTTCGGTGGTGAGCCACTACACTTTATCATTGGCACAGGCTACTTAATTTCAGGCCTAGAAAATGCTTTGCAAGGCAAACAACCAGGCGACACACTTAGCGTAAAAGTTGAACCTGATGAAGGTTATGGCGAACGCCACGATAACCTAATGCAAGCTGTACCTAAGTCGATGTTTGAAGGTATGGAAATTGAAGTCGGCATGCAATTTCGTGCATCAACAGACGATGGTGACCAATCAGTAATGATCATCGATATCCAAGATGAAGAAGTTATTGTAGATGGTAATAACCCACTTGCAGGCATAACACTTAACTTTGATGTGGAAATACTAGAAGTACGTGATGCAACCGAAGAAGAACTTACTCATGGTCATGTACATGGTGAAGGTGGGTGTGGTCACGACCACTAATACACTGTTATACCAATTAAAAAAAGCGCCTAAGGCGCTTTTTTTATATCATATTGTTGCGCTTAACTGTTTCAGTTTTTGCCTTACTAGGCAGCGCGATTGATACATTCTTTTCTTTTAAAGCGGCTAGTAAACCTTTTTGATCGTTTGTGCCAACTCGATACAAAGTGCCATCTTTAAGCGTTAGCTGTATTGCACTAAAGCCAGATACTGTATACACCCAACCATCGTGAGTAATTCGCATACCAATACCGTGTCTGTAAGAGTTTTGAACTGCCTTAGCTTCTACTACTTCGCCAAGCTCAATGCTTTGCCCTGCAACGCCTGGACCAAACGCCCAGCTAATTTTTTTATCATCTACTTTTACTGTTAGACCATGGAACAAAAAGCCCACCAGCACTAAAATCCCAGTAAATATCATTAAAGGTCCATCAGCGCCTAACAAGTTCCATGCAAGCGCTACAAAACCGCCTATCCACGCTAATACAAAAAAGATAAACACCGCATACTGTTTATGCTGATACATAATATTCTCTAAATTAAATAAATACTTAAAAGCTGTACACCAATGTAGCACTCAGCTCTGAGTCAAACTTGAGTTTATCATCTTCGGGTTTTGAATTATAACGATACATATAGGTAAATTTGAGTGATACCGCGCCAATCACTTGGCTTATCAGTGCGGTTTCCGATTTTAAGCGAGAATTAAGACCTGAAAGCGACTGCTCTATACTCACATCTTGATTAAAACGAGTACGCTTAGAAACCAAACGTTCCCACTGCATTGCAACACGTACTAAATAACCGGTTTTATTGATTTCATCTTCGCTCACATCCGAATCTTCATCAGCTACTGAACGATATAAACCAGGTCCTATATCAATATCTACTTTGTTTTTAGAGCCTTGATATACACGCGCACCGTAGCCTGTCGCCACCGTACTTTTAAAATCAAGTCCACTAAACTCATCTTCTTCGTAATCGCCGTAAATAAAAAATGAAGAGTTTTTAACACCTACTTTATAGTTACCTTGCGCTGATACAAAAATACGATTAGCTGTCACATCAGTGCCACCGCTTTCGTCGTTCTCATCGCGCTTATAAAGAGAGTCTATTTTGAATTGGTTACGCCACTTTTCAAAGTCTTGATATAAATTACCTTTGAGCTTAAAACTGGTCGAATTGGTGTTACCTTTGCTTAGAATAAAGCCAAATTCGGTATCGCCGTAAAACATTTCACCTTTGTGTAACTCATGAATTTCTTCATCAGAGAGCTTGCCATATTCATGAAAATCTTCAAATGGATCAACGGCCCAACTTGGGCAGCTAATTATTAAAAAAATTAAAAATAAATACTTACGCACAACACTCTCTCTGCACACAATTATAAAAATAAGCAGTATTGCTTATTCAGTTTCTTTCCATAAAATATGACAAAACGGAGCATCTTTATCACGACTAATCAAAATTTTAGCAAACAAAACATCATCATTTTCAAATTCTAAACCAACCAACACCTGAATAAAGTGCTCTGGCTCTATTTCAAGGGCTACAAAGTCTTGCCACTGATCATCTGGCTCGTCTTCTTCAATGAAGCCTAGGTCTTCTCTAAACTCATTAAAGTCTTCAACATCTTTTTCACTCAAGTTATTTGGCGCTAACTCTAAAAAAATATCATAAGCTTGGTGAGTAGCTTCTTCTACCGTATATAAACGTGGACCCGACATATGTGCTTAACCTTAAGCTTTTAAGTTGGACTATATTATCAAATCTCATCATCATTTTGATAAAAAAAAGCCTAAAACACTGACTTTTTTGTAACCGAGTCATGCTTTATTTAGCATACAACTAAAACAACAAACAAAAATTCACCTAACCCATTGAATATAAAGGTTACTTTTTATAATTTAAGCTTAAAATAACAACGTGAAGAATTTTATTATCTCAAGTTCTAATTATTTAGCTTTTTCTCATCTAAAACCAATTTATTAAGACTACAGCTTTAGAAATAAATTCCATTTATTTAAGAAATACCGTCACTTTACTTAATTCCTATAACAACATAAGCTCAAGCAACAGGTCAGAGGAGTGTGTAATGATAAAACTAGAAAAACAAAATGGCATTGCAACTGTCACGCTTAGCAGAGCAAAAAAACAAAATGCATTAAGCTTTGAAATGTTTGTAGAGCTAAACAAAGCCATTAAAAATATAAAAAGAGATCGCAGTATTCGTGCTGTGGTAATAAAAGGCGATGGCGAGCATTTTTGTGCAGGCCTTGATATATCTGCAGTAATGGCTACACCAATGAACATAGTGAAATTATTGCTTAAATGGTTACCTGGCAATCAAAATTTAGCGCAAAAAGTAGTATTAGGCTGGCAGTCACTGAGTGTGCCCGTTATTGCACAAATTGATGGCAACTGTTTAGGAGGGGGCTTACAAATAGCACTAGGTGCCGATTACAGAATTGTTCATGTTGACGCCAAGCTTGCCATTATGGAAGCACGCTGGGGGCTGTGCCCCGATATGGGCGCAAATGTAATGATGAGCGGTTTAGTTAAACGCGACCAAGCACTTTGGCTTGCAAGCCACGCAAACCCAATCACAGCACAACAAGCAAATGAGCTAGGTTTGGTTACTCAGCTTACCGATGATACTCAACAAGCCACGCAAAACATGCTCAATACATTACTCGAGCGCTCACCCGATACGCTTGCTGCTATTAAACGTGTTACACAACTTAGCTATAAACCAAACCAACGAAAAATACTCGCTAAAGAAACCTTCAGCCAAATTCGCTTATTGCTAAACCCAAACACTAAAAAAGCAATTGCTAAAGCAAAAGGAAAAGCGGACATAACCTACGCAGATACAAAGCACTGGTAGACAATGCATAAAAGAGTTTGATTTGTTAAAGTTAAGCTCTTATCTTTTCTGTGAGCCACTTTGATGAAATATCTGCTCAGTAGCGCTATTATTTTACTATGTTTAGCCTGCGCTAAACTCATTATGCACTTTATTGGTGGAAGCTTTCCTGCACCGTTACTCGCTATGGTTATTTTATTAGTTTTACTCTTATCGGGTATTGTAAAAGAGCAACATGTAAAACCATGCGCTTCCCCTATTTTAAATATTATGCCTATATTTTTCATTCCTGCGGGTGTGGGATTTATTGAACATCTCGGCCTTATAAAATCGCACTGGGCATTTTTAGCATCAGTTGTGTTGCTAGTTCCTATAACTACCTTATTGCTTGTTAGCAGTGTAATTGCGTACTTTAAGGGGAGAGAAAATAATGACTGATTTTACTTTTTCCGCTATTTCAGAGCTACAGCCTACTTTATGGTGGCTAAGTATTCCTTTTATAATTGCATTGTTTTTAGCACTAAGGGCCGTAAACCAAAGTATAAAAAACAGCGTATTAAAATCGCTCACCAACCCCGTATTTTTAAGTATTAGTATTATCGCTTTATTCCTCGTTAATCTAAATTTGCCTTATACGCAATTTGCCACGCACAGCAAATTACTAAGCTGGTTATTAGAGCCCGCAATTGTGGCTTTAGCACTTCCGCTATATCAACAGTTTACACACGTACGAAAAAATCTATTACTTATAGTCGCAACATGTAGCTTAGGTATTGTTAACGCAACCATTGTGGCATTTTTGCTAAGCATATTATTTAATGCGCCAGCGCAGCTAAGTGCATCTGTTGCCGCACTCAGTGTCACTACACCTATATCTTTAATCGTCACTGATTCATTGGGTGGAATCAGTTCACTTGCTGCAGCTTTAGTTATTTTTATTGGTTTACTAGGGGCTTTATTTGGTTTTATGCTTTTTAAACTCGTTAATATTTTTAATCACGAATCTCAAGGCGTTGCCATGGGCACAGCTTGTCATGCAATTGGGACTGCCGCTGCTATTGCCGAGCATCCAAAAGTTGGCGCTTACTCATCGGTTGCAATGGCGCTAAGCGCTTTACTAACAGCGATTATAGTACCGCTGTTATATCCATTTTTAGTCAACATTTTGCTATAGTTGGAAAAATACAACATAGCCCTAACATAGAGCGCTTTATGATCAGTTCTGAAATCGAACAGTTTGAAAAATATTACACCATGCTTACTGAGTATATGGTTACCTACAGTATGCAAATTGTCGGTGCTATTTTTATCGTCCTCATTGGTTTGTGGATAGCGCAAAAGCTTGCCAAATTTGTAGCTGCGTTAATGACCCGCCATAATGTTGACATTACGCTCACTAACTTTGTCAGTAGCGTAGTAAAAGTACTGCTAATTGTAATGGTTATAATTATTGCACTTGGCAAAATAGGTATCAGCGTTACGCCATTTGTAGCAGCTATTGGTGCAGCATCTTTAGGTGCAGGTTTAGCACTGCAAGGCATGCTTTCTAACTATGGTGCGGGTCTAGCCATTATAGCCACTCGACCTTTTGTTGTTGGTGATACTATTGAAGTTAAAAATGTAAGCGGCCAAGTTAAAACAATTGAGCTTGGCTACACTATTTTAATCAATGAAGAAAAAGTAGAAATTACTATTCCTAATAAGCACATAGTGGGTGAAATACTTCATAACTCATTTAGTTACTCATTGGTCAAAGGTGAAATAGATATAGCTTATAGTGCATGCTCTGATAACGCGATTAGCCTTATTGAAGACGTACTTAAAGCCCATGAATTAGTCGCGCAAAATCCATTATCACAAGTAGGTATTGAGCGTTTTGCTGATAGCGGCGTAACTATTAGTTATAGGTATTGGGTACCTACAACTA
The DNA here is from genome assembly GCF_001974875.1 of Pseudoalteromonas sp. EB27. Taxonomy (GTDB): domain Bacteria; phylum Pseudomonadota; class Gammaproteobacteria; order Enterobacterales; family Alteromonadaceae; genus Pseudoalteromonas. Next base: position 193,074 of record NZ_MTQD01000001.1, read on the forward strand.
AAATTATCGAAACTAAGCTGGCTATTAACGGTGGTGTTTATAAAGCAATTAATAATGCGGATATTGAAATCCCATTCCCTCAACGCGTAGTTACCATAAATAAAAGCGATATAGAGTCATAAAACTCGGTGGGTAACTCAATATTGAATTGCCCACATCAATAAACCACTTTTACTGCGTAAAAACTCCTTATCTGTTTGTTATTTTATCTGTAATATAAAGACTTAGTTAAAAAAGTCGGCAAATCACTCGCTTTAATTACATAATAACAATAATGAGCCATTATGAATCGCAGCCCTTTTTATTTAGGTGATTGGCAAGTCAATCCCCAGTCAAATACTCTTCAGCGTGCAGAAAAAACTAAACAGTTAGAACCAAAAGCCATGGATGTATTAGTCCATCTGTGCTTACAAAAAGGCGAAATTGTTACGAGTGACGAGCTATTAGATCAATGCTGGAAAAATGTTGAGGTGGGCGATAACCCGCTGCATAAAACAATTACGCAGTTACGAAAAGCCCTTGGTGATAAAGCAAGTGAGCCTACCTACATAGAAACTATTCGAAAGCGTGGTTACCGCGTTATTGCAAAACTTGAGTTTCCTCTAGCTGAAGACATAAAAACAACTGAAAACACATGGCAAGGTGGCTCTCCTTTTTTAGGATTAAGCGCCTACAACCCAAGCGATACACACCTATTTTTTGGCCGTAATCAATCTATAGAAACGTTACTCAATAGAATATCGAGCCAAGTTAAATTTGGTCGTGCATTTTGCTTAATACTTGGCCCTAGCGGTACGGGTAAATCTTCGCTTGTTAATGCTGGGATTTTACCAAAACTGCTAGATGAGCGAGGCTATAACGGCATTGGGGTTATTTCTTATAGCCAACTCGACTTTGCAGATGTTCATAAAAATAGACTTTTTTTAGATTTAGCTTCCGCACTGCTTGATTGGGATATAAACAACATACCTGTGTTTGAAGGATTAAGCGCGCAAACACTTGCAGAACAACTAGAATTGGCAATAGATGACGTAATTAACGCCATACAAGCTGCACTTGGCAAAACCTCTACACAACTTAAAACACCGCAGTTATTTTTATTTATTGACCGCTTAGAAGTACTACTCTCCTCGCCTTTATTTAGTAGCGAAACACGCAGCCATTTTTTATCGGTTATTGAGCGCTTAGCAACCTCTAAAACAGTGATTGTATTTAGTGCGTGTCGTAACGACTTTTATCCTTTAGTGGTTGAACAACCCAGCCTAATGGCAGGTAAAGCTCATGGCGCACACTACGATTTAACACCACCAAACAGGCACGACCTACAACAAATTATTCGCCTGCCAACGTTAACCGCTAATTTAACATTCTCGAATGACCCAGAAACCCAAACGCCACTGGATGAAATACTTTGCGCCGATACAGCCAATAATCCCGACGCACTACCCATGCTGCAATACACACTGCAAGAGCTGTATTTGCAACGCAGTGATAATAACGAGCTACTACACAGTGTTTATACAAAACTAGGTGGTATTGAGGGTGCAATCGGTAAAAAAGCAGAAGATGTATTTATCAGCCTAAACAGCGAGCAACAGCAACAACTTAATAGCGTGTTATCGCAATTAGTGACCCTAAATCCTGATGGTAAAACTATTACTAGCCGAGCAGCACGTTGGCAAACATTAAATAATAAAAGCCAAAAAGAATTTGTGCAGGCCATGGTAGAAAGCCGTTTATTTGTATCACACTTACAAAACGAAGAAGCCTGCTTTAGCCTTGCTCACGAGGCATTATTACGTCAATGGCCGCGCGCAAAACAATGGATTAATGACCATAAAGATGCCTTAGCAATAAAAAGCCGCTTACAACACCAAGCGCAAAATTGGATAGATGAAGGTAAAAGTAGTGCCTACCTCCTAGCGCCAGGTAAACCGCTACAAGAAGCGCAGCTATTACTTAACGACAAACTGTTTAGATTAGATGATAACGAGCACGCTCTTATCAAAAGCTCTATTAAAAAAACAAAAGCAAAAATAAGAGTAAAACGAGTGACCGTTGCTTTATTGTGCTTACTTACATTCACCGCGTTATTAATGAGCTTTACTAGTTTTAAGGCCCAGCAACATGCGCAAAAAAAACAGCTTGAGGCCGAAAGCTTACTAGGGTTTATGGTGGGTGACTTTGCCGACAAACTGCGTAGCGTAAAGCGTATGGACTTACTTGATGGTATTAGTAATAAAGCACTTGAATATTTTACAAATCAAACAGACGAATCAGGTTCACTCTTCGGCTTTAGCGATAATAAAGCACAATTTAACAACCGTTTCCAGTACGCACAAACCCTCGAAGCAATGGGTGAAGTAGCTTATTCACGGGGTAAAACCGATGAAGCCTTTACCGCCTTTGAAAACGCCCGCACCCGCCTTGAGGCATTATTAAAAATACAGCCTAACAATATAGAATTACTAACGCTTGCGGGTGCCAATGCCTTTTGGTTAGGCCAGCTTCATTATGATAAAAGTGATTACGCTGCCACTGAGCCATTATTTAAAAAGTACCATATGTATAGCGAAACCATGTATTCATTAGCAGCGAATGATTTTAATTCCATTATGGAGTTGTCGTATTCACATAATTCGCTGGGATCTTTGTATTTAAAACAATTTAATTATAAAGCGGCAAAACAGAGCTTTACCGAATCACTTACTCTTAAAAACGAAGCGCTTGTGCTAAAGCCCAACAATAAAAATTTATTGCGTGATAAAGCAGATACCCTTAGTTGGCTTGCAAAAACTGAAGGTATGCTTGGTAACTTCAACACTGCAGTGTATATATTGGACAATGCAGTTGCTGTGGTCAAAAAGGTGGCTAATCACTACCCTGATGACGCGAGTCTTTTTTATATGTCAGCAAATATATATATGCAACAAGGCTATTTACTAAGCTATTTACCTGATAAAAAAATGGCCTATTTAAAAGCTCGCTTTGCGAATGAAAATATAAATGAGGCTTTAAAGCAAGATCCAGAAAATAATGAATTTCAACATATGTATTATCGCTCTTTAGCGCAATTAATAATGTTGTCTTATGACAAAAAAGTAGATTCAAGAATAGGAAAAATTATTAGCTTCTTAAAATCACAAGGTTTTAATAGTATCAATTCTATTAATACACAAATTAGTCTGGCTCGCTATTTTATTGACAGAAACTTCCCTCTTAAAGCGAAAGAGTTATTAACAACCCTTGAGAATGATGGCGAATATAAACGTTACATAACCAATAAAATGAAGAATAGAGATAACTTAGCTCCCATAAATATAAACCTGCTCAAAGCTAAATTAGCTTCGACCAGCGAACAGCGAGAGCAATTTTGCGTAAATGCGCTTAAAGCTATTACTCAAACAGTAAAAATAAACCAAAGTATTCACGTAAAGTACCCGCAGGTACAAGCATATACCTGCTTAAACCGAGCAAACGAAATACCAGCAATAACAGCAAGCCTGATAAAACTAGGCATTACTGACTTTAAACTATAAATACAAAGGAAATAACATGAATACCACCTTAGAAAAAGTCGATTTTCAAGTACATATTGAGTTTAACGATAAAAAAGAGGCCGTTTTTAGCTATACAGAAAATGGTAAAGCCGTTGACGGCGGCGGTACAGTAAGAGCCGAAACTGCAGGTACTTACACTTTAACTCCTGTAACAGTTGGGCTAGGCTTTTTTTTCACGGGGGCTACAATTACTAATAAAATCGGAACATGTGCCCAAGATTTCAGTTATGAACTTAGTGATAACCGCCAAGCAATCACCGTCACCGATACAGCAAAAAACTCAGGCACTGCATGTTTAATATTTAACGTTGAGTGTAATGATAAACCTTATTCAAGCCCTGACCCACAAGTTATAAATAAAGACAAAAATTAATTATTGATTTTAAATTGCACAAGCATAATTTCCCCTGTGCAATTTATTTATAACCTAACTACCTTTTAGCTAAGCACTGACACACTTCAATAAAAATAAATAAAATCAACAAATTAAAAAAGAAGGTTACCGAAAGGTTTAAAACCCATAAATTAAATAAACTGCTAGACATAAAGTTTCATTAACAATAAAAATGAGCAACACCATGTCTAACAATAATGAAAATAGCAGAGCAAACAACACCGACAACGCTGTATCTGCATTAATCAGCAGCATTTCTAATACCGTTAACAATGAAAAAATAAGCGCAATTATTAATGTCACTAATGTCATGGCCGATGCTATTTTTATTGTTAATGCAGATGGAGTGTTTGAATCAGTAAATCCCGTTGCAGCTCGTTTTTTTAATGTTACGTCTGATTCATTAATAGGTAAAAAATGGCAAGATTGTTTACAAGAACAGTATCGCGATGACTATCAATACATGTTTGAAAGTTGGAAAAACAACTATCAAACACCACTCAATCATGGCCCCAAAGAAGTTAAAATAATAAAAAACAATGGTAACTGTTTAGATATAGAGCTCTCAATTTCTTGTATACCCGCATCAACCACAAACAATACTCCTCTATTTATTTGTATTATGCATGATATTTCTAGGCATGTTAAAAAGTATAAAGTACTCGAAAACATAGCCAAAATAGATCACCTTACAGGTATCGCTAATCGCTGCACTTTAGAGAAGGCGATTATTAAAAATTGGCAAGAATGCATAGTAGACAAACAGCCTTTGAGTTTTATCTTGATCGATATTGATTTTTTTAAACTGTTTAACGATAATTTTGGTCATGTAAAGGGTGATAAATGTTTGCAAAAAGTAGCGCAAACAATTGAAGACTGCCTCCCCTCAAAAGATAGTTTAGTAGCACGCTATGGTGGTGAGGAGTTTGCTGTTGTATTACCTCGCTCACATGTCTCAAATGCAGAAATGATCGCAAAACGTATTCAAGAAAAAATACTCAACATTAGTTTTAGAGATATTGGTTTGCCAGCGAATGTAAAGATAAGTGTAAGCCAGGGTTTAGCCTGCGAATACGATAATCAATACAGAACATCTGAGGCATTAATATGCGCGGCTGATACGGCTTTATATAGAGCGAAGTCGGAAGGTCGAAATAAATTATGTATAAGGTGATGTACTCACTATTTGGTATAGCCTTTATATACTGAAATAAAAACCGCACTTGGCGGTTTTTTATTACTTGAGAAAAGTTTAAACGTCGATTAGCAGCCCTTCGTCTTTTTTAATCTTTTCGATCACCATATATGTATGATGAGTGCCCACGCCTGGAATATCGACTAAGTCGCCAAGAACTTGTCTATATTCTTCCATATTAGAAACGCGGATTTTTAATAAATAATCATAACCGCCTGCCACCATGTCACATTCAACGACTTGTTGTATTCTTAGTATATGCTCTCTAAATACCTTAAATACTGCTGTATTTGAAGCAACAAGCGACACTTGAACGTGCGCTACTAAGCTCTGATTAAGTTTAGCTTCGCTAAGCTTAGCGTAATAGCCTTCGATATAGCCTTCTTGCTCTAATCGTTTTACACGATCAAGACACGGGCTTGCACTCAAATTAACCTGTTTTGCGAGGTTAACATTTGAAATTCTGCCGTTCTTTTGTAGAACGTCTAGTATGGCTAAATCAATACGATCTAGCATGCGTAATCTATTTGGAATTGTCATAACAGAATTTTATGCGGATAAGTTAAATTTATGCCCTGTAAATTATCGTAAAACGCGAAATTTAACCAGCATATTCTGCTGAAATTTAATTAGAATGCACTCACAATATCACTGGTAATTTATTGGTAATTAATTTTACTTTAATTCTTAACACTCCTGAGGGTTGCTTATGTTATTCAACGGCGATTTAACAACGATTTGTCCTATTAGACAAAGAATCCGTGACTTCTACCGCATAGATGAAAATGCGGTTATTGATCATATTTTACCGCTTGCAGAAGTAGGCGTAAAAGCACGAAGTCGTGCCTGGGAAAGAGCCCGCCAGATTGTTTTAAACATTCGTAAAGAGCAAGATGGGCAAGGCGGTGTTGATGCGCTTTTAAATGAATTTTCACTTTCAAGTGAAGAAGGCGTTGTATTAATGTGTTTGGCCGAAGCACTGCTTCGTGTACCAGACAAAGCAACTCAAGATGTACTGATTCGCGACAAGTTAGCGAAAGGTGATTGGAGCTCTCATTTAGGAAGTAGCGATTCTTTATTTGTAAACGCGTCTTCTTGGGGATTATTAGTTACCGGTAAAATGGTTAACTACACTGACAAAACGAAAGAACAACAGTTCGGTATGCTTAAAAAGACCATTGGTCGTTTAGGTGAGCCAGTTATTCGTAAGTCTGTAAATTTTGCTATGAAAATTATGGGTAAGCAATTCGTTATGGGTCGTACCATTGACGAAGCAATTGAACGTGCTGCCGATACAGAGCAAAAAGGTTATGTATATTCTTACGATATGCTAGGTGAAGGCGCGCGCACAATGAAAGATGCGAAGCGTTACTTTGACAGCTACATGAACGCTATACACTCTATTGGTAAAGCGGCCAATGGTCGTGGTCCAATTAAGAGCCCTGGCATTTCAGTTAAGCTTTCTGCTATTCATCCACGTTATGAGTTCACTCATAAAGACCGTGTGATGGAAGAAATTGTACCAAAGTTAAAAGAGCTTGCGCTTGCCGCTAAGAAATACGATATCGGCTTTACTGTTGATGCTGAAGAAGCTGACCGTTTAGATATTTCTCTAGATGTAATTGAAGCGGTATTTAGTGATGAAGATCTTGGTGATTGGCAAGGATTTGGCTTAGCGGTTCAAGCGTATCAAAAACGCGCTATTTTTGTAATTGAATGGCTAACAGACCTTGCAACCCGTGTTGGTCGTAAGATGATGGTACGTTTAGTTAAAGGCGCATACTGGGATACAGAAATCAAAACCACACAACAAGATGGTTTAGAGCATTTCCCTGTATTTACTCGTAAAGCAACAACCGATGTTTCTTACAAAGCATGTGCAATTAAAATGCTTGAAGCGCGCGACGTGCTTTATCCGCAATTTGCTACACATAACGCTTACACTGCTGCGACTATTTTAGAAGTAGCGAAAGGCGACAACACAGGTTTTGAATTTCAACGTTTGCACGGTATGGGTGAATCATTATTCGACCAAATCGTTAACGAAGAAAAAATTCAATGTCGTGTATATGCACCCGTTGGTCAACACGAAGACCTACTTGCTTACCTTGTTCGTCGTTTGTTAGAAAATGGTGCTAACTCATCATTTGTAAACGCCATTGTGGATACAACAAAACCTGTTGAATCATTACTACCAGACCCTGTAGAAACACTGCAAGGCTTGCGTAATAAGTACAATACGCAAATCAGAATGCCGATTGATTTATACGGTGAAGAACGTGCTAATTCTAAAGGCATGGATTTAACCGATATTAACGTTATTACCCCTTTCAAAGAGAATCTTGAAACATGGTTTAACGAACACTTAATTGAGCAAAGCCAAGTACCAGAAGGCTCATTGGCTGTTAAAAACCCAGCAAATCACAAAGAAATCATCGGCCACGTTAAATTGCAAACTGGCGAAGAGATGAAAGTATTACTGGCGAATGCTGAAGCTGCACTTGAATCATGGTCACAAACACCTGTAAAAGACCGTGCTAATTTACTGCGCCGCGTTGCTGATATTTTAGAGCGCCATCATGATGAACTAGTCGCTATCTGTATTAAAGAAGCGGGTAAAGTAGCGCAAGATGGTATTGATGAAGTACGTGAAGCGGTTGATTTTTGTCGTTACTACGCAGCGCGCGCTGAAGAGTTATCTAAAGATGAGCGTTTTGAAGCCCGTGGCGTTATTTTATGTATTAGCCCGTGGAACTTCCCGCTTGCAATATTCTTAGGTCAAGTTGCTGCTGCGATTGTTACAGGTAACACTGTAATTGCTAAGCCTGCTGAGCAAACAAGTTTAATCGCCCTTCGTGCTATTGAACTAATGCTGTCTGTTGGTTTACCTGAGCATGTTGTTCAACCGGTTATTGCTCGTGGTTCTGAAGTAGGTAAAACAATCGTTCCTGATGAGCGCATTCAAGCGGTTATGTTTACAGGTTCTACTGAAACAGGCACATTAATTTCTCAAACACTTGCTGCACGTAACGATATACAAGTACCGTTAATTGCAGAAACAGGTGGCCAAAACTGTATGATTGTTGACTCAACGGCCCTTCCTGAGCAAGTAGTTGACGATGTGATCAGTTCTGGTTTTCAAAGTGCTGGCCAACGTTGTTCTGCCCTTCGTGTTTTATTCATTCAAGATGACGTAGCTGATGGCATTATTGAAATGCTCAAAGGTGCTCTAGCTGAGTTACACATTGGCGACCCAGCGTTACTATCAACTGATGTTGGTCCTGTAATTGATGAAAAAGCACTTAAAAACTTAAATGAACACGTTGAGTACTTAAAAGGTAATTCTATACTTCATTACGAGTGTAAAATCCCTGATAACACTCAAAATGGCGCATACTTTTTTGCCCCTCGCTTATACGAAATCGAAGACTTATCAGTACTCAAACGTGAAGTGTTTGGCCCATGTGTACATATTGTTCGCTTTAAGTCGAATGAACTTGATGATGTGATGGATCAAATAAATAACACGGGCTATGGTCTGACAATGGGTGTTCATTCACGTATTGAAGAGCGTTGTGAGTACCTTGCTAAAATGTCACGTGCAGGTAATGTTTACATTAACCGCAACATGATTGGTGCAATTGTTGGTGTGCAACCGTTTGGTGGCCGTGGTTTATCAGGTACTGGCCCTAAAGCCGGTGGCCCTAACTACCTACAACGTTTAGTAAAAGAAAAAGCATCACCAGATAACGTACAAATGACTAACCTGACGCCAGATGAGCTTGATTTACACCACTACAGCGGTGCGAATGAACAAGTTCAAAAGCTAATGACGAACTCAATGCGCGATGAAAAAATCTGGCGCGCAACACCACTAAACGACCGTGTTTCGGCTGTACGTCAGTTGCTTGCTAAAATCGCGACGGTAGAAATTATCGACGATTTAGCAGACGATTTAGCATTAACACTATCAGAAGCACGTGCACAGCTTAACCGCCTTGAAAAGCACATGCGTAAGTTTACTACCCTGCCTGGGCCAACGGGTGAGTCTAATACACTTCATCTAGAAGCACGTGGTTGTGTAGTGTGTTATGCAGATAAGAGTACATCATTTAACTTCTGGGCATTGTCTATCATTACTGCTATTGCCGCTGGTAATACGGTAATTACAGTAGCGTCTGAGCTGTTTTATGATGAAGCCGTTGCCTTTAAAGATAAATTTATCTCTACAGGTGTTGCTGAAGGTGTTTTCCAAGTAGCTAAACCTAACCAGCTACAAGCTATTTTGGCCCACCCTCACTTAGCCGGTGCGGTAGTTGCTGCTCGCTCGTCTCGCTTAGGCTACTTTAGCCAACAGCTTGCACAGCGTAAAGGCGCAATTTTACCAGTAATTAGTTCTGAGTATTACGATACACTGATTAAACGTCTTATTACTGAAAAAACAATCAGTATTGATACAACAGCATCAGGTGGTAACACATCACTAATGACGCTTGTTGAAGATGATGAATAATTAAGCTAATGTATTTTAAATAAAAAATAAAAAAAGGCACTGAAAAGTGCCTTTTTTATTAGGTAGTAACGTATGTTTTTGTTAAGTTAGTTAAAGATTAGTAACAGAAGCAGTAAATTTGAAAATAATTCCCGTTAGTCAGCTACTCCCAGGTATGTTTGTACAAAGTGTTACCAAGCAAACTGGTAGTATCAAAATTAAAAATCAAGGCTGGGTTAAAACTCAGGCAGGTATTAACAACCTGATAAAAGCAGGCATTCTAGAAATAGAAATCGACCCTGATAAAACCCTCATTGATACAGTCCCCGAAAAAGATCCAATTGCGACACCTACAACAAAAATAAAGCGCGACCCTTGGCAAAAAACACACAGTGCCGAACAAGAAATGGGAAAGGCAAAAAAGCTGTATGACGAAGCTAAAACGCTACAAATAAAAGCATTTAAAGATATAAAAGCAGGCCGCGATATAGATATTGCGCCATTTAAAGAGCTGGCAAGTGGCTTTATGGACTCTGTTTTTAGAAACCAAGATGCCCTAGCCTGCCTTACTCAAATGCGCCAAAAAGATGCCTACCTACTTGAGCACTCTATTAATGTATCGATACTAATGGGGATCTTCGCTAAGCATTTAAGTGTAGAAAAAAACATTATCATTGAGCTGACTACAGGCGCACTTTTACATGACATTGGAAAAATAAAAATTCCAGATGAAATACTGAATAAACCTGGTCGCTTTACTGATGAAGAATTTAAAATAATGAAATTGCACTCGCTTTTCAGTAAAGAAATTTTAGAAGAGTCCGGCTTAACAGGTATCGCTGTTGATATTGCTGGTATGCATCATGAAAGGCTTGATGGTAAAGGCTACCCATTTGGTAAAAAGGGCGACGAAATAAGCCAATACGTACGTATGGCGTCAATTGTAGATGTGTATGATGCACTCACTGCAGAGCGTGTTTACAAGGCAGGCATGGAGCCAATAAAAGCGTTTAAAATACTAAAAGATGGGTGCCCAGATAGCTTCGATCCTGTGCTGCTTAATAAGTTTATTCAATGTATTGGTATTCACCCAGTAGGAACGCTTGTTAGGTTATCGAGTCAAAAAGTTGGCTTAGTGACCGAGAGTAACCCAAGTACACCACTAAAGCCTATTGTTAAAACATTTTACAGCGCCAAACATAGTCGCTATACAGAGATAAAAGATATCGATTTATCTAATAAAAAAACCCTAGATACCCTTGAATCAGCGGTGAAACCTAAAGAGTATAATATTGATTTAGAACGTTTTTATAAAAACTCAATATTATCCTAAGCAATATTGAGAGCCCAACATTCTACCGAGCTCTCAATTAAATAGCTAAGTGCTTACTCTGGCCAATCTTGCAAAGCTTTTAAGCTAAACTCATAACCATCAAAATCAAGTACACTTTGTTCAGGTGTAATCTCTCTTACAGTTAAAGCGCCAATGCTCTCACCTTCATGTAGCTCTCGGCCATTTAGCTTGATCCAACGCTTATCAGCACTCGATGAATATATATGTGCTTGATATTTAATACTAGGCAACATTGATTGCAAACCATCAGGTAGCAATTCTACAGGCTCAACACGTGATGACGTTTTTGATGCTTGTGTAACTTCATAATCTTGATTCTTTTCGACGTCTTGTATAGCTTGAGCAAACGCATTTTTAAGTGTTGTAGGCACCTCATCAAGTTCAGGATCGCTCATCAATTGAGATTGGTTGCTACCATTAATTGGCTTACCCAGGACTTTATATTTACTCATATCTAGTTGAGCTGATGCTGTATTTTGACTTTGCCCAAATACCGAAGCGTTCTGCATATTATTTGGATTGTAATTACTTTGTGGATTAAATACTGGCTGATTATAATTTTGAACTGGCATTACTTGCTGCACGCTCTGCTGATTATAGCCTGCTGCATTCCCGCCCTGACTTGATGGCATAGGAATATATTGCCCATTAGGCGTTAATAACATTTGCTGTACACCATTAGGTGTTTGCACATGTACAAGTTGTCCTTCAATCGTTGCTATATTTGTTGGAGCTACTTTAGCAGGCTCTAACTTAGCTATTTGCTGTTTTTCAACTTCAACATCTACCTCTTTAACTTCTTCTTTAGGTGACGATTTTTCACTTTCAACCACCTTAATTACAGCGGGCTCCGATATGTTTAATAAAGTAGTACCTTGAAACCACTTACCCGTAGTAAACCCACCAGCTACCGCAATAAAAGCAGCTAAGCTTGTACCAAATACTAGCGCTAATCGTCTATAACGCTTAAGTGCTTGCTGTTGCTTTAACTGCTCTGATTGTAAGTCGTATTGCTCAGCACTCATATCTGATTGCTGTGACTGCTTTAGCGCATCTAATAAATAAGACATAACTTACCTAACTATAAAATAAATGAAAGCCCAATGCCTACGGCAAATAAAGCAGCGAATGCAAGGCTATATGGTACTAGTGACGTTGCTTTGTTAGCCTCATTAACGGGCGCTACAAAATCCATGGGTAATGACTCATGTGCTGATTTTTTTATTATATCGCTATCAACTATCAACTGCTGCTTTGCAAAAGTGCCTACCAAAGCTCGCTCACAGACCAAGTTCATTAATCGTGGCACACCACCGGTTAATTGATGAACAGCTTGCATAGCATCCATCGAAAAAATTCCTTTATCACATCCTGCAACATGTAAACGGTGCTTTATGTAAGCTACTGTTTGGCCTTGCGTAAGTGGTAATAAATGGTAACGAGCTGTTATTCTCTGGGCGAGTTGCCTTAATTCATTGCGCTTTAAAAGCTCTTGTAGCTCAGGTTGCCCAACCAATACTATTTGTAATAATTTTTTATGATCGGTTTCTATATTTGTCAACAAGCGTAATTGTTCAAGCACATTAGGGGCAAGTAACTGCGCTTCATCAATTATAAGAATGGTATGCCCACCCGATTTATTATTGGTCTCTAAATGCTTTTTTATAATATCGGTAAGACTTTTAAGCGTTGCATTATTAGCATCATAACTAATGTTGAGCTCATCACAAATACTGGCTAATAACTCTAGCTCTGAAAGTGCTGGGTTATGGATCATAGCTACTTGCGTGTTTTCAGGTAACTGCTCTAACATACTGCGGGTAATTGTAGTTTTACCTGTACCCACTTCGCCTGTTAATAATACAAAACCACCGTCTTCACCTAATCCATAGGTAAGGTGTGCTAAGGCTTCTTTATGTCGTTCACTTAAAAATAAGTAATGAGGGTTGGGCGAAATTGAAAAAGGTTTTTCATTCAGGCCAAAATAGCTTAAATACACCGTGATGTTCCTTCGTAATTAAATCACGGCCTATAATGGCAAAAAAACGCGCTAAGTGACAACGTTGTAAGCGCTTTATTATTGAAATAACGTAAATTTATGTAAAACAAAAAAATGCAGCGGTTTTAAGGCTGCACTTTTGTCTGTCTAATCTTAGTATGCATTTTACTCTTCGTAGCGCACTAACCGTAAATACACATTACTGGTTTTGGCATGTAAGCTATTAAGCCCACTATCAAATTGATAAACCCACGCTGAGCTCATCGTGCTAACACCCGATGTATTTGACCAATAGTTTTGAAGCTTAGTACCAAAAAACACCTCTTCATTAATGCTCGGCTCGGTACAACTGTGCTCTAAAATACTCGCAAGCTCTTTAATGTTAGGCATTTGCCAATCATCGTAATCTGCGGTTGTATCATTATTAGCACCGCGTAGTGCTTCTTGCCAAGTAAGAGAAGGTGTAGAGCCTTCACAAAGCTGGGTCTCTGTATTATAAGTTTGCCCATAACTACAGCGTTGCCACATAAGGCCTGTTTCGGTATCAGACACTGTGCCATCTGTATTTATAGTAAATCTATCTGTCGGTGTTGTGGTATCTGCACCGTCGTAGCACGTTTGCGCCGCTGCAATATTAAAGCTCAAGCTTATAGTTGCTAGTGCATAGAGTAATTTTAATCTCATTATTTTCTCCTAACGGCTTCTAACTAAACGAACATACGCGGTATTTTCTTTTGGATAAGCAAGATCGTTACCATCACTCATGTCAATGATATACGCTTGCGATAAACTGGTACCATCGGCTGCGGTTTGTGAGGTCCAGTAACGTAAATGGCTTAATGCACTTTCACTGGGCATATTAGGAAAAAATGCCTCATCAATTAATATGCTTTGCCCTTGTTTACCGTAATCAATTAAACCTAAAAGCTCTGTATAAGTAGGTAACCGCCAGTTTGTACCACCACAAAAATCTAAGTTATTCACTTCGTTTATATAACTTTGTACTCCACAACTCGTATCATCCGGACAAGTTGAATTGGCTGTACTGATATCGGTAAAAGTAGTATTCCCTACATCCCAAAAGTAATGATTTTGCCCCTCACGCAAACTTGTATTTGGTAATACTCCTGAGGATTCACTTTTTACTTCCCATACAAGTCCAGTAACATTATCGCGTATACAGGTAAAGTCACTACTATCATTACCAACTTCATCAGCAAACTGATTAAGTTTAGTGTAGTCAAACGCTAAATTGCCTTTGCCAACCTTATCTAAGCGGTTTGCATAGCTATCGCGTCCAAGCTCAGCATCTTGCGCTGGAAAGTCATCGCTTTCACAGTTAATTCGTTGGGTGTTGTTATAACACTCACCTATACCGCTGTCGTTTATAAGCCCTAACGCCTTGGGTGTAACATCAACAAATAAAGAATCTGTATCGGTGCGTCCTTTTGAGTCGGTTACCGTTACTTCAAAGCTCAACGTGGATTCAGTATCTACATCAGAGGCAAAAAATGTCGTTGTACATTGGTCGCTATTACTTAATGTTTCGCTATTACCGGTAAGTTGTTGCCATTTACACTGATACGTATCGGTGACAGTTTCGCTATTCGTTGCATCAAGCGTTACTTCTTCAAACTCTTCGACATTTTGATCAGCGCCTGCATTTGCATCCACTAGTTCATTTGTTTTATTAAGTGTCATTGAATATTGAGTACTCGCCTCACCGCCTTCATCATCAGTGACTGTTAGCTGCCAAGATAAATTTACGTTACTTTCTAGTAATGGATGAGAAAAGCTAAGAGTTGACTCGTTAAAGCTCGCAATATCTAAATCAGGACCTGATAGCAGTTGCCACAAATAACTATCAATTTGGCCATTATCATCAGGATCGCTCGACTCAAGGGCGCTCAAAGTCACTGTATCATTGTAAACAGAAGGGAGTGTTTCTGGTAAGGTTTGGGTAACAACGGCTAAAGGAAGCTGATTATTAGAGCTAACCGAAATTGTAATATCATCACTAACAGCACTGCTACCCGTACTTTCGTAGCTCACTCTTAAGATAATTTCGCTGTCAGCTTTTACGTCAGGGGCTGTAAGTGTTTGCTCTGCGCCATCAAGCGGAAAACCTTCTAAGCTTGGGCCGCTAACCTGTTGCCATGAAAACGTACCATCCGCAGGGGAACCTTGTGCTGTGATGGTAAATTCAGTTTTTTCGATAATTTGTAAATCGGTTCCAGCATTAACAGACGTTTCTACAACTGTATTATCGCTATCACCGCCACCGCCTCCACACGCACTCAGCAAACCACAAGAAATGAGGGGGATTAAAGCAAACGCTTTCATACGCAGCACCTTATTATGTCAAATAATTACTATAGTGTAATCATAAGCAATAAAGATGCCATTAAAGTACTACATATATGTATCTTGATGAATGCGTACAAACAACTTTGTACCTATTTTACTGTAATCTACTTTGTATTCACGCCCATCTAAAGCTTGAATAAACAGTAATTGTTTTTCTTCGCCGAATACATCAGCGCTACTCACATAAACCATCTCTAAATAACGTTCTTTTGCGTCACGGCGGTTTTTAGGTAACTCTTCTTTAAATGGCTCTAAGCCATGCTGAGTCACTTTAATTTTGGGATGAATTTCAGAGTTTACAATTACTAAATCGTGCTTTTTATCTTTATGTATTATGGTGTTTCGACCACTTTTTAAAAAGGCTCTGTCTTGGCTCATTTTTCTTTCCTACAGTCGCAGCTTAATTATTAATTTGCGACGCTATAAACTGACTAGGCTCGCGCTTCCATTTATTTAAGTTAGCACTAAATGTCCAGATATCTCTATCCAACACACTGGCTGGCAATAATAAATCGTAACCGGTTAACAGTCGAAGGTGCTTAGTCCTGTTAGCAAACATAGCTATAAGACCAGTATAGCTTATCCCTTTATGGGATGTGTAATGTGTATCTTCTATTAGCCATTCTGATGGGCAATTGCCATTTTTGCAATGTTTTTGAACAACTTGCATGAATAAGTTACGCTGCTCTATTAATAATTTTCCTGCAATTCTAGGCGCTATGCTTGTTAAAAACTCGTCTATGTCGTTTACCTTAACACCAACTGCATTTAATTCTAAATAATCAAAGCCATCTTCTACTTTGGGTATACCACTGTGATGAAAGTTACTATTCGGCATACACCAAGCCCCGTACTTATGGCAATAAACAAGCTCCGACTCACTTAAAATAAGACTATGATATGGCTCTTGGGTTTTCAAAAAGCCAATAAAAATAGCAGCAAGGCACAAACTAACTAAAAACACTTCAAGGATGCTAATTTCACCTGGCCTTAGTATATTGAATAACATAATAAAAGCTAAGCCTATAGCACCTACAGCGAGCACCTCAATTGCGTTTCGCGCACCTTGTGCTCGAAACTTAATGACATTGTTAGATTTATCCATATTGGTAAAACACCATATAAAAAACAAACATAATAATGGCCCAAATTATGACCTTTCTTGTTGT
This sequence comes from Pseudoalteromonas sp. EB27, assembly GCF_001974875.1. GTDB lineage: Bacteria > Pseudomonadota > Gammaproteobacteria > Enterobacterales > Alteromonadaceae > Pseudoalteromonas. The sequence continues at coordinate 209,604 of NZ_MTQD01000001.1, forward strand.
TATACATAAGTTACAGGTAGTTTTAAATTTCATACATTACCGCTTTTACCTCAACAAAATAGGAACAATGAATAAATCTTATTTACTTTTACGCTTAACGCACAAATTTATGAGACACATAACCGTCTTTTCCCGGTCTTATTTCGTACAATACTTACAATTCATTTTCAGGTATGAAATCAATGTACTCAAGACAATCAGGTAAAGCACTTTTTCCATTTATTATTACGTTACTTCTAATATTTAGCGTTTATTTATATCTACCCGCTAGCCACGGCGAACAGGCCGATTCATCACAAATGTCTACTCAGGTAACTGCTCATACTGTTACTTCACAGGAAAATGCTGTGATGATAGAAGCTATCGGTAGCGCGCGTGCAAACCAAGCTATCTATATAAAAAGTGCGCAAAACGATTATGTCACAGATATATATTTTAAAGACGGCGACTTAGTCAGTAAAGGACAAAAACTAGTACAGCTACAAAGCCAACAAGAAGAAATTGCGGTTAAAGAGCTTGGCATTAACTTACGTGAAGAAAAGCGCCAGTTAGATCGCCTAACCGAACTTTCTCGCTCCCAATCAACGGCAAAATCGTTACTTGAAGAGCAATTATCTCGGGTTGATGCAACAGAGGCTCAACTAGAAAGCGCTAAAACTAAATTAAACGAGATGACTATTAGTGCTCCGTTTTCAGGCCTGTTAGGTAAGCGTGAAATATCAATAGGTGCCTACGTAAGTAATACAACAATAATCACAACACTTGATGATATTAGTATTATTAAAGTTGACTTTAAAGTACCTGAAAAATATTTAGCACAATTAAGTATGGGCATGAAAGTACTTACCCAAAACGATGCCTACCCAGAACAAACATTTAACGGCAAGGTAACGCATATTAGCTCGCGTATTGATTCGGTTACACGCAGTGTTGAAGTAACAGCAAGTTTTGCTAATAAATCAGGATTACTTCGCCCTGGTATGTTATTAAATACAGCACTTGAGCTAAGCAGCAACCAAGCTTTAATGGTGCCAGAAAAAGCAGTTATACCTTTGCAGGACAAACACTTTGTTTTTCAAATTCAAGATGGAATAGCCAATAGAATTGAAGTGCATGTTGCTGGCAGGAATAATGGTTGGGTTGCTATAGACGAAGGCTTAACCGATGGCGAGCAAGTTGTTACTGAAGGGCTAATAAAAATTCGCTCTGGAAGTAAAGTAAGCGTAAAGGGGTAATACGTGAAAATTACAGATACTAGCGTCAAGCGCCCCGTTTTTGCCATTGTAATTAATTTACTTCTTCTTACTTTTGGATTGGTGGCATTTACAATGTTGCCACTTCGTGAATATCCTGATATTGAAACGCCCATTGTAAATATCAGCACTGAATACACAGGTGCTTCAGCCGAAATTATAGAAACCAAAATTACGCAAATAATAGAAAATCGAATTTCGGGTATTGAGGGTATTAAAAGTATTAATTCATCGAGCCAAAATGGTCGTTCTAATATTACTATCGAGTTTGATATTAACCGTGACATAGATGCGGCATCTAACGATGTACGCGAACGTGTAGCGCGCGCACTAGACAGTTTACCAGACCAGGTACGTCCACCAGAAGTGTCTAAATCGAATAGTGATGAAAGCCCAATCGTATGGTTTGTATTAAACAGCGATAAAATGGACTCATTGCAACTATCTGACTATGCCCAACGTTTTATAGTAGACCGCTTAGCGGTTGTTGATGGCGTATCTAACGTACGTATTGGTGGCGAGCGTAAATACGCCATGAAAATTTGGCTAAACCGCCAAGCAATGGCTGCACGAGGTATTACCTCAAGCGATATAGAAAACACATTACGTACTGAAAACGTTGAGTTACCAGCCGGCCAAATAGAATCTATCGACCGTGACTTTACAGTACGTACAGCGCGTAGTTACAAAGATCAGCGCGACTTTAATAACCTTGTAATAAAACGAGGTGAAGAAGGTTATTTAGTGCGTCTAGGGGAAGTTGCCGATGTACGCCTAGAAGCTGAAGATGACGAAAGTTTATTTCGTGGCAATGGTCGTAATATGATTGGTTTAGGCATTGTAAAACAAGCCAAAGCTAACACGTTAACCGTAGTAGATAACGCACGTAGTGAACTTGAAAAAATAAAGCGCAACTTGCCAGAAGGGACAACTATTCAAGATAGTTACGACTCATCTGTATTTATTAAGGAGTCGATAAGTGAAGTATATAGCACCCTCGCTGTTTCGATGGGGTTAGTTGTTTTAGTTATATTTTTGTTTTTAGGTAATATACGCGCCACGCTCATTCCTGCGGTAACTGTACCTGTAGCGTTAGTTAGTAGCTTTATGTTTTTACTAGCAATGGGCTACTCAATTAACTTACTAACTTTACTTGCCTTGGTGCTTGCCATTGGTTTAGTTGTTGATGATGCCATCGTAATGCTTGAAAACATTCACCGCCGTATCGAATTAGGCGAACCACCACTACTGGCTGCATACCGAGGTGCACGTGAAGTTGGTTTTGCTATTGTAGCAACTACCCTTGTACTTATATCTGTGTTTGTACCATTAGTATTTATGGATGGCCGTATAGGTGCATTATTTACTGAATTTGCAATGGCAGTAAGTGCAGCTGTATTTTTCTCAAGCGTTACTGCATTGACACTTGCACCTGCACTTTGTTCTAAAGTACTTAAAGTATCTGACAAGCCAAATAAATTTAGCCAATGGATGGACCGTCAATTTACAAAAATAGAATCGAGTTACCGTAATTCATTAACGACTAACATGACCCGAAAATGGGGTTTAATGGTGAGCTTGTTGCTTGCAGGTTTTGTTAGTTACTCACTCTTTTTACAAGTGCCGTCTGAGCTTACACCTAAAGAAGACCGCGGTACTTTCTTTATACTTATGAATGGACCTGAAGGCGCTAGTTACGAAAATAATGCAGCCAATATGGCTAAAATTGAAGAACGCCTTATCCCCTACTCTGAAGCTGGCGAATTAAGTCGTGTACTTGTGCGAGTGCCTGGTTTTGGTAGCAGCGGTGGTGTAGCAATTGTTGGGATGGCTGATTGGGATAAACGCAAGCGTTCAACATGGGAAGTAATGGGCGAGATAAGCGGTAAAATGCAGGAAGTTACTGACGTACGCGCATTTGCCATTATGCGACGAGGCATTGGCGGTAGAGGTATATCTCAACCTCTTGAGTTTGTACTGCAAGGTAACGACTATGAGCAACTTGCTGATTGGCGCGACCGTATTATTAAACGCGCAGAAGAAAATCCAGGGTTGTTAAAACTGGATCACGATTACAAAGAAACCTTCCCGCAGTTTTTAGTCAGTATTGATAAAAACAAAGCGGCTGATTTAGGTGTATCAGTATCTGATGTTGGTACCACTCTTGAAACAATGTTGGGTCAACGCCGTGTTACTACTTTTATTGATCGTGGTGAAGAGTACGATGTAATTTTAAAGGGTACAAAAGAAGACTTTACGAACCCTACAGACATCTCAAATATCTATCTTAAATCGCGTAGTGGCGAACTAGTGCCGCTTGATAGCCTTATTAGTTTAAAAGAAGAAGCAACTGCATCTCGCTTGAACCGATATAACCGTATGCGTGCAATTACGCTTAGTGCTAATTTAGCTGAAGGGTATACATTAGAACAAGCACTTAACTTTTTAAATGAAGTAGCAGCTGAAGAAAACGATATAGATGGCGCAATAGATTACAAAGGTGAATCGCAGTTATATTACGAAGGTGCTTCAGCAATGACCTACGTATTTATACTTGCACTCACGGTTACCTTTTTGGTACTTGCCGCGCAGTTTGAAAGCTTTATGCATCCATTTGTAATTATGCTTACAGTACCACTTGGTTTAATGGGTGCTATGTTCGGGCTTTGGGCTACAGGGCTTACCTTAAATATTTACAGCCAAATAGGTATTGTCATGCTCATAGGGTTAAGTGCTAAAAACGGTATACTCATCGTCGAATTTACTAACCAATTACGCGATAAAGGCATTGAGTTTAGCGAAGCGATATTGCAAGCAGCGACTCAACGCTTACGTCCAATTATTATGACTTCACTCACAACTGTTATGAGTTCAGTACCATTGGTACTCGCCTCTGGGCCTGGTGCAGAAAGTCGTATGGTAATTGGTGTTGTAATATTCACAGGGGTAATAGTATCAACTTTATTAACTCTTTTTGTAGTACCAGCGGCTTATTATGCATTAGCACGTAATACGCAGTCTCCTGAGTTTTTACAGCAAAAACTAGATAAACAAGCCACAGAAAAGCCTTTAGAAGAGATCTAATCTCTTTATTGCGCCGTAACCTTGTTGTTGCGGCGCATACAATTTATGCTCGCCTTTAAACTCCATATACATTTTAGGAATACTTATGAGCTCAACAACGCAAGTAGCAACATTTGGTGGCGGCTGTTTTTGGTGTATAGATGCTGCATTTAGACGTGTAAATGGCGTATTAGATGTGAGTTCTGGCTATACAGGCGGCGAAACCGACGCCCCAACCTATAATTCTGTATGCTCTGGCACAACAGGGCACGCTGAGGTTGTTAAGATTGAATTTGACGCAACTGTCGTTAGCTTTGAAACACTGCTGGCAATGTTTTTCACTTTGCATGATGCAACACAGCTGAATCGACAAGGTAACGACATAGGCACACAGTATAGAAGCGTTGTTTACTATCACGATGAAGCTCAGCTAAAGCAAACCAATGAAATGATAGCTCAACTGCAAAGCCATGTGAGTGAGCCAATTGTGACAGAAGTCAGCCCTGCTACTACATACTATCCAGCAGAGCATTACCATCAAGATTACTATAACGAAAACCCACAGCAGGGTTACTGCAGTATTTTAATCGCACCTAAATTACATAAGTTTGAAACCGTATTTAAAGAGTTTTTAACTGAGTAACTAAGTTTAGTCGCATAGTAAAAAGCCCGATTTAAATCGGGCTTTTGTCTTTTTTACTCTTTAACTATTGAAAGCGATTAAAACTGGTAACTTGCGCCTGCAAAAAAGCGGCGCTCTGGTGTGTTGTAGTAATACACTTGACCCGTTGTAAAATCAGCGTTTGAGTCAACCGCGTTATACTCTTTATCAAATAAGTTTTCTACACGAAGCGAAATCTCAATGTGTTCATTTACTTGGTAATTACCCGCTAAATTCCACAGCGTGTAAGAGCCTAAACGCGTTACTGCACCTTCTCGGTCGCTACGGTATTGCATGTCTAACCTTGCATCAAAAGCACCAAACTGTTTTGCAAGTTCCCAGTTAAATGTGCGTTTAGCAACATTACGTAACTCTGCGCCCGTTTCTTCGTCTTCTGCACTTAAATAAGCAAAGTTAAGGTTGCTATCAAAACCAAAAAACTGCTGAGATAAGCTAAATTCAACCCCTTCATAACGTGCTTCATCGATATTAGCTAATGCAAAGTTTGCATCGTAATCAATTTTATCTTCAATATCGTTTCTAAATATTGCAACATCAACTTGCGCAATATCAAAGTCCACACTCAAACCTAACTCACGGTTTACTGATTTTTCAGGCTGTAAATCAGGGTTACCATAAAGTGGGAAATATAAATCGTTAAATGTAGGGGCTTTAAAGCCAGTACTTTGGCTTATACGAAATGTTGCATCTTCAGATAAATGGTAACCTGCAGCAGCTGTATACGTTGTTTCGTCGCCAAATTGCTCGTCATCATCTTGGCGAACAGTTAAATTAGCCAATACTTTATCTGCATCGTAGTAAGCACCTACAAACACAGCAAGTACATCTCGGCTGTCTTCAACAAATAGTTGCGAACTATGAGATACATCATCGTTGTACCAGTTAACACCACCACTAATGTTAAGCTCATCAGATAGTAGGTATTGGCCGTTATAATCAACCTGTGTGCGTTTAGTTATAAAAGTACTTGTTGTTGGTCCAACTGAAAAATCGACATATGTATTGTCTGAATCATCCGTTGCTAGCGCTAAATCAATACTGTGCGTTTGATTAGTGTAGTTTTTACTCCAACCTGCAGAAAGCTGGTAGTTTTTAAAATCATCTCGTTCAATCGTACTGTCGGCTGGACTAAAGCGACTGTCGTAATCTGCGAAACCTTCACTGTATTGACCTAATAACTTAAAGTCGCCGTAGTGTGCATCAGAATAATTTACTTTAAAACCAAGATTTTTATTTTCATAGCCATCTTCATCGGGTGCTACGCCTTGCAGTACATCAAAGTTATCTGTTTTTTCAAATCCTGCATTAAATGCTGTTGTTATATCGCCTGATTTTACAGAGCCTGCCACTTGATAATTTTGATAAGAATCAGAACCAAACGTAGCACTCAAAGATAAGTTATCTGATTCACGCGTTATAATGTTGATTACGCCAGCAAGTGCATCAGAGCCGTAAACAGCCGCGCGAGAGCCCTTAATAATTTCGATGCGTTCGATACTATTTAGAGGAACATTATTTAATGCTTTTTGACCAAGTGTTGCAGAACCCGTACGTACACCGTCAATCAAAATTAGCGTATCGCCAGAGCCAGTACCACGAAGTGACACACCTGTATTTTGGCCAAAACCACCGTTTGGATTAACCTGAAAACCAACTCGCGTGCTTAATAAGGTTGGTAAATCGCGTACGTTGCTTGCTTCTATTTCAGCGCGTTCAATAACACTTACACTCGCTAAAACGTCATTGATTGATTGCTCAAATTTATTAGCAGTAACGGTTATTTTTTCAATTGAATTATCTGCAGCAGACACAGAAAATGAAAGCGCAGCAGAAATAGCAACGCCTAGAGTTGTTTTGTTTAACATGATGTCCCCTACCTTTGCCCACCGCAAAGATTTAAGTAAGTAAGATTGCATCAAGGCCGGTCTCCGGACTCAGTAAGCACATAAAAATATGCAATACTTTACCGTTGCGGGGGCAGTGTTGGGCTTGTAGTCATCATGAAAACTCACCAACTTCCCGATTATCTTGCTGTTAGTTTCAATACCTTAAAACCAATGCATAAGCATTAAGCAAGCACCTCAAAAATATGCGGCTATTGTGAGCATTTTGTTTACAAATGTCAACGGACGTCTATACAGCTAAAACAATTTAACTATAAGTATTACTCAATATTAAAACTTGAAGAAACACCGTATTTATTTAGCAGGCTTTTGATCTGGAACTTAATAGCTGAAGAATTAAGAATAGCATCAATTTTAGACGCTGATATTTTGCTTTGCTGAGTATTAACTAAAAAGTGAGTATCGAAAACGGCATCGGGGATTTCACTTTTGTATAGCAAACTCATATCGAAAGCTTTTTGGTCTTTAAAATACTGGTACGCAATGCTATTTAGTACGCCAATGTTGGCACGCTTTAGTAACAACATTTTTACCACGTTGTATTCGTCTATAGTAAGGCTAACACTGTGCTCCTCACTTAAGTAATATGCATCAGTATTGTAGCCAGCAAAGTGATACGAATAGCCTAAAACCCCTACTTTTGTTAGTGCTCGTAAATCATTAAAATAAGCTTGATTTATTGCATTTTCTTTAAGCGCATATAACTCATTTTTTGTAATCATATAAAAACTACTTTGCATCACATTCGAGCGCATAGATTGCGGGATCCATTGCAATGCCATTAAGAATAGAACATCAAAATGCCCCTGTTCAACAGACTTAGATAGCCTTTTAACAGGTAAGGAATTGAGTATAAAGTTAAATTCGCTCTGTGAGTCATTCAATATTTTTATAAACTCAGGTGCAAGCCCCCGTTGTGTTTGTGCATCAATAACAATCGGGAAATAGCCATCTTCAACCAATATATTAATATCAATTGCTTTTGATAAACTAGGCTGCGTAAATAGAGCTAACAGAAATAGCAAAAATAATTGATAGGCTTTCATTTAATACCTTGTATAAAAATCACATGTAATAAATATAGTAGCTTAAATACTAAAAAGCGGATCAATCGAAGAAAGGTCTTTAGAAGGGAATATATAAAGCGGCTTTAATCAAAAGTAAAAAATCAAAGCGCGCTTTATTACAAAGCTTATAAAGCTTTATTAATCGCGGAAATTTTTAAACTGAAAAGGCTGACCTAGTTCAGCGCTGCGTACTACTTGCATAGCCTCTTGAAGATCGTCACGTTTTTTACCCGTTACACGTACTTCTTCGCCTTGAATAGCAGCTTGAACTTTAACTTTAGAGTCTTTAATGGCTTTAACTACTTTTTTAGCCATATCTTTTTCGATGCCCTGTTTTAAGCCCACATTACGAAAAACATTTTTACCTGCACGGCTAATATCTTGAAGTTCCAAGCTTGATACATCCATACCACGCTTAGATATCTTGCTTGCTAAAATATCAAATAATTGCATAACCTGAGAGTCTGCTTCAGCTTTAAGCTTAATTGTTTTATCATTTAGCTCAATAGATGCATCAACCCCTCTAAAGTCAAAGCGGGTCTCTAGCTCACGATTTGCATTATCAACTGCGTTTTTAGCTTCGTTCATTTCTACTTCAGATACAATATCAAATGAAGGCATTGGTTTGCTCCTAACTATTTAATCTTAATTTTATGTCGCAATTATAACGCTAAAATTATAAATATTTACATTTTTCTGCATCTTGTTCAGGTGCGATACTAATTTAGTTTGATATAATCCAGTTTCTTTTTTAAGCGATTTTAGGATTTGTCGTGACAAGGCGTGTTTATCAAGCAATTTTTTTAATCAGCATAGTAGCTTTTACCTTTTTATTTGCCAAAGAAGTAAAAGGTGGCGTTGTAAATTTATTTCCTCATGTTGATAAAGTCGCCCATTTTGGGATTTTTTTTATACTAGCCATAATAATGGATAAAGCGTTTAAGCTTCCTCTATATGCGCAAATACTTTTATTGGCTGGTTATGGCGCTTCTATAGAAATAATGCAAGATGCACTTCCATATAGGCAAGCATCACTCGGTGATTTTTTTGCTGATTTTGCAGGTGCTGCAAGCTACTTTTTACTTAGAGTAATTTTTACACCTCGAAAAAAGAATCCATATGGCTAATATTTTAATTGTTGGCGATGGTGCTATTGGCTTGTTACTTAGCCATTTTCTAAGCGCGTCGCATAATGTCAGTGTTTTAACTCGCAAGAGCCCAACAAATACCCGCTTTTATAGTCGAGGTAAAAGCGCATCTAAAAAAATTGACGCACAATTTATTTCATTAAATCAGCTAAATAAAGCAGCTGAATTTGATGTTGTTTTATTTACCGTTAAAGCCTTTCAAGTACTTGATGCATTTTCACAAATAAAGCCGCTTTTACCAAATCATTGCTCTGTTGTACTTTCGCATAATGGAATGGGTAATGTTGATGAGGTAAATAGCCAACTAAGCACTCACCAAGCGCTCTACTTTTTAACTACAAGCATAGCGGGCTTTAAATCAAACCAATACATTGTGCAGCACACTGGTGAAGGGCAAAGCGTTATTGGTGATTGTAATGAATTAGCTTTTCAAAATAGTGCGCCAATAGCTGATATTTTTAAAGTAATACCCAACCTAAAGTTTACTAATAACATTCAGCAGCTTCGCTTTGAAAAACTACTCGTAAATATTGCTATTAACCCATTAAGCGCCTTAAATAATGTAAAAAATGGTGATTTACGCGCACCTAAGTACAACGCTATAATTTTTAATGCACTCACTGAAGCATGCAATATAGCAAAGGTACAAGGGCTTAATATCCCATTGATTAAAGCACTTAATACCGCTTATAAAATAATGGAATTAACGTCTGACAATTACTCTTCAATGCAGCAAGACGTAGCGCATAGCAGAGAAACTGAAATATCAGCTATATGTGGCTATATTAGCCAACAAGGTAAACTCCACGGTATTCCAACACCTTACAATGATGAGTTACTTGCTAAAATTCAGGCAAAAAAAAGCGTGGTATAAACCACGCTTATATAAGTTTTTTACTTTACGGACGATAAACTTTTACAGTTTCAAAGCCCTGTTCGTGCAGCATAAGTGCCTGTAGTTGGCTCATTACACCTCTATCACAATATAAATAATAGTCAGTGTCTTTTGGTAAATCACCAAACTTAGTCGCCAGACGGAAAAACGGTAAATGCACCACTTCAATACCATCAATTTCTAAGGGCGCAGCTTCTTCTTCCTCAGGAGAGCGAATATCAACTACTACAGAGCCTATAGGTAAATCAGCAACCGACTCAGCTTCTTTAAGTTCTTGCTTAGCTTCTACATCAATATCACGCACGTCCATTATACGTGCATTATTTACAACAGTATCAAGCACATCAAAGTCGAATTTTTCTTCCTCACCAAGAATAACGTCTATTTTGGCTTTAACGGTTGGCTTTTTGGAAATAACACCACAGTATTCAGGCATTGTTTCTGCCATTTCGGCTGTACCAATTTGGCGAGCAATATTAATAATTTCTTGCTTGTCGTGTTGAATAAGCGGACGTAAAATAAGTGTTTCAGTAACACGGTCAATCACACTTAAATTCGCTAATGTTTGACTAGATACTTGGCCAATACTTTCACCAGTGACAAGTGCCTGAATGTTTAACTTTTCGGCAACTACACTACCCGCGCGCATCATCATACGTTTAAGTACAACACCCATTTGGCTGTTTTCAACGTTTTCTAATATTTCAGCAACAACAGGTTCAAAATCAACCGTTACAAATTTAACTTTATGCGTAGAGCTGTATTTTTTCCATAAGTAGTAACTTGCTTGCTTAACGCCAATTTCGTGCGCTGCGCCACCTAGATTAAAGAATAAAAAGTGTGTGCGCGCGCCTTTACGAATCATTTGGTAACTTGCTACGCCAGAGTCAAAACCACCCGACATAAGCGAAAGCACATCTTCTTGCGTTGGCAGCGGAAAACCAGCCATACCAAAATGGGTTTGCGAAACAATGTAAGCTTTATCATCTTTGACTTCTAAGCGTATTGTTACTTCTGGGCGGCTAAGCTTTACGCTTGCGCCTTCGATATGTTGATTTAATCCACCACCAACATAACGCTCTAAATCAGTTGAGGTAAAGTCGTGTTGACCTATACGCTTTGCACGAACACAAAAGGTTTTACCTACAATTGTATGACCAACTAACGCTATTGTTTTTTGGTAGATATCATCAAGAGTTTCGAATTGTGTTTCGGTTACTTCAATAAATTGAACAATGCCAGGGATGCGTTTAAGGCTATCGATAAAATCAAGACGAACTTGCGCGTCTTCAAGTTTCGTAACAACTGAAATGTTATCCCAGTTATTTCTTACTTGTACTTTTTCGTCAACACGTCGCAATACAATTTTAATGTTATTTTCTAACACTTTAGTAAAGCGTTTACGGACCGAACGGCTTTTAATGGCTATTTCAGGATGTAGTTTGACGATAAATTTAAGCATAGTTCACTCTTAGACTGCGGGAATTCGCGCTCCCAGGCATTTGGCGCGGGATTATAGCAAAAAATTCAGCGCCTAGGAAACAACCAAGAGCAAAGGCTAAACAACAGTTGGGGCTTGTTGTGCTAATTCAGTATATTTTTCGCGTAGCAGGTTCATTTTATCAATGCTCTTATCGGTACTGTACGCTCTAAATAATGTAAGTACTTTTAAAATACCATGATATATATCTTGCTCAGCAAGCGTACCACTTGGCCTACGGGCTTTAATATAAGGCGTCCAAAAACTAACCGTTAACTTTAGTGTATGTGCTAAATCAATGACATCCTGCTCATCAATAGCAATCATTTCACTGTCGCGAAGTCCTAAAATAATTTTACGAACTTGCTCTAGTAATTCTAGTTGAAAATCAATATAAGCTTGTTTTAAATCAGCATCTCTAGAGAGAATATCACCGAGATTGTCGTAAAAAAAATGATAGCGCCACATCAGCTCAAATAGCGAATCTAGGTAAGCCGTTAAATGATTAAATGCATCATCATCTTTATTTATTGGTTTAAAGTGAGTATTTAAATGATCGCGATATAAAGCAAAAATATGACGGATAATGTCTTCTTTATTTTTAAAATGATAATAAAGATTACCCGGGCTCATCCCTAAGTTTGATGCAATATGATTTGTCGTTATTGCACGCTCACCATTTTCGTTAAACAACAAAATACTGGTGTGTATTATTTTATCCTTGGTATTCATATGCTAATACTCAAATTATCTATAGGCTACATTACACTCAAAAGAGGTAAACAGTATAAACAAATATGAATCATTAAAACACTCCCACCATGGACTGACCTGTTTATTAAAAGTAAGTGTTTATATGGTTTTTTAGCTAGGCTGCTTTGTGGCATAAACACTGTTAAACTAGCGCTAAAATAATAAACAGTGAATATTATGAAAGTTATTGCAATTTACCCAGGCACCTTTGATCCACTAACTAACGGGCACACAGACCTTATTCAACGTGCGGCTAAAATGTTTGATACCGTATTAGTTGCTGTTGCTAATAATCCAAGTAAAAAGCCCTGCTTTAGCCTTGAAGAACGTGTTGAGCTTGCAAACACTATTTTAAACCACTTAGATAATGTTAAGGTCATTGGTTTTTCTGGTTTATTGGCTGACCTTGCGCGCGATCACAATGCTAATGTGCTTATTCGCGGTATTAGAGCAGTCTCTGATTTTGACTATGAATTTCAATTAGCGAATATGAACCGCCGCCTAAACCCTGATTTAGAAAGCGTATTTTTAACACCCGCAGAGCGAAATTCATTTATTTCATCAACGCTTGTCAAAGAAGTAGCACGTCACAATGGTGATGTAAGCGAGTTTGTAGACCCTGTAATTGTCAAAGCGCTAAAAACTAAACTGGGCTGTGGTGCCCAATAACACTTCCCGAATTAGCACATAACTTGTATGCGCTAATTCGGCTTTTGTGTAGATGATGATTTTAATTTTTCAATTAACCAAACAAGTTTTAGCAAATCTTTATTAATAATTAGTATTAGCGCCATAGTGATATCAATAACAGGCATAAGAAAACCATACAGCATCCACAACCACCAAAAATCCCAATTGCCATAAAGCGTATTATCAACATACATACCCATAAACAGTGAGGCATTGATAGCAAGCCCTACAATAAGATAATAAAATCCGTACGGTATTTTACGACCTAAAAAAATACGCTAAATAAAAATAACGGCAATTGTTAGTACATCAAATATAAATAACTTTAAATGCGGAGCCGCAGTAGTTATGTCCATAAATAAACTAAATGTATACGAAGCCATCATAATAAAAGAAAGGTGAACTCGGCCTTTATCTTGCTTGTTAATAGCAGCTGATAGAGTGAACAAAAAAGCAAAAACAAAAAGCCATGTAATAAATATTCGTTAACTGAATTTAATTGCCAAAATAGCTCCTCCATTTTATTCAACCTTTTGATGAATGTTTTTTATACGATTAAGTAAATACCGTTTTAATGCAACCAAACCTAAAAAGTCTTTATTAATTAGGAGAACTAAAAGCATCATTAGATCAGAAATTATTTGCCCTATTGCATATAAGGCCCAAAACCACCAGTAATCTAAATTCCCTAAAACAATACTGTCGTAGTGCATTCCAAAAAAAACAAATGCGTTAAAGCTAAGTCCAACTAAAAGATAATAAAAGGCTACAGGGAGGTTTTTACCAAAATAGATCCGCCATAAAACCAGAAAAAATATAGTTATAATATCAAATATAAAAAGGGTCAAATGGGGTGTATTGCTCAAGGGATCCATAAAAATACTTGAGGTGTAAGATACCATCATAATGAATGCAAGCTGTGTGCAGCTATTGTCAGACTTGTTAATGCTTGCAGACAAATTATATAAAAAAGCGAGTACAAAAGACCATGTAATAAAAATAGTTATATAGTCGTATAAACTAGCCAGCTGCCATAAAAAATCAAGCATTGCGTGACCTTTTAAATTGTTCAGTTAAAAATTTAGTAAGCTTAACTAGACCTAAAAAATCTTTGTTAAAGATAAGCGCTAATGGCATTATCAAATCTGTAAAGTACATACCAAATACATAAACGTTCCAAAACCACCAATAATATAGAGTACCTAAAATCTCTATATCGTAATGCATAGCTAAAAATAAAGATGCATTAATACTCAGACCAAGCACAAGATAATAAAATGCGTTAGGAATTGGGCCTCGACTGTAGTACCTAAACGTAAAAATAATAATTAGAGTTGCAATATCGAAGTAAAAATAGTTTAAGTGAGACACTATAACCATATCGAACAGTGTACTTAAGGTGTACGAAATCATCATAATACCAGAAAGGTACATTGTATTTTTATAGGGACTGTTTATGCTTGCTGATAAATTATAAAGAAATGCAATTACAAAGAACCATGTAATAAAAATACCTACATAATCTCTAATCGCTACCAGATCCCACAGTATGTCAGCCATCATGCCCCTTTATGAATTTATTATTTCGCAACCACCCTTTTAGTTTATACAAACCTAAAATATCCTTGTTTATGATCAACACCAATGCCATTGTAAAGTCGACAAAATACATTCCAAAAATATAAACAGTCCAAAACCACCAATAGTAAAGAGTGCCTGCAATTTCAATATCGTAGTGCATACCTAAAAATAAACATGCATTAATAAAAAGACCTACAATTAAATAGGAGAAAGCAATTGGTACTAATTTTTTATATATAAATCGCCAAAGTATCAGGGCGCTAATAGTAGCAAGATCATAATAGAAGTAATTTAGATGAGGATTTTCAATAAGTGGATCCATAAAAAGACTAGATATATATGAGACCATCATTATAAATGAAAGATGCGTTCTACTTTTATCATTTTTATTAATACTCGCTGATAGATTATATAAAAATGCGATTAGGAAGAACCATGTAAATAGTATTGCTACGTTATACCCTAAATCTACCAGAGCCCAAAGTATGTCAGCCACTACTATTATTCCTTTTCATAATACTATTGTGGGACCATGTTTTAATTGCAGCTAAAGCTAAAAAATCTTTGTTTATAAAAAATATAGCTACCATTATAAAATCAACAGCGTTGACCCCTATCGCGTAAGCATTCCAAAGCCACCAGTAGCTTGTATTATTTGATATATAGATGTCGTAATGCATGAGAAAATGTAGAGTTGAGTTTATAGCTAAACCAGTAATAATATATAGATAGGTAATACCATCATGCCAGAGCCGCCTAAGGGAAATAATAACTAGGAGAGTTAAAATATCGGAAAACAAAAAATCTAGATAAGTTACCGTATCCATATTTGTAAATATACTAAATGAATATGAAACACTCATAACCAAAGACAAACACACTCTTTCTTTATTAGGCTTATTAATCGAATGAGCAAGGGAGTACAAAAAAGCCATAAGAAATCCCCATTGTACAAATGCACCTATGTACAAAGAAACTGTTGGGCTAATTAAAAGTTCATTCAATATTTTTCAACTTTTTAAAGTTCAATGTAACACCTCTTTTAAAATGGTGTTTTTATTGAATACTAGTGAAAGAACCATTAAAACATCGAACATATTAACGCCAACAGAATAAACACTCCAATACCACCAAGGCTCATAGTTATATAAGACGTATAAATCGTAATGCAATATTAAGGTGAGCACAGCATTTATTATTAACGCAAAGATGATGAAGTGAAAAGCTGCAGAACGTTGGAGCACTTTGAAGTACTGTAAAGTTAACAGAGCTAAAATTGTAATGAAATCATAAAGCGCCCAGCTTAAATATAAATTTTCTAATAAGTTTATATAACCACTGGAAATATATGAGCAGAGCATAAGCGCAGATAAATAAACAGGAGACTTATTTTCTTTATTTATACTGGAGGCTAAACAGTATAAGAAGGCCATTAGAAAGCCCCATTGAGAGAAAGCTTCTACATAATCCATTAGGGCTTCAGTAACGTACATTTTAAACTAGGTTACTTTGTGGGTATCGTTTGATTTGAAATATTTAAGGGATTTGTTCTTTAGTTTATGAAGACCAAGTAAATCTCGGTCTAAAATTAATACCACAATCATAACTAAATCTATAAAGTTCACTGTATACGTATAAGCATCCCAGAAAAACCATGGTTCTTGATTCTCAAAAATGTAAATATCGAGATACATACCAAAGAAAAAAATCGAATTTATAGACAATCCAATAATTAGATATAAAAAAGAAGGAGTTGTTTTATTTATTATTTTATAAATACACATGAGTGCAGCTATAGTAACAATATCGTACAAAGCCCATTCAATATATACTGAATCCCTCACAGATAACCATGTATAAAAGTAATCAGACAACGTATAAGATATCATCATAATAAATGAACTGAGCAAAAGGGTTGTACCTCTTTTTACATCTAATGAGTATACAAACACATTGAAAAAGAATACCATCAAAAAAGCCCACATCGTAAAAGCAGATAGTGAGAACAACCCAAAAAACTCAGTTAAAATCATTTAAAGCCTTAAAATATTACTTTGGTCTGGTAGGTACTACAGTACCACCGGCACGCTGTAAATCAGCACTCGCAGCACTCATCGCCTCTTGAGAGAAGCTTACTATATCAGATTGCAGGGTTTTAGGGCTAGCCGTTTGTTCTGTTGCAGGCTGTAATTGTTGTGTTTTATTGTATGCTTGCATTTGTACTTGGCTATTAGCTGAAACTTGCATGTGATTGATCCTTGTAAAAGTTTTAATTATATTTGGTGTAACTTTTAACCACATTATTATGTAGATAAATGCATCACCTGTTTAAAGTAGTGATAGCTATTTTGCTATCTACCTTATACGAAGCAACCAATGTGCCAACTTTTTTTGACACCTTAAAACTCACTCAAAATATACTTATATAATCAAACCAAACAACTCCGACCAGTTTACTGTAAACATAAAAAAACGCACAGGGATAACCGTACGTTTTTTGTATCCAGGGAGTTTAAGCTACGTATTTACACGGGATCTCCGCACGTGTACTTAGCTTCAAAATATATTCCATTGCTACTTCGTCACAATTTTCTTTACGAAGGCAAAGTTCACAATCTTTCATTACTTTTTCAGGCAAAGAGTCTTTGCTACAAAAAGTAAAACGTTGCTGCTCAAAAAAGTCTGGTACACGCGTTAATACAATAACGCGGTTAAGTGCCAATTTTTTGGCTTTAGTAAGTAGGTGCTCTACAAGCTGTCTTCCCTGTCCCGACACTTTACTTTGTGGGTTTATGCCGAGTGAGCGTATTTCCGCAAGGCCGGTATCGTAAATGTATAACGACGCACAGCCCGACACTTTTCCATTTATTTCTGTTACTGCAAACTCGTTAATAGAGTGCACCATATCGCTTTTTGCACGCGGCAGGTTTTCACCTACCGTTGCCCAATGCTGTATAAGTGTGGCAATTGCTTCTACATCATCTAAATTTGCATCACGTACCGTTATTTGCTGTTTTTTTTTGGCTTCTTTAACAGCATTAGTTACTTGTTCAATAGACGTCCCACCAAGGGCCTTACGTGCTTTTATACACGCATCAATTTCAAGTACTGGATAAACATCGTCTTCAAATACAGTGTTTACTGACTTGTACTGTTCAAGTGATAGCTCTTCAAGCGTTTTACCTTCGCTAATCGCAAGCTGTACAAGTACACCTACAATGTGATGCCCTTCTCTAAATGGCACTCCTTTAGCAACTAAGTAATCAGCAAGCTCGGTGGCATTTGCATGCCCTCCTTTTGCTGCTGCAAGAGTCTTATCACCGTTTACTTTAACGCCTTTAATACATGCTTGCGCCATATGAATACATGCAAGCCATGTTGGCATAGCGTCGAATAAGCCTTCTTTGTCTTCTTGCATATCTTTATTGTATGCAAGTGGCAGCGCTTTTAACGTCATCATCATAGCGCTAAATGCACCAAATACACGCCCGGTTTTACCGCGAATAAGCTCGAGTGCATCTGGATTTTTTTTCTGAGGCATGAGCGATGAGCCTGATGTTACGTTATCAGCAAGCTCTATAAATCCGGCTTCACCCGAATTATAAAAAATCAGATCCTCTGACATACGAGATAAGTGAATCATCGAAATAGACGCACAACTTAAAAGATCTAAAACAAAGTCACGATCAGATACGCCATCAAGGCTGTTTTTTGTAGCCGCTGTAAAACCTAATCCGTGTGCTAATGCTTGGCGATCAATCGGATAAGCTGTGCCGGCTAATGCACCACTGCCTAATGGGCAAAAATTCATGCGCGCTTTAGCATCTTGCAAACGGCTTTCATCACGCTCTAGCATTTCTACATATGCCATACACCAGTGGCTGAATAGTACTGGTTGTGCGCGTTGCAAGTGCGTGTAACCTGGTAATATTGTACCAAGCTCTCGCTCTGCAAGCGCTACAAACTCGCCTTTAAGCTGTGCAATAGCATCTAGTAAATGGTCAGCCGTATCACGGCACCACAATCTAAAGTCGGTGGCAACTTGGTCATTACGGCTTCGGCCTGTATGTAATTTTTTAGCTAAATCACCTACTTTTTCAATTAGAGCTGCTTCAACATGTGAATGAATATCCTCTGCACCTGAAGTAGCTACCGCTTGTGGATCTGCTTTAACTTCTTCAAGCAGCTCATTTAATGCAGCAACTAATTTTGTGTGCTCATCACTTGAAAGTACATTTACCTGCTCAAGTGCGCCAGCCCATGCGACAGAGCCAATAATATCTTGCTCTGCTAACTGGTAGTCAAAGGGAAGAGAGTCGTTAAATTGCTTAAACGCCTCATCTGGACCCGTAGAAAAACGTCCGCCCCATAATGCCATGAAATCTCTCCAAACCCTGTAGTGCCCCTTTTATAAGGGGCTATAAATAATTTACTTTTTAGCCAATGCTGAAATTCTGCTTGAAAGCGAAAATAAACGAATAAAGCCTTCAGCGTGTGACTGGTCGTACACATCATCTTCGCCAAATGTAGCAAATGCTTCGCTGTATAAGCTATTTGGTGACTGCTTTTGAACTGCAGTTACTTGGCCTTTGTATAGCTTAAGTACAACTTCACCTGTTGCCACTTTAGAAAGTGCTTCTGCACCGGCTAAAATAGAATCTTTAAGAGGTGTAAACCAACGGCCGTCGTATACTAAATGCGAAAACTCACCACCGAGTACTTCTTTCCACTTACGGCTTGCTTTATCAAGCACTAGCTCGTCAATGGCTTGAAGCGCTGCCATAATGACTGTGCCGCCTGGGGTTTCGTAACAACCGCGTGACTTCATGCCAACTAAACGGTTTTCTACAATATCAACACGTCCAACACCATGAGGCGATGCAATATCGTTTAATTTAACTAAACAATCGTAAGGTTTAAGTTCTACGTCATTTACAGCAACCACTTCGCCTTCAACAACTTTTAATGTTACTAGTTCTGATTTATCTGGTGCTTGCTCTGGAGAGTTAGTCCAAGTCCATACTTGTTCAGTTGGTTGACACCATGGGTCTTCAAGCTCACCACCTTCGTGCGAAATATGCCATGCGTTAGCGTCACGGCTATAAATTTTTGTAGCAGATGCTGAACACGGAATGTCACGCTCTGCTAAGTAATCAAGTAATGATTCACGGCTCGATAAGTCCCACTCACGCCATGGCGCAATTACTTTTAAATCAGGGGCAAGGGCCGCAAAACATGATTCAAAACGAACTTGGTCATTACCTTTACCAGTACAACCATGAGAAAGTGCATCAGCACCTACTTTACGCGCAATTTCAACTTGTGCTTTAGCAATAATTGGGCGCGCCATAGACGTACCTAATAAATAAGTGCCTTCGTAAATTGAGCCTGTTTTAAGCGTTGGGTAAATGTAATCACTTACCATTTCATCTTTTAAGTCAACTACGTAACATTCAGATGCACCAGAGGCAATTGCTTTAGCTTCTACGCCTTCAAGTTCTTCAGCGCCTTGACCTACATCAGCAACAAACGCGATTACTTCACAGCCATAGTTTTCTTTTAACCATGGAACGATAGCCGACGTATCAAGACCACCAGAATAGGCTAAAACGACTTTTTTAATTGAACTCATAGGTGTTCCTTAACAAAATTTGGATTTAGTAATGTAACTAGCAGAGCATTTTGCGCATGCATGCGATTCTCTGCTTGTTGAATAATTTTAGATGCTGGACCATCCATTACCTCAGAGGTAATTTCAAATTCACGGTGTGCCGGTTGGCAATGTAATACCGTAGTCGCACCAGTTTGATCTAGCAATGCCTGATTTAATTGATAAGGCATGTATTTTTCTTTTACTTGCTCAAGCGGCGTTGTATCACCCATTGATACCCATGTATCTGCGTATACGACATTTGCACCAACCGCAGCTTCAACTCTATCGCTCACCATAACTGATGCGCCATTCATTGCTGCAATTTGCTCAGCTTTCTTAAGTATTTGCGAATCTGGTGAACATCCTTTTGGGGTTACAGCAACAAAGTCAGTACCTAGCGTTGCAGCAAGTAACATCAATGAATGAGTCACGTTATTGCCCTCTCCTAAGTAAGCTACTTTAAGCTCACTTACATCACCATGTACTTCTTGAAGTGTTAAAAAATCAGCAAGAGCTTGGCAAGGGTGGTACAAGTCACATAAGCTATTAACTACAGGTACTGATGCATATTCACCTAACGTAGTTAATGTACTGTGTTGATTAACACGCGCTACAATACCGTCGGCCCAAGTAGAAATATTAAGTGCAAAATCTTTAATTGATTCGCGTGCACCCATAGCACCATTTTGCTGATCTAAATAAACAGCATGGCCGCCAAGGCGATTAATGCCTATATCAAATGATAAACGTGTACGTAAACTTTGCTTTTCAAACAATGTTACGATTGATTTTCCTGATAATACTTGGCTGTATTTTTCTGGCTTTGCTTTAATATCGCGCGCTAACTTTAATAAATTAAGTGCGCCTTCTTTGTCTAACTCTAAACCCGTTAAAAAATTCTCAAACATAATAAACCTATGGTGTAATCTTTGTTCCGACATGCTCACCTTGTAACAGAGCAGTTAAGTTTTCTGGCTTTTGCCAGCTGGAAATATACACACCGCGTCGTAAGTGTTGGGCAGCGTGAAGACTGGTCTTAACTTTGACCTCCATCCCGCCCACAATTACTCCATCTGTAATTAAAGTATCAATGTGTTTTGTGTCAAGTTGATGTAACGGCTGTTTATTTGCATCAAGTACCGCTTCTACATCTGTCATAAAAATAAGTTCTGCATTTAAATTACTAGCAATAGCCGCTGCAGCTTCATCTGCATTTACGTTATACCAAAGCCCTTGTTCATCAAAGCCGATAGAGCTAACAATAGGTAAACGACCTATTTTAAGTAAATCACTAATTATAGAATCGTCGTTGCTTTTGCACTTACCTACTAAGCAAAGCGCTTTTAGCTTTTGAGTGGCAGTAACACCTGCCTCAAAAAGGCTTAAGCCAACAGGTTTATGCCCTGCATTAATCGCTTGAGTCATTAATTGTTTATTAGCACAACCTGCAAGTGCCCCAACTATATAAGGCATTTGCTCTGCTGGACTAATACGTAAGCCTTGGTGTTTAGCACTAGCAAAACCGGCTTGCTTTAGCCATGTATCAACTAAAGAGCCACCACCGTGCACAATGACAAACTCATTATTTTTTTGCTCATTGAGTACATCAAATAACGCTTTTGCTGCATTTTCTGTATTAAGTACTGCACCACCGAGTTTAATAACCCACGTTTTTTTACTCATTTAAAAGGCCCCTTTTAAGCCGGTCGTGTGCTCTAAATTCATAGAAATATTAATACATTGCAAAGCTTGACCAGCAGCACCTTTTAATAAGTTATCAATCGCAGACATTACAATTAACTGCGTGCCTTGTTGTTGCCAACCAATATCAACAAATGGCTGCTTAGCTACACCTTTAATTGAAGGTATTTTATTTCCTAACAAACGAATTAATGGCTCGTTAGCAAGTACTTGATAAGCCGATGCAACGTTTTCCTTGGTAACGCCTGGCTTAAGTTGTACATAAATAGTTTCTAAAATACCGCGCGGGAAATTACCTAAATGCGGTGTAAATAACACTTTGTGGCCAAGGTGTTGTTCAATTTCAGGACCGTGGCGGTGGTTAAACAAACCATAGGGTGCAAGCGATACCTCACAAAAATGTGTTCCTACACTCGCTTTACGCCCGGCACCCGTAACACCCGATACGGCATTAATAATAATACTTTCGCTGCTCAATAAGCCTGCTTTTTTAAGCGGTTTAAGTGCATTAAGTGCGGCAGTTGGGTAACAGCCTGCAACAGCAATTAGCTTTGCGTTAGCTATAGCATCACTGTTCCACTCTGCTAAACCGTAAGCCGCTTCATTTAAAAGCTCTGGGTGTTGATGCTCAAAACCATAGTAAGTAACGTAATCATCATTACTTGCTAGGCGATAACCACCAGACAAATCAAATACTTTTTTACCCATAGCTAAAAATTGAGGCGCTAAATCAACACTTACTTTGTGATCGGTACATAAACATACATAGTCAGCATCATTTTGAATGTCATCAAAAGCTGATGCACTAAGAGGAAGTAAAGGATAATCTAGTAAACCAAGGTGCTCTGGATATAAATCACTTAGTAATTTATTTTTATCTAAGCTACCCTCAGATACATAACAGCCTGTTAAGGTAAGGTTTGGATGATTAGCAACTAAGCTTGCTAACTCTGCGCCGCTGTAACCGCTTGCGCCAATAATAACTACATTCATTGATTACTCGTTATTTTTAAATTTACTGCTAAATATATATGTTGTTCGCTTAAACTAGCTAAAACGCTAAATTAAGACTTAATTTAATGAATTTGTAGATTATCGTCGCATTATTTTCATAGCTTTACTTTAATATATTTATGCTTAAAAAGTGAATTGATATTCATCATAAATACTTTTATATTGTTATGCAATTAAATTGAATAATAATTTTGGATTTTTTTATGCCTTTGCCTTCGTTTATTTCTATGTATCAACAATTGATTGCAGCCCCTTCTATTAGCGCAATTGAAGACAACCTGTGTATGAGCAATAAAAACGTAATCGAACTCCTTGCAAACTGGTGTGAAACACTTGGTTTTACGTGTGAAATTATTGAACTAGAAGGTGGTAAGGGCCGCTTTAATTTATTAGCAAAACGCGGGAAAGGCGATGGCGGATTAATGCTTGCGGGCCACACTGATACAGTGCCTTTTGATGACAGCCGCTGGAACCACAATCCGTTTAAACTTACCGAACTCGACAATAAATTGTACGGGCTAGGAAGCATTGATATGAAAGGCTTTTTTGCTTTTGTATTACATGCGATTAGTGAGCTTGATGAAAAGCAGCAAACTCAACCTATTTTAATACTCGCCACTGCCGATGAAGAAACAACTATGGCAGGTGCACAGCAAATATGTAAGCACCCTAATTTAAAACCTGCGCGCTGTATAATTGGCGAACCTACTGATATGACTCCAGTATTTATGCACAAGGGCCATATGAGTACAGCAATAAGAGTAGTTGGTCGCTCTGGGCATAGCTCAGATCCCGAACGTGGCCTTAACGCCATTGAAGTAATGCATAAAGTGATTACAAAATTGATGTTCTTAAAAGAGCAACTAAAGCATAAGTATTCAATAAATCACTTTGAAATTCCTTATCCAACATTAAATTTAGGTAATATTCATGGTGGCGATAACGCGAATAGAATTTGTGGTTGCTGTGAAATGCATATAGATATGCGCCCATTACCGGGTTTAAGCATTAAAGAACTACAAGCATTAGTACACGATGCAACGAAAGAAATTAATGATCAATACCCTAACGCTGTGAGTGTTATTGATTTACACGAACCCATTCCGGCATTTAGTGGCAGCACCGACAGTGCTTTAGTAAAAATGGCTGAAAAAATAGCGGGGCAAAAAGCGGTCGCGGTAAATTACTGTACTGAAGCTCCTTTTATACAACAACTTGGCTGTGAAACAATTGTAATGGGTCCCGGCTCAATTAACCAAGCGCATCAACCTGATGAATTTTTAGCGATGGAAAAAATAAAACCATCACAACAAATAATCACCGATATTATTAAAGCTAATTGCTTTAGCTATCAGGGTCACTAGCTGCTTATAACAACACAAATAATAAAGGCGCCAATTGGCGCCTTTATTAGATAATACCAATTCCATTAAGTATGTGATCTAAATTTTACGCCGAAAAAACAATTCAGTTCTAGGCGTAAATTGATGTAAATGGTTGTTCCCTTTGCGAAATTTACAACAAAGAAATGGGTTGTTTTAGCAAGTAAAATAGATCAGCTATTTATTGGAGTTGGTATAATTAAATACTAATATTTAATCACCTTTAACTTCTAAATTAATAAACTTAACTAGCTCTTCAGGTTGCCCTACTAGCATCATAACTTGTTGATTAATTTCCATCATGGTTTTACCTTCAGGTAGCTTTGCAGATACGCTAAATGAATTTAAACCTTTAGCAAAGCTAGTTAAAGCTGCGGCTATGTCTTCAGTAACAGGCGCTTGTTGCAACTGTTGCTCTAGCGTCATTTCCATCTGCTCAAGCGTCATACCTTGCTTTTCAAGCTCGCTTGATAATAAATCTTTTAGCTTACCTTGATTATTTAAAACAAAGCTAACATTACGTGGCTCTAACTTACTCATTGCTTGCATAACAAGTGTTTGCTGCTGTAACTCTTGCTCGTAAGTAAGTGGCTGGTTACCCGCTTCTTGCTGTGCTTTACTAATCGCCAATGAAGCATCCATTAATGCTTTTGAATTAGCCAAGCCCATATCCATGTTAAAACTAACAATGTCTTTTGCATCAAGCTTAACCACAACATCACTGTTGCCAGACTCTTCATCGTAATCAAGTGATGAATGTAAATCGTAACTTGCCGACGCTAGCATTTCGTTTGTATCTGCAGGTAATTTTGAAACAAAATCTTTATCAAACTGAAAGCTTTTTACATCAAATGATGTATGCGGTGATATTTTATCTGGCTCGTAACCAGTTATTTCAATGCTTTGAATATTAGCAACATTGTCACCCTCAGGGCTTATTACTTCCATGTTTGTTATTTCTACGCTTTTTGAAATAACACTTGCCGATAAACCAGCGTATTTAAATGTAGCGCCAGTTTGATCGCTTACTAAAGCAAGTTGCTTATCTACTTCTGCACGCACTTCTTGTGTAGCTACATAATTTGCATAGCTCACGCCACCAACGCCCGCAGCTACAATTGCTGCAACTATTACTAACTTTTTCATGTTATTTCCTTATTCTATTCTTTGTGTAAACCGAGTTTTCTTAAGAGTAACATTACACATTAACACCCGTAAGTGTTAATTAATTAAACTAAGCAACTCATGTACTGTTTTAACTGGCGTAATTTTAGCACCAAGCCCTTCCATTGATTTATGATAATTACGAAATGGAATATATATTTCAGTAAAACCATGTTGTGCAGCTTCCTTAACACGTGGTACACCACTGTCGATTGGGCGTACATCGCCGTTTAAGCTAAGCTCACCCATAATACACGTGGTACGAGGTACAACAAATTCGTTTAAGCTACTAAGTAATGCGGTAACCAATGCTAAATCAATACACGTTTCTGTTTCATCAATTCTTAAGCCGCCAACAATATTAAAAAAAGTATCGTGAAATATTTTAGTTTTAGTGTGTTTGCGTAATATACCAGTCAGCATTTTTATACGGTTCATATTTAAACCAACACAAACACGCTGCGGAAATTCTGCCTCGGTTTCGGTCGTTAAACACTGAATTTCGAGCAATAAATTACGATTGCCTTTACGAATACAGGTAATTGTAGACCCTGGTGAATCGGTTGTAGAACCCGATAAAAATATTTCGCTTGGATTATCCACGCTCAACATCCCACGTTCACACATTTTAAAAATGCCCACAGTATCAATATCACCAAAGCGGTTTTTATTTGCCCTAAGGGTTCGAATTTGCCCATCATTGGTATCTATGTGTAAAAGCGCATCGACAATATGTACGAGTGTTTGAGGGCCTGCTATTTCGTTATTTTTATTTACGTGAGCAATAATGAACATGGTTACATCATTTTGCTTACAGTACTGAGTTAATGCTTGGGCGGCGCTTTTTACTTGCGAAGGCGAACCTGGGCTACCATTTGCCGTATCGGTTACAACAGCTTGAATAGAGTCAATAACAGCAAACTTAATTTTATTTTTCTCGAGCTCTTCGATGATGGTTTCAACGCTCGTTTCTGAAAGTAAATAAAGCTCGTCCGGGTTATAGTTTAACTTTAAACGATTTACCCTGTTTTTAAACTGCGATAAAGATTCTTCTGCCGTACAGTAAAGTGATGGCATACGTTGTGACATTCTCGCCACTAAGTCAGATAGCAAAGTTGTCTTACCCGCCCCCGGATCGCCCGAAATTATATTAACAGAGCCAGTAGTCACCCCGCCGCTTAGTACGCGATCAAGCTCGCCGATTTCAGTTAGCTGCTTTTCAGCCTCTGATGTAGCAATATCATTGATTTTTTTAGAACCACCACCAACACCACCAGCATAACCACCAACGTTTGATCGTATTGATGCTTTTTTACTATGCCCTGCTGAAGGCTTAAATTCCGCTAATGTGTTCCACGCACCGCAGCGACATTGACCCTGCCAACGTTGATAGTTCATGCCACATTCGGTACAAACAAATTCTACTTTTGCCGCTTTAGCCATTGATAACTTTACCTACTATTCTTTAAATTAAAAAAATTCTTACTATTAGGCGCTTATTTTGCCATTTCAGGCATTTACTTAGCAACAAACTCTTGCCTGCTTAAAAATCTAGCGTCACAATCAATAAATACACATGGTGTTTCTTTTTAGCTATAATTTAGGGCATACTTTTTGCTTTGTAATAGTTTAAAGTAACTTGCCAATAAAATGGCAAATAACACATACATAACAAGAGCTAAACAGTAGTAACTCAAATAATTGTACCTATATTAATAACATAGCGCGATTTAACGTTTATTGAACTTCTAATAAATGGACTTAACAGTATACCTACTTTTTCAATTAGACGGTGATGGTTTTATAAATGGCTGATGACATAATGCTCAAACACGAAGACCTCGTGAATGAGTTAAAAACATATTTAGGCAACGCTAAATTTGATCTAATTTTCAAATCAAAAACCGCAGGGTTAACTAAACCTGAGCAATTTTTAATGAAAATGGAAATGTCGCGTTTATCTCAGCCAGTGGCACGTTTTGTTGATCTTCGCGGATTAGTGACAGGCCAAGTAAAACCATATGAGCATAACGGCAAGCAACACTTTATGGATGACACAGCCATTGAAGTGTTTGAAAAAGCGCTTAAACAACATGGTGAATACACCTTAGCTGTTTACGAAGCCGTAATGAATACAGAAAATAACCACCGCGTATTACAAAAACAAGCAGCCGAAAAATCAGAGTTACAAGAGTTAGAAAATAACTTAAACACTGAAGTAATTAAGTTTGCCTCTTACGAGAGCCGCCGTGAAGAACGGATGAATTACTCAATAAAAGTAACGATTGATTACAAAGATAAAAAGAACATTGCTGCTAGCACCTCAGATATATCTTTAAGCGGTTGTAAAGTTAAGCTTGCAACGCGCTACTCTATAAAAAAAGGCGAACTCATCGCAATGCGCTTAGTAGGCCTTGAGCAAGACTTTGAACTTGGCCTAAAAAACGGTATTCAATACGAAGTTGTTGCAGTAGAAAATATCTCTCGTGAATTTAATCACATCCGCTTAAAGCGCACTTATATAGAAAACAACGATGCCTTTAATGACTTTTTAGAAAGTTTTATTCATGGTAATAAGCGTCGTTATAAAGTAAATCTAGATAATACGCTCGATGCTGTAGTATCAAAGGGGTATGAGCAGTACTACATTCCTCGCGTAACGTCTTTATATGTGTTTTTAAGTAAAAAAGATGAGCAATATTACCCAAGCCTTAGCCTTACCACTGAAAATAATATTTTTATTCAGCGCTACTTTACCGATGAAAGAAAAATACCGTGTTTGTACAATATACTTAATCATCAGCGTATTACACAATTACTAACTCAAATTACCGCAGTAAAAGAAGATTACCTCTATACATTTACACATATATCATCAGGTAAAATTTATTACTACTCAGCGACGCGTACAGAGTTAAATAACAACCCGAAATTACGTGATCTATTTTTAGGTTTTGGTAGCCAAAAAGAGAGCTGGCAGTGCTTTAAAATACAAGTAATGCCAAGTCATCCAGATGATTCTTTTATACCGCTTTCACTACCTAATAGTGCCGGTGAAAATATAGAAAAATTAAATAAGCCACCTTCACCTCGTGTAAAAGGCCTTATAAAAGATGTTAAGTATATTGTTGTACTTACAAATATTGGCAATAAAGCTGAACAAGCAAATTATAAACAACTTACTTTTGATAAAGCATTAGTAAATCAGCTTAAGCACTTTGGCCACGCCAAACACAAAACGCCACCTTATTTAGACATTGTGCCACTTGAATACGTAAATTTACGCTCACATAAGCGCTACCTTTATAAGACACCAGTTAGCATCACAATTAATGGTGAAGTATTTAACGGTTATACACGTGATTTTTCAGTGATGGGTTTACAGTTAGAGTGCGAGCAACCTGCTACATTCAAAAAAGGGGATATAGTACTTTTAACATTTCCTGAGCTTCAAAAAATAACTAAAAAGCATAAACTTAGCGAACTAAAGTACGAAGTAATGGCTATTAGTAAGTCATTCACTACTATTAACCTAAAAGCGAATCGCATTGCTGAGTTACCCCATGCTGGCGTAACCTTTTTCACTCAGTTAATAGAAGGTAATAAAGACAAACTTAAAGTATCTGAAGAAGCACCTAAAGTAGAAGGCTTATCTACCGCGCTTAGAAATATGGTGACGAAAAGTGTATGCCAATTTCCACTGTATTTACACAAGGAAGCTGCACACTTTAAAACGGGTGCAATTGGTTATGGTTTATATGCAAGCCCTATGCATGTTATTTTACAAAACTTTGGTTTATTAAGTAACAAAACTGACTTTTCGAGTATTCTTACCGAAGAGCAAATTATTAATGTTATAACGCCTAATATAAAAGATCGCAGTCGCCAAGATGCACCGCTTGCTTTCACAATCGCGATTAACTTCGACCCTCGTAAGGGTAACATTGAAGAGGCCATTGTTAGCCAATGCACTTTAGGCGAAGACTACTCAAGCTTTTATAAACAAATTAGTAAAGACATTACATCCCAACTTATATTTGTAATGCGTTTATATATTTCGCGCACAGGTCGCCCTGACACTGACTACCTCTCTAATGAGCTAAAATACGTAAGCCAATACGCAATGCACAAAGCAAAAGATTTAGAAGAAGCCTTATGGGCTGTTGCGGGTGTGGGTGACGTAGTAGATATAACTGAAGAAGCTTTAAGCCATTTAGAACTTAAAAAAGAGCAAGTTGAACAAATGGGCCGCCGTAAGCTAATTTGGTTAAACCGCTTACGCTAAGCGGTTTAACTTAATTTATTTTAAAGTGTTGGTTGTTTTTCTAACGGAATAGCCAACATATACAGCAATTGCAATAATGACCCTTCACAAATAGCTGCTTGCGCTTGCTCAACTACTTTAGGTTTACCATGTACAGCAACACCAAGGCCTGCTTTTGCCATCATTACTAAATCGTTTGCGCCATCCCCAATAGCTACAGTTTGTGTTTTTTTAAACCCTAGCTTTTGCTGAAGCGCCTCTAAAATAACCGCTTTTTGCTGCGCGTCTACAATTGTACCCAGTACCTTACCTGTTAATTTATCGTCTTTAAATTCAAGCACATTAGCGTGTACTTCATCTAAATTAATAAGCTCTTGAACGCGCTCTGCAAAAGGCACAAAACCTCCAGAAGCTATTGCTAAATACCAATTATGCTGCTTTAAAATTTGGCATAATGCTTTAATACCAGGCATTAAAGGCAATGCATTTTTTAGCTCTTCAATTAAGCTTTTTTCAATACCTGTAAGCTTCGCTACACGCTGATTTAAGCTCTCGCTAAAATCAAGCTTACCGGCCATAGCAAGTGCGGTTACAGAGGCAACTTCATCGTATACATCTGCAAGGCGTGCTATTTCGTCTATGCACTCAATAGTTATTGCAGTTGAATCCATATCCATAACCAATAAACCAGGCTCATATAAATTAGGTGGAGTAACAACTTGCACTAATTGACAATCAATCGTGTTTGAAAACTCTTGAAGCACTAACGGGTTTATAGCTTGCTCTGCATTTTGCGCGTAAAAACACAATGCAGGTGCAAGGCCTAAATCTGGTTGATATTGGCATATAGCAGTGACGGTTTGGTTATGCGTAGCTAAAAAATCAATAATGCTAACAATGTGTTTTTCTTCAAAATCACCTGCAAACGCGATGCTGAATAACCCTAATGCTTTATTGGGAATATAATCAAGAAATGTAAATACACCATCACTAAAGCCAAACCATTTATTTAAAGTTAAGTGTTGTAATGGCTGCTCAGCAGTTGGCTGTGCCATGTTGATTTGCGACATGGGATCTCCGTGTTTATTTTTATTTTCCTGATAGTTGGCATATCAAAACTGGTATTCTCAACACTAAATTCGCCATCAGGTGGGGTTTAAGGTTATAGTTAGTGTAGTTGTAACATCAAATCAAAATGCTGTCAGCAGCATAAACGGTGACTATGAAAAATAACCATATTAAAAACCCTATTACCGCTTCACAAAGAAAGCGACTTGTTCGCTTAATACTTGCGGCTGGCTGTTTTGTATTATTAAGCTGGGTAGGCGTTAATAGTAGTTTTCAAAGTCATCAATTGTTATACGATAGCGCCGATAGCACTGCAAAAAGCCTCACTCAATTTATGGCTTTAAATGTTAAAACGCCGCTTATAGAAAAGAATAAACCACAACTCAACGCCATTTGTAACGATATAAGTAAAGATGAGTTTGTGCTTTCTGCCACTATTTATGATCAACAGGGCATTTTAATTGCCAGTAGTGACAATTGGCAATCACACCATATTTATGGTCAGCTTCCGGACTCAACACCGGGTATTAGTAAACTAAAAACACCTTTTATGGAACCCGTGATAAGCGATGATGACCGCCCTATAGGCTTTGTGTCTGTTACTTATTTAACTCGCGCTGCAATATCCGACAGCCACAATCATTTTCATGACTTAGGTCGGCAGGTACTATTAATGCTAGTGATTGCGTGTATTTTTACGTGGCAGCTAGGCCGTGGATTAAAACGTTGGCAGGTAAATCGCTATATGCAAAAAACATCTGAACAAGAATCGTAAAGCTGCTTTGCAAGCGTCCCTCTTTCACTATATGGCTTTAAATCACATAACGCGTTAAATACATCAGGTATATGCAGCGGTGTGTTTATTTCACCTTGGTAGCCACTTAACGGCATTGAAGGTGAGTCGGTTTCAAGCACTAAGTTATCTGGCTCAATAGCAGCAATAACAGCCCGTGTTTTTACTGCGCGATCATAGGTAATAACACCGCCTACACCAAGTTTAAAGCCGTGTTTTATATAATACTGCGCTTGTTGGATTGATCCCGAAAAAGCATGAATCACCCCGCCATTTATTGGTTTACACCGTTTAAATGATTGCGCAATTAAATCGTGGCTTTGTCTGTGATGTACAATAAGCGGTAAGCTTAGCTCGTTAGAAAGCCTTATTTGCTGCTCAAATAAATAAGTTTGTTTAGAGAGGTTTTCAATACTTCGATCAAGCCCGCACTCCCCAATAGCTACCAGTTGGCGCTTATTTTCAGTCGCAAAATCAAATAACGCTTCTATGTGCGATTCTTTATGTTGCTCTAAAAAATAAGGATGTAGCCCAGCGGCTATTTTTATACTTGGGTAAGTTGCTTTGAGCTTTATGAGGGTATGCGATTGAGCAAGCGTAATACCTGGCACAACAAACTGATTAACTCCCTTTGCTACACACTCGTTTATGAGCGATTCACGATTCGAATCAAACTCGCTAAAGTCGAGATGGCAATGAGAGTCAATAAATTGCACGGTTACTTACTCATCTATTTACTAAGGGTTTAAGCGCGTAACTTGCCAGCTGTTATCGGCTTGGCGCTGATACATAAAACGGTCGTGCAAACGATGCGCTCCGCCTTGCCAAAACTCAATTTTAGTGGGTACTACACAATATCCGCCCCAAAAATCAGGAAGTGGTATTTCACCTTTAGCAAACTTGTTTTTCATATTGGCAAAGGTTTCCATGAGTACTTTACGTGATGACACCGGACGACTTTGCGCTGATGCCCACGCGGCTAATTGGCTTTCTTTAGGACGGGATAAAAAGTACTTTGCCACAGCAGAAGTCGGTAAGGGTTTAGCCTCGCCATACACAATAACTTGGCGCTCCATGTGATGCCACGGAAAGTGCAAGGAAATTTTATTATTACCTTTAAGCTCTTGCGCTTTACGCGAGCCGGTATTAGTAAAAAACACAAACCCGTTATCATCTAAATGTTTTAAAAGCACAATACGCTGTGAAGGCTGACCGGTTTCATCAACGGTTGCTACAACCATTGCTGTTGGATCGGGTAGTTTACTTGCTACCGCATGCTCAAGCCACGTTTCAAACTGCTTAAACGGCTCATCTTGCAAATTATCTTCGCTTAACGCGTCTTGCAGGTATTCACGGCGGATATCTTCGAGTTTCATAACAAGTCCTTTAAATAAAGCCTTAGAAAAGAGCTTAGAGTAGCGAGCTTAAAACAATAGATGTTGAGTAATAACAAATATTAAGATTCAGGTGTATGCGATAGCAATAACACCGAGCCTTGAGTGTATTCGATAACAGTAAACATAGAGTCTCAGGTGCATTCGATAGCAATAAACACAGAGCCTCAGGTGCATTCGATAGCAGTAAACATAGAGTCTCAGGTGTATCGTTGGGTTTCGCTTCACTCAACCCAACCTATAACGTAAACTACACAACTCAGATATCTGCAAGTGTAGAAGTGCTGACAAGACGGAGTGCTTTTTTATGCCAAGGAGCATACATTTAGTATGTGACTTAGGCTAAAAAAGCACGACAACGCAGTCAAAGCGAACTACACGCAGCAGATTACATTTGCTCCATAACTTCAATGCCAAGTAAGTCTAATCCCGTCTCTAATGTTTTAGAAACCAAATTACACAGCACTAAACGGCTATCGCGCACGCTTGGTTCTACGCCTTCTTTAAGTACTGGGCAGGCTTCGTAAAATGTCATGTATAAGCTTGCTAGCTCATATAAGTAACCACATAGTACGTGCGGTGTTGCCTCAGAGATCATTAAGTCAAGTACTTCTTCAAGCTGTAGTAGCTTAAGTGCTAGTGCTTTTTCTTGAGGCTCAACAATTGCTACGTCTGAATTTAATGTAGCTGCATCAACGCCTGACTTACGGAAAATACTGCGGATACGTGTATAAGCATATTGTAAGTAAGGGGCTGTTGCGCCTTCAAAGCTTAGCATGCTGTCCCAGTTGAATATGTAATCGCTGGTACGGTGCTTAGAAAGGTCGGCGTATTTAACTGCGCCAATACCTACTTTACGTGCAATCTCGCTGCGATCGCTATCACTTAAATCCGATTCACGTTCAGCTAGTTTTGCAGCTGCACGGTTGATTGACTCTTCTAATAAGTCAGCAAGTTTTACTGTGCCGCCAGTACGTGTTTTAAATGGTTTGTTATCGGCGCCCATCATAGTGCCAAACGGGCAAAACTCGTAACTTGTTTCGTCTCGTAATAAACCTGCTTTACGCGCTGTTAGCTCTACTTGATTAAAGTGTAGGTTTTGACGTGCATCTACAAAAATTAAGATGCGATCGGCACCTAATTTATTTGAACGATAATCACATGCCGCTAAATCTGTTGTTGCATATAAAAAACCACCGCCAGATTTTTGTACGATAAACGCAGATGGTTCGCCATCTTTGTTGGCTAGCTCATCTAAAAACACAACTTGCGCGCCTTGCGACTCTACAGCAATGTTTTTATCTTTAAGTAGGCTAATAATATCGTTAAGCTCTGCGTTGTACGCGCTTTCAGCCATAATATCGGCTTGCGTAAGCGTTACATTTAAACGTTTGTATACTTCTTCAGAGTGCTTAACTGAGGTTGCTATAAATAGTTTCCAAAGCTTTTCACAGTGCGCGTCGCCACCTTGTAATTTAACAACGTAATTACGGGCTTTATCTGCAAAGCCTTCTTCGTCGTCAAAACGTTTTTTAGCATCGCGGTAAAAGGTTTCTAAATCGGCAAGTGCAACCGTATCTAAGTCTACACCTTGGCTAATTTGGTCTTCTAAATGCGCGATTAACATACCAAATTGCGTGCCCCAATCACCCATGTGATTTTGACGTACAACCGTATCGCCTCTAAATTCAAGCACACGTACAATTGAGTCACCAATAATGGTTGAACGTAAATGGCCTACGTGCATTTCTTTAGCAAGGTTTGGTGATGAGTAATCCACTACCACTTTTTGTGGGTTAGTGTGCTCGTTTACTGCAAGCTTTGCATCGCTATTAGCTGCTTTAACACTTTGCGCTAAAAACTCTGGCTTTAAATGAATGTTAATAAAACCTGGACCCGCAATTTCAGTTTTCTCTGCGATATCACTTACATCAAGGTTATCTATAATTTTTTGTGCAAGCTCTCGTGGGTTGCTTTTCATTTTTTTAGCCGCGCCCATTGCTGCATTAATTTGGTAATCACCAAATTGTGGACGTGTGCTTTGCGTTACTGCTGGGTTTGTGTCTTCAGGTAAGCCTGCGCCTGCCATAGCGGCAATAGCTTTTTCGATTAAAATAGTACGAATGTTCATTATATTATTTACCTTTGTAAGCCCGCCTTAGCAGGCTTTCAGTTAACTGTAGTCGGTCAATTCTAGTTTTCGCGCGTGTGGTTAAACGTTACTTCTGGATAACGCTCTACCGATAAATTAAGGTTTACACGGCTCGGCGCTATGTAAGTTAAGTTATCGCCACCATCGAGTGCTAAATTGCTTTCGCATTTGCGTTTAAAGTCTTCAAACTTTTTAACGTCACTGCACTCAACCCAGCGTGCTGTATTTACGTTTACACCTTCGTAAATAGCATCTACGTTATATTCAGCTTTTAAACGCGCTACAACCACATCAAACTGAAGTACACCTACCGCGCCCACAATTAAATCGTTGTTTATAAGCGGTCTAAATACCTGTACAGCACCTTCTTCAGAAAGCTGTACTAAGCCTTTTAATAATTGCTTTTGCTTAAGCGGATCGCGAAGACGAATACGACGAAATAGTTCAGGCGCGAAGTTAGGAATACCACTAAATTTAAGTTTTTCGCCTTGCGTAAACGTATCACCAATTTGAATTGTACCGTGGTTATGCAAACCAATAATATCGCCAGCGTAAGCATCTTCTGCTCGCTCACGATCGCCTGCCATAAAGGTTACCGCATCAGAAATACTCACCTGCTTACCAATACGCACGTGGTTCATTTTCATGCCCTGGCTGTATTTACCCGATACAATACGCATAAATGCAATACGGTCACGGTGTTTAGGGTCCATGTTGGCCTGAATTTTAAATACAAAACCGGTAAAATTCTCTTCTGTTGCAACAATAAGTCTGTCTTCGGTTTCGCGTGGTAATGGCGTTGGCGCCCATTTAGTTAAACCATCTAAAACATGGTCAACACCAAAGTTACCAAGTGCAGTACCGTAATAAACTGGCGAAAGTTCACCGGCTAAAAACAGATCTAAATCAAATTCGTTTGATGCACCAATAACAAGCTCAAGCTCTTCGCGTAATTGCGCAGCTAAATCTTCGCCAATCGCAATATCTAACTCTGGGTTATCAAGTCCTTTAATAGTGCGAACTTCTTGAATTTTATGACCTTGACCTGTTTTGTATAAAACAGCTTCGTCATTATGAATATGATAAACACCTTTAAACTCTTTACCACAACCAATTGGCCACGTAATTGGAGCACAGGCTATATTTAGCTCTGTTTCAACTTCGTCCAATACTTCCATTGGGTCACGAATATCACGGTCACACTTGTTCATAAACGTAACAATTGGCGTTGTACGCAGGCGCGTAACTTCCATGAGCTTACGGGTACGGTCTTCTACACCTTTTGCCGCATCAATAACCATTAAGCACGAATCTACCGCTGTTAGCGTGCGGTAAGTATCTTCCGAGAAATCTTCGTGTCCTGGCGTATCAAGTAAGTTAACAAGCGCATTGTTATACGGGAACTGCATTACAGAGGTAGTAACCGATATACCACGCTCTTTTTCCATTTCCATCCAGTCAGATTTAGCATGCTGATTAGAGCCACGCCCTTTTACAGTACCGGCTCTTTGAATAGCTTGTCCGAACAACAATACTTTTTCGGTGATAGTTGTTTTACCAGCATCCGGGTGAGAGATGATAGCAAAAGTCCTTCGCTTGCTGATTTCATTGATAATAGTTTGGTCTGCCATTAATAAATTCTTTTAGTTTGATGCGGGGTTGAATGCATTTAAATAAGCGCTTGCGAGTAAACCCGTAATGTTGATCGTAATTAACTACTATTTTCGCTGATTTTAACGTTATAAACAGCTGATAATAAAA
Organism: Pseudoalteromonas sp. EB27; assembly: GCF_001974875.1. GTDB lineage: Bacteria > Pseudomonadota > Gammaproteobacteria > Enterobacterales > Alteromonadaceae > Pseudoalteromonas. Next base: position 246,466 of record NZ_MTQD01000001.1, read on the forward strand.
CGCCAATAGCTAATTTTTTAATAATGACAATTGTAACAGGAGTCGGTATAAAAGTGTGCTATCTAACTTAAAAATATCTTGGCTCTATAATGAAGAGATGTGACTAGAAATATTTGAAATATGGTCAGCAATTAAATTACAGACCATTTTATAATTGTTTAAGCGATGATTCGTTGCTTTTTAAGCTTATTTTCACCGAGGAATTTATATAAGTATTTTATTTCACAACCTTAGATAAATTAGACTCACTAGTTAGCACGTACTCAACTCTAAATTAATAATTACTTAGCGCTCACCTAATACTTCAAAATCGTCACTTTTTAACTTTGCTTTTCCATCAGCTGCAACAACCCAATGTTCGCGATGAACAACACCATGCGCTTGGTTCATTGTCCATTTAGCTGATAAAACATAACCATCATCACCAAGCATTTCCCATGTTACATCAGTGTATTGCACATTTTTAAAGCCTTGATCCATGATCCCTTGCCAAAAGCTTTCTATAGCAACCTCTCCTTTAAACATACCAAATGGGCGAGCATGCATTTCACAATCAGAAAAATACTGTTGCGCGCAGCCTTTTGCATCTTGGTTATTAAATGCATCCTGCCAATCCGCTATCCCTTGTTTGCATTTTTGAAGTACTAATTCGCTATTCATAGATCACCTGTAGTTAATAAATTACGCTTATATTAGCCATATCTTTTAACACCAAAAACAAAGATAATAAAAAATACAGTTTAGAAAAACAGAACAATAAACATGAGTAAATTTAAACAAATGTCGGTGTTTGCAAATATTATTGAGGCAGGTTCTATATCTGCCGCAGCTGATAAGCTTAATGTTTCTAAATCGGTAGTAAGCCAGCATTTAAAAGCGCTAGAGCTAGAGCTTGGGATAACCCTTTTAAAACGCACAACGCGTAGACAAGCATTAACGGCAACCGGCGAGCTGTTTTACATACAATGTAAAGAGTTAAATAATATCGCGACTACGGCATGGGATACCGTAAAAACTCAACAAGCAGAGCCTACTGGCAATATAAAGATAACCGCCCCAAATGCATTAATGGAAACACTTATTACCCCTGTTATTGCTAACTTAATGAATCAATACCCCAAATTAACGCCAGAGCTTGTAAGTGCCGATCAGCATATAGATTTTTTAGATCATAATATTGATCTCGCTATTCGAGTGGGTCCCTCGAAAGACAGCGCCCTAAAACAAAAGCGCATAGGTAGCTTTACTGACAGGCTGTGTATAAAAACGGGAGTAATTAAAAGCCCTAAACAGCTAGAGTCTAAAATATTAAATGCAACGCCTTACATCGCTAATACTTGGCAAGGGTTAAATATAGATCACACCTTTAAAAATAAACATGGAGAACTACTTCACTTCAGTACCCAAGCTCGTTGCCTTGCAAACTCTTTCCATAGTTGTTTATCGCTTATAAAAGCAGGAGCTGGAATGGGGCTGATACCGGATTTTTACTTAAACTTAGTAAAGCCATCACTTGAGGTAATTAACCCCGATTACTCACTTAGTAGTAAAAGTATTTATGCATTAACGCCCTACACGCACAACATGCCAATCTCTGTAAAAATATGCATTGATGAAATAACAAAACACTTAAACAAACTTACAACTTAAGTTTAATAAGCGTTACTCCACTTTTTTAAATATATTAAGCATAAAAAGTCACTTTTACATGCATAAATACTGTAAAATTTATTCAAACACTAAAATACCATTTCAATAATACGTAACTTATTAAATTAAAATGACTTAATTATACAAATAAGTAGCTAACCTTAGCTAAATACCGCGCAATTAATGGTTACATTTCAGCCATCAAGACCGCTATAAGCTTGTTTAATAAAGCCGTAACGCATATTATTGGTAGATTGCATGGAGGATAAGTCGCTTGGTCATGAAAACCAGTAAGTTAAGTATTCGATTATTATGGTATATAACACCCCTTGTTATTCTACCGCTGCTATTTTTAGGTGGCTTTACGCTCACCACTGTAACTAATTCAACACAAAAACAAGCTGATTTAATAATGAGCCGTTTTGTTGAGCAACAACAGCAAAAAATATTTAACTATATCGACTCTTTTCACTCTACAGCAAAACTACTTTCAACTTCGCCAGTACTTAGCGACTTTTTAGCAAACGACATTCGTGCCAACGGTAACCACACCCGAAAACTTGGCGCGCTTATGGATGTATTTGCCAGCTACAGTGAAGCTTATCCAGATATTATTAGTATTAATTTAGTCTCTGCCAGTGGGAAAAGTGATGCTTACTACTCTAACAACCTAACTACTGCACCTAAAAGCTATCCATTTTTTAATCAAGTCTTGCAAAGTAATTTAAGTAAACAGCAATTTATGATTCAAAAGGATGACGGCACCACTAGTTTGTATTTTATTCAACGAATTTATAGTGTTGATTACTATTTAAAACGCCCACAGCAACTTGGTTTTATTGTAATACATATAGAGCCTTCGATACTTAACTCCAGTATTTTAGAAGCACCGTATAACAACACGCTTAATTTGATGTTAACCAAAGACGGTAAGATTTTATTTAGCTCTGACTACAACATGCGCGGCCAATATATAAGCGAATACGAACTCAACCAAATCCACGACCTGGCCGATATAGGCATGCTTTCGACCATTGAGCTCTCAAGTATAGATAAAATTGAGCGTATGATTTTTGCAGTACAAATGCCTGGCGGATATTATTACGTATCTACCATTCCAAAAGGTGTGCTTTACCAATCAGGCAAAGCTATAAGTTTAATAACGGGCTTAATTGTTATTATTTCAGTGATCACTCTACCAATATTAATTTTTGTAGTGGTGCGTAATTTATTACTTAATCCAATTGAGTTACTAGGTGCAGCGAGTCACCGTGTGGGTGATGGTGATTTGTCGGTGCACTTACCTGCGCACACTAATGATGAAGTGGGTGTTTTATTTAACGACTTTAACCACATGGTTAATCAAATAAGGCATTACCAGCAGCAGCTTGAAGAATATAAGCATCATCTTGAGGATAAAGTAGAAAGTCGCACCCAAGCACTTGAAGCTATGAACAGCCAACTTGAGTTGGCTATTGGCCAAGCTGAGCAAGCCAATCAACTTAAGAGCCGATTTCTAGCTAACATGAGCCATGAAATACGCACGCCACTTACTGCTATTATGGGCTTTACAGAACAGTTGCTACACAATGGCAAGATTGAGAACGATAAGCAACATCTCAGTACTATTTTACGTAACTCAAAACACTTATTAGAGCTAATAAATAATATTTTAGATTTATCTAAAATTGAAGCCGAAAAGCTAGCTGTTGATTTGTCAGCATTAAACGTAGTGCAGCTTGTACACGACATTGAATCAATTATTCAACCACTGGCACAAGAAAAACAATTAACCCTTAATATTGACTATCAACTACCGCTACCTCGCACTATTTATAGTGATGTGACTCGCTTAAAACAAATACTTATAAACATTGCCAATAACGCCGTTAAATTTACCGAAAATGGCAGTGTGTCTATTTGTGTGCACTATTTAGAATCGAGTCAAAAGCTTGAGTTTGTAATTAAAGATACCGGTATTGGTATGTCTGAGCATCAAATAGAGCGTGTATTTAAACCGTTTGAACAAGCTGATGCAACAACTACACGTCGTTTTGGTGGTACAGGTCTTGGATTGTGTATTTCTAAAAATTTAGCACTGCTACTTGGTGGCGATGTAAATCTTGAAAGTGAAGTGGGTGTTGGTAGTCGCGTTACAATTAGGGTGGCGTGTCAGTTATCTGATGATCAACCCATGCTTGAATTTTTAACGCAAGACAGCCAGTTAATACCAGAGAAAGACCCTCTATTATCATTTGCCAGCAATAGCTTCGACGCCAATATATTAGTTGCTGAGGATAACCCAGATAACCAATTATTAATTAAATTACTACTGCAAACCTGGGGTCTTGAACCCGATATTGCCAATAATGGTGCACAAGCCGTAGAAATGGCACTCGTAAACGACTACCAACTTATTATTATGGATATGCAAATGCCTGTAATGGGCGGGTTAGAAGCGACTAAAATGCTTCGCCATGCCGCGTATGATGGCCCTATTATTGCCCTTACTGCCAATGTAATGAACCACGATATAGGGACTTACCTAGAGGCTGGTTGCGATAAAGCACTTGCTAAACCCATTGATAAAGATGCTCTGGAAAATGTACTCGTGAGCTACCTGCATCTTGAAAAAGATAATCAAAATAAATGGGATAGCCTATTAAAAAGCGAAAAATTCCAGCAAATTGCTGATAATTATTTAGCTAACTTACCTACATATTTAAAAGAAGTTAAAGCTCTGCAACATTGTGATGATTGGGAAGCATTAAGAGGTGTAGCGCACAGTATTAAAGGTAGTTCTGGATGCTTTAACTTTGATGAAATTTACCATAGTGCTGCGGCACTTGAAGAGAACTTAAAAAGTAACAATAAAGTGCCAAGAGACGAGCTGGTAAATGATCTAATAGCAGCCATTGAGCAAGCAATTAGCGACAAAGTAACCTAAAAGCAAACTTACAAAATGCAGTACTTTAGCGACTCTGTATTTTAAATGCTAATTACCGACTTTAATTATGAAAAGTTTAAACCTAGCGCCATACCCATTAAAATAGCGTCTTCAAAGCCATTTTTAGCAGGGTTATCACTTGGGTAGTAGTTTTTACGAACTGACATCTCAGTAAAGCCTGCGCGCTCGTACAGCGCAATAGCACGCGTATTTGATTCGCGTACTTCTAAAAAAAGGTTTTCAGCATTTTGCTGCTCACCATATTCAATAAACTGCGCTAACAACTGCCTTGCAATACCCTTACCCTGGTGACTTGGTGTTACACAAATATCCATAAGTGTAAAATCAGGCCCTGCTTTTTCACCAATATAAAAACCAATCATGCTCGCATCATCAAATGCGGCAACATTAAAATAGCGCCCGCCTATGCATGAACTCATTGTATTTAAAGTCCACGGATGGCTATGACACGCTGTTTCGACGGCCATTAATTGAGATATTGCAGTTTCATCTACTGGTTTAAAGTTTATCAAGGTGTTCACTCATTAAAGCCCATAAAGCACGCTTTTCAGAAGCGTTGAGCTGTGGGGTTGGCAATGTAAGCTCATTATCGTTTAATTGCATCTCACGGCCCTGTACAACACTATTTATAATAATAGGCTCGGCACTGAGTTTAATGTCTGTAAGTAATTGCTCATTGAGCGTTAAAGGACTGGCTATCGCACTTTGTAATAAAGTATTAGCTTGATCATTTGCTTGAGGACAATAATGTTGATTGAGTTCAAGATTTTCTATATCAAAAATAGCTGCGTAACGTGGATGCATAACAACTCAGTAGATTAGACATTTGAACAATATAAGAAGTAATAAAAACGATGTAAAGAAGAAATGGCAGGGGCGGAGAGATTCGAACTCCCAACCATCGGTTTTGGAGACCGCTGTTCTACCAATTGGAACTACGCCCCTGCAATGACGACGAATTATAGAGAAGTTTCGCCAAAGGTAAAGAGAAAAATCACTCTTTTAGCTCAACTGCTTTTAAAATAAACAAAACGGTGAATTAGCATGCTAATTCGCCGTTTTATCTACTGTAGTAACACAATAAATACTTTTATTTAGCGCTCTGCCCAGCGAGGGTTATTAAGAATAGACATCATAGAAACATAAAGAACATCAGTTCCATGCAAAACGTTGGTGACAAAAACACCTAAAGTAACTGTCATTACTGTTTTATTAACTAAATAAAACTTAGCGGATGAGTAAACATACAAACAAATCAATAACATTGATAGCATTTATGATACAGTTTTTCCTCCAGAAGATCCGCGCTTTATCTCTAAATTGCATATTTCATCATGTATCTTATTCACGCGGGTTATACACAATACCAATATGGAGGAGTTTTACTATTCGCTTTTGCGGATGGTTTACACCATGTTATATGAAGTTTAAATCAAAAAAATATAGTATCGATTCAACCGATTATCAAGTAGGTCAAGATAACGTCAGTAAATGGGGGATGGATATTCATAGTAATGTGTTTTCTATTTCAATTGGCTTATCTTTACTTTTCATAATAACTTTACTCGCCTTGCCACCTAGCGAAACAAAAGACGCTATTAACACGATAAAAAATGCTGCACTCGTAAATTTTGATTTTGTATTTATGTGGGGGGCAAATATACTCCTGCTTTTTGCTATCGGCATTGCAGTATCTCCGCTTGGAAAAATTCGCTTAGGCGGCGATAAAGCAACAACCGACTACTCTACCCTTTCTTGGGTTTCAATGTTATTCGCTGCTGGCATGGGCATAGGGCTTATTTTTTGGGGTGTTGCCGAACCAACCGCATTTTATACAGACTGGGCAGGTACTCCTCTCAATGCTGAACCATTTACCGAGCAAGGTCGAGAAATTGCCTTAGGTGCGACGGTATTCCATTGGGGTCTTCATGCGTGGGCGATTTATGGGATGACCGCATTATGCCTAGCTTATTTTGTTTATAATAAAGGCTTACCACTTTCAATGCGCTCTATATTTTATCCACTTTTTGGGGATCTAGTATGGGGGAAACTAGGCGATGTTATAGATGTAATGGCTGTTTTAGTAACTCTATTTGGTTTGGCTACATCACTTGGTCTCGGTGGTTCGCAAGCAGCAAGTGGGATAAGCCATGTTTTAGGGTTTGAAAATTCGCTACTATTGCAACAAGGCATCATTTTACTGATTATGGGCTTAGCCATTTTGTCGATTATACGTGGTATGGATGGCGGCGTTAAACTGCTTAGCAACATTAATATGGGCATTGCTTTTGTGTTTCTTGCTCTAATTGCTATTTTAAATTTTACTACCGTACTTGATTCTGGCTACACCGCAGTCGTCGGCTATGTAAAAAATATTATACCTTTGAGCTCAAGCACAGGCCGAGAAGACACTGAGTGGCTACATAGCTGGACTGTATTTTACTGGGCTTGGTGGGTGGCTTATGCACCTTGCTTTGGCATGTTTGTGGCACGTATCTCTAAAGGCCGCACCATACGAGAGTTTTTAGTATACGTATTACTTATCCCAACGCTTGTTACTACAGCCTGGATGTCGGTTTTTGGTGGGATAGCTATCGATCAGGTTATAAATGAAATTGGAGTGCTAGGCGCCGATAAAGGTATTACTGATGTATCACTTAGCTTATTTTATATGTTGGATGCATACTCTTTTAGTACAGTGCTTTCGCTTTTAGCTATCGCGTTGATTATCATCTTTTTTGTAACGACTCTAGATTCGGGCTCTATTGTGATAGATAGCCTTACATCAGGCGGTAAACTTGAAGTACCAATAAAACAAAAGCTAGTATGGGCTAATATTGCAGGTATTATTGCAATGCTAATGCTCTGGATTGGGGGTACTGAGTCTATTCAAGCACTACAATATATAACGATCATTGCGGCACTCCCTTTTACGCTTATTTTATTACTTGGCAGTATTAGCCTTGTAAAAGGACTAATGACAGAGCTAGAAACACACAAGTAAAAACCTATCAGCACGAAGCTGTAGTCGTAAAAAAGCCCGTTTTATAAACGGGCTTTTTAATGAGCGACTATAAACTGACTAAAATAAGCTTATACGCTTAAGGTTATTCCCACTCAATAGTTGCCGGTGGTTTACCAGAAATATCGTAGACAACACGTGAAATACCATCTATTTCGTTAATGATACGGTTAGAAACCACACCTAAAAACTCATATGGTAAATGTGACCAGCGCGCTGTCATAAAGTCGATTGTTTCAACACAACGAAGTGATACAACCCAATCGTACTTACGTGCATCACCCATAACCCCTACCGATTTAACAGGTAAGAATACAGTAAATGCTTGGCTTACTTTATGGTAAAGCTCAGCTTTGTGAAGCTCTTCGATGAAAATCGCATCAGCGCGGCGTAATAAATCACAGTATTCTTTTTTGATTTCGCCAAGTACACGCACACCTAAACCTGGTCCAGGGAAAGGGTGACGGTAAAGCATGTCGTACGGTAAACCTAGCTCTAGGCCAATTTTACGTACTTCATCTTTGAATAATTCACGTAATGGCTCAACAAGTCCCATTTTCATGTCATCTGGTAATCCGCCCACATTGTGGTGAGATTTAATAACATGTGCTTTGCCTGTGGCAGATGCCGCAGATTCAATAACGTCTGGGTAAATTGTACCTTGCGCTAACCATTTTGCATTTTTAAGCTTTTTGGCTTGCTCATCAAATACATTAATAAACGTGTGACCAATGGCTTTACGCTTATCTTCTGGGTCTGACTTACCAGCAAGATCATTTAAAAACTGCTCTTCGGCTTCAACTTTAACAATGTTTAAACCAAATTTATTACCAAACATGTCCATTACTTGTTGGCCTTCGTTTAAACGAAGTAAACCATTATCAACAAATACACATGTTAGCTTTTCGCCAATTGCACGGTGAATTAGCATAGCCACAACCGATGAATCAACACCACCAGAAAGGCCTAAAATAACTTCGTCATCACCTACAGTTTCTTTAATACGCTCGATAGCATCATCGATAATTTTTGCAGCAGTCCACAACTTTTCACAGCCACAAATATCAATAGCAAAACGCTCTAATAAGCGCTGACCTTGATGCGTGTGTGTAACTTCTGGATGAAACTGTACGCCGTAAAAACGTTTTTCTTCATTAGACATTGCAGCATGTGGACAAGTAGATGTTTTAGCTGTTGTAGTAAAATCAGCTGGAATATCCATTACTTTATCGCCATGACTCATCCAAACGTCAAGTATGCCGTTGCCGCCATCTGTAATATGGTCTTCAATTGCATCAAATAATGCACAATTGCCCACTTTTTCTACTTGTGCGTAACCAAACTCTTTTTTATCTGAGCTGTGTACGTTTCCGCCTAGTTGAGCCGCCATTGTTTGCATACCGTAGCAAATACCTAGTACAGGCACGCCTGCATTAAATACATACTCAGGAGCGCGCGGGCTGTTTTCAAGCGTTGTTGATTCTGGGCCACCAGAAAGAATAATACCTTGTGGGTTGAACTCGCGAATTTGCTCTTCAGTCACATCCCATGCCCATAGCTCACAGTAAACACCAATTTCGCGGATACGGCGCGCGATTAATTGCGTGTATTGTGAACCAAAGTCTAAAATGAGAATTCGTGAATCGTGAATATCTTTGCTCATGGAGTATCTCGTAAAGTCTGATGCTAAATGCCGTTTGTTAATGTAAACGACTAAAAAGAGGGCTTGCAAAGCAAGCCCAGTATATTAAATTAATTACGCTGCTTAACCTAAGCGGTAATTTGGTGCTTCTTTAGTGATTTGCACATCATGAACGTGCGACTCACCCATACCCGCTGAAGTAACACGTACAAATTGTGGTTTTGTATTTAGCTCTTCAATTGTTGCACAACCCGTTAAGCCCATAGCACTACGTAAGCCACCTACTTGCTGATGAATAATCGTTGCAATAGGACCTTTGTAAGCTACGCGACCTTCAATACCTTCAGGTACTAACTTGTCTGCTTCGTTTGATTTTTGGAAGTAACGATCTGATGAACCTTCTTTTTGATCCATCGCGCCCAATGAGCCCATACCACGGTAAGATTTATAATAACGGCCTTGGTATAATTCAACTTCACCTGGTGCTTCTTCTGTACCAGCAAGAAGTGAACCCACCATTACACACGATGCACCAGCAACAAGTGCTTTAACAATATCACCAGAAAAACGAATGCCACCATCAGCAATAACAGGAATGTCGCGACCCTTTAAGCCTTCAACAGCATCTGAAATAGCTGTAATTTGTGGAACGCCACAACCGGTAACAATACGTGTAGTACAGATAGAACCTGGGCCTATACCTACTTTAACTGCATCGGCACCAGCGTCTGCAAGTGCAATAGCACCTTCAGCGGTAGCTATGTTACCGGCAATAATTTGTAAGTCAGGGTACTCTTTACGCGTTTTAGTAACACGGTCAATAACGCCTTGAGAGTGACCATGCGACGTATCAATAAGTAAAACATCAATACCCGCTTCTACTAATGCAGCAATGCGCTCATCAGTACCTGCGCCAACACTTACAGCAGCACCTACACGTAAACGACCTTGGTCGTCTTTACATGCGTCAGGTTTGTCTTGGGCTTTTTGGTAATCTTTTACTGTGATCATGCCTTTAAGTTTAAATTCATCATCAACAACTAAGATTTTTTCAATGCGGTGTTCGTGCATTAAGCCTAAAATTTCTTCGCGTGCTGCGCCTTCTTTAACGGTAACAAGCTTTTCTTTTTTAGTCATAACGGTAGAAACAGGCTGTTCAAGCTTAGTTTCAAAACGCATATCACGACTAGTAACAATGCCTACAAGCACATTATTGCTATCGGTAACCGGAAAGCCTGAAAAACCTTTTTCGTGCGAAAGCTCAATTGCATCTGCAATTGTTAAATCGGCAGTAACCGTTACAGGGTATGAAACAATACCTGCTTCGTAGGTTTTAACTTTACGTACGTTTTTCGCTTGTTCTTCAATAGTCATGTTTTTATGAATAAAACCAAGACCACCTTCTTGCGCAAGGGCAATAGCTAAACGAGCTTCTGTAACAGTATCCATAGATGCTGAAATAAGCGGCAAGTTAAGTTTGATACCACGCGTTAAGCGAGTTGAAATATTTGCCGTGTGTGGCAAAACAGTAGAATGACCAGGTACTAAAAGTACGTCATCAAAGGTAAGAGCTTCTTTAGCGATTCTAAGCATTTTGGCAACTTCTCACATGTGGATCTAAGATAAGGAATTGCGGCCAAATTTTAACAGCGTTGTTGGCATGAGTAAATAATATTTCGCAAATATTTATGATAAAGTAGCCCTATAAATAGATTTAGGTTGTTTTTTATGTTTTCACCGTCCTCAAAAGCAGTTTACACCGTGTCACGCCTTAATAGAGAAATTCGCACGCTTCTTGAACAAGGGTTTGCATCGCTTATATTAACCGGCGAAATTTCGAACTTTATTACACCAGCATCTGGGCATTGGTATTTTTCGTTAAAAGACGATAAAGCACAAATTAAAGCCGCTATGTGGCGCGGCAACAATCGCAACCAAAGCTACCGCCCTGCCAATGGCGCACAAGTTACAGTAAAAGCGCGTGTATCGCTTTATGAACCTCGCGGTGATTACCAGCTTATTGTTGAGCATATGGAACCCGCAGGCGAAGGTCAGCTAAAGCAAGAATTTGATGCGCTTAAAATGCGCTTAGCCGCCGAGGGATTATTTAGCTCAGTTCACAAACAACCATTACCGCAAAATATTAATCGTATTGGTGTTATTACCTCAGCAACCGGCGCTGCTATAAAAGATATTTTAACGGTACTCAAACGCCGAGCGCCGCAGCTAGAGGTCATCATTTACCCTGCTATGGTACAAGGCAAAGAAGCGCACGTGCATTTAATTAACCAAATTGACTTAGCCAACACACGTGACGAAGTAGACGTACTTATTTTAGGACGCGGCGGTGGTTCACTTGAAGATTTATGGTGTTTTAATCACGAACAGCTCGCCCGCGCTATTTTCAAAAGTGAATTACCGATAGTAAGTGCGGTAGGCCATGAAATAGATACAACTATTAGCGATTACGTTGCTGATGTTCGTGCAGCGACCCCATCAGCCGCTGCAGAGCTTGTAAGCCCAAATACACAAGAGTTACATAACAAGGTAACGCAATTAGTTAATCGTTTATCCAACGCGTTTAAGCACGATATTGCTGAAAAACGCGCACTTGCAACGCAGCTACAACATCGCCTTAACTTATGCCATCCGCGTAATCAGCTTAATCAAAAATCACAACGTTTGGATGAGCTAAACATTGCGCTGCAACAAGCTATGCGTAATCGTTTATACCAGCAAGAACGCACACTCAATAACTTAACGCCGCGTTTAATGCGCCAATCGCCTGATAAAAAACTCGCTACAGCAAGCCATCAACTTTCGCAATTACAAGCTAGGCTAAACCAAGCTATACAGCATCAATTACAGCAAGCTAATAATAGCTTGGCATTGCAAGCAAGTAGGTTAGATTCGGTAAGTCCGCTTAATGTTTTAGCGCGCGGTTATAGCATCACTAAAACACAGCAAGGGAAAGTAGTTAAATCTGTGGATAAAATTAAAACAGGCGATGTTTTAATTACAGAGCTCGTTGATGGCTCTATAGAATCACAGGTTACTTAAAGCTCGGTACTTAGCAACAATTTAAGCTCGCTATCGCTAGATGTAGAGGTAGTGCTTTTAAATTGCTGCCAAAATTCCTGCTTCATCAACTTGTCGTTTAGCTCTCGCCATTGAGCACTGCCAAATGTATCGTTATCAGCGGGCGCGGCTAGTTCAAATTCACATACCGTTGTTTTACATTTTGCGCTAACAATATCAGGCATAATTGCCAAATCAGCTGTTAATAAAAAATCTTGTAATGCCATTTCAGTACGATAAGCCCATTCTTCGTCACGCGTTTGCTTTTCAAATTTATCACGTAAGACCTTCTCAAAATCTGAAGGGCCTCTCATTTGCTTTAAAACGCTTTTAAGCGTCGCTTTCTGTTCGGCGAGTTGCTGCTTAAGCTGAGTGACTTGCTCTTCTAAAGGTAGCTCATCAAGCATTTGGGGTTCTAAATCGGTTGGAGACGTGTCTTCAGCGGGCTCTGTATTAGCTACTTGCTCAGGTACTACAGAGTCTGCATTACTTAATACCTCATTACTTTGTTGTTCAGTATGAAGCTTTTGCTGTTTTTCATAACTTGGCTGCGACTTAACAGATTCTGGATGACTTGAAGCTGCATTAAAGTAGCTCCAAGTTAAACCTACACCCGCAATAAACCCAATCCCTAGAGCCAATAAACTATTTTTGTTCATGTTAATTCCTTTTAAGTTTTATTATTTTTCATTACCTATAGCATTGCACTCGTGTGCGATTCGTTTTCAGGCTCAGGATTTGCTAAAAAGTTTTGGTTCATACTTTGCGCCGGACACTCACAATCCGGTCGACCAATAATTTTAGCGGGTACGCCAACAGCGGTTGTGTGTGGTGGAACATTGCTAAGTACAACTGAGCCCGCGCCAATTCGTGCGCCCTCACCTACTTCAATATTACCCAGTACTTTAGCACCCGCGCCAATTAATACGCCCGCTCTAATTTTAGGATGACGATCGCCCTGCTCATTGCCTGTACCGCCAAGCGTTACAGATTGCAAAATTGATACGTTATCTTCAATTACCGCTGTTTCACCAATAACAATACCGGTTGCGTGGTCAAACATAATGCCTTTACCCACTTTACATGCTGGGTGAATATCGACCCCAAACACTTCAGAGTTACGGCTTTGAATAAAGCGTGCTAACTCTTTGCGATTTTGTTGCCACAAACAATTAGCCAAACGGTGCGCCTGAATAGCATGAAAACCTTTTAGATTTAATATAACCGTAAGATAGGTTTCTGATGCAGGATCGCGGTCTTTTACCGCTTTAATGTCCTCAGCAACAAATGAGAGCATACGGTCACATTTTACAAACGCTTGGTCGAACAGCTCTCGGATAGTGAATGCAGATACAACCGCATCAGCCAACTTATTAGCAACAATAAAGCTCAATGCCGAACCTAAACAATCATGATTCAAAACACATGAATAAACATGACTTGCTAATAATGGTTCACGTTTTACTACATCGTTAGCTTCATCGCGAAGCTGTTGCCAAATTGCATGACGCATAATACTGCACTGCCTTAAGTTGATATAAAATAGCCTTTTCCCAAGTCTAACGGATTTAGCCACTAAGGTGTTAATCCCTTAGTTATTTGTTCTGGTTATTAGATATAACTAGGGCGTGTTGATCTTTGGTGATTGGATTTGCAGCAGTATATTTGGTTTTTAGGCAAGGCAGAGCCTATGTAGTGTGGTTACTCCCCATAAATAGGCGATAACGCAGCATAAATACCAAACATGCGCTGCCCTTTGGGTTCTTTCTAGGGACGATTAACTCTTTGTTGATCGGTTTTTACTTAGCCCACTAGGTTACAAACCTCGCGCCGCGATTAAATCGACCCTAGATTGAACAAATTTCAATCCACAGAGTTCAACACGCCCTAGCACCCAGAAATGATATTTTAAATACATACCCACTTTTTAGATTAAGTTATACGACAGTTGCTAAAATTTCCAATACATACTTAAAATATAATAAATTAATAAAAATCAAAAGCTAACAACATATGACAGCTCACCTGTCATATGCCAAAATACATACTGGCGTATAGCTGACGGCGTAAATAACAAAAACAAACGCTAAATTAGCATCATCAACTCAACAAGGATAACGATGATGAAAAACGATATATTAAATACAAGAAAATTAGGTTACAAATTTTACTTTCAAGATGGCGATGATCAAATAGCGTGTTTTGGTAGCTACTTTACAGGGAAAGAAGAAGTATACGTAAATGATGAACTTATAAGTAATAAGCGTAACCAAAGGATTCACAGTGGCCATCAATTTAATATTGGTGACAATGATTTTAAAGTAATGTTTGAAATGCGTAATATTTTAACTGGCAAGTTAGAGTGCTCACTTTATAAAAATGGCCAATTTATAAAAAGTTATGAACAATCATCATTATTAAATAACCCAAAAACTTCGTTAAAAGTGCTTTTTGGCTGCTTTTTTGGAGGCCTAGTTGGTGGCTACTTGCTAATTATAATTTTAGAATTCTTGATTGGGAAGCTTTAAAATGCAACTTAATCCTAAAACAATAAAAGAACTTAGGCAGCAATTTAATTGGACGCAACAGCAACTTGCCGATGCCTGTGATGTAAGCTTGAGAACAATCCAACGGGTAGAAAAAGAAGGCTCGGCATCAAAAGAAACCACAATGGCTTTATGCGCGGTTTTAGAAGTACGCCAGGGTAAATTAATTAAGCTTGATGAAGATACAACACCTCTCGGTGGTGCAACAACTTTAAACAAGCACACTATAACCACGGTGTTAGCATTGTCATCAGTAGTCAGCTTCATATTAGGCATGATAACTGTTTTTTTTATTATGAAATAAAGATCTACAGCAATATCAAAATATAAGTCGAAAGAGCTACGTGGCCACATCACTTTAGTTGTAATAATAAGTGCAATGATACTTTTTGGGTTAGGTGTAAAAATTGGTTCAATACTATATCCAACACCATAAAAAATGCCCCAATATATGGGGCATTTTAATTATCTTAACTTATATAACTATTTAAACCTTCATTGAAAGACTTTATCGACTTTCATCACTTCAATATTTTTTGCAGGAATGGCTAATTTGTAATCAGCAATTACTTTATCCTCAGCAACCAGCTCAGCAGGTTTATTAGTGTTGTAAACCATTGGTGATGTTTGCTCAGACGCTAAACGTTTTTGCATATCAGCAACGTCTGCGGTTATAAACACATATTGAACATTGTCTGTTTGTAAGTTTTCTTTAATAACGCGGTTTACATCAGCAACGCTTAGCGTTTTAAGTTTATTAGTAACGTAACTTACAAAGCTATCTGTGTTGTAAAATTCGCTATCAAGTGCGTAACCTAATTGGCGATTTTGACTTGCGACCATTTGCGGCACAAAGTTAATTAAAAAGTTACGCGTAGCTTCAAAGTCATCTTCGCTCATACCATTTTTAATTAGCTTATCTAGCTCAAACAAGGCTGTACGTGTTGCAAAGTGCGCATCGTTATTAGAGCGAAGTGGGCGTAACCACACTTGAAAAATTTGCTCAGAGCGCCCTAGGTTTGCATCAGGCTTGGTTTGAAACATACCACGTGGAAAATATTCAATGTATACGTAATCGCCGTAGTTCATGCCGCGAGTTTCACGAATGCGCTCATATAAAAAGCTGTTAGAACTACGGTGCTCACCAAAGTACGAACGCACAAGCCACAGGGCTGTCCAGTCTTCGCTACTTCTTATTGTATCAATAGGAAAACCAAACGATACCGCTGTCGATTGTGCCGATTTTTCTACAATCGTTGCATGATGACCTTTAAGCACTGGCGCATCAGGAATACTTAAACGGCTTTGCTCACCTTTTGGTAGCGTTGCAAAATCGCTCATCATTTTAGCTTTAAGTTTTACAGGCACAGCCCCAATTAAGCCAACCGTGAGTTTTGATTGCGTAAGCTCGCTGTTATAAAACGCTTTAACATCATCCAGCGTCAACGCTTCTAAATCCGAAATATCACCGTAGTTGTAACTTTCATAAGGGTGATTTTTGTAAAGCGCACTGTATAGCACTTCTTTGCCTAGCTCTTCATCGTTAGATGCTTTTAAGCCTGACTTAATGCCGTCGATCATTTCTTTTTTAAGGCGCTTAAAATCGTCATCTCTAAAACCTGGATTTAGTAATTGATCGCTCACAAGTGTATACCACTGCGCCGCATTATCTTTATGAATACGCCCTTGAAACGACAGCATTTCTTTATCTATTTGATAGCCAAAGCTACCCGCAAGCGGATAAAGTGCTTTTTGAATACCTTTATAGCTTGTCGCCTCTGAGCCACCTTGTGCAAGCATAGCTGCAGTTAACGCAGCAACACCTTTTTTGCCTTGCGGGTCGGCAGCCGCACCGGTATTGAATAAAAAGTTAACATCAATTAATGGCGAGCTATTGGTTTTATCAAGTACTTTAAATACAGGTGCCGCAGGTGCTTGTTCAAGCTTTGCAGTAAGCGCATTTAAATCAACTTCTTGCTCAAAACCAGGGGCTTTATCAAGTGCCGACATCGTTAATGTGGTACGTGCGTTATCAGTAAAGTATTTATTAGCAACGGCTTTAATATCTGCGCTGGTAATGTTATCTGATGATTTATAAAGCTGGTTTATAACCTCAGGATCGCGCTCAAAATGCATGTAGCTGGCAAGCGTTGATGCAATCGCTTGCGACGAATCTAAGCCGTTAATAAAGCTGTATTTAAGGTTCGATTTTAAATCATTTAGCTTTTGCTCATCAACAAGCTCAGTGCGTGCTTTTGCATAAGTGCGGTTAATTGCATCGCGTGCAGTGGCTAAATCGTCTGCGTTTTCTACCTTAACAAATACGTGTAATAAACCCGGATCTTTAGTCTCTGGGTTATAGGTAAACATTTGGCTGGCAATTTGTTTGTCGACCACTAGCTCTTGATATAGATCTGAATTATTTGAAAAATAAAGCTGTGAAATTAAATCAAGTGCCGCTCTGTCCTTTTTAGCAGGCTCCCACGCAGCGCCTTTGTACGATACAAGTAACCAATGCCCTGGTAGTGCTTCATCTTGCTGGTGCAAATATTTTGGTGCTTGTTGAACAGGCTCTGCTGTAATGTCAGCAACATAGTTACCCTTTTTCCAGCTACCCCAATGCTTTTTAACCATTGCCATTGTTGCTTGTGGGTCTACATCGCCCACGATGACAAGTGAAACATACTCAGGCTTATAAAACTTAGCAAAAAACTCTTTCCCGTACGCCATTTGATCAGGCATGGCTTCTATGTCTTTAAAAAAGCCCATAGTGGTGTGTTTATACGTGTGCTTATCAAACGCTTCTTCGCGTACAGCACTTAATAATTTACGAATTGGGCTCGCGTTGTTTTTTAAGTACTCACCTTTTACCGTTTGTGCTTCGGTTCTAAATTGTTCTTCGGTGTAGGTTAAATTTTGAAAAATATCAGCTTCAAGCTCAAGTACTTTATCAAGATGCTGCTTTGAAAAGTTTAAATGGTAATTTGTGTAATCGTTTGTTGTATAAGCGCGGTTATCAACACCTGAATTTTTTAATATGTCTGAATATACGTCTTCTGGGTATTTTTGTGAGCCTTTAAACATCATGTGTTCAAAAAAGTGGGCAAAGCCTGTTTTGCCCTCTTCAACTTCGTTACGCGACCCTACCGATACCGGAATTTGCAGCGACACTACATCAGGGTAATCGGTTTTAACAACCATGACACGTAAGCCGTTTTCTAGCTCTTCAATTAAATAATCTTGCGAAAAAACACGGTCATCAGCTTTATTTACTTGTTCTTGTTGTGCTGTTGTTTGCGTGCTTTGGTTTTGTTGCATGGCGCAACCCGTTAACGCCAGCGATACCGCTAAGCTGGTTGCTAATAATTTAAATTTCATTGTTGTCCCTTTTTAAATTGAGCAAATTTGTTGTTAGATTTAACACTAACTCACCCTCGATTATGCCCCAAAGCCAATAAATATAAGAGTCCCAAGGGAATTTATTATGTAAACAACTGTGTCAATTATAAATAATGGGAACAAGCACTATGAATAAACATCATGTTAGTTGAAAAACTTTCATTAAATAAATCTATCTAGACGTCTAAATGGCTGCTATATTAAATCTATCAAAACGCACTTGGCTGGAATGAGGATTATGGCTTTATCATTAAAAGAGAAAATAGAGGACACCAACCAAGGTGTTTATCTTATTGGTACTACCCCGCCTAAAATAGGCACCGATAAAGCGCAATTAAAAACTATTGCAGAAAAGCTATTAGGTCGCTTACACGAAATTGAATACGACGGCGTAATAATTTACGACATTCAAGACGAAAGCAGCCGAACTAATCAAGCGCGCCCGTTTGCGTTTAAACAAACCGTTGATCCGCGTGAATACAGCCATTTACTACGTGATTTATCTGCACAAGATGTAATTACTTATAAAAGTGTGGCGCAGCGTGGCGTAGGCGAATTTAAAGATTGGCTAAGTGAAACTAAAAACGACTACGATTTACAAAATGTAGTTTTAGTAGGTAGCCCGTCATCGGTAGGCGATATAAAGCTAAGTCTGCCAGATGCGTATAAAGCAATGGCTGAGCAATCAGATGATTTCTTTTTAGGTGGCGTTACAATTGCCGAGCGCCATTCAAGTAAACGAAATGAGCACGAACGATTAATAGAAAAAACAGCACAAGGTTGTCAGTTTTTTATATCGCAAGCTGTTTACGACGCACAAGCGACTATAGAGCTAATTACTAGCTACGCACGTACATGTAAAGCACAGGGTATTACACCTCAACGTATTATATTAACGTTTACCCCGTGCGGCGGCGAAAAAACCTTAGAGTTTATGCAATGGTTGGGTATCTCAGTGCCAGAGGCAACTAAATGGCGCATGCTTGATGCAGACAATACACTAAGCGAATCGGTCCGTATTTGCCGCGAAAACCTCGACTTAATACTTAAAAGTTGTGCGCATTTAGACGTGCCACTGGGCTTAAATATTGAAAGCTTAACAAACCGTAAAGAAGAAATTGACGCGTCAATTAACTTATACCGTTTATTAAAAGCCATTATGGAATTGAACCTTGCGGAAAAGCTAATAGCTTAGAGTTTGAGCCTAAACCAATTCACACCCTTCTTGGCAAGCCTAGTGGCTTGCTTTTTTATGTCCGTTCTTTGAAAAATGAATTAATAAATACAAATAAAATTTGCAGCTTAAGCTATTTATTAAAGCTATTTTTGGTTATTACTCTCAAGCCTTTTTAAGGCAAACCCCATAGAGGAGCACATAACACCAAAAATTATTCCCTCATTAGATATAAATCTAATGCTAGGGAACGTTTCAAATAAGCTTATTATTGCTAAGGAAAAAATAAAACCTATCGCAGAAAAACTAGCCAAGTTTGTGTGGCATGAGTCATAACGAACTTCCTTTTATTATTGTGCTTTTTTAGCTAGCTTATACGCTTGTTTATTTTTATACATTGCATGGTCTGCATCATTTAATAGCGTTTCAAAAGCCTGCTTTTGTTTATTAGTAAAGCTATAACCTATGCTGAGCGATAAATCGCAAACGTCTTCTTTGAGTAAAGCTTTTGAATACTCGGTCGAAATTTTATTCATAATATAGTTAATTTTACTTTTATCGCTTACTTGCATTACTGCAACAAACTCATCGCCACCTAAACGCCCTACTATATCGGCACCTCTTAAATGCGTTTTTAGCGTGTCCGCCAATATAATCAATGCTTTGTCACCCACTTCATGTCCGCAGGTGTCGTTTAATTTTTTAAAGTCGTTTATATCAATAAACAAACAACACACGTCAAAACCTAAACGCAGTGCTAAGTTAAGCTTTTGCTGAGCTAGTAAGTTAAGTGCTCGGCGATTATAAATATTAGTTAATGAGTCTAACATGGCTATTTCACGCATTTGCTCATAGCTATAAACAAGGGCTAAGTCGTCTTCAATCAAATCGCGTAGCTGTTCTATGAGTTCAAAGTATTCATCGGTATAGCTTGTTATTTTAGTGTCTTTTAAACATAACGTGCCAAACACTTCGCCTTCAGGCCAATGAATGGGTAAACCTAGGTAGGATTCAACACCGTCTTCAACTACTTCTGACAGGGTATTCCATGTATCGTTATTACTTGCATCATTAACATATAATGTATTGTTAGTTTCAGCTACGTGGCGACAAAACAGAGGAGTTTGAGGAGGGAGTATAGGGTTGGTCTCAAAGTTAGATCCACCCTAGTTACTTCTAATAACAACGCGATAGCCTTTGCTTGTTGCCTGAACTATATAACCAGACGGGGCTGAAAAAAGCCCCGTTATAAGATCAATTGTTTTTTGCCATTTATGCAAAGATATTTGGCCATCAATACCAGAAAATGCCCATTGATCAATTTCAAACATTGCTTTACCTCGGCTGCTTAGTAGCTCCAGTATAGGCAAAAAAGCAAAGTAAAAGCTATTATTTACGACGCCTACTTGGCTCTCTTTTACCAGTGATGCGCTTTTTATCGCGATCTTTTCGCGACTTATTGGTGTTTTTACGATTGTCTTTTGGCTTTTTATTAGGATCTGGCTCGTAACCTTCTAACCACTGCGGCGTTAAGCGCGTATCGAGTAATACTTCAATTTCTTCTAGCAGCCATTGCTCATCAAGACTTACCAGCGACATAGCAAGTCCTTGTTCACCTGCACGACCTGTACGACCAATACGGTGTACGTAATCCTCTGCAATGTATGGTAGCTCAAAGTTAATTACGTATCTAAGTGTTGAAATATCTAAACCACGCGCGGCTACATCGGTTGCAACAAGTACACGTGTAATACCTTCTTTAAAGTTTTGCAATGCACGGTCGCGTGCGCCTTGCGATTTGTCGCCATGGATTGATTCGGTTTTTAAACCGTCTTTACACATTTCTTTAGCGAGCTGATCAGCCATTTGTTTTGTGCGAGTAAAAATAAGCACTTGTCGCCAGTTTTTCATGCCAATCATGTGCGATACAAGTTCGCGCTTACGATCCTCATCTACAGCGTAAATAACTTGCTCTACTTCAACTGCGGCTGAGTTACGTTTATCAACTTCAATTAGCTCTGGGTTTTTAAGTAACTTTTTACTGAGTTCAAACACGCTGTCATCAAACGTAGCTGAAAATAGTAAAGTTTGGCGATCGCCTGGGATATGACGCAATATACGTCTAATTTCATCAATAAACCCCATATCAAGCATGCGGTCAGCTTCGTCAAACACTAAAGAGTCTACGCTTGAAAGTACCACACTACCTTTAACTATATGATCAAGTAAACGCCCAGGTGTTGCCACTATAACTTGGGCTGTTTTAAGTGCTTTTATTTGTGGACCAATACTTACGCCGCCATACGCTAAAGCACCATTGATATTAGTGCCTTGTGCGTACTTTTCAAAGCTGGCAAATACTTGCTGAGCAAGCTCTCGTGTTGGCGTTAAAATTACAACGCGGGCAAGACCTTGCTCATCTTTTTTAGGGGTATTTAAAAGCTTATGTAACAGCGGTAAAACAAAAGCGGCGGTTTTACCCGTACCTGTTTGTGCACTGCCCATTACATCACTTCCGGCTAAAATAGGCGGAATGGTTTTAATCTGAATTGCGGTAGGTTGAGTGTAATTATTTTGCTCAATCGCAGTTAATAATAACGGGTCGAGATTAAGTGATGAGAACGTAGTGGCAGACATAGGCTTAGCTTTAAAATAACAAAGAGCGCTATTGTACGCATATTACTGTACTGCGTAAATTAACCAGTTCAGAAAAGTATTTAATCGTAGTTACTCACTTACGCTTTAGCGCTAAAACAATAAAAAAACCAATAAAAAAGGCGCTAAATAACAGTTGTATTTAGCGCCTTTTATAATTTTCTGTAGCTTTAAGCTGGCTTTAGTGTCGCTTTACGTTCGTTGTAAAACGCTATTAAATCGTCAACTGTTGCTTGGCAGTATTCGCGTATACCCGAAACCACCATGTGCTTTTCACCACTACCCACTTTAACGCCGTTTTCCAACAGGTTAAAACGTAGTGTGATTTTTCCGCGCTTACCGGCATACTCAAAACTAGGCTCTGCAAACTCAAGTTCTGGTTCTGTAATATCAAGATTATCAAGATTGATAAGCATTGATTCGTAAATCACCATCGGACGAGCAGGGTTTATCATTACCTCTTGCTTGCCCATTAATGGAATAATTACATGCGGAAAAGTAGTACCAGAAAACTCAACATAATTTTTTATAAGACTATTAGTTAATGCTGGGCATTGGCTGGTTTTACCGCTGCGCTTTACCTTTAAAATTACTTTTTCGCCATTGGTAACATCAAACTCATCGGCTCCCTCAGGAAAATTAAGTTTGGTGTTTTCATCAACCATACCAGCAAAAGTAAATTCCATTTGTTCACTAATACCGTAGCGGTCTAGTACCAATGAAAAAAGTAAGTCTCCTGGCGCGCAAAACTTTTTGGCATCTTTGTCGTGAAGTGGATTGTAATCGTCAGCAACGCATTTAGCGAATCGACAACCCTGCTCACGAGAGATAGAAACATAATCAGCATGCTGCTGAAAAAAAGGACTTAACATAGTTTGTTCACTGCTTAAACTGCTTATAACCTATCTATATTACCAGAAAAAAAATATTGAGAGGTCGAATCTGTTAGATTAATGGCTAAATAAAACAGAGCAATAAAAAACAATGACTTTTTATTTATTAGCGCTATCAATTATATGTGTTTTTCCGTACTGCAAAATATCAATAATGCGGCAACCCCTTTGGCACTACTTACTAGCTTTAGGTGTTGTAAGTGCGTATTTTCAAGGTTATATAAATTTATATGCTCTGCTGTTCACTGGGCTTTACGTTGTTTTATACTACTGTGTGCAAAATACAAAGCGGGCAATAATACGCGCTATATTAAGTACTGTTTTTATAGTTTCCTCATTGGCGTTAGCACTTCATTGGGTACCTGGTTTTAATAACCTCCCTATTGTTATAGACGAGCGTATTACCAGCGATGCGATTACTTTTACCCTTTATGCTAATTTTGATAAAGCTATGGCTGGGTTATTTCTTTGTGCTTACTTTTTTTCAAACTTAGATTCAAATAAAAAGCCTTTAAAAACAGACTCTAATAAAGCGGGCTCATTAAACGTTAAACAACCCATTTTTATAATTATTGCTACTGTTTTGGCTTCGTTCACTGCGGCTTTAATGCTTGGACTTGTAAGCTTTGACCCAAAAGTGCCCAACTTTTGGTTAGTCTTTATTGCTATTAATCTTTTATTTACCTGTGTTGCCGAAGAAGCTTTATTTCGAGGTTTACTTCAAACTAAGCTTAGCAAAATAATTACACCGACCCGTTTAGCAATACTTGCCCCTGTAATTACTGCATGTATTTTTGCTTTGGCACATTTTGCAGGAGGGTTTAACTATGTATTGGTTTCATTTATTGCAGGCTTAGGATATGGCTATGCTTTTTATAAAACGCGGCGCTTAGAGTGGGCTATTTTATGCCATTGGTTGGTTAATGTTTGTCACTTCTTTTTGTTTACTTACCCTATGCTCAATAAAATCTAAATACATTTACAAATGCTAACAATTTACTTAGTAGTAAACATTGCCCGCATTTGATTTTGTTAGTAATTTACTACTTTAAATAAATTAAAGGATTAATGAATATGCTACGTTTTATAACAACAATAACTGTGCTCGCCACAATAACGGGTTGTTCAAGCATGACTTATCATACAGATATAGACAACGGCGTTTTATCTCAAGAAATTGGCACTTACGTTAATAAAAGAGATTTACAGCAATTTTATAGCGATCAAGAAGCTCACGAGAGTGGCGCAACACTTTTAGGCCGAATAGAAGCTGAAAGCTGTGATGGCGACGGTAGAGGTAAAAATAATGTAAGCTACAATCGCTCTAAATCAAACGCGATTGATTTACTTAAAGCTGATGCTATGCGCAAAGGTGGGAATGCTTTTACTATCAATTCTTGTAGTGAAACCTCTGTATCGTACTGCGACCTATCTGTTTTATGCACCGGACAGGCCTACGATTATTAATAACTTATATATTAAGCGCAAAGCTCAGTAGCACACGCTTTCCAGACTCGATTTTAGATACGCTGTGTTCGTACTTATCGGGTCTGAATAAATACACGCGATTAAATAAATTTATAATGCATTTTGAACATTTAAATACCCCACCCGCTTTAGGTTTTTCTAATACAAAGTTGAGCTTGTAATAGCGCCCTTGCTGCACAGGGTCAATATGGTTCATTACGCTGTGATTAGTTGGGTAAGTAACAAGGTTTATCGAAAATGTATTACTGCTAAAAATAGCTTTGTTTTTAACGGTTGCAATCATACTGCCTCCTATGAGTTTATATGCCGCATTGTAGCATTTAGTAAATTATGAATGCTTAGGCTAAACAATATCAAAATACGATGTCATATAGCTAAACAGCCTGAAACAAAAAAGCCGAGCTTAATAAAGCTCGGCTTTTAATACTTTTAACAACTAACTATTGAGCCGTTATTATTAAATACTATGCGCTTGGGTATTCGCGGTACGCACGTTCTATATTTTTAGCCTGCTTTTTAGAAATACCTAAATGAGCAAGTGCTACACGTAAACGGGCGCGTGATAGGTCAGAGCCTAAAATTTCCATTGCATCAAGCACTGACGTACTTGATGTTTTGCCAGTAATTGCGACAAATATTGGCTCTAAAAAGTCTTTAATTTTTAACTCATGGAATGTTGCAACTTCTTTTGCAATTGCAAAAATAGCGGGTTTTTCAAAGCTACGCAAACCTTCAAGCTGCCATACAAAAAATTGTAGCGCTTGGCGAATTACGTTTTCGTCTGCTTTGCCGGTTGTTAATAACGCAGGATCGTAAGTTGGAATTCCGCCTACAAAGTGCCCTGCTAGTTCAACCATATCCGACAGTGTATTAATACGTGTTTTAACTTCTGGTAATATTTTAGCGAGCATTTCGCCGTTAAACTTCCAATCAACAAAGCGCTGAATTAACTGTTCGTCGGTTAGGTTTTCGCGGATCCACATGCCGTTTAACCAGCTTAGTTTATCTACGTCAAATACCGGACCACCAAGCGATACACGCTTCATGTCGAAGTTTTCAATCATCTCATTAAGTGTGAATTTTTCACGCTCATCAGGCATTGACCAACCCATACGACCTAAGTAGTTAAGCACGGCTTCTGGCAGGTAGCCCATTTCTTTATAGTAATTAATAGACGTTGGGTTTTTACGCTTAGACAGCTTTGATTTATCTGGGTTACGTAGTAATGGTAAGTGACCAAGTACTGGTGCTTCCCAACCAAAATCTTCATACAGTTTTAATAACTTAGGAGCTGAGTTAATCCACTCTTCACCACGGAAAATATGACTAATTTCCATGTGGTGGTCGTCAACTACGTTCGCTAAAAAGTACGTTGGGAAACCATCAGCTTTTAAAAGTACTTGCATGTCTACGTTTTCCCACGGGATCTCAATTTCATCACGTAGGTAGTCGTTAAACTTAAATGTGCCTTCGCTTGGGATTTTCATACGTATAACGTAAGGTTTGCCTGTCGCTAAGTTTGCTTTAATTTCTTCATCTGTATGGTTTAAACCACGGCCGTCGTATTTAGGGCGTAAGCCTTCTGCCATTTGCTCTTCACGCATTTGATCAAGCTCTTCGCTTGTTGCAAAGCAGTAAAACGCTTTGCCATCGTCAACTAACTGATGCGCGTACTTTTTATATAAATCGCTACGCTCAGATTGACGGTAAGGACCAAATTCGCCACCCACATCAGGACCATGATCCCAATCAAGCCCTAACCAACGTAGGCTATCCATAATCGCAAGTTCAGACTCTGGCGTGCTACGTACTTGGTCTGTATCTTCTATACGAAGTACAAATTCACCGCCTTGTTGTTTAGCAAAACAGTAGTTAAATAAGGCGATATAAGCGGTGCCAAGATGCGGGTCACCAGTTGGCGACGGGGCAACACGGGTGCGAATTGTCATGGTATATTCTCTTTAAATAAGTGAGATAGTAAAAGTGGTTTATGCAGCTACTTTGTTTAAATAAGCAATAATATCGTTTGATTCATACAGCCATTGTACTTGGCCATTTTGCTCTATACGCAGGCAAGGTACTTTAACTTTGCCACCTTGCTCTAGTAGCTCTTGACGATATTGCTCATTGTCTTTTGCATCACGCGTTTCTATGTTTAAGCCTTCGCGTTTAATGGCGCGACGTACTTTTACACAAAACGGGCATGCTTTAAATTGATACAGTTTAAATTGTGAGGTTTGCTGATCAAGCTGTGCTTGCTCGTCGCTTGCACGCTTTTTACTGCGAGGAGTAAATACAAAATTAAAGAATAAGATTATACAACCTAAAAACCAACGAACTAATTTCATGTTCTGTGCTCTGCTTACAACAATTTAAGGAGCCAGATTTTAGCACAAATTTGCAATCAAAAAAGTGTAATACTCCGAGAATTACACTCAAGTAATTTAATTTACTAAAAGTGCTTCTATAGCAATACCATATCATCCCTATGAAGTACTTCTGCGCCACTATCGTAATCGAGTAATTGGCCTATTTGACTAGAGTGCGCACCCTTTATTTTATTTACCTCAACGCTACTAAATCGCGTTAAGCCCCGTGCAATCACTTGATTTTTTGCATCTATTAAATCAATTAAATCACCGCGTTCAAAACGTCCAAATGCATTAGTAACGCCTTTAGCGAGTAAACTTGCGCCTTTATTTTGAAGGGCGCCAATAGCACCTGTATCAATAACAATTTGACCGGTACTTTTAGGCCCGGCTAGTAACCATTTTTTACGGCCATCTTTTGGGGCGGTGAGTTTTAAAAAACGCGTGCCTGGTAACTCGTCACTCATACATTTTAAAATAACGTTTTTACCTGCACCTTTAGCAATAATAACTTCAACGCCTGCGCGCCTTGCAATATCGGCGGCTTGCAGTTTAGTTGCCATACCGCCGGTGCCTAAATTTGTGCCACTGCCACCAGCAAGTTGGCGTAGTTCATCGTTTATATGTGTTACCTCGCCAATGAGGGTGGCATCGGCGTTTGTGCGCGGATCGCTGGTAAATAAGCCTTCTTGATCGGTAAGTAGCAATAATTTATTAGCATTAGCCAAAATAGCGACAAGCGCCGATAAATTATCGTTGTCGCCTACTTTTATTTCACTGGTAGCGACTGCGTCATTTTCGTTAATGATGGGTACAACGTCGTAATTTAATAACGCATTGAGCGTATCGCGTGCATTAAGGTAACGCTCTCTGTCGTCTACATCAGCGCGAGTAAGCAGCATTTGTCCTACATTTATCCCATATAAACCAAACAAGCTCTGCCAAATATGAATAAGTTGACCTTGTCCAATTGCAGCAAGCATTTGTTTATCAATTAAGCTTCTGCCACAGGGTTTTAATAGCTGTTCACGCCCAGCAGCTACCGCGCCGCTCGATACTAAAATAACGTGATGCCCCAGCTTTTTAAGCTCGCAGCATTGGCGTACTAATTCAACCATGTGCGCTTTATCTAGTTTATCGGTGCCGCCAGTAAGTACGCTTGTACCAAGCTTTACAACTATTACCTGTTCCCTTTGCATGTGCTTTTTACTAATCATTAATTAAAGATGAATTAATTTATACCAGCTCGGTATTTTTGAACAAGTTAAAAATATTCATGCTAGGATCTGATTTTATTAAATTATATAAATTACTCTCTATGCCTGCCAGTTTGTGTTTAATTATTGCCACCTTTTTATGGGGCAGCTCTTTTATAGCGCTTAAATATGCCATTGCCATTTACGACCCTGCCTTGGTAATATTTTTACGCATGCTCACCACGTTAGTTTTATCGCTTTGCTTATGGCGCTACGTTATTCGGTTTGAGTATTTAAAAGGTGATTGGAAGTATTTAGTGGGTATGTCGCTTGCTGAGCCTTGCTTGTACTTTTTATTTGAAGGTCACGCAATGGAATATACATCAGCCTCGCAGGCGGGTGTTATTGTGTCGTGCTTGCCTATAATTATTGCGCTGCTTGCCTTTTTATTACTTAAAGAATACATAAGCAAAGCCATTGTTGTTGGCTTTACGCTGTGTATTGGCGGCAGTATTTTACTTACGCTTCTTTCACCCAATTCTGAGCAAGCACCTAATCCGTTACTAGGTAACTTTTTAGAGCTGATGGCTATGGTGTGCGCTGCATTTTATACCGTAAGTATTAAGCATTTAGCTAATCGCTACTCCCCCCTTACTTTAATTGCACTTCAAGGTATTAGCGGCAGCTTGTTTTTTGCACCTTTTTTGTTTTTTATCGATCTACCAAGCGAAAACCAACACGACTTAACCGCGCTTATGAGTATTTTATATTTAGGTTCGTGTGTAACCCTTGGCGGCTACGGCATGTACAATTATGCTATTAGCAAAGTCTCGGTATTAACCGCGGCTGCATATTCTAATTTAATTCCTATTTTTACACTTATTTTGTCAGCCATTATTTTGGGCGAAGTGCTCAACGTGTGGCAATGGCTGAGTATATTTGTGGTATTTATTGGTGTAATGGTAAGCCAGCGCCATCAAGAACTTGTGGTTGATATACCACTTAGTGAATCGGGTGAAGATATTTGCGCAGATACAAGCAATCTCAAATCAGTACCTGAGGCAAGCGAATCAAAAGGATAACAGGTCAGCAAGTACAATCCAGGTGTTTGTAAAAAGTCATGTTGAGATTGATGAATAACCTCAATCCCCGTTACTTCATAGTTTTGTATCACCCCACTTTGCAATTGCAAAGTAAACGCCTCCCCCACTTTTGCGTTTTGTAAAAATGCAAAGTGGGTGTCGTTATGCCCTGCTATTAGCGCGCCTTTGTTGTTACCAAACTCTTTACCACCAAGCGCCCCTGCGGGTAAAAATTGGCTTGGCGCAAATGCTAAGTTACGCCCGCTTGCTCCTGCCAATACACTTAAAGTTTTATTGTGGCTTGGCCAATTAAGCTTTGCTGTCACGTAGCTGTCGGCGTAATACCAGGGTTTTACTTTGGTGCCAGATGATTTAAGCGCCTCTTGCCATGCTTGCTCAATTAATACTTGAGCAAGCCACGCTTTTGCCTGCATATAAGCGCCGTGCCCAAATAATCCAAGCCCAGCGATTAGTAAGCCCGCGCTTAGCCACTTTTTCATTTATGTTCCCTACTTAATTTAGGCCCTCGGTTTATTTTAAGCGCGCCAAATCCCAATAATAAAATACAGCCTAACAATATGTGGAGCCTACTTTGCCCATCGGTTTGTGGTAAACGCATTGCCATACCTTGCGGTACTGCATTAGTAGCTTGCGCCGTTTGCTCTGCCACTTCTTTTGTTTGAGTTTGTTCAATCGCTATAAAAGCAGTAAAGGGGCTAAGTAATTGATGAGTAAGTGCAAGCTCCTGTACTTCATCTTTAACGGTACTTTGCTCGTTGTATAAAAGTAATGACTTAATTTTTTGGCGCGCCCACAGTTTTGCTATACCTTGAGCGCTTGAACTATTTTGTGTACTTAATCTAATACTTAAAGGCCCTTGTGCTGTTTGCCCAGCAAGTACCACACTTTTAGCATTATTAAGTTTTATAGCGACCATGATAGGCTCGCCAAAATATAAATCAGGTAGTGGTGATGGCCAAAAATCTAAGCTGTTACCGCTTTCATCGCTTAGCGCCAAATTAGTAATCGCTGGATGTGCAAGCTTGTCAAACAATTGCTGCATTTTAGGTTGCACCTCGCTTGTGCTGCCTATAAACGTAAATGAGCCTTTACCGATATCTGCCGCTCGGCGCATAAAAAAGCTGTTAGGTGCGCTGCCAATGCCCACTGTAAATAAGCGGCTATCGCCTAATTCACTTTGAATATTTTTAAACAATGCGTCTTCATTGCTTACGCTGCCATCGGTTAAAAATACAACTTGGCGTACAAAACCATCAAACTCGCTGCCATCAAGTACGGCATTAAGCGCACCTTGTATTTCTGTGCCGCCGTCGGCTTCTAGGCTATAAATAAATCGCTCTGCACGGCGTAAATTAAAGTCGCTGGCTATAAATGGTTTATCGCTCATTGGAGTCACTATGTTATCAAAACCAATAATATTAAAGCTGTCGTCGCTATCAAGTAATGAAAGCGCATAAAACAACGCTTTTTTAGCTTGCTCCATAGATTGCCCGTGCATAGAGCCCGACGTATCAACGACAAATACCATTTCGCGAGGTAATCGCTGAGTTTGTGTAAAGTGATCCCCCGGTGGCATTAGCATAGCAAGCCCGTATCGATCACCATTTTCAAACTGCTGAGTGAAAAATGCAGCTTGGGCCTGCTCTTTTTGCAGCGGTTTAAACTCAAGTACAAAGTCGCGATTAACTGCATTTTCTTCATTTAACGCTATTTTATATTGCCCAAACGCAGTGTTTTTCACATCAATATTATGAAATTTAGAATTGATATCCACCAGCTCTAAGCCAACGTCTATATCAATGTTTAAGCTAAATTTACTACTTGGTACGTTATCAGTTTGAGTGATGTTTTGAGTGCTGTAAACAGGGCTTAACCAGCCAGTTGGGAGTGGATTTGTATGCGCTTGGTGTTGAGTATTAACCTCAACCTCACCACTAATCGCGTGATAACGCGGTGTAATGGTAGTAGGAAATCTAATAGCGAATGTACCGCTGTTGTAATCAATTATTTCTTGATACTCAAGCTCAATAATTACCTGCTCACCAGGACCAATATTCGCCACATTCGTAATAAACATATTGGCGCGTTGCTGGCGTACGAGTGCCGCTTGCTTGCCTGATTTTTTAGCCTCGTCGTATTTTTTTTCAGCCTCCACTTTTTTATCAATTTGGCCTTTAATAACTCGCTCACCTATACGCATCGTCATGGCATGTACGGCGCTTTCATCTGGCAATGGAAAAACGTAGCGCGCATTAACTGCAAACGGATTTTCGTTTTGATAGGTTTGCGTTACTACAACATGATTAATCAGGCCGGTTAAGGTCATATTGGCATCGCTTTTTAATATTATTGCTGGCCCTGCTGGCGCACCATTGCTATCAAAAAGCTCTAACTTGGGTGATTGCGCATGGCTTTTAAAGCTCGCTAACAGCACAATCACTATGAATATAAAAATGCTTACTTTAGTAAGCATTTTGGTTGGTTTACTCAACATAAAATCACTCCATCGAACGCTTAGCTTTACTTAGGTTCCGTTAGGTTTAGTTACTCGCCGTTTGGCCATTTACACTATTCATTGAGCGAGTGGTAAGCGTTACGCGTCTATCAAAAAAGTTGTCTTCCACCGTATTGCTGTTAGCCAATGTTTGCTGCTCGCCAAATGCCTGCGTGCTTAAGCGTTTGTGGCTCACGCCGTGTTTTATTAAATAGCTTTGCACGGCATTTACACGCGCTTTAGAAAGTAAAAGGTTAGCTTGCTCATCGCCGCGTTGATCGGCAAAGCCACTTAAATCAAGTGCGAGTTGTGGTTGGTTGTTTAACAAGGTAACCAGTTGATCTAACTGCAGCGCAAAATGCGGGGCAATAACACTTGAACCTGTTTTAAATTGTACCGTCATCGCCAATAAGTTATTAATTTGAACTTGAGTTAACTGCTCATTTTGATTGGCAAGCACTTCTAGCTGTTGCTCTAAGATATTATTGTGGTTAAGCACGTGTTGGTAATCGCTGGTTTTTTCTTTCATGACCGTAATAGCACGCTCTTGCTCTGCAATTTTGTTATCAGCTACTTTTGAATCACCTATTAAGCCACCGGCAAATGCCCCAATAAACGCACCAATTGGCCCGCCTACTACGCCGCCAATAATAGCGCCTGCACCTAGCCCAATAGCCGTTTCTTTATGGGCTTCTTTTGATGGCGTGTTAGATGTTGAGGCAATTGCTGGAGTACAAAAACTAGCAACGAGTGTTAATGCAATTAATGTCTTCTTCATGATTTGATCCTTAAACTTATCTTTAATTTGTGATGTTTTGTTTTGATGGACCTATTAAAACAAGCTCAAGTGGCAACAAAGGGGATCAAAAATGGCAAACTGCTGAGCAATTGTGGCAAAAAAATGGCAATTGCCTTTTTAAGCGTACTTAGCTTAAAAACTTCGATATAGTGCACAGCAGAGCCGATAGGATAATGATTAAGATGAAAAAAATAGCCATCGTTGAAGATGAACCCGCAATCCGCGAAAACTACATAGAAATGCTGAGCGCACAGGGCTACCAAGTAAGTGGCTTTGCCGATCGCGCTTGCGCAGAAGCTGCATTTAAAAATGCCCTGCCCGATTTAGCCATAGTTGATATTGGCCTAGCCCATGAAATAGATGGTGGTTTTTTACTGTGCCAAACATTGCGATCGCTTTCTAAAACACTGCCTATTATTTTTTTAACCGCCCGCGATAGCGAAATAGATACCGTATGCGGCCTGCGCATGGGCGCCGACGACTACCTAACGAAAGACATAAGCTTGGCTCACTTGGCTGCACGTATTGGTGCGCTGTTTCGCCGAATGGAAGCACTTGAGCAACCCGCTGATGCAAACGCACTCATAACACGCGGGCAATTAACGCTCGACACACAACGTATGCAGGTATTTTGGCAACAACAATTAGTTGATTTAACCGTAACCGAATTTTGGATGCTGCATTCACTCGCCCAGCGACCAGGCCATGTTAAAAGCCGTAACGAATTAATGAGCGATGCTAAAATTTATGTAGACGACAGCACCATTACTTCACACGTAAAACGTATCCGTAAAAAGTTTATAGCACTCGACAGCGCCTTTGATTGCATAGATACCGTGTATGGCATGGGCTATCGGTGGGAACAACACTAATGCTACGATTTGGTCTGCGCAGTAAATTTATATTACTTTCATGTTTTTTGTTTTTGCTGCCGTGGCTTGGCTACGAGTACGTATGGGAAATGGAAAAGTTTTTACGCCAAGGCCAAGAAAAAACCCTCGTAGGCACTACTCGCGCACTTGCTACTGCACTACATGAGCGCCCCGCATTATTTGACGAGCAAACCAACTTTTTAGACCAAGTAGTAAAAGGCCGCGATTTATACGCTTATAATCTTAAAAATCCTATTCAGCTCGACGGTAAACTTAACGATTGGGACAACTACCAACCGCTATTTTGGCATTACGACAAGCGCTACTTACAAAAAACAGATAACAAACATCAAGCCAGTGACTTATCGTTTGATCATATGGTGGGAAAGTTTGATAACTACTTATACGCCGTATTTAAAGTCACCGACAATACCCTTATTTATCGCGCTAAAAATAGCTTAAGCATTACTAATAACGATTATTTACAAATTGGCCTAAAAACGCCTGACGGCCAGTTTAACACTTACATTATTGCGCCACGCCAAAACGGCTGGGTTAATGCGTTTGATGCAAAAACCAAAGCCCCTTTTACTAAAATCCAGGGCTATTTTGAAAGTACCGAATCTGGTTATAACGTAGAGCTGCGTTTTCCTATTAACATGCTGGGCAACAAACTTGGCTTTGCCATTGTTGATGTTGATAATAAAGAGGCACAGCTAGAGCCTAAAATAATGTCGACCTCAAACTTAAATAACCCAAACGATTTAGGCTCAGTACTCGTACCTTCCCCAGAAATTAGCCGTATTTTAAAAGGCATGGGCCACAGTGGTAGCCGCATTTGGGTAGTTGATAACCATCATCGTGTACTTGCACAATCGGGTACTATTCAAAATGCAGATGGCGTATGGGCTGATGGGCTTGCTAACCAAGCACCTAAAACTTGGTGGCAGCGCTTTGAGCAAAATTACTTGCACCCACTTTACTATAAAATATTAACGCGCCCCGAAAATGAGTTTTTAGATACCCTGCACGATGTAGCTTCTATGCAGGGCACACATTTAGCTAAAGCATTAAAAGGGCAACCAGCATCGTCTTGGCGATTAACACCCGACAGCAAAGCTGTTATTTTATCGGCCGCTTACCCTATTTGGATCCAAGACCAAGTAATTGGTGCAGTAATAGCAGAGGAAACCACTAACGGCGTACGTACGCTACGTAATAAATCGCTCGAAAAACTGTTCAACGTTATTTTAGCCGTAATGCTAATTGGTACTGTCACCTTGTTCTTTTTTGCCTCGCGTATATCGAACCGAATTAGGCGACTGCGCGATACAGCTGAACAAGCAATTGATGCACAAGGGCGTGTTACCGGCAGTATTAATTACAGCGATGCTAACGATGAAATTGGCGATCTGTCTCGTAGTTTTTCAAACATTGTTAGTCGACTTGGTGGCTATACCGATTACTTAGAAAATATGTCGTCGCGATTATCACACGAGCTGCGCACGCCGGTTGCCGTAGTACGCTCGTCACTCGAGAACTTACAAAGCTTGCCGCAAAACGAGCTGAGCCAAAAATATCTCGATCGCGCCAGCGAAGGCGTTGAACGCTTGGGTAAAATAATAACCACCATGAGCGAAGCCACTCGCCTTGAACAAAGTATTCAAAGCAACGAACCTGAGCCTTTTGATTTACAAAAAGTAATAAATGGCTGCATGCAGGGCTATCAGCTTACTTACCCACACCAGCTATTTACGCTTGATGTATGCCAAAACAAATTACCTATGCAAGGTGCACCGGAGTTTATAGCTCAGCTACTTGATAAGCTTATTAATAACGCGCTGGAGTTTAGTGAAGCCAATACGGCTATTAATGTAGGCCTTAAGCAGAGCGAAAATAAAGCAATATTAACAGTGAGTAACACAGGCCCCGCGTTACCCGAAGGATTAACTGAGCATATTTTTGACTCTATGGTGTCGGTACGTAGCCAGCAAATGCAGCAACAGCCACATTTGGGGTTAGGTCTTTATATTGTAAGGCTGGTGTGCGACTACCATAAAGGCAGTGTAACAGCGCAAAATGACGAGCAAGGTGATGGTGTCGTATTTACCGTAACGCTGCCGTTAGCTAATAGTTAGAGCTGTATTTATACCGTTATATTTGTACCGTTATATTTATAGCTACAGCATTATATGCAAATAGTAATTACGCAATAAATTAAATTCAGCTGTATATTTTTAGTTAAAAATAGTTATTTTAATTTACCTTAACTCCATATAAATTAACAAATAAACCCCTCTCACCCCTCAAAACCTGCCAGTTACAATT
Source organism: Pseudoalteromonas sp. EB27 (assembly GCF_001974875.1). Classification (GTDB taxonomy): domain Bacteria; phylum Pseudomonadota; class Gammaproteobacteria; order Enterobacterales; family Alteromonadaceae; genus Pseudoalteromonas. Next base: position 282,142 of record NZ_MTQD01000001.1, read on the forward strand.
TAGTACAACTTCAAATGTAACTATTCACTTTTAATTCAGTCGAATGACCATACCCTACATCATATTAAAGTATTAAATTGAAGGAATACTCATGAAACCATCACTAGAGCGTGAAGAACTAGACTTTATTTTTGACTTATACAGGCCCTCTAAAAAACCGGAGTCTGAAAATGTAAAACCTAAAAGTACAAACTACAAAGAACTAAGAAAGCACGACGCGACTAAAAACCAAGGCGTATCGCACTATTTAGTCTAATTTTATTGCGCTTGGGATTTCTCATGTTCTAAAAATGCTTTAATGCAGTTTATTTCTGCAAGTTTTACTTCTTCGCCTATTTCAGGGCCTTTTTTGCCATTTTTAAGTGCATTTTGCACTACTTGCTTCTTATCCATTTTTTGCAGTTCAGTATGAATTGCTCGCAGCTTAGCTGCTTGCGGATATGGCTTATCTACCAGTGTTTCACCACGCCCTTGTGCATCGCATTGGCATGCTTGGGTAAACGCTATAAAACGTTCTGGGTGTACCAACGCATTTAAGTTAGTCACTATTAGCTTGTGAATAGTTTGCGGCCTTAACTGATCAATCGTGTGGCAAAGGGTATGATTATCACTGGTGAGTACACCAACATCGCGAAAACGATTAGGCACTTTTAAGCGCTCACAAAACGCCTCAATAACTGCAACACCTTCGCGTTCGTGCCCACGTAGGTTTCCATACTTTTTAAAACTAAGCGCTTTTCCAAAATCATGGGTTAGTGCAGCAAAACGTGCTTCCAAGTTAAAATTTAAATCGGCAGCACGCCTAAGTACCAGCATAGTATGTACAAATACATCCCCTTCAGGATGATGGTTTGCTGGTTGCGGTACATTAACCATGCGCTCAAGCTCTGGAAAAATACCTAAGCCTTGCAGTGCTTCAAAATAAAGCTCAGGGTACTTTTCACCCAGTGCTTTTTCGGTTTCAAGCCACACGCGCTCTGGTACTAAATGATTTAGCTCACCTTTATTTTTAAGCTCACGCATTAGTGCATACGTACTTGGGTGAATACGCCAATCACTGCCATAGCGCGCTAAAAAACGGGCAATACGCAGTACTCGAACAGGGTCTTCTACAAATGCCTCAGTGGTGTGGCGCAGTGTTTTATTTTGTAAGTCAGTTTGGCCATTAAACGGGTCAATAATATTACCGTGTTCATCAAGCGCCATTGAATTTATGGTTAAATCACGCCTTGCTAAATCTTCTTCTAGCGTTACAGTTGGGCTGGCATCAACCACAAAGCCAGTATAGCCTTTGCCACTTTTACGCTCCGTGCGCCCTAGTGCATATTCTTCTTTTGTTTTTGGGTGTAAGTAAACCGGAAAATCGCTACCTATTGGTACAAAACCTAGCGACTGCATTGTTTCTGGCGTTTCACCAATCACTACATAATCGTTATCTTTTGATTTTATATTTAGCAGCTTGTCGCGAACTGCCCCACCAACGAGGTAAACTTGTTTTAAGTTACTTTTCACTTTATTCCCATAAACATTAATAAAATTGTTTGATGTTAATCATAACATTAATTAAAAAATTCTGCGGTGTTTGCCAAGCTCAAGTAAGCTCATTACAATGGCGCATTATTTTCAGCTATAGCCTCACAATTAATGAAAAACCATTCATCAAAAAAAGAACTTATGTTACTACCCATTTTATTAATGGTTATTTTAATGTGTGTGGCGGGTCACTTTTTACTACAAGCAAATTTTCAAGACAGTAATATGGTTGAATACATGTTAGCAGCACTGCCGTTTGCTATGTTTGGATTGGTTATTGTGGCGTTTAAAATGGCGGCTAAAAGCGAAAAGGATGAACAAAACGAGCAGGACTCTTAATCCTGCTTTTTGGCTAATTTAAAGTACGTGGTAGCCAAACCAGTCTGGCTTTATCGGCTGCGATATACCGCTGGGCGTGAGTTTAATGTTTAGCTGGCTATCGAGTAAATCAATGGCAAAGCAATCGTCTACGTCATGTAAATCATCTTTATGAATATGGCTAAGGCCTGCAAGTAAATCGTTTTTAGCACGCTCTTTAGCTTCATGGCTACTACTTGCAACATACAACGCAAAGTCGTGTTGCTCAGCCATAGAATCACTTCTGTAAGCGCCTAAATTTACAAAATAGAGTTGTTTATTTTGCTCCACATAGCTATCGACTACTTCTACTTTAAAGCCATCAATATGATTAATTGCCATGTAACTATCCATGTGAACACTACTTCTGTCGCCTACCCACTGGCTTTTTAACTTTGAGTAGGTTTGCTCTATATTCTCCCCTACAACAAAACGAATATCATGCATTTCAATGTGGCAACCTCGAATCCGGCCACCTAAATAAACCATAAATAACTGCATGCTTTTCCTTAACCTAAATTATCAACATCAATATTATGCTTTTTAATCAACTTATAAAAATCTGAGCGGTTACGTTTAGCAAGCTTAGCGCCTTCGGCTACGTTACCACCTGCCATTTTTAAAGTGTTAATTACATAGTCGCGCTCAAACTCTTTTTTAGCGTCGTTTAGTGATAATGGTTCTACATTTGTTTCGTTACTATTTAGCGCTGCTAACACTAAGTGCTCTGAAATAACATCGCTTGGCGTTAATGCTACAACCTGCTCTACTACGTTTTGTAGTTGGCGGATATTACCTGGCCAGTCGTAACGCACAAGCGCATGCATCGCATCGCTTGCAAAGTGTTTTTCAGTTTGCTTCATGCGCTTAGCAATGCTTGCACTAAAATGCTGTGCTAATAAGCTTATATCTTCGCGGCGCTCACACAGTGGCGGTAATTTTAAATTAACTACGTTTAAGCGATAGTATAAATCTTCTCTAAATTGCTGGCTTAAAATAGCTTCAGGAAGATTTTTATGTGTTGCCGATACAATACGTACATCAATTGCTATTTCTTCTTGAAAACCCACCGGGCGAATTGTTTTTTCTTGTAATACGCGCAGTAACTTAACCTGCAAGTTAAGCGGCATATCGCCTATTTCGTCTAAAAATAACGTGCCGCCCTCAGCTTGTTGAAACAACCCTTGGTGATCTTTAATTGCGCCTGTAAAAGAGCCTTTTTTATGACCAAATAATTCGGACTCTAAAAGCTCCCCTGGTACAGCGCCGCAGTTAATTGCAACAAAAGGTCCGTTACTTACATGGCTATGTTGATGAATCGCCTGTGCGAGTAGCTCTTTACCTGTACCACTAGCCCCCGAAATCAATACATTAACTTGTGTTGGCCCAAGTAGTTTTACTTGCTCAAGCAAGTGAAGCATTGTGCCGCTACGCGTAACTATATTACTTTTTGGGGCTGCTTCATCAGCGTTAACACCGTGAATTTCTATCGCTTTAGCAAGGCTGTCAAATAGCTCATCTTTATCTACAGGTTTAGTTATAAATGCAAAAATGCCCTGCTTAGTTGCCTCTACTGCATCAGGAATTGAACCGTGCGCTGTCATCATAATGACAGGTAATGCAGGGTAGCGGCTTTGCAACTGACGATGCAGCGCCATGCCATCCATTTCATCCATACGCAAGTCGGTTATTACGGCGTCAAACACTTGGCTTTTAAGTATTTGTAGTGCGGTTAAGCCGCTTTCACAGGTCGTTACTTCGTACCCTTTTGATTCGATACGAATAGCGAGCAGTTTTAATAAGCTAGCGTCGTCGTCAACGAGTAATACTTTTGCACCTTGCACTTTAGTTGCTGCCATAGTTACTGCTCCTTAGTTTCTTCTCGTAGTAAAAGCTGCTGCTCAATTGTTGCTAAAGATGAGAGGGTTTCTTGCATTTTATTGTTAAGTGCTTGTTGCTCTTTTTTAGCATTTATTTGCATAGTCACTTGTTGCTTTTGAAGCCATAAATATTGCTTTATATCATCTGGCCAAAAGTAAGCAAGATCGAGTTTTAGCAACTTAGTCATTACTGTATTTGGATCATCATTTATGTTTAAGCACATAAATTTAAAAAAGCGTTTAAGATCGTTTTCGCCTGTAAAAATATCTTTTTTTGGCACCAATTTAAATCCGCCACACTGATTAGCGTGCCATGCAATAACTTGCTCTGCTGGAGGGTAGCTAGGTTCTATTTTTGGTCTGGGTTTTGGGCTTGGTTTGCTGTTTTTGTCGTTTTTTATTTTAGTATCGACCACAGGTGCTGGTGTAATTGACACACGCTCTTCTTGCCCATTATTAATTTCACAACCAGATATAACCATGCTGCTACTGAGCACACATAAAATAGCGATTAAACGCAAGCGCATGTTAATTAACTCCTAGATTTTTTGTTATGGGAATTTTAATTGAAAACCGGCAACCATGTGGCTCATTATGTTCAACAGTAAGTGTACCTCTTAGCTGTTCAACAGACTCTTTTACAATAGTTAAGCCCAGCCCACTGCCTTGCAGCGTAACATTTTTACTGTGTTTACCTTGATAAAATGCGCTGAAAATTTGAGTTTTTTCTTGCTCTTTAATACCGCACCCTCTATCGAGCACAGCGATACAAAGTTGATTTTGCTCAAGCGCTAAATTAATAGTAACGCTTTGCTTATCTTCTGAAAATTTTAAGCCATTTGAGATAAGCTGAATTAAAATCATCTCAATAAGCTCACTAGGTAAAGCAAGCGGTTTATTTGGTAAGTCATTTTTCCATTGCAGAGCCTGCTCACGCGCACTTAAGCGATGCTCAAAATGGCTATTTATTTTATTAATAAGGAGGCTAAATTCAACTTCGCTTAGACTGTCTTTACTGGTACGAATCGCATTATAACTCAATAAACTGTCAATCATTGTGCGAAGGCGCACCATAGATTGGCTAATAAGCTCAAGTACCGCTTTTTGCTCACCTGTAATTGGGCCTACTATTTCATCAGTTAGTAAGTCAGTACCTTCGACCATTGAAGCTAACGGCGTTTTTAGCTCATGGGTAACATGGCGTAAAAAAGTATCTTTTTGCTGCTCAAGCATATGTAGTTGCTCTTGCACCCACTGAAGCTTCTCTCCTAGCTCAACTAGCTCAGCTGACCCCTTAACAGATATTTTTTGCTGCCAATGTCCCTGTCCTAGCTTATCAATAACCGTGGTTAACCCTTTTAGTCGCCCACTTATGCGCCATAAAAAACCACCACCTACAATTAAAGTAAGTGGAATAAGTGCCACCAGCCAGTTTATAAATGAGGCTTGCAAGCTTGTCAGCTCATTTTGGTTATTGGTAATTTGCGCTTCGTTTTTATCACGTAACCATAAAGTAAGTTCAGCGACTAAATCGCTCACTGGGACAAACAACTCAGCTTGTTGTTGTTTTTGCTCAACCAATTCAACATGCGCGGTTTGTAAGGTGGTATATAAGCGTTGCCATTGGTGGGTATAATCTTTATTCATGTTTACAAATTTAAGCTCATCAATGCTTTGCAGGGATGATTGCCATTTATCAACGATGAGTTTGTCGAGCGATTCACTTTTTAATACCCAGTTTTGCCTAGTGGCCCGCTCAAGACTGTTGAGTTCTTGTTTTAGAGTATTAAACGATTTAGTAACTTGGTAATTGTTACTCACAATACTTTGAGTGATAGCTAATTGCTTGTTAAGCGCATTTAAAAATACAATCACCACTATAGAAAGCGGGAGCAACGAAAGCAGCATACTCATTGCAAATTGCCCGATTAAATTAGGCCGCCAGTTAAGCATTGCTTGGTATTTTTTAGCTATGGTTGCTGGCATTTCGTTTAGTCCTTTTAAATTAAGCGTTCTATTATTAAGTGCTTACCTTATACACTAGCTGAACCAGCAATTATATTTAATACGATTAACAGCCAGTGCTACAAAAACAATGTGTCGCCAAATAGAGACAGCGTAAGCCATTGATTTTAAAAACATCTCTTTAATCTCGCTACATAGTGTTGCAAAAGACATACAAAAATTACAATAAACCCCGTAAAAAATTCTCACTCTCCTCAAGTTAAAACGCTAAGCATTTGAAAATTAATAATAATTATTATTGGCATCATTTTTGTAATGCTGTTACTAACTTTAATCAATAAGGAAATAATTATGAACAAACGCATTTTAGTAGTTTCATCATTACTAGCTTTAGGCTTTTTAGGCGCTAACGCACACGCAATGGACGTTCACGCGACTTTTAACGAGCTTGATAAAGACAGTAACGGTACATTAAGTGAAGCCGAAGCAGGTGAAGATGCCGTTTTACATGAGAATTTTTCTCAAATTGATACCAATCAAGATGGGCAATTGTCGCTAGATGAATTCAAAAAATTTATTCAATAAACTCATTTAATAAGGAACGTGATTATGAAACAACTTATAGCCGCTTTTTCATTAATGTTTTTAGCAATTAGTGCCACTGTAATTGCATCCCCAACAAACGTGCGCTTTGCTCATTTAGATAAAGATATGGATGGACAAATATCAATTGTAGAAGCAAAGGAAGACAAGGAAGTAATGAGACAATTTGCCGACTTAGATGAAGACGGTGATGAAAAAGTCTCAAAAAAAGAATTTGAAAGCTTTAAACCTTAATCAGTAATTACTGATTAAGGTTTACTTAAGCTTGTTACAGGTAAACTGAGCTTAAAAGCATTTGCCATAATCCCTGAGGGAGTGTGTAAAAGGATTTAATGTTGGGAGTTAAATTACGGCAAGTGCTTTTTCCTTTTTACTTTGTTTTAGTCACGAACTTTTAATACATCTTTTGGAAGGAACACCATGAAGATACTTCCCCTTGTTATAAGCATTTTAATGCTATTAAGTTTTGATGCCGCGGCACTTGATGTAAAGCAACGCTTTGATCACCTAGATAGCGACAAAAGTGGCTATTTAACACACGACGAACTTGATCCCCAGCCACAACTTTTAAACACCTTTGTAAAATGGGACAAAAACCAAGATAACCAAATTTCGCTAGTCGAATTTAAAAGTTATCTAACTAACAACCTTTACTAAGTGATTTGTATGAAAAGTATTAGCTATATAACGCTGCTGGCGTTTAGTATTTTTAGCACATTTAGTTTTGCCGCAAGTAACGATATTGCAAAGCAATTTAAAAAGCTAGATAAGAACAAAGATGGTTTCTTATCACGTTCAGAAACCGCTTTAGATCCGGCTTTGTGGTCACGGTTCTCAAGCTACGATAGTGATAAAGATGGCAAGTTAGCACTAAATGAATATGGCTTATATGCAAGTAAGTAGTTTTATAGCTAGGTAAACAAGCACCTAGCTTATTATATTTATATCTATTAATTACGTTCAGGCTTTATTTTTAGAGCAATGCGCCAAATACTCTGCATCAGTAGGTTTTGGGCTCACCATAAAATCCATTTTGAGATAAGTTAGAATAGGTTGCTTACTCGTATTTTCAGTTGTCGCTTTCCAGCGCCATAAACCCACAGCAGCAGCTGCATTATTATCAAACACACCCTCAGGGTAGGATGCAATAACCTTATACCCTTGGGCTTCACCTTGTGAATTAATTAACATAGCAAGCTCAACACAACCTGAAATACTTTTCTTAGCAGCTTCTATCGGATATCGCGGCTCTACTCTTTTAGCAACATCCCAGTATTCACCTGCCTTACTTCGCAGTTCAGGACTCGATAAATCAATAAAACTCGGCATTTCATCGTTTACTTGTTGATCAGACGTTGAGCCACAGGCTGTTAGCATCATGCTCAACGGGAGTAATAAATAGAGAGCTTTCACAGTATTTCCTTATTCTTGATGCTTATTTAGTTATTTGTAATATCCGTATTAAACTCATACCCATCAGATTTTATAAAGGTTCGATCTAAAACGTTACACACACTTAAAGTAACTTTAGAGTGAGGTAAATAAGTACTTTGTTCAAACCTTATAATCTTTCCCGTTACTTGAAATGTTTCATCAGTAGGAGGTTTTTTTAATTTTACCTGTTACTTGAAATGTTTCGCCAGCCGGACAATTTTTTAAATATTTTTTACCTACTGGTATTGAATCAATCATGAAATCAATTCTGATATGAGTAAGTACAGGTTGTTTAGCTACATTTACGTTAGTAGGTAGCCAGGCCCATGTATTTAAAGATTGCGCTGCGGCTTCATCAAATAACCCCTTAGGGTATGAAGAAGTTACTTTATATCCTTGCGCCTTACCCTCAGAATTAATAATAGTCATGAGTTCTACACAACCAGCAAGACCTTTTTTTGCAGCAGCTATTGGATATCGTGGTTCTGTTCTTGTGGAAATATTCCAATAGTCTTTCACCCTGTCGCGCAGCTCAACACTTGATAAATCTATATAATCGCGTATTTCAGCATTTGATACATCAGTATGGTTTAGCTTTTCTACACTTTTATCTGCAGTAGGTGTCGATCCACATGCCGCAAGTAATGAAGTTAATGGGAGTAATAAATAGAGGGCTTTCATAGCGTTTCCTTATGCTTTATTGATTTTTTGCATACTAAACAATCACATCAATTACCTATTTTGTAAACAGTTAATATAGAGAAAAGCCTTAAAATGAGGTCTATCAATTCATTGGTATTATAAAATCAAGTTTGTTAATGTAAGTAAATTAACAATAAAAATTAAGTAACTATGCCACTCAAAAAAATAATCAAACCACTCATACTAGCCAGCCTTTGCGCTAGTTCTAGTTACACTCTCGCACAAACAAAAGTAATTTATAACGCCAATGGTTATACCCCTTTATACAAAGGTGAAGTACAGCAGTTTTCTACCCTCGTTATTAAAAATGGCAAGGTAGTTAAGCTCGGTAGCGAAACACTTAAAGATAGCTACCCAGATGCCAAGCTAATTGACGCGCACGGTAATACCTTATTACCTGGCTTAATTGATGCTCATGGGCACGTTATTGGCCTAGGAGATAATTTATCGCAACTTGACGTACGCGGCGCAAAATCGGTAGATGAAGTAACAAATAAACTAAAAGTATTTGCCGATAACAAACAAGGTTGGATTATAGGGAGAGGTTGGAACCAAGAGCTTTGGGCTGATACACGCTTTCCTACGGCTAAAGATTTAGACAAAGTAGTGAGCGATCGACCTGTGGTTCTTTCGCGGGTTGATAGTCACGCCATTTGGGTTAATTCAAAAGCGCTCGAACTTGCTGGGATTAACGCCCAAACAAAAGCGCCCGAAGGCGGTGAAATAATTAAAGACGAATTTGGTAATCCTACAGGTATTTTTGTAGATAAAGCAGAATCGCTAATTACCCAGCATATGCCAGCCCCTTCAAAGCAAGATATAAGTGACTCACTAGATGCAGCAGGTAAGCATTTATTAAGTTTAGGCATTACCTCTACTCACGATGCAGGTATTGATAAAGCCACATGGGAGGTTTACAAAGAGCGCGGCGACCTTGGTAATTTACCGCTACGTATTGTGGCAATGTTAAGTGGTGCAAGCCCTGATTTAGATACAATGTTAAAGGCAGGCCGATACCACGACAAAAATGACTTTATGGAAATTCGCAGTGTTAAAGTTTACGCAGATGGCGCACTTGGCTCTCGCGGAGCTGCTCTGATTGAAGAATACGCAGACCGATCTGGCCACCATGGTTTAATGCTTGAAACACAAGAAAAACTCGAAGCGCTCTTTACACAAAGCTTTAAAAGCGGCTTTAGCGCAAATACCCACGCCATTGGCGATAAAGCAAATAAAGTAGTACTTGATGCCTATCAAAATGTGTTTAAAAAAACGGGCGGTATATTGCTACGTAATCGAATAGAGCACGCACAAATTGTAACGCCTGAGGATATCCCTCGCTTTAAAGCGTTAAAAATAATCCCTTCAATGCAGCCAGTACATGCCACTTCTGATATGCATATGGCAGAGCAACGCTTAACTGAAAAACAATTAAGCGGAGCCTACGCTTGGCAAACATTTTTAAAGCAAGGATCGGTTGTTGCAGCAGGGTCTGATTACCCTGTAGAGCTTGCAAATCCATTTGATGGTTTGTATTCAGCCATTACACGCATGGATCATAACAAACTACCTGAAAACGGCTGGCGCGCAAGTGAAGTACTAAGCCGCGAAGATGCATTACGTGCATTTACGCTCGGTGGCGCCTATGCGGCTCATCAAGAATTTAAGGTGGGCAGTTTAGAAAAAGGTAAATGGGCCGACTTTATTTTAATTGATAAAGACTACTTTAAGGTGCCTGTTGACGAGATATACAAAACAAACGTCCTGCAAACATGGGTAGCGGGAATAAAACGGTACGAAAAAACCAAAACAGAAAATACTATCGATAAATAAAACCAAAAAGGGTTAACGCAAGTTAACCCTTTTTGTTTGCTATGATAAAACATGTTTAGCTAAACATGTTTTTCACATCTTTTAGCATATCGTTGTATTCATCACTTGTGAATAATTGCATTGACGGTATTACACCTTTATCTATATATGTTTGCAGCGCTGCTGACTTATCAGAAACCTGTAATGTTCCCTCTAAAATAGCGCCTACTCGAATAAAGTCTACGTAACTAACTTTATCAGGTTTGTAACTTGGATCTGCCCAGCTTAGAGCTACATCAACAAACTCTTTAGGAAACTCCCACGCTTGCATGATGGATGAGCCAATTTTTCCACTCAGTTTTTGAATTGCGTGAGCTAAAAAGCTTGGATTAGCAAACACTTCAGGGTGGCGCTCAGCTTCAGTTAAAATTGGTAATACACCAATATTATAAACAAGTGCAGCTAATGTAATTGAATCACGATTTAATGAAGTGTGTTTATTGTTTTTTAAGTAAAACTCCATGAGTGTTATTGAATGGCTAGCAACGGTTAATGTTTTTTGCCAAGCCTTACCCATGTAGCCTTTAATCAGCTCATTGTTTGATACAAATAATTGCTCCATGGCCATAGCCGTTGCAATATTTTTAATTTGGCGCAACCCAATACGAGTCACCGCTTGTTGTAAATTAGATACTTTTACAGAACGTCCCATAATCGCACTATTAGCTACTTTTATCATACGAGCTGAAAGCGCTGGGTCTTGTGAGATTACATCTGACATTTGCATTAAGTTCACATCAGGGTTATCTGCAGCTTGTCGAACCTTAATCGCTACTTCAGGTAGCGTTGGTAAAACCAAAGTATCGTTATTTATTCTATCGACTAGAATCGTTAATAAAGCGTTTTCTGTAGACATAAAGCTGCCGTCCTTTTGTGTTCAGCCTGTAAATTAACTGCAAACTCAGGCAGTTAATTTTCGTATTAGTAATATAATTAGTATTGTCTAACTTACCGATAAAGTTAAGGAAATTATAGAAGTTTATTTTTATTTATAATGCTTTACCGCTCATGCTTGCCTTACAACGCCAAATACTTGCTATTTACTATTTAGTTTTGCTTTAATGCACTCACGATAAGGAAGCGTTTGTACATATTTAGTTATTTAACTAAGCAGTACAAGTTATTAAACTTACTTTTTTAACAGGCAATATAATGATCTTAAATAAAATTAGCCAAGCAATTATGCTCTCAGGTGTCGTTTTTCTTAGTGCATGTTCTGAACAAGCACCGTCTTCTACCGACAATACAGCCGTAGAGCTTGCTCAAAAAAGCAGTGCACAATCAGGCCCTGAGCTTATTAATACAGATAAACAACGTTTAGATATTTATACCGACTTTAGCCTAGAGGCTGACCTTTCGCATTTGAGTGATAACCAAAAAGCGATGGTGTCTAAGCTTATTGATGCTTCAAAAATAATGGACGAGTTATTTTGGAAGCAATCTTTTGGTGAGAATAGAGATGCGTTTTTAGCAAAACTCAATGATGAAAAAGTCCGTAAATTTGCCGATATTAACTACGGTCCATGGGATCGCTTAAATGGCGATGAAGCATTTTTATCTAGCTATAAAGAAAAACCTCTTGGTGCACAGTTTTACCCTGCCGACATAACTAAAGAAGAGTTAAATAATGCAGACGTTGAAGACAAAACAGGGCTTTACTCTGTAATCAAGCGTGATGAGCAAGGCAAACTTTATAGCGTACCTTACTCTAAAGAATACGCTGTTGAGCTTGCAAAAGCCGCTGACCTTTTACGTGAAGCAAGTAAACTTGCTGACGATAAAGAATTCGCTAATTACCTAAATCTACGTGCTGATGCCCTACAAAAAGATGATTTTCAAGTGTCTGATTTTGCGTGGATGGATATGAAAAACAACCCTGTAGATGTGGTTATTGGCCCAATTGAAACTTATGAAGATCAATTATTTGGTTACCGCGCAGCGTATGAATCTTACGTACTAATTAAAGATTTAAAATGGAGCGAGCGTTTAGCTAAATTTGCAGCTTTTTTACCTGAGCTTCAAAAAGACTTACCTGTTGATGCTAAGTACAAACAAGAAGTACCGGGTTCTGACGCAGACCTAAATGCATATGATGTTGTTTATTACGCTGGGCATTCAAACGCGGGTAGTAAAACAATTGCAATTAACTTACCAAACGATGAGCAAGTGCAACTAGAAAAAGGGACTCGTCGTCTGCAACTTAAAAATGCGATGCGAGCCAAGTTTGATAAAATTTTAGTGCCAATTTCAGAACAATTAATTGTACCTGAGCAGCGTAAACACATTACCTTTAACGCATTTTTTGCCAATACTATGTTTCATGAAGTGGCGCATGGCTTAGGTATTAAAAATACACTTACGGGTAAAGGTACTGTTCGCCAATCACTACAAGAACACGCAAGTGCACTTGAAGAAGGTAAAGCCGATATTTTAGGTCTCTATATGGTTGAACAGTTACTTAATAAAGGCGAAATTACTGAAGGTACCCTTGAGGATTATTACACAACGTTTATGGCCGGTATATTCCGCTCAGTTCGCTTTGGTGCATCAAGCGCACACGGTAAAGCTAACATGATTCGTTTTAACTTTTTTGCACAAGAAGGCGCATTTTCTAAAAATGACGAGGGTTTATACCGCGTAAACATGGAAAAGATGAGCATTGCAATGGCCAAGCTTTCTCGTCTAATTTTAACCTTACAAGGTGATGGCGACTACGAAAAAGTAGATCAACTAATCGCAACGCATGGCGATATTAAAGAAGAACTAGCTAAAGACTTAGAAAAACTAAGTAAAGCAAATATCCCTGTAGATGTAACGTTTAAACAAGGTAAAGAAGTACTAGGGCTTAAATAAGTTTAGTCAAACTTAGCTAAACCCTAAATAAGCGTTGCAGCTTAAAACTGCAGCGCTTTTTTTATCTCTGTAATTTGTACATCTGTATACGGCACTGCTGGGTGCTTACCCCAAATTGGCGCAGGCCAAGCTGCATCACTCGTAAAGCGTGCAATATGGTGAATATGTAATTGCGGCACCATATTACCCAAAGCAGCTATGTTTAACTTATCAGGGCTAAACACATCCATTAATAATTTACTTAGCTTGGCTGACTCTTTTAAATACACAATTTGATCACTCTCAGATAAATCAATTACCTCTCTTAAGTCAGCCTGCCTTGGTACTAATACAAACCACGGATACTGACTATCGTTTAATAAAAGTACTTTACACAGCGGCCAATCTGCCAGTTCTATACAGTCGCGCTTAAGCTCTGGCGCAAGTTCAAATTTAGGGTTCGTCATTGTTATATCCTACTTTGTCTTTAATAATCGCCACTTTATAGCATTTAGTTGCAGTTGCACACGCTTGGCTTTACCATCAAAGCAATATTTATAATAAGCTAAGGCAACCTTGTGCTAAAAAAAATAAAACACCTCTCACTAGCCCTACCATTAATGGTTGGCGCTATTAGTGTTCAAGCAAAACCTTTATCGTTGGAGCGTATTTTTGACGATCCGAGCCTTTCAGGTAAATCACCTGTACAACTTAAATTTTCGCCTGACGGCAGCCGTGTAACTTACCTGCAAGGTAAAAGCGATGACTACAACCGCTACGATTTATGGGAATATAATTTAAAAGATAACACCAATCGTGTGCTAGTTGATTCGGCAAAATTATTTTCAGGCCCAGAAAACCTATCAGATGAAGAAAAAGCCCGCCGCGAACGCCAACGTATTTTTGGTAAAGGCATACTTGAGTACAAATGGTCGAAAGACGGTAAAGCACTTTTATTCCCACTTAACGGCGACCTTTACTATTACGATTTAGCCTCAGGTAAAAGTAAAAAGCTAACCGATACTGAAACATTTGAAACCGATGCACGCTTTTCACCTAAAGGTAATTATGTATCATTTATTCGTGAACAAAATCTTTATGCTTTAGAGCTTGATTCAGGAAAAGAAATTCAGCTTAGTAAAGATGGCGGTGGCGTAATTAAAAATGGTATGGCTGAGTTTGTTGCTCAAGAAGAGATGAGCCGCATGACGGGTTACTGGTGGTCAGGGGATGAAACTAAAATTGCCTATACCCGCGTTGACGAAACTCCAGTAAAAGAAGCTATCCGTAACGAAATTTACGCTGATGAAGTTAAGTTATTTAACCAGCGCTACCCGTTTACAGGTACCGACAATGTTAAAATTCAACTCGGTGTGGTTAAACTAAACGACCAAAAAGTAGATTGGATTGATTTAGGTAAAGATGAAGACATTTATATCGCGCGTGCTAAATGGCTAAAAGACGGCAATACACTGTCGTACCAATGGCAAAATCGCTCACAACATAAATTAGAACTGCGTTTTTATAACAGCGAAACTAAAGCTCAAAAAGTAGCATTAACCGAAAACAGCGAAACGTGGATTAACTTACATTTTGATCTTGAGTTTTTAAAAGACAAAAAGCATTTTGTGTGGGCATCTGAGCGCGACGGTTTTAAACATTTATATCTGTATCGCACAAACGGTCAACTTGTTCGTCAAATTACTTCTGGCGATTGGGCTGTTGATAGCTTAAAAGGCATTGATGAGAAAAAAGGCATTATTTACTTTGCTGGTCGTAAAGACACTCCTCTTGAAAGCCATTTATACAGCGCGCCTTTATTTAAAAAAGGCGATGCCAAACGTATCACCGAAAAAGGTCAGTACCATAATGTTGTGCTAGCAAAAGACAACAAAACCTTTATCGATAATAGCTCATCTGATAATAAACCAAACTCAGCAGCGCTTCGCAAAGTAAACGGCGAATTTATTACATGGCTTGAAGAAAATAAGCTAGATAGTAATCACCCGCTTACCCCTTATTTAAGCGATTTAACAAAACCAGAATACGGCATAATCAAAGCTGA
The DNA here is from genome assembly GCF_001974875.1 of Pseudoalteromonas sp. EB27. Taxonomy (GTDB): domain Bacteria; phylum Pseudomonadota; class Gammaproteobacteria; order Enterobacterales; family Alteromonadaceae; genus Pseudoalteromonas. Next base: position 297,385 of record NZ_MTQD01000001.1, read on the forward strand.
AGATGGTCAAGTTATGCACTACCGTTTATTTAAGCCAAGTAACGTAACCGATGGTAAAAAGCATCCTGTTATTGTTAACGTATACGGCGGCCCGCATGCTCAGCGAGTAACGAATAGCTGGCGCAGTAAAAACTTGTACTTTCAGTACATGGCGCAACAAGGTTACGTAATTTTTCAACTCGATAATCGTGGTTCGTACAACCGTGGTAAAAAGTTTGAAGATGCAATTTATAAACACTTAGGTGTAGTAGAAGTTGCCGATCAAATTAAAGGCGTAGAGTTTTTACGTACACTTGATTACGTAGATCCACAGCGTATTGGTGTTTATGGCCACAGCTACGGTGGCTACATGGCACTTATGACTATGTTTAAAGCGGGCGATTACTTTCAAGCGGGCGTATCGGGTGCTCCAGTAACCGATTGGGCTCTATACGATACCCATTACACTGAGCGCTATTTAGGTCATCCTGATACCAATGCTAAAGGCTATGAGGACAGCGCAGTATTCCCCTACGCAGATGGCTTAAAAGGTCCATTAATGATTTATCATGGAATGGCTGATGACAACGTGTTGTTTACGCATTCAACTAAATTATTTAAGCAACTACAAGATAACGAAAAACAGTTTGAAATGATGACCTACCCAGGCTCTAAGCACAGCCTACGTGGTAAACAGGTGCAAACACACTTACATCAAACAATTACAAACTTTTTTAATCGTCATTTTGATGTTAAATAATTAAACTATTTTAAAAATAGATAAAGGCTGATTGATAAATCAGCCTTTTTTTTGCATTATTACTCGTCGGACCTAGATTAAACTCTCTTTTTAGCTACGCTTATCCTATGCGCTAAAGCGCACACTTTTTGAGGATAAATGTATGCCTAGTCTACGTAGTTTCAGTATATTCCAACGTTTCTCGCTACTTATAGCAATTGTGGTGTTTGGGCTTATAGCGCTTAGTATAGCCAGCTTAACTCACCAATATAGCTCTCTTAAAAACGAGCAGTATCTAAAAACACAAAACGTAGTAGAAACTGCTTACAGTATAATCGAGCACTTTTATGACCTTGAGCAAAGTAATTCACTTACTCAACAACAAGCTCAATCGCAAGCACTTAATGCAATAAGAGCAATGCGCTACGACAAAACCAATTACTTTTGGATTAACAACTATCAGCCCACAATGGTTATGCATCCTATAAAACCTGCGCTTGAGGGAAAAGATTTAACTAATAATAAAGACCCCGATGGCAAAGCATTATTTGTTGATATGGTGAATATAGTTAAACGTTCTGGCGAGGGGTTTATTCCTTATAAATGGCCAAAACCTGGTAAAGAAAAACCAGTTGAAAAAATCGCATTTGTTAAAGGTTTCAGTCAATGGCAATGGATTATTGGTTCAGGTGTTTATCTAGACTCAATTGACGCAGCATTTAGCGAGCAGCGTAATCTTATAGTTATCAGTGCTACAATTATGATTATTGCTGTTATTTTACTTAGTTACTTTATAGGCAAGAGCATTTTAATACCTACTCGTTTAGCGGCCGATATGATGAAAGATATTTCACAAGGCGAAGGTGATTTGACCCGCAAATTGAGTGAATCTGGAAATGATGAAATATCTGAACTATCACGTTCGTTTAATTTATTTGCTTTAAAAATGCGAGAGTCACTTGCCCATGTATCTCAAAGCGCAAACGACGTAAGCGAGCATGCGCATACAGTTGATGAATCAAGTAAAACAAGCCACTCATTTATTGAGCTCCAAAACGATAGCTCAACCCAAGTTGCAGCTGCCATGGAGCAAATGACTCACCAAATACATGATGTAAGCCGTAACGCCGAAGCCGCAGAGCAAGCAGCTAAAGACGCAGCACAAAATGCATCAACAGGTAAAAACGTAGTTGCTCAAACAATTACAGCCATAGAAACACTCTCAAGCAACATAGAAACAGTCAGCCGTGTAACAGAAGATTTAGCCAACGAAAGCCACAATATAGGCTCTGTACTTGATGTAATAAGAAGTATATCTGAGCAAACAAATTTACTGGCATTGAACGCTGCCATTGAAGCTGCTCGCGCAGGTGAACACGGAAGAGGTTTTGCGGTTGTTGCTGATGAAGTTCGCACACTTGCAAGCCGTACAGGGCAAAGTACCGACGAAATTCAAACCATGATCACTAAACTACAAGAAGGTGCAAAAGCAGCAGTAGAAGCAGTTAAATCAAGCCAAGCACTTTCGGTTTCTACCGTAGCACAGGCGTCATCAGCCAATACTTCGCTTAATGAAATAGAACGACTTGTTTCAATTATTACCGAAATGAACAGTCAAATAGCACGTGCTACAGAGCAACAAACTCAAGCTGCTGATGAAGTTAATTTACGTATTAATGAGCTATCTCAATCAACTGAGCAGTCACTCAATAATACTAAACAGCTTACCAATGCTAGTGATAACCTTAAACAAAGTAGCCAAGAGCTTTCGAGCGTAGTTAATCGTTTTAAATTAGATTAATCGATAGCATTGTCATAAAATGCAAAAGCCCTGAATTAACAGGGCTTTTTTATCACATATAAACTTTTAGCTTACAAACAGTAACGTGCAAACAAGCTCGTTACTGATGCAGCCGTTGGCTTGCCATGCTGCCAATCACCGCCTTCAACACCGCTACCAGCAATATCCATATGAACATAAGGTAGTGGCTGAACTGAATCGTTACCGTGCTTATCAAGCCCACCAACAATAGCCATAAAGGCCATTGGGAACTGATGACCACGAGCTGTAACAGCCGATGCCGCGTTATTGCTAGATAAAACATCGTCAGCTAGCGTGCGTGGTTTAATAAAGTCGTAATCTTCGCGACGTGAACGCGATACTTCTGCACCATCAGCCCACAAATCTCCAAGATCAGCTATTTGACGTGAAACACCTGCGCTACGAGCAGGGCCATTTTCAACATACGCACCGTAAGGACCCATCGCACGTGCCGCGTGACCCGTTAATGTGGCTACAGTAAATAACGTTGGATTGACCTCAGTTTTAGCTAAATCTTTCATTTCGCTAAGCAGGTCACCCATTGCTAAGCGCCCTTCTGCATCGGTATTACCAATGCGTACACGGATACCTTCTCGACTAGTAATAATTTCATCTGGCACAAAACAATCCGAGCCAATAGAGTTACGAACAACGGCTAAGTACGATACTACTTTAACGCCTTTAGGCTGATAATCCGCAACAGCTTTCATAAAGCCCGCAACAGAAGCTGCGCCGCCTTTATCACGACTCATGCCTGCCATATGGCCGCCTACTTTTAAATCTGCACCGCCTGTATCGTACACAAGACCCTTACCTACAAACATAAGTGTGCGAGTAATTTCGCCCTCTGGTACATATTCAAGCTTAACCACACGTGGGTGATGGCGCTCAACTGCATACGATGCACGCGCAACTGTACTTAGCATTGGGTAGTTTTTATCAATAGCTGCAATATCATCAATTACGTCAACCGCAATGTTTGAGCCTTTAAATAAGTCAACGCAGTAATCAGCAAAACGTGGTGGAGCCATACGCTCAGGTTCAGTGCCACATAAATCACGCGCGGCATATTGGCCAGCTGCAATTGCATTAACAGCTTTGATTGTTTGCTCGCTTGCGCCAACTAAACCAATTTGAGTAATAGGTTCAATACTTTCACCGTGATATTCACGCGCTTCTAATGGCTGCCATAAGGCTTGGCAAGCGCCTAAATAAGAAACTTCTAAAGCGTGCTGATAACGGCTGTCGCCATTTAAATTTGGTAAAAATAATGCAGGATTAACACTACCCGACGCTTTTGCTTCGTTAATTGCTAATTTAGCAGCATCAAAATAACGGCGAACATCATCGTAATCTCTATTTAACGGACCAGTAGGCGCAAGTACAACGCGCTTGTTTTCAATTACTAATAAAGTAACTTGTTTACCGATGCGAGAATCAACGTTTGCTTGGTCTAAAATAGCATCACGTAATGAGTTATTTGGTAATAAAGAAAAGTCATCACTAATAATAATAAGCGCATCATGTGATGTGCATTCAAGGCTCGCACTAACCGCTTGAGGGTATGCCATAAATAAAGTCCTGTTAGAAAACATAGGCCTCTATTATCGTCGATTTAAATATTGAAGACCAGCTAGGTGCGATGAGCTAATTACACAACTTGTCAATAAATGGCAACTTGGAGTTACAGGCTTTACAGCTTAATCAAGAATACTCAGTTGAAAGTTTTGATCTGGCTCACTTTTAATGCCAACGCCTATGCCAAGTAATCGTACAGGCTGCTGTAAACCTCTTTGATAAGCCTTGGTAAGTAATTGAACAAGTATTTCAGTGTTTAGTTCGTGGTATGCCTGGTCGGCTGAGGTTACTACAAAATTTGCAAACTTCACCTTAACACTCAGTTTATTGATACGGTTTTGTAATTGTTGCTTATTAAGCCTTAAAACTAATTCGTCTAACAATTTTGGCAGCTCATCTAAGCACTCTTGCAAACTTGTTTTATTGTATTCGTAGGTATGTTCAACACTCAGCGATTTTCTTATGCGATCTGTCGATACTTTACCAATATACTCACCTGCACATTTTTGATAAAGCGATACACCAAAATTGCCTACATGTTGCTGCATCCAATTTACGCCCTTTTCACGTACATCTTTGCCGGTATATAAGCCTTTTAAATTGAGTTTTTCGAGCGTTACTTTACCTACCCCCGGAATTTTCCCCAGCGGTAATTGCGCTAAAAAGTCATCGACCTCATGAGGCAACACGACAAATTGACCATTCGGTTTTTTTTCGTCGCTGGCTATTTTGGCAATAAACTTAATAGGCGCAATTCCTGCTGATGCAGTTAATCCTGTGGTACTGTAAATATCGGCTCTTATTTGCTGTGCAATAAGTGTGGCACTGCCTTTACAAGCGGTGCTGTCTGTTACATCTAGGTAGGCTTCGTCAAGGGAGAGAGGCTCTATTAAGTCTGTATAGCGGCTAAATACTTCGCGTATTTGATTTGAAGCTTCTTTGTATACAGCCATGCGCCCAGGGACAATAACTAAATCGGGGCATAATTGTTTAGCATGATAGTTCGACATAGCCGATCGTACGCCATATTCTCTCGCTATATAGTTAGCGGTTGAGAGCACGCCTCGTCGGCTATTGCCTCCAATAGCAAGCGGTACACATGCAAGTTTAGGATTATCTCGCATTTCTACTGCTGCATAAAAGCAATCCATGTCTATGTGAATAAACTTCTTCATCACCACAACACAACTGTTTATTTATACAGTCATTATTATGTAATCACTTGTGATAAGCAAGCCTAGGGCCTGTTTATCTTTCGAGGTTAAATTTGCAGCAGTATGTTTGGTATTTAGGCAAGGCAGAGCCTATGTAGTGTGGTTATTCCCCATAAATAGGCGATAACGTAGCACAAATGCCAAACATACGCTGCCCGAAGGGTTCTGCCTAGGGGCAATTTACTCTTTGTTGCTCGGTTTTTACTTAGCCCACTAGGTCACAAACCTCGCGCCGCGATTAAATAGCCCCTAGATTGAACAAATTTTAATCCTGAGAGGTCAACAGGCCCTAGTTAGCGATTAAAAAAAGTGCTTATTATCTTCTGGCTCTTTATGGCCACGTAACCAAAACATAACTTCGAAGAAAAACCCCGCTAACATCAAAATAATAGCGCCAGATTCATTACCCATTGCGTAGCAGGTAAATGAGGCTATAAAAACCAAACAAGCTAAAGACCAATTAATTATATTGTGCATACATACCTCTGTGTGTGTTTTTGTGTTTGTGTTTGTCTGTGTAATTTAACTGTAGACCTAAAATTAAATAGGTACAATCATCTTATAAAAAAACATGCTATTAATTACCTTGAGCTCACAACTCCATATTGATAATCTAAATACTTTAAAATTAAGGGCCAATAAATAATGCAAACGTTTAAAGATCAGCACCCTATCCATACCGACATCACCGTAGCGTGGGCTGATATGGATGCACTACAACACGTAAATAATGTAGTGTATTTACGTTACTTTGAAATAGCCCGAATCGACTTCTTAAATAAAATAAATCTGTTCGATACAATAAGCTCTAATGGCGTAGGCCCGGTAATAAGCGAAAATAACATTCGCTATAAACGCCCAGTTACTTTTCCAGATACGCTTACAGTCGGCGTTACTATTTCTGATATAAAAACAGATCGATTTGTTATGAATTACACCGTATTTAGTCACGCGCAAAACGCTATAACAACAACAGGCACTTCAAAAGTGGTTATGTTTGATTTTGAAACAGGCCAAAAAGCGCCAATTGCAGAGCCTCTTTTATCAGCGTTAGTTAGCTACTCTCAAGACGATCAATAAGGAATTCTCATGCAATACAGCCCACTTGGCAGCAGTGGTATTAACGTTTCAAGAGTATGTTTAGGCAGTATGACTTGGGGTAAACAAAATACTCAAAGCGATGCTGATGAACAAATAGCCTACGCGCTAGAGCAAGGCGTAAACTTTATTGATACAGCCGAAATGTATGCTGTGCCACCTTCTCCAGAGACCTATGGCAAAACCGAGGAAATTATTGGCGACTGGCTATCGCGTAATCAGCAAAAGCGTGGCGATGTAGTACTTGCCACAAAAATTGCAGGCAATGGATTATCTTGGGTACGTGATGGCGGTAATATTACTCGCCAAACAGTAATAGAAGCCGTGGACGACTCACTTAAGCGTCTTCAAACCGACTACATTGATTTATATCAGCTGCATTGGCCAAATCGCTCTACTCCACACTTTGGCAGACAATGGCCTGGCACACTTAAATTTACCGACGTAAATACACAAGAACACCAAGCTAGTATGCTTGATATTCTACAAGGCCTTAATGAATGTGTTAAAGCAGGTAAAATTAAGCACTGTGGTTTATCTGACGATACGCCATGGGGTATAAGCCAGTTTTTAAGCTTGGCCAAAGAGCATAACTTACCGCGCATGGTATCTATTCAAAATGAGTTTAGCCTAGCGCACGCTAAAGACTGGCCGTATTTAATAGAGCAATGTGTACACGAAGATATTGCCTACTTACCGTGGTCACCTTTAGCCGCCGGTTTATTAACGGGTAAATACCTAAATGGTGCTCGCCCAGAAGGCTCTCGTTGGACCTTCATGCAGCGTAACGGTATTTTTAGAGATACACCAAACGCAGAGCAAGCAACTAAGCAGTATGTTGAACTGGCTCATGCAAACAATATCACTCCAGCACAACTAGCACTCGCATGGTGTAACCAAGTAGATGGCGTCACATCTTCAATTATTGGTGCAACAACCATAGCCCAATTAAAAGAAGATATTGATGCATTTAACATTACATTAAGTGACGAAATCCTCAGCGAAATTAATACTATATTTAAAAACTATCCAATGCCTTATTAAGCGTGTAGCAGTTAAAAAGCAGCCTTGCATAAAGGCTGCTTTTAACTAAAATATTTGACCCTACAACAACCAACACTATACTTTAATTAAGTTTTATTAATTCAACGAATAATTATCAATGCTGAAAAACGGATACTATGCATTTTGCTTATTAATTGTATTTAACGCACATGCCGTTGAGCAAAAAGTACAGCCTCTAGAAGAGATTATTTGGCTGCAAAGTTACACGCCCCCTTTTCATATAGCTAAGAGCGAAAGTGCACCACAAGGTGGAATTTGCGACAATCTAACTGAGCAACTAATCAGAACCATAACTGATGTAAAACATACTCGCTTAATAGTCCCTCAGCAGCGTATAAATAAATATTTAAATGAAGGAAAAAACGTATGTTTCCCATGTGTTATTTATAAAAAATATAATAACCAACTACTTAACTACTCAAATCCAACAACGGTATATCCTCCATTTTCAATTATCACGACAAAAGAGCTAAAGCCACAATTAGAGAAAAAGCACGGTTCACCTATTCATCTTATTAATTTATTAACTGATCCCCAATACGTATATGGACAAGCCGCTGCACGTAAATTTACAACTGAAATTAATACTATTATCGAAAATACAAAACGAGATAAAGAGTCATCGTTAAGTTGGAGCAGTGAAAACGAAAGTCAGGCGGTTATAGCGCGTTTGAGTCACGGATTTTTAGACTATTCAATTGATTACCCGTTTATGGCCGATTACTTTAATAAGCAAGGCGAATTTACGAATATAGAGAGTGTACCAATAGAAGAAAATGATGTTCAATTTATAAGAGGAGCAATAGGCTGTGCGGCTAACGCCCCCAATAATTTTGCAGAGCAAGCGCTCAAAAAAATTAACCGTTCACTAAAAAACAACGTACTACAATCACCTGAGTACCAACAAAGTCAGCATACTTGGCTTAAAACTACCTTTACCGACTTTGATAAACACTACCAACAGCAAGTCATTAATTTTTACTTACTTTCCACTGATGCTCAAGTAAACACTGATCATTAGCATAAAGTGCAACAGCAAAAATACTTTTAGCCGTTACCTCACCTACGCCCGAAGGTGTGCCTGTCATTACTACATCACCGTCCTCGAGGCTCATAAATTCATTAATCTCTTGTAAAATCGAGTCAGGATTATGTAGCATAAAATGAGTATCACCTCGCTGAATCACTTCATTATTAATTTTAAGTTCAAACGTAAAGTGTTTCATAGCATCAGTTAGTTCGACAAAGTCACTTAAAATAACAGAGCCATCAAACGCTTTAGCACGCTCCCATGGAAGCCCTTTATTTTTTAATTTACTTTGTACTGTGCGCTTAGTTAAATCTAAGCCCAACCCAACACCTACAAATTTTTTATCTTTAATTACAAAGCATAACTCGGTTTCATAATGCAGCGTATCGCCGTTATGAGCTGCAAGTAACGTATTAGTAATTGCGCTATTTGGTTTGTTAAATAAAACCATTTGATCTGGCGTTTCGTTATTTAGCTCTGCAATATGTGCGGTATAGTTACGGCCAACACACACTACTTTTGATGGTATTAATTCTTCAGATACTAACTTTATTGAATGCATATAAATAATGTCTCAGTTATTGGACCTGTTGACCTTTCAGGATTAAAATTCGTTCAATCTAGGGGCTATTTAATCGCGGCGCGAGGTTTGTAACCTAGTGGGCTCGATAACTGCTCCTGCGTTATTCTACTGACTTACATCCCTGTAAGAATAAGTAAAAACCGAGCAACAAAGAGTAAATAGCCCCTAGACAGAACCCTTCGGGCAGCGCATGTTTGGCATTTGTGCTACGTTATCGCCTATTTATGGGGAATAAACACTACACAGGCTCTGCCTTGCCTAAATACCAAACATACTGCTGCAAATTTAACCTCGAAAGATAAACAGGCCCTAGCTAATAAGCGTTTCAAGTAAGCTCAAATTAATAGGTTTAAGTAAAACTCGGTCTATATTTAAATCTTTTATTTCTCTAGGATCTGGCTCTGCACCACTTACAATTACCAAGCGAAGCTCTGGATATCGCTCATTAATTTGCTGGCCTAAATCAGTGCCACGTCCATCGGGTAAATGCATATCTAGCAATACTTTATTAAATTGCTGGTCGTGATTAAGTATTTGTAAACATTGCGCGCAACTTGACGCAATCACCGTCTCAACACCTAAACTTTCTAAAAGTAGCTGCGTAATTTGCGCTGCATCGTGATCGTCTTCTACCAGTAAAAAACGTTGTTTTTTCTCGGTTAAGCCATTACTACAATGTATATTTTTAGCTTGCGGTGCATGCTCCGGCGCGACTAAATAATCTTGCAGGCACTGGTATAAAGCAGCGCTATCAACGGGCTTTGGTATTACATCGTTAAAGCCAAGGGCTGCAAGCTCTTCGCGTATCCCTTTCATTGTAGCTGCCGTAAGCGCAATTATTGGGCCTTTGTAGCCCATTTTTCTGAGCTCTATGGTAGCTTCCTTGCCGCCCATTACAGGCATATGAATATCAATAAAAATAATATCGTAAGGCGCTTTATACGCATCTGCAATACGCACTTTTTCAAGTGCTTGCTGCCCATGTTCGGCGTAATCTACGCGCGCACCACAGGTACTGATCATATGCCCTACTAACATGCGTAAATCACGTAAATCATCAACTACTAATACTCGCCCATGCACTTTGCATGGGGCCGATTTACTTTGTAGTTGTGGAACGCTGCTAAAATTAAGTACTTGTCGTTCTACTTCGCTAATATCACCTGGATACACCGAAATCGTAAATGTAGCACCCTTGCCAATTTCAGAGTGCAAACTAATATTACCGTGCATACGCGCTAACAACTCAGCACATATTGCCAAGCCAAGGCCTGCACCACCTACAGAGCGTGATTCCACATCGGCTATCTGCTCAAATGGCTTAAATATTAGTTCTTGTTTTTCAGGGGCAATGCCCATGCCTGAATCTTTAATGCTAAAAAATAGCATTTCATGATCATCAACCCACTGCGTCCACGCATTAACAACAATTTCGCCTTTATCGGTAAATTTAACCGCATTGTTTATTAAGTTTATTAAAATTTGGCGAACTCTTGTTGCATCCAGTCGTGCAACTAAGGGCAATGGCTGTTGAGATTCAAAACGCAGTGTAAGGCCTTTATCAAGCACCGATACACGCATTAAGGTGTATACATCGGCAAGCATGCTATCAAGGTTAACTTCGCTTAAGGTCAGTTCGAGTTTATCGGCCGCTATTTTAGATAAATCGAGCACGTCGTTTAACAAGCTCAATAAATGTTTACCATTTCGATAAATAACACCCAATTCATTTTCTGCTTGCTGACTAAAATCGCTCTGCATTAATAATTCGGTGTAACCTAAAATAGATGATAGAGGGGTTCTTAATTCATGGCTCAAATGAGCTAAAAAGCGGTCTTTTGAACGATTTTCAGCTTCGGCTTTTAAACGTTCAACTCGCTCGCCTTCAACATCTTTACGAGCAAGTGCATAACGAATAGCACGTGCAAAACGGCTCGAACTCATTTCTGTTTTTATTAAGTAATCTACTGCACCGGCGTCAAGCGCTGCCGAGTCTAACTCATCGTTTGACTGCCCGGTAAGCATAATAATTGGGCCGCTAAAGCCATTCGCAATGGCCTCTTTTAATACATCTAAACCATTAGATGCACCCAAGCGGTAATCAAGCAAGCAAATGTCGTGCTCATTTTTACTAAGCGTTGCAATTGCCTGCTCTGGGGAGCTTATCCATTGAATGTTAAACGTGTGTGAATCCAATTGGTCCAGATAGTCGCAGGTGAGTATATAATCATCTTCATCGTCCTCTACAAGCAGCAACTGAGTCACTTTATCTAACATACAATCTCCATTAATCGTTAAATGTTGTCGGTAGCTCTACAAACTCTACCCAGTATTTTCCTAGCGTTTTCATCAAATCAACCAAACCATCAAACGTCACTGGTTTTGTAATATAAGATGCAGCACCTAAGTTATACCCTTTAACCATATCTTCTTCTTGCTTAGATGTAGTTAAAATAACGACCGGAATTCCCTTTAAATTAGGGTTCCCTTTTATAGCTTCAAGCGCTTCACGGCCATCCATTCTTGGCATATTTAGATCAAGTAATATTAATCCTGGTCGCGGCGACACTGTTTTATCTTCAAACTTACCTTTACGTTCTAAATATTCAAGTAACTCAACGCCGTCTTCTACAAAATGAAGCTCGTTAAGTACACGGCTTTCGGCAAGGGCATCTTGTGTTAACAAACGATCATCTTCATCATCGTCTGCCATTAAAATAGTAATCGGTTTTACTTTTGAATAGGGCATTTAAGCCTCTCCTTGCAATGTGAAAAGCGCAGCTTCCACAGGTAGTTTTATAATGAAGGTTGCACCTTCACCGTCTTTACTTTGGGCTGTAATTGTTCCGCCATGGCGTTCCACAATACGCCTACATACAGAAAGGCCAATACCCGTACCTTTATATTGTGAGCGGCCATGTAAACGTTGAAACGGTACAAATATTTTATCGGCATAGTCTTGTGAAAAACCAATACCGTTATCTTCTATAGTAATAACTTGAAAGCTTAAATTAGCATTATGATCCTCGCTAAAAATGTCTTCATGCTGGTAACTAATTTTTATATGTGGACTTACATCTGGGCGTCTAAATTTAACAGCATTCGACAACAAGTTTAAAAACAACTGCTGCATTTGGCTCTTATCAGCCTGAATAACTGGTAAATCCTCTACATCAACTTGTGTATTAGACTCGCCTATCGCAATTTCTAAATCACTGAGTATATCGGTTACAACGTCGTTTAAATTTGTATCATCAAAATCTTTACCACGGGTGGTAATACGTGAAAACTCTAGTAAGTCGTTTATTAAATTAGACATGCGTTGCGCCGCATTTTTCATGCGTCCAATATAATCAATACCCTTTTCACCAAGCTCATCCTTAAACATAGTTTCGAGTCGGTCACTAAATGCCTGAATTTTCCTAAGAGGCTCTTGTAAGTCATGGCTTGCAACAAAAGCAAACTCCTCAAGCTCTCGGTTACTTCGGCTCAGTTCATCAGAATACAAAGTTAGCTCTTGTGTACGCTCAGACACTTTAGTTGCTAATGTTTCGTTTTGTTTTTCAAGCTCAAAGCGATACCGTGCCGCATTTCTTAAATTAAGCCGCGTCATTACAAACATACCTATAATAAGTAATATGCTTGTGACTGCTGTAATAGCAAACGTGATTTTAGCTTCATTCTTAATTTGCGCTAACTTTGAAAAATGGCTCACTTTAAAGAGTAATTCACGGTCTTGAATTTCATTAACATACTCTCTAATTTGCTTATAAAGCTCCCTGCCTTTATGTGTATTTAACACATACAATGCACGCCTTTCTCTATCATCAAGTGCCAGATTTACGGTTTGTTTTAGCTCTTTAATTTTACTATCGACAAGTACAAGTAGTTGGGCAATACGCTCAGCTTGGCCATCAATTTCAGAGTGCAACGACTTAACATGATCTGTCTGCGCTTCAATTTGCCCAACAGCATCGTAGTAAGGCGTTAAATAGTCAGTCTCTTCTGTTAATAAATAGCCACGCTGGCCTGATTCAGCCTGAACTATTGACAAATGTAGTTGCTCAATTGCTGTTGTCAGCATATTAGTGTTGTCTAAACTCTTTTGGGTTTGTGTTAAACCTTGAATCGTATTCAATGCTAAAAATGCGTTACCCACAATAATACTCAACACAACAACTATAAAAGCTGCCCAAGTAATATTCGCTTTCCCTTGATGTTCTTGTTTGCTCATTTAGCTTCCCGAATTAGCGTTTATACAACACTTAATATTTATTGAGAGTCAGTTATTTTTTGTAAACTTTCACTACACTGTTGACAGTTGTTAATAATCTTATCAAGCGCATCTAACGCTTTTTCTTTTGGCATATCGTTTTCGAGTACCAACTTAATAAGCTCTGCATTCATCGATATACGATTAAGCGGCGCTCTTGCATCGTGTACTAATTTGTTTAGCTGCTCTGTTTGGTTATCGGATGTCATGCCCTTCCTCAAATCTATTTGTATTCGCCAATACCGCCATATGCATTAAGGCGGTTATAAAGTGTTTTAGTACTAATGCCCAGCATTTGTGCAGCAAGCGTTTTATTACCTTGCACCTTATCAAGTGTTGCATGAATAAGCTCTTTTTCAACTTCTTCAATAGTTTGCCCTGCTGATACTGGCTTATCTGCAGTTTGGTTATTAACACGTGAAAACGGCGACTCTAAGTTATCAGGTAAAATAATATCGCTAGTTTGCGGGTCACTCATAATGAATGCTCGGTGTATTGCGTGGCGAATTTCGCGCACATTACCTGGCCATTCATAGCTTTGCAGTTCTTTAAGCTGTGCGGGTGTCCAACTAAATGCGGTACCATTTTCATCATTAAGCTGATCTAAAAATGCTTTCGCTAATAAAGGAATATCTTCTTTTCTGTCGCGTAGCGGCGGTATATCAATAGGGAAAACAGCCAACCTAAAGTAAATATCTTCACGAATAATATTATTTTGCGCTAAATCGGTAAGCGAGCGGTTAGTAGCCGAAATAACACGACAATTGGTTGGTATTTCTCTGTTACCACCTACACGTGTTACTTTTTTAGTTTCAAGCACTCGCAGTAAATTTGGCTGCATATCAATTGGCATTTCGGTCACTTCATCTAAAAACAAAGTACCGTTATTTGATTGCTCAAATACCCCTTCTTTACGGGCTATAGCACCGGTAAAGGCGCCTTTTTCATGGCCAAATAATTCACTACCTATTAATTCTTTTGAAAGCGCACCACAGTTGCTCGCCACTAACGGGCCTTCGCACTGGCTTGCGTTATGAATAGCTTGAGCTACAACTTCTTTACCTGCACCACTTTCACCCATCAACATCACATTGGCATTTGTTTTAGCAACGCGTTCAATCATATTGTAAAGCTTGTGCATTACTTCTGATTCGCCAATTAAACCACCAAAGTGACGCGTTATACCGCCCGACTTTGCTTTTTTAACTGCTTTTTTAGGGCCATTTAAAACCAGTTCTAAATCTTCGCGTTGTAATGGCTTTAATAAATGCCCTACATTTGGCTCACACATCTCAGCTAAAATGCCCTTAACTGAAGGATGACCCGATATAAGTGTAATTTTTGGAGATTGCCCAATCGTTTTTAGGTGATCAAGTAAGTGCAAACCGCTACCATCAGGTAACATAAAATCAAGCAGCACATGGTCAAAGGTATTATTTTCAAACCATTGATGTGCTTCTTTTAAACTGGTGGCGGTGCTTATATTGTGGCCGAGGAATTCGACTATGTGGCATACAACGTCACTAAACTCGACGTCATCGTCTACTAAAAGTATGTCTAACATGATAAATCCCTATGCTTTTTTTCTTATTCTACGCATCCTAAATATTAATTTAAAGGCGCACCTAGAATCTAATTACTTAAATAGTTAAGTAATCCAATACTATCTATTTTACCAACCTAATATTTACGTATGCTTAAAAAAAACGATCACAAATTACGAAAAATAATTAAAATCGTTTCTATTTATAGAATGGTAGCAACTGTTATCATTAAAAACCTAAAAAAGGAGACGAAATGCAGCAATTAAAAACCTTAATACATTCAGGTATTAATATTGACCAAGGCAGTCAATTTACCCGTTTAACGGCTCGCGCCATTGTTATTAAAAATAATAAAATACTTTTAATGTATACAAACCGCTATGAAGACTACAGTTTACCTGGTGGTGGAGTAGATGAAGGCGAAAGTATTGAGCAAGGTTTGATGCGTGAACTAAGCGAGGAAACCGGTGCACAAAAAATAAGTGTTGTTAAAGCCTTTGGACTCTATGAAGAATATCGCCCTTGGTATAAAGGCGACTTTGATATTATTCATATTAAATCGTATTGCTTTGTATGTAATATTGCCGACGAGTTTGGCAAAGCACAGTTAGAGCATTATGAGCAGCAAAATGGCATGACCGCTAAATGGGTTGATATTAACGACGCAATTGCACATAACGAGCGCACACTTGCTAATAGTGAAAAACAAGGACTCTCCATTTTACGAGAAACCTACCTATTAAAACGTATTGCTAAAGAACTTCTATAAGTTAAATAAAAATGAGCAATCACCCTTGTAACTTTTGCATAAATCAGTACTTTTTACTGCCTTGGATAATATATTTACAGTAGTAAAAAGTTATTAGCAGAACAAAAACAAGAAACAAACCTTACATTTCAATGGCTTATATTTAATTGACACTGCTTTTTTGATATTGGCTTTTGTTTTGCACCCTTATAGATAATTAATTTGTAAGGAGATAGAAATGAGTAACACAGTTAAAACGATTAATCCGGCAACTGAGCAAACCATTGAAACCTATACGCTACTTTCTCAAAAAGAAGCTGAACAGGTAATCGAAAAATCTCACGAAACATACTTAAAATGGCGCTTAACGTCGTTCACTGAACGTGCGAGATATCTTAATAAGTTAGCCTCACTTTTCGAAGAGCAAAAAGAATCTATTGCAAAACTCATGACCGAAGAAATGGGTAAAGTATACGAGCAAGGCTTTCAAGAAGTTGAACTATGTGCAGCTATTTGTCGTTACACCGCCGAAAACGGCCCACAAGTACTTGCTGACGAAGAACGTGATATGGACGGCGGCCGCGCAATCATTAGCTACCAACCAACGGGCGTATTATTAGGTATTCAACCGTGGAACTTCCCGCTTTATCAAGTAATTCGTTACAGTGCTGCCAACATCATGGCGGGTAACACAACCGTATTAAAACATGCTGGTAACGTATTTGGCATGGCTGAAAAAATTGAAGAGCTATTTAAACAAGCTGGTTTCCCAGAGTATTGCTTTAACAATTTACTTATCGACGGCAAAACCGCCAGTTCTCTAATTGCACACAAAGCAATTAGCGGCGTAACCTTTACGGGTAGTGATGCGACAGGTAAAAAAGTAGCTGAAGAAGCGGGTAAACACGTTAAAAAGACAGTGTTAGAACTTGGTAGTAATGACGCTTACTTAGTACTCGATGATGCCGATTTAGAGCTTGCAGTTAAAACCTGTGTAACAGGTCGCATGATCAATAACGGCGAAACGTGTGTTTCAGCTAAACGTTATGTTGTTGTTGAGTCACTTTACGATGACTTTAAAGCGCAAATTAAAGAGCAGTTTGAAGCCATGAAAATGGGCGACCCAATGGCAGATGACACAGACTTAGGTCCAATGGCCCGTGAAGATTTACGCGACGGTATTCACGACCAAGTAATGGAATCAGTTAAAGCAGGTGCAAAAATAGTAACGGGTGGCGAAATACCATCGCAAACAGGTTACTACTACCCACCAACGCTACTTGATAACTTATCGCCTGGCATGCCTGCGTACGATGACGAATTATTCGGCCCAGTAGCTTCGCTAATAAAAGCGAAAGACAACGACGATGCAATGCGTATCGCTAACGACTCTCGCTACGGTTTAGGCGGTGGTATTTTTTCAAAAGATGAGAAAAAAACCATTGAACTTGCTAAAAAGTACTTTGACACCGGCATGATCAATATTAACGGTTACGGTTTAGCACAGCCTAACTTACCGTTCGGTGGTGTTAAAGGCAGTGGCTATGGCCGAGAGCACGGCGGCTTTGGTATGCGCGAATTTGTTAATGTTAAAAGCATTATGATCGCTAGCTAATTTAGCTGCATAAATGAAATAATTATTTTAAATAGATATTTTTAATACGTGTTTAAAATACAAAAATTACTAAGCCTAAAAGTGGGTAACTGCTTTTAGGCTTTTTTTATAACTTTTAGAAGATTGCTTTTAGAAAGTAATTTTCAGGAGACAGTACTTAGTTTTTAGTAAGAGATAGAACCGAGTTTTTAGTAAGAGATAGAACCGAGTTTTTAGTAAGAGATAGTACCGAGCTTTTAGTAAGAGATAGTACCGAGTTTTAGATATATTCGTAGGTGCGATTTTACATCACACTTTTAAGAATTAAATATCCTTCAAAATAAAAAGTTACAAGCTAACCATTGCTACTTCATTAAGTTTTAAAAATTTAAAACTCACTTCACAATTTAGCTTATTTAATAAAAATGTAAGCACGCTACCTTTGTCGCTATTTTAAATTGCGCTTACAAACCTGTTAAGCCGTGTATTTAAAGACATAAACATAGTGAGCACTATTACAGAAAACATCACAAATATGATGCTTAAACAGAGCGAGACCAAGTACTATTAAGCCCAAAGCTAACTATTAATATGTAGAAGCTAATACCTGAAACTTGACAGACAAAAATGAGCGATTAGCGGTCATTCAGGTGAGTCGTCATTGACTTAGTAAAAATAAAAGAAAACTTTCCTGTTACTTACATGTTTATATAGGCTGCAGAAAGCCTAATATTTATAGCTGGCAATGATTTACGCTATTTGCTATTAATATAAGTTCATAAAATAAGGACGTTTTCGCGCTAAAATAGGGAAAGCGCCCTCTGATAAAGTTGTTTGTTTTATCTCGAGTTTTGGTGGAAATCGGCAATGAATGTATATGATTTAAATTGTTTAAAGTTCTTATCTAATGAGCCTAGCTCCGAAGATGAGTTCAATGACTGGTGTCAACAAAGTGATGTTGCTGAGTTTTTAACTTCGGATATTAATGATGAATACGTAATTTTGTATGCATCAATGCCACATGTATTTATCCATGCAGTATTTTTACCTGAAAAAAATGCGATTAAAGACAATTTCAATAACCTTCTCAACTGGAGTGGAAATCCATTTTCTTCTTGGGGTGTTTCTTGTTCGTCTGAAGATATATCTATAGAAAGTCCTATGTCCAACCTTGGCTGTAAAGAATTAGCTTCTGGAGAGCAAATACTTTTCGCTCGGTCATTTCAATCCATAGGTAACGATGAAACCTATTATGAGCTTAATCAAAAAATATCTCATTCTTTAGATTTACATTACGTTCCCGAAAAAAAATCATGGTGCAAATTAGATTCTCACGGTGAAATTAATGAAGTAATTAAAATACTCAAAGTCCCTAACGCTCGGAAAAACGATGAAGGAACTATTATCTGCGCAAAGAGAGAAATTATTGGGGAGTATGCGGGTATAGAAGGCATGAAGTTATTTCGTATGTTTGACTTTACGCGTTATAAAACTGGTGATTTTAATGGGTGGGGATCAAATAGAGAACATATTGATTTTAATACCACAGGAATCTTTGGAACAATCAATATCGTAAATGGTGTTGGAAGCTACTCTCGAGGTTTTCATATTTCGGATATTTCAGTTTCAAAGAAGAAGTTAATAGCAAATATTTGGGGCCATTCTGACGATGAAGTTGAAAAAGAATATTGTAGCTATGTTGCGCAGGACTGGAAGAATAGTGAAATAAAGGAAGTTTCATGTAACCCAATTCATTTAGCTAACTATTTTACAGAATCTAATCTACCGTTTGAAATAACCCCTGTATTTTTTAAACCAGAAGTATTACTCAAATATAAAGCTGATCGAGATAGGTTCACTTTAAATAGCCGCAGTATATATTGTAGAGGGGCATGGGAACTAAAAACTTTTGATGTCAATACTGCTGGTCAGGTACATACATATTTAATATACCTGAGCCATCTACCATATGAAGAACAATTGCATTGGAAACAATACAATGAGGCTCCAAAAGCACCTATTTCAACTCGCGCTATGGAAAATGATATAAAAGGTGAGTGGAGTAGTGAGTATGATGCGTTATTAAGTTTAAAAGCCAAACTGGCTGAGTTAGATTCAAAAGGTTCTTTATGGTGGAAGCTCAGGGATAAAAACGCTCCAGATAAAGTTAACTATCCGTATACTAGTTCACGCGATGAGTGGGCTGAAGAGATTCTTAACCTAGATCAATTACTAGTTGAAGGCTTAGAAGAAAAATGGCTTAGAAAAAAAGCTAAGGCTTTAAAGTTAAAACCTGATGCGAGATTACGTGCATTAAAATTACTTGAAGTCATCTTAGTTGGTGTTGAATTTGAAGAAGAGCATGCACGTGAAATAATGTCTCCATTCCATATAGTTCACAATGCTCGTTCAATTCTAAAGGGCCACACTCTGGGTACGGAAGCAGAAGATCTTAGAAAAGTGGCTATAACTGAATATGGTAGCTATAAAAATCATTACGAAAAAATTTGCACAGACTGCGATGAGTCACTTGAAATTATTGCAAACGCATTGAGTGAAATTGAATAATGAAACTATTAAGGAGCAGATGCCAGACAGTTAAAATCTCACGCTTCTTCTCCACCTTTAAAAGCTACAGAGCTCGGCGCTAACAATGTTTGCTAATGGCACAAAGGCATACACTAGCAACGAGTGAAAACAAGTCATTCAGGGTCGTTGTCGTTAACTTAGTAATAAAAAGAGGGAGTTTCTCCTTTTCCATATGTTTAAGTAAACTAGAGTGATATTTTAAAGCTGGCAATAAGTTAGAGTATTTGCTAATAATTTATGAGATACAGGCGTTTTAATGTAAAAGTCACTAAAGCGCCTTTTGATTAAACTGTTAGACACGAAGGTGTTAAATATTAGGAGCGATGAATTATTAGCAAAAAACTTTTGCGCTTAGATGGAGAAGAATCTATTGAAGAGTTAACTGAGCAAAATTTACGTGCCAGAATTTTGAAAGAATCTGAAAAGTATTTGAATACGCCAGTTTCTTCATGGCCTAAAATTATATTTAACTGGGATCTGTCAAGAAGCTCTCAACGTTTTGCATTGGACGGTGTAGGAGAAAATGATTTTCAAAAGTACTACCCTGATGGATTTATACTTGGTTATGTTTCGTTAACTGAATTTGATAAAATCTTATGTCATTTTAGTCGAAGAGATGAAGGCGAGTTGTGGGAGCTCGGTTATCCAGATAACTTGGCAAAGCTTATAGTTTATTTATCTGAAAATAGACCAATATCTCCTCCATTGGTAAAACCTGTCGATAATGGAGAGGTTATATTTCAGGGAGGACATCATCGTTATGCTATAGCTAAAGTCACAGATGTTGATGTATTTCCTATTTACATTGAAAAACACAACAAAATTGAAATAGATAAGCGTTTATTTGTAAATTGGAAAAATGCCTAACAAGAGGCAATGGTGCCACCGTTCGATACTGGCACGTATATGAATTGGGCTCTGAGCGAGAAACAGACTATCGGATAAACTCATTTTGGACAAAAACGTTTTAGGTAGTCAGCCGTATTAGGTGAGTTTCGCATAAAAATTTCTATGGGCTAATGCCGCATTTAGGTATGGCAACGCTACTACAAAGCTGAACCAGACCACCATAAACACAAAACCCAACGATGGAATGAAAAATGCCAAGTGTTGGGAATCATTCTTAAATGCTTTGTTATAAGCAAAACTTACACTGTACGTTTCAACGGTTTGGGAAGAAATTTATCAATTTCTTCATCACTGAAAGTCATTTCCTCCATCTCTTTTAGCGCTTTAGACGCCTCAATGTATGCTTTGCTAACCGTACGTGGTGAACCTTTATAATGCTTATGAAGCTCGATTTGAAGCTTATCTCGTTGCACTTTGATAGCCTCCACATCAATTGTTTGAGACTTAATATCGGTAATAAGGGAAAAATACTTTTCTCGGATATTCCACACAGATACCGCTGTATCTGCATGCTTCTGTGCTAGAGCACCTAAGTCATACTTTTTTACGTATGCGTTGATAATTGTAAGTACTAGCGAAATCAGTGCTGAAGCAATACCAATAACTTTATTTTCACCGAATACCGCAACAAAAACACCTGAAGTAGTAACTGCTGACAAGACAATTTGCCAAAACTTAATTCGATTTTGCCTTTTGTTCAATATATCTGCACACTTCTCATGTGTTTTATGAGTCCAAACTACTCGACCAAAACATTCACGTATTTGGGATTCAAGAATTTCAACTTGGGAATTTAGTTCCATAGATTTCACGCCACTTGAGGTTTGCTGATGCGCTCATATTATCACGCTCATAGTCTAATGCTTCAACAGCGATGTTGTAGCAACGTAGTGCTTTATACTCGAATTTACCTTTGCGCCAAACATACTGAGAACTACCAGGAGCTAACCAATAATTTTTATCAGGATCTTGGTCTTTGAGATACGCAAAGAAGTCTCTGGTCATCCAATCATAGTAAGTAAAAGACTTGTCCTTGTGTTCCCATTGCTTTAGAAAGTTATAAGCAAGTGTGTCAATCAATAGACCTCCAATTGGCACGTCCCATTTGTCTTTCCAAGCTCGAGCCATTCGGCATAATCGCTTTAAGTTTTTATTCCAGTGATTGTTTGCTGAATTTATTTCTTTAATTTCGGCTTTTGGATTTGTAACTTTCCACTTACCGCCGTCATTAGTGTCTGGATATGTAAAAGACTCACCATCTTTATTGATGAAAGCTGGCACAATTTCATAACAGATTCCGTCTGTAAAATTCAACTTAACAACTTGCCCATCACCACCAATATGAGTTGTTGAGTATGTTTTCTTGATTGAGTCCCTTACCGCTTGTAAAAGCGCAGATTGACCATTGGTCTGATAACCATTGTATTTCTCGTACAGCTCATAAGGTAACTGGATAATCATATCAATATCACTGACAAATATATCCGTACCTCTTCCATAAGAGCCAACAAATAGACTATAACTAGTATCGCTATCCAAACCTCTGAAGTCAGAGTTAACTCTTTTTGTTATCTGCTTCGCTCTGTAGGATACATTAGAAACAACATCACCTGACATACGTAATGCTGAACAAAACGTAGAAAATTTCTCAGAAATACTCATAACTCTCCTTTTGCTGATAATGCTTAAAGCTGCGGCTGTGAAGCAGTCCGACAGCCCTTACTTGTTATGTTCTTTATTGAGAGTGTATTCAATATCACCACTTCTGAAATCTTCGAGAACAGCTTGAACAAAATCAATCGCATTAACAGATATAGATAGCTCTTGCCTACTTAATTCCCATAGAACAGTAAAATTTTTAATCTTAAGTCTTTCTTGTGTAGGCAAAACTACAAAGGCATTTTCAGGTGAAATAACTTCCGTCTTTGGGGTATTTAGTTCACCTAAATTGGCCACAATCTTCGAACCTAACCATTTTCCAATAAAACTTACTACACCATCTTCTTCAATTGAAGAATCATAGACATTGAATGATATTTGACTACCATGTTTATCAAAGTATTTCTTCGTATCATAATCTTTTCCGTCAAAAGCTAGTTTCATATCCAAATATTGGTTCTGATACAGTTCTCCATTCACATTTATAATCTGGATATATCCATCCCAGTCTGTACCTTGTGGCGTTCTAATTCTCTTTAAATTTATTTCATAATGACCACAAAAATCGATTACTCCAGATTGAAAGCCTTGTGTAGTAACTATCAGTCCTTGGCTATTAGGAATGTCATTTAGCAGGCCCAACATATTTCTTGCGTGTATTAGTGAAACAGGTTTCGAATAATATTTGCATTCAATTAAGATTTTATGACTCACTCCTGCGTATCGATACTCCCAAAAAACATCTATCTGATGCTCAACACCAGATTTCCCTTTTATTTTCACATCGTGTTGCACATCAATATTCTCTACGCCTTCTGACTCAAGAATTGCTCGATATATCTTTTGAGTTAGTAACTCATAATCTTTAGATGTTTCGCAAAGTTCCAATACTTACTCCTTGAACATAACGCTTGACTAACCAGCGAAAAATAGCAGGCTAAAATAAGCGACGAAGGAGTGCAAGACTGCTATTTTGCGTCCTTTGGTTTAGGCGCTTGTTAATTTTACCTGTGGAAATCTCGATTAAAAATTTCGCGTTTTTTTTGATTTATTGAATAATTGCCTTCAAATACTTGCGGACATACTGACATAGAGTAATCAATTACCCCATAGTTTCCATGTTTTAAAACTACACTTTCTAAATCTTCCATTAACTCTGTAATTACAGATTTATCAATTGCCACATCATCCCCGATAGCAACAATGTTTACTGTCACGGAAGCTGAACTCGTATAATGGACATCTAAATGATAAATGCATTCTTCAAGTTTAACTTTAAACTTTGAGCTAGTTTGACTTTCTCGAACTAAACTCCATTCACAATTTAAACCTTCTAGATAATAATGCGGCATAAAACTCTCCTTAATAAAACTAACTTTTTATAGCGAGCGAATCGCGAGTTTTTATACCACAGCGTCGCTCGTTTTTCTGCATGACTCATTTGTAACAAACTTCTTAACTAATTGCCAATACTACTAAAATACAGTGACTCTAGCTTTTTCCTCAGGGTAAAAACGAGCGATTGGGTCGTTTTCCTGACTATGCAAGCAATATACTATGACGAAATAGAAAAGTAATTGTGAGCGGCCGATGTTCGCTCTTGTTAGGAATTCGCCTAAACACGTTTTGGGGCAGAAACGAGTTAATCATGAATGACTGCTCATGGCACTTATAAGACTGTCAGTTTTGATTAAATATTATTAGTCAAACACCTGACAGTTAAGATCTGAGCTAGTGCAAGTTAATACTTATTGACGAATAGCTAGAACTAGCAGCTATCACTTCTTCTCAAACCTCGGCACTTTTCGCTTATCTGCCTTATTCATTGCGAGCTCTTGGATTTCTTCTTGCTTATGCTCTGCCGATTTAGTTTCTAGTGACTCCTGATTGGCATTCTCATAAGAAAGCTCAGTAAGTAGTGCAAAGTGATCAGACCCATATTTAGCTAGGCGCTTGATACGCTTTACTTTAAAGCCTTGGCTGTGAAATAAGTGATCGAGCGGCCAGCGCATAAAAAAGTAACTTGCATGAAAAGTATTATAAAACCCACGACCTTTTCGAGGGTCTAAAAAGCCACTTATTTGCATAAACAAACGGGTGCTACGCGACCATGCAACATCGTTTAAATCGCCGGCAACGATGGTAGGCCGTGTAGGGTTTTTAAGTGCTTTAGCCACCATTATTAGCTCAGAGTCGCGCGGGCGCGATGAGTCTTCCTCCGTTGGGCTTGGTGGTGCGGGGTGAATAAAGTGCCCTTGCATTTCAAGGCCTTCATCGTTTTCAAATAGTATATGAATAGAAGGAATGTCGTCTTCTATTAGCTCACATATTTGTGCATCAAGTATTTTAAATTTACTGTATAAGTGCATGCCGTAGCGGTTGTCTTTAGGGCACTCTATGTAATACGGGTAATTTTTTTTAATAACTGATAATTTATTTTCCCACCAGCTATCGCTCTCAAGTGTAATAAGCAGGTCAGGTTGGTGCTCATCAACAAGGCTAATTAACTGCTCACTTTTATGGTTCGACATAAGTACATTTGCCGACATAATCCTTATACTATGGTCTATATGCTTAGGTGCGCTTTGTACTTCTTTTTTAGCAAGCCACGTATACGGGTAAATCCATTTACCTTGTAAAAACATTATAAGAAATGATGTTAAAGCTATAAATACATAACCTATTGCGCTACTTTGCCATAATAAAAACAACGAAGTAACGGCTACAAAACTGGCAATATAAAATACCTGTAAGCGCACAAAGTCGCAGCTACGCACTAAGTAATGCTGGCTGTACGACATAGGTAATAAGGTAACCAGTAAAAAAAAGCCAATAATTATAGCCAGCGCAATGAGCATTTTAATATCCTTATAAAGTTAATTTAGCGACTTAAAATTGAAAGTATTTCTCGAGTATCGTGCACCATATGGATAACTGTACGGTCTATTTCTATACTCACTGTACCATTATCTCTAGAGCGTTCAATCACTCTACCTCTTTTGTATAAATCGCGTTCTAAAAAGTCGCCTCGGTGATAGCTTTTACTTAGCCCTGGTGGCGTCCAACCTGCGCGAATTAGTTGCTTTGCCTCTTTTTTAGAAAGGTAGCCATTGTCGTTATGCTTATGCGAATGATGATTTTTATGGCCATGTTTATCTTTATGTGGTTTTGCGTTTGCACTGATTGAACATAAAGCCAATACTATTAGTGCTGTGTATATAGGTGCTCTCATAAATAATCTCTAGCATAATTAATAGCTAGAGGTTAACAAATACGGATGAACATCGTATGAAACAACTAACACCTATTTAACGTTGTTTATATTGAGTTTTACAATGGCTTCGCATAATAGCGGGATCGCGTAATTTTAAATGTTTTGTTTTACGCCCTGCATGGCGCTTACGCCACACTTTAAAACTGCCTTTTGAAATATTGTCGCGCATAAAAACCACCAGCTGCGGATACTTTAATCCGTATAGCTGCTCTATTGCCTCGTAGGGGGTTCTATCTTCCCACGCCATTTCGATAATGCGTGACTGCTGCTCAGGATTAAACATGGTATATCTCACAAAATTTAACTTATACGCTAGGTAAAAATACTTAGATCAATGCAATTTAAGCTCAGTAACTGTATAATTAGCATTCAGATTATGTATTTAAATGGTATCGAATTTATATTTATGCGCGCAATATTTCTGTTTTTAGCCTTAACTTTTCCCTCGTTATTACTTGCAGCGCCAAGTAAAACTCTGCGCTGCGTTACAACGCACTACCCTCCTTTTACTATTTACGATGAAAAAGCCGATACATTTACAGGTTTAGATATTGATTACATTAAGTTTATTGAAAAAAACTTAAACCTCAAAATCGACGTTGTTCATTTACCTTGGGCGCGTGTTAAAAAAGAGATGGAGCTGGGCTATTACGACTGCTATTTCTCATTGGCCAACTATAAAGAGCGTACAGAATATTTAGACTTTACTAGCGAGCCTTTGCATACCACTAAGTTTGGTTTATTCACGTTAAATGAAGATAATCTGCTTATTGATGATTTATCAAAAGCCGCTATAGCTATGTTACGCGGTGTTATTCTTCCCAAAATTATCGCTAAAAAGTACAGCCTTGATGAGAATAACCTGCTTCGTTCACTTTCAACTAAAGACACTTTTGAGCTACTTGAAAAAAAACGCGTTGAATACGCAATAACTAACTATCAAGCGGGTTTGTGGTACTCAAAGGAATATAAAAACATTTATGCTCGGCAATTAAATGAGTTTACATTTCCTACTTACATTGCTTTTAAGCGTGGCGTAATTGATACAAAATTAGTTGATGAACAAATAAAGCGTTTTAAAGCACAAGCTCAATAATTAACTCTGCACACATTAAGAGATAACCAATGTTTACAAAACTACCAAAGTGGGTTGAATATGGCGCGTTTACACTGGCATTTATAGCGGGCATCGTTAACGCTGTAGGCTTATTAGGTTTTGAGCATCAAGCCATTTCGCACTTATCAGGCTCTGTTACTTTGTTGGGTATTAAGCTAATGAGCAATACCTCAGCCGCTTTGCTGTTATTTAGCATACTCATTAGCTTTATGTTGGGCTCGGCACTTTCTGGTTTTTTACTTGCAGGGCGTTCATTAAAACTTGGCCGCCATTACGATACGCTCTTATTTATTGAAGGCGCTTTACTGTTAGCAAGTGCCTACCTACTTAATCAATCTTATGTTTATGCAATTACGCTTGCCTCTGCTGCTTGTGGGTTACAAAATGCGTTAGTCACTAATTACAGTGGTGCGGTCGTTCGTACCACACATTTAACGGGTATTTTTACTGACCTTGGTTTAATGATAGGTAAAGCACTTAAAGGTGAGCAATTTGATATGCGTAAAGGCGTTATGTTTTTACTTATTATTGCAGGCTTTTTATTAGGCGGTGTAGCCGGTTTTGTTTTATTTGAGCATTACTTAGTGCTGGCTTTGGTGTTTCCTGCTGTGGCTTGTTTTGTTTTATCAATTACGTATCGGGTTTATAGGTTACGTACGCTTTAACGCAACGAGTTTAAAAGCACATTAAAACCGCATATTATAGAGGCAATGCAATATAGATTACTTTCAAGGAATGTATGAAACCTTATTTTTTGCCGCTGTTATTACCCTTCAGCCACACTGCGTTTGCCAACAATCAAAATAACGATGCAATAGAAACCATAACAACGACGGCATCACGTATTGAAGCGCTATCTACCCCACTGCCTTTATCAATAAGTACACTTAGTGAAGCGCAGCTAAATAGCATAGCGCCTACGCATATTGAAGAAGCCCTGCAACGTGTAGCGGGTGCTAATATTCAACGCGGAAATGGCCAAGAGTATTTACCCGCGCTTCGCTCACAAGTGCTTTCGGGCGCAGGCGCTTGTGGTGGCATATTGACTTTAGAAGATGGCATACCACTGAGAGCCGCCGGGTTTTGTAATATAAACGAGCTATTTGAAGCCCACAGCGAAATGGCGCAGCGCATAGAAGTACTCAAAGGCCCCGGCTCTGCACTTTATGGCTCAAATGCTGTACATGGTGTTATTAATGTAATAACGCCCGATACCACGCAAGGCGGTGGCTTAGTTGGTTTAGATTACGGCTCGTATGGCTATACTCGCTACAAATTACGTGCAGGACAAGATTACGGCAACAGCGGTATAGGCATTAACGCAAGTATTACCGACGACAGCGGTTACCGCGACGACGAAAGTGTAGAGCAACAAAAAGTTAATATTCGCCATCGCTATTCAAATAATAATTTATTACTGACCTCAGGACTTACTTACACAAACCTCGATCAGCAAACGGCTGGATTTATTACAGGTTTTGAAAGTTACAAAGATGAAGATCTCGCGCAAAAAAACTTTGACCCAGATGCATTTAGAAAAGCACGCGCATTTAGAGCGTGGAGCAACGCAACATGGCAATTAAATAACGATGATGTGCTCTCTACTACGTTATATTTTCGCGACCAAAGCATGGACTTTTTTAAGCACTTTTTACCCGGCACACCGCTTGAAACAAACAGTCAAACAGGCTTTGGCGTGCAATCGCTTTATCAACATAATTTACAAAGTAATGTAAAAATAAACCTAGGGCTTGATGGCGAATACACGCAAGCCGATTTTACTCAAAGCCAAAATGAGCCCACGCAAGGTTCTGCATTTTTAGTCGCGACAGTGCCACAAGGCAAACATTACGATTACGATGTAAACGCTACGCTTTATGCCCCTTTTGCATCTGTAGATTGGCAATTAAATAAGTGGTTACTAACAGCTGGTGTGCGCTACGAGCATATGCAGTACGACTATACCAATAATATGCTAGCAGGTAGAACAAAAGACGATGGCACAGAATGCGCGTTTGGGGGCTGCCGATACAGCCGCCCAGCGAGTGCTAAAAATAGCTTTAGTAATTTATCGCCAAAGCTTGGGTTGAGTTATCAGTACAATACAAATAACACACTTTATGCGAACTTTTCTCGCGGTTACCGCGCCCCACAAGCCGCTGAGTTATACCAATTACAACGCGAGCAAACTACTGCAAATTTAAGCGCCGAAATAGCTAATAATGCAGAGCTGGGTATTAAAGGAATTTACGAAAAACTACGTTATGGTGTGTCGGTTTACGCTATGAGTAAACACAATACGATTTACCGTGATAGTGACTTTTTTACGGTAAATAATGGCAGCTCTCGCCATCGCGGTATTGAGCTTGAACTTGATTACCAGCTTACAAATACACTCTCACTCAACTTTGCAGGCACGCACGCAAAGCATACTTACACTGACAACCAAGTGCTTAACGGTCTAAATATAAACGGCAACGACATAGATACCGCGCCGCGTAATATCGCTAATCTCGATTTAACATGGCAGGCACTAAACAATGCACAATTTGCTTTGCAGTGGCATCGCGTTGGTAACTACTACACCGACCCAGAAAACTTAAATAAATACCAAGGGCATGATATTTTAAGCCTGCGCGCGCAGTGGCAAGTTACCAATAATCTTGAAGTGCTTGCTCGCATTATTAATTTAACCAATAAGGCTTATGCAGAGCGCGCCGACTACACCAGTTTTACCGGCGACAGATACTTCCCTGGCAAACCTCGTAACGCGATGCTTTCGGCAACTTATACGTGGTAATGCTTATTTAAGGGCTAAGCTAATTTAACTGATTTAAGTCGCTCATGTATTTCATGGGCGACTTTTTCATTACCTTTTTAAACATAGTAATAAATGCACTCACCGACTCATACCCTAGTAACTCCGACACCTGCTGCACACTTTGCTTATCTGAAAGCGCTTTTAAGCCTGTAATTATATGCAATTGCGTACGCCACTTTCCAAATGTCATGCCGGTTTCTTTTTTAATTAACCGCGCTAATGTGCGCTCAGTTAATGCAAACTGCTTAGCCCATTGTGGTAATGTTTTTCGATTGTTTGGCATGTTTATAAGCTGATCGCTCATGGTTTGAATTACCTCGTTTTTAGATAATACAAAATCAAGTGGCTGTACAGGCATGTCGATAAGTTGATCAAATAACACCTGCGCCAAACGTGCTGTTTTACTATTTAAAGCATAGTGCTGATTATGCCCAGCCAACTCGCACATTAGCTCTTTAACCAGTGGCGTAATGGCTAATGTACACGTATTTAGCGGCATACCGTTTTTACTACTATCAACAAATAAATGACAGAGCTTTGCGTTATCAGACGCCCTATTACTATGCACTTTTTGTGCGGGGATCCAAATTGCACTGTGCGTAGGCACCATCCACATTTTTGCCGACACTTCGCAGGTTACATAACCATGCAGGGCTAAAATTAATTGCCCTTTAGGATGGGTATGCAGTGGTATTTCGTGACTTGCATGGGCGTGCTCTATTTTGGCTATTATGGGCTGCGCCATAGTTTCAAAATTTTTAATGTCGTCCCAGCCAATTGCATCAAACATAGTTTTGTCTGTTTTTAGTTATTTAATGTCATTATCTCTAAATTATAGTTTTTGCTAAGCATTTATACTAGCGCCCATTAAGTATTAGCTTTAATGGTCTTCCCTTTTGTTAAATAACATACCTAAATCACGCTTTGCTGGCATATTGCTAGTACTTGGCATATTGCTTATTGCCGCCAATTTACGTGCAACATTTACAGGTATTGCACCTGTGCTTGAACAAATTATTAATCACTTTGGGTTAAGTGCTTCGCAAGCTGGATTTTTAACAACACTGCCACTCATTGCCTTTGCGGTTGTATCGCCAATGGCCGCAACTCTTGCTAAAAAGCAAGGATTAGAGCGCACCTTGTTTGTGGCTTTGTTATTTATACTTGCAGGGGTTGCAGCGCGGGTAATAAATACCTCAGCCATGCTGTTTGTGGGTACCGCTATTATTGGTGTAGGTATTGCTATAGCAAACGTATTATTACCGAGTTTAATTAAGCGCGACTTTCCTGCAAAGGTCGCGTTAATGACCTCAGCCTACGTGCTTACTATGGGCGTGGTATCGGGTGGATTTTCTACTTTAGTATTCCCGCTGAGCCAGCTAAACGGATTAGGGTGGCAACTTGCGCTGGGTTCATCAGCCATTATCACTCTGGCGAGTATTATTGTGTGGATATCGCAATTAAGTAAACATACTAAACCCGCGAAAATTGCTCAGCACGCTAACACTTCAAAAAGTGTATGGCGTTATTTACTTGCATGGCAAATTACCCTGCTATTGGGTTTAAACTCATTTTTAAATTATATAATTATTACGTGGTTACCAAGCATATTAACCGAAACAGGTCACTCAGCTACCCAAGCGGGTGCTTATCATGGTGCTTTTCAAATAGCGACTGCATTACCGGGTTTAATATTAATTCCGTTACTTGCTAAATTAAAAGATCAAAGCGCGCTTAGCTTTATTTTAGCCATGTTGAGTGCGCTTAGCGCGTTGGGGCTACTCTATATGCCTAACTTTGCCTTTGTTTGGACCCTAATGCTAGGTTTTTGCTCTGGCGCGTGTTTTATATTGGGGTTGTCGTTTATTAGTTTACGAACTGACGATTCGCAACAAGCAGCGTCGCTTTCTGGTATGTCGCAAAGTGTAGGTTATTTACTTGCCGCTATTGGGCCTATGCTAGCTGGTGCATTACACACAACTACGGGAAGTTGGAGTGCGCCATTATGGCTGTGCGCTATTGCCGGAGTACTGTGTGCTTTATGTGGTTTAGGCAGTGGTAAAAACACCACTTTAGCTAAATCAGCTAACGAGTTGCTGTAACCACGAAAACAGGCCAGACGAAGGTTTGTTACTCGTGTGTTTTTGCTCATAGCGTTTATTAGTTGCTTCGCGCTGTTCACGGCGCTCTTGTGCTAAATTAGCTTTTGCGGCAAAACGTAGGCGTTGCTCTTGAGTTAGCTCATCATTAAAACTAATGGCTGTTTTTTTAACTGCCCGGCTGCTTTTAGGTGAACTACACATAATATTTCCTCTGTTGTGTAACTATTCAAATAGACAGCCTTTTAGCAAATAAAATTTCAGAAAACTTAACTTTTAATTTAAAGTGAGCCTATACATTCAACTTCTACTAAAGAATCAAGCGCTAACGCCTTTACAGCAAAAGCACTACGTGCAGGATACGGCGCACTAAGATACTGGGTGTAAATGGCATTGAATGCTTTAAAGTCGTTTATGTCGGTAAGCATAACGGTGCATTTAACTATATTGCTCATACTGTAGTTATGTTGCTCTAAAGTGCGTTTAATATTTTCAAGTGTTTGTTTAGTTTCACCTTCAAAACCGCCTTTAGCCAACTTACCTGTTACAGGGTTAATCCCTATTTGCCCCGACATATAAAGCGTATTACCAGCTTTTACTATTTGCGAAAATGGTAAGTTAGGATTAGCTTTGCCTGTATTTAAAAAGTCGACATTACTGGGTTTTGCCTGCGCAAAACCAGTAAGTAGTACGCTTGCTAATAAGGCTGTTTTCATCAGTGAGTTCATCATCTGGCTTACCTTATTTTTGTGGTGTGGTTTCAAAAGCAGGAACTTCGTGTAAATTATTTAACCATGTAAGCGTTGATTGTGACCAAATTTGTGCAGACGGTTTAAACTCATCGCGCTGATCAACCGCACCAATACGCAACCCATAAACACGACCTTCTTTTTCTGCATTTGTAGCATAAAGTGTTGTACCACATGTGCCACAAAAGCCCTGCGCACGCTTGTTACCACTTTGGGCTGTTTTAACAAACTCTTTTGGCTCACCTTGGGTAAACACAACCGAGTTTGGCTCTGCAATTATAACTGCTCTAAATGGGCCGCTCGACATACGTTGGCAATCGCTACAATGGCAAACAAGTGCGTTGTTATTTTGAGACTTTGCTTGGTATTTAATTTCACCACAGTAACAGCTTCCAGTAATTTCCATTATTTAAATCCTTAATGCTTATGAAGATTGAATCGAGATATAAGACCGGCAATATCGATTCATTATTTTTAAAATATAAAAAAACTGCTCGCTGGTTCATTTTTATATTCGGTTAGATTTTTAATTTTTTAGAGTGATTTTTTAAAAGTTGAGCAAGTGCTACAAACATGATCCGATGTTTTAAATAAAACAGCAATACCACGTTAAGCTAATAGCGTAACGTGGTGTGTTTAAGCTATTTTTATACCAATTCGCTTAATTAAGTTGTCTATTTTGAGGTAAGAAAACCGTGTCGATAACAAGGCAAAAATTTCGTTATTTAGTTGTTCTATATGAGATATTTTTAACGAAGTTAACGTGCGGTTTAATCCCTCAAATTGATTATGTATTATTGCGAGTTGGTATTAATGTGCGTTTAAATAATCAACAGCTAACAGGCTAAGCGCCTTAGTGCCTACTTTAAACGACGATTCGTCGGCATAAAAATAAGGTGAGTGATTACTAGCCACTGTATTTAAATCTTGCTCACTTGGTGTGCCGCCTAAAAATACAAATACACTCGGCACTTCTAATGCGTAAAACGAAAAGTCTTCTGCGCCGGTTATTTTTCCCATTTCCACTACGTTTCCATTACCTGCTGCTTTTTTAAGGCTAGGTAACATTTGCGCAGTAAGCTCAGGGTTATTAATCGTTACCGGATAACCTTCGTGAATGTGTACCTCTGCAGTTGCACCTGACGATTTAGCAATGTGCGTGGCTGTGGTTTTTATTTTTTCAAATATTTGTGCACGATTATCCATATCAAAGTTACGAATTGTGCCTACCATTTCAACTTCTTCAGGAATAATATTATTACGTACCCCACCCGCTATCTTACCAAACGAGACAATAGCAGGCTCTTTGGTAATGTTGATTTGGCGACTAACAATATGATTTACGCCTGTTACTATTTGCGCTGCTGCGGCAATGGGGTCAACCCCAGTCCACGGTGCAGAGCCGTGTGCCTGCTTGCCATGTACTGTTATTTCAAATCGGTCTGCACTGGCCATTGCAGGGCCACTTCTATAACCAATTTTACCGCTGTGCAAACTAGAGGTTATGTGTAATCCAAAAGCAGCCTCTGGTTTGTATTGTTTAAATATGCCTTCTTTAAGCATTAACTCAGCGCCACCCTCTTCCCCCTCTGGTGCGCCTTCTTCTGCAGGTTGAAACACAAACATGATGTTGCCATGCAATTCATCTTTCATATTTGCTAATACTTCGGCTGCGCCCATTAACATAGCCACGTGCGTGTCGTGCCCACAAGCATGCATTATGCCTACATCTACACCACGGTAATTAGTGGTTTTAGTTGATTTAAAATCAACATCGGCTTTTTCAGTAACTGGAAGCGCGTCCATATCTGCACGTAGCATTACTGTTGGACCTGGCTTTGCACCTTTTAATAAACCCACAACGCCTGTAAAAGCAATCCCCGTTTGTACTTCCATACCCAGCGACTTTAAGTGCTTAGCTACAATACCTGCGGTGCGGGTTTCGCGATTTCCAAGCTCAGGGTTTTGATGAAAATCACGTCGCCAATCAATAACCTGTTGCTCTACCTTTTTCACTTGCTGATCAATGTTTGCATTGGCATTAAGCGCACTAAGGGCAGCAAAGCCCAGCGCTATTGAAATTAGTGATTTTTTCATCCTGTTTGTCCTTATTATATTTATTGGTTTTATAATATTGATGAGCACGAGCCCTTATATACTATTGAGAACATAATTAGTTCGCTCTATAACCACTATTACTGAAGGCTCCACGATAATCAATACCGTTTAAGCTAGATGCCCAACTATGGGGGGCCACTTCACTTCTAACTGGCTTTTATCAGTTTTTAGTTTGAATATTTAACGGTAATTAAGCCTACCACTGTTGTTTTGATTGATTTAAAAATAGCATTGAATAGTCAACCAACGCACGTAAAGTAGGTTTTAGTAAGCGCAATGGTAAGTAGGGAGAGTAAACGATTGATGGACTTGGTACATAATTGCTATTCAAATTATAAAATAAGAATAGCAACGTAAAACCTCCCCTAATGTTGGCGGGAGTTATTTAAATACATTTGCATCTTTAATGCTATCAAAATCGTTAAAGCGCACGTTGTGCTGTTGCATTACTTTAAGTATTTTTTCACTTAGCATTTGGCGTAAATAAAACGGCTGATTTGGCACAAAGTGATGGATAGTATGCGTTTTACCAAAGTTAAAACAAAACAAATGAAACGGCATAAATAAACGACTCGTTAGCACATGGGTTTGCTCGAGCACATTATTAACACCACCATAATAATGCATGCTTGAGGTAACAAAATTAAGTGAACTTGAGCGAATAATATTAGGCACAATAAGCACTACCATTAAAAATTCAAACACCTTCATTGAACTTAGTATCCAACTAGGTGAATTTAGCGAAAGTGGTATAAATAAATCAACGGTATGAAATAAAATAACGCTATATAAAATAGTGAAGTGCGCAGTCGCTATCGGAAACCCCGCATTAAAAACACTCGAAAAACTAAAGCCATTAATTTCTTTTCTAAAACGTTTAGTAGAAATAACTAACCCTAATAGCCCATCGACAATAACTAGCGCACGTAAAAATGGGTTTTTAATACCATTACCCACCAAACGTTCCTCTAGGTCTTGTTGTGTGCCTGAGCTTTTATGGTGGTGTAAATGCATTTTACGTCGGTACCATGGGCTAATAGTATTTGGCCGCATTAACCATACAGTTAGCATCATAAAGTTATGCATGAACGGCTGATTACTAAAGTATTGTTTATGTATAAGGTCGTGCTCTAATTCATGGGAAATAGACGCCGCAATAGCCGCAAGTACTATACATACCCAAGCAGGTATGATGGCTAAATAATATAAAACACCAACACCAATTAATGCGCTAAGCGATAGCAATAAAATAATTAACCCTAAGGTATTTTGATGTGCAAGTAATGGGTGCTTTTGACGAAGTGATACTTCTTCTGTCTTAATTGCTTTAACAATCGCTTGAATGTTCTGCTTGGCACTTAATTGAGTCATATGTAATGTCTTAAAAACCTTGTTGTACAAATAATACCTGAATTAAACGCAACATCGGAATAAAGCAGGAATAATTATTGTAATACGATTAACTATTACCAATAGTTCAATTGCTTACGTATTCAATCGCATAACAAGTTTAATAGCACTCATAACCTAAAACATTCGCTTTTTGTATCAGCCAAAAAGACTTAAAAAAATTCCCTGTTGAGTATCTTTACTATAAACGATTAATTATCAACCAGTTGTTTATGCAAATAAAAGAAAAGGCTTGCCGCCCCCTCTTTTGTTTGTATAATGCGGATACAGAATAAGAGGTATATAAGTATCCTTTTTATTTTAAGTGGTTTTTCTTTATTTTTTATATTTAAAAGATTAAAGAAAAATTATGCCAGCGTGATGAAATTGGTAGACATGGGGGATTCAAAATCCCCTTCCGAAAGGAGTGCCGGTTCGAGTCCGGCCGCTGGTACCACTTTTTAAACCTCAGCTAATTATTGGCTGAGGTTTTTTTATGTCTAAAATTTAACTAGTAATTTATACCAATTCACTTAATTAAATGAGCTATTCTGAGGTGAAAAACGGTTTCGATAACAAGATGAAACCTAGCTCAGCTGAAGCAAAAGCTATAGGCCTTCCATTAAAGCTCTCGGCATATCTTAGGGAGGTACATAAATCTGATTAGCATGCTAATTATGCATCTTGCTCTTGATTTGTTATATCCCCAATTCGATTATTTAACTCTTCGTCACTAACATCTTCTTTGTGTGTACCAATGATCCATATATGACCAAATGGGTCTTGTAGCGTGCCTGTCCTATCACCATAAAACTGGTCATGTACGGGTCTTATTAGTGTTGCACCAAGCTCAATTGCTTTTTTAAATACGGTATCAACATCTTCAACATAAAGCATAAGGCTTAGCGCTGTACCACCGAGTTCTTTTGGACTTTTTAAATACTCTTCAGAACCAATATCTGAAAGCATAATATGCGAATCACCAATTATTATTTCTGCATGGGCTATTCCACCATCAGGTAAAGGCATTTGCATTACGTGTTCTGCACTAAATGCATCACAATAAAAATCTATCGCTTTTTGTGCGTCATTCATAATTAAATAAGGTGTAACTGAATGAAACCCTTTTGGTATTGCTGAGACTGCCATAATATTCTCCTTTACTTACACGGTGATTTTTAATATTTAATTAACTAAATATGCGTTTAATTGCCCCTAAATTTAAGCTTAGCTCATACAAAAAATTGCGTTACTTTTCGAGGTTTAAACGCTTATGCCAAGCAGCAATACTTTCATCAGGGTACTCTTCAAATTGCTTGTCACCTTCATTAATGGGCGCATTTACCCAATTTGCTTTACTACCAAGCATTAAATGAGTGCGCTCTGGCGGTATGGGTAACTCATTATCTATTGCACCTGCAAAGGGGTGAACTTGCTCAGGCCAACGTGCATCGTATAACCACAAGTTAGCGCTACAATGCTTACAAAAATGACGCTCTGCTGGGCTGATTTTATCGCCTATTTTTGCATGATAAATAGTTATGTGTTCACGCCCTGTGACTTCAAGCGTGCTGTATTGCGCGTTCAAGTTAATAACAAAACCGCCGCTCCCTGCGGTTTTACGACAAATAGAGCAGTAACATAAATTGTAAGGATAAGGGTGTTTTGAGTTGACTGTAAATACCACTTTACCAAAGTGACAAGCGCCATTAAGCTTCATAATATATCCAATTTTATTGTTGGCTTGAACTAATACCTTAGCTAGGTGAGCTTAAAAAAACCACAACACTTACATGCTGTGGTTTTATTTATCACTAACCCATATCGACTAGCGCTTCCAATATCTTAAATTACGCAATGTATTTATAAATTTATCGGCTGAATGTGCCTCTAAATCTATCCAACCATTATCTGCTTTTCCATCAAGTCCTGCCGCTTTAAATAAAGGCTTAGCCTCATTTGTAAAGCCTATAAATTTCATGTGTGCATATGCATCACTTACAAAGTCTTTGGCTTCTGCAATGGCAGCTAGTTTTTTAGCTCCCTCTTCGGTGGTTAGTACAAGTACCGCATCATATAAAACCGATGGACCACCATTAATAACCTGATCTGCTTTAAAGTGCTTACCTTTACTGCATTTAGCACCGCCGACTTGTGGGGCAATAATTTCAAAGTTTGCGCCTTCACTTTCAAGTGCATTAGTAACCGATTCAAAAATTTCTGCATCAAACCCGTCACTCACTAAAATACCTAACTTACGCCCTTTGAATGTATTTGGCGCATTTTTTAAAATACTTAACGCATCAGACACAGGTAAGTCTTTACGTGTTGGCATAGCAGATTCAGCTGGGTCTGGCATTTCTTGCAAGCCAAGTCCTTCGGCCACTTTATTTGCGAGGGTTTCGTCAATATTTAACAAGTGCGATACCAACCGTTCTCGTATTGGTAAATGCTCAACTTTAGAAAGCTCAAACACGTACGCAGATTGAATATGCGCCTGCTCTACCTCTGTTTGACTTAAATAAAATTGACGAGCTTGACTGTAGTGATCGCTGAATGTTTCTGAGCGATAACGCAGTTTATCACCGCCGCTTACTTCAGGCTCGCTTGAGCTTTTAAAGCCATGTGCAGGGCATTCGCGCGGGTTATTTTCACCGCCACTCCACGAGTTTGGCTCGTAATTTACACGCCCTTTTGGATTGTGCATTGCCATGTGGCCATCTTGCTGAAAATGACGCATTGGGCATTTAGGAGCATTGACCGGAATGTGCGTAAAGTTAGGCCCACCTAAACGCTTAGTTTGAGTATCTAAGTATGAAAAGTTACGACCTTGCAGTAACGGGTCGGGCGTAAAGTCGAGCCCTGGTACAATATTTTGAGTACAAAAGGCAACTTGTTCTGTTTCTGCAAAAAAGTTGTCTACAACACGGTCAAGCACCATCCGGCCAACAATTTGAACTGGCACTTGTTCCTCTGGTATAAGCTTAGTGGCATCAAAAATATCAAATTCAAATTCATCAGCAAATTGCTGATCAAACACTTGCACACCTAACTCCCATTCAGGGAAGTCGCCATTGCCAATAGATTCCCACATGTCTCTGCGATGAAAATCAGGATCGGCGCCGTTAAGCTTAAGTGCTTCGTTCCATACTACCGATTGCATACCGCCTTTTGGCTTCCAATGAAATTTAACAAATTTTTCATCGCCTTTGGCATTAATAAATTTAAAGGTATGAACACCAAAGCCTTCCATAAAGCGCAACGAGCGCGGAATAGCTCTATCAGACATTGCCCACATAACCATGTGCATTGACTCAGGTGACAAGCTCACAAAATCCCAAAAGTTATCATGTGCTGTTTGCGCCTGCGGAAAACCACGATCAGGCTCGGCTTTAGCGCTATGAATTAAATCAGGAAACTTCATTGCATCCTGAATAAAAAATACCGGTATATTATTACCCACTAAATCCCAGTTTCCCTCTTGGGTATAAAACTTAACCGCAAAACCGCGTACATCACGTGCTAAATCTGGCGATCCTTTATTACCTGCAACCGTAGAGAAGCGAGTAAACACTGGCGTTTTTTCACCTTTTCGCTGAAAAATATCCGCACAGGTTAAATCTTCAAGTGTGTCGTAAGTTTCAAAATATCCGTGTGCACCATAACCTCTAGCGTGCACTACTCGCTCAGGAATGCGTTCGTGATCAAAATGAAAGATCTTCTCGCGCATTATATGATCTTCTAATAATCCTGGGCCACGCTTACCTGCACGTAATGAGTTTTGATCGTCGCTTACAGGGCAGCCCTGCGCGGTGGTCATGGTAGGGTATTCGTCCGACGCCTTTTGATGCAATTCGCCGCCATGCCCTTTATTACCTGAGTATTTAAATGATTCAGCCATGTTTAGTCCTTCATACAGTTTGATTTAATGGGTCAATAGTTTTTATGAGCTTTAAAGCTAAAAGCGACTATGCAAATGCAAAATAAAGACCAGCCATCCAACCTAGTAAGAAAGGGCTGTACAGATAACAATGTAGTATTTGAGGTGGTTTATAAAAGAAAAAGTTACACAGGTATGTAACTTTTTCAGACAAAGAAAGAGCACTTAAAAGTGCTCTTAGATTTAAATCATTTTAAATTTAGTTAATCTTTGCTTTCGTTAACTAAAATAACTTTACGATGTGGGAAAGGTATTTCGATGTTGTTTTCATCTAGTGCTTTTTTAATTAACTCTGGCACTGTGTAAAGAATATCGAAGTAATGCTCGCCCTTACAAAAAGGTCTTACTAAAAAGTCTACTGAGCTGTTGTTAAGTGTTTCTACTTCAACA
Organism: Pseudoalteromonas sp. EB27; assembly: GCF_001974875.1. Classification (GTDB taxonomy): domain Bacteria; phylum Pseudomonadota; class Gammaproteobacteria; order Enterobacterales; family Alteromonadaceae; genus Pseudoalteromonas. Next base: position 337,706 of record NZ_MTQD01000001.1, read on the forward strand.
AAAGGAGCTGGGTCTTTTAGTATGTGTGGATGCGCTTCAAGTACGGCATCTATAACTTTACGTACAGCCGTTGTATCTTCACCGTAAGCAACACCAAAATGCATATCCACACCACGAATTGGATGATGTGAATGGTTTATAATTTGCGCGCCCCAAATTTGACTATTTGGAATAATAACCTGTTGGTTATCGAACGTTTGTAAAATAGTAGTAAACATATCGACCTCAGTTACTTTACCAAAGCGCCCTGCTGCCTCAATAAAGTCATTCACTTTATAAGGTCTAAATATTAGCAACATAACGCCTGCTGCAAGGTTCGACATTGCACCTTGTAACGCCAAGCCTATAGCAAGTCCCGCGGCACCGAGTAAAGCAATAATAGAAGCTGTTTGTACACCAAAGCGATTTAACACAGCAATAATAACGAACGCTAATATGATGTATCGAGCCATGCTGCCTAAAAAGCGAAAAAGCGTGTCATCAAGGTGAGTGTATTTGTGGCATAAGCCAATAATTAAATTGCGTACTTTGCCTGCCAACCACAAGCCCGCAAGTAAAATTGCAATCGCCAGTAATATGTTGGTTGCCCACGTAATTGCAGCGGGTAAATATTGATTAATATCAATGTTGTTTATTATGTCTTCCATTGTTTTTCCTGTTTTAAAAACTTTTAACTAGCTTCAATCCATACTAAGTGCAACAGTTTAACAAAAAATTAACTAAAGTACGGCTATAGGAGTAATTTAAAACATAAAGAAAGAGCGTTACCCTCAATACATGTTATCGCTCACGTAAATCTTTCACCCATAATTTTGCTTTCAATCCTTGGTTTATAGCTTAAATAATTAAACTTCAACTAGTTCATAAATAAAGCTAATACCCGAGATAAATCTCGGTTAACTCTCTTAATTTTCTAATTATTACTGGCACTCATCTATAAATTTACCGATAATCTCACCTAAGCGCGCATATATTGGCGAGACAACACAATTGGATGAAATTAAAAACAAAGGATTATTATGAAAAAGTACTCAATTTTACTTACAGCGGCAGCACTTACTATACTTGCTGGTTGTTCAACATCTGTTGCAGTAAGAGACTTTGAACAAAACCTTATTCCGCAAACATCAACAATTACCAACAGTGAAGCTGACGTAGAAAAAGGTATTCTAAAAGCATGTATTCAGCTTGGTTGGAAGTGTACGCCTATGAGTGAAGGTAAAATAAAAGGTGTACTGGATATTCGCACACACCAATTAACAATCGATATTGCGTATGACAAAACGGCATACTCAATCAACTATAAAGACTCAATTAACTTAAACTACAACGGCAAAAAAATTCACCGTCAGTATGTTAATTGGGTAACAAACCTTATACGCCATATAGACGCTGAAATGATTTAGCAGCGCGTTAACCTGCTTTAAACATTATAAAAAGCACTAAATATGAATAATAAAAATGGAGAAGCTACCTATAGCTTCTCCATTTTTTAGTTGAATTTTAAACAGTAATAATTACGTCAAAAATATTACTAACTTTCAACTAGCTAAAAGGCAAAAAAGCACCAAACCTAACACTATTAGTAAAAGTACTCTCCCGTATTTTCACTCTTTAATGAATGAGTAATTTTTTACTTATCCCCCCTTCGTAAAAACATATTTTATATCTTGCTATAACGCAGTTTCGCTCATATAGTCAGCAAATTATCACACCTTTATTTTGAACATCTTTGTTTATGAAATCTTCTGCTCCTGCTAGTGATTTTGGTACCTTATTAGGTTATGCACCTGGTAATGTTGCTGTTTATTCATCTGATTATGATACGGCTGACGAAAGTATTTATCCTAATCGTAGCGCCTTTCGTAGTTACCTTGATGGCATTTACATGGGCTATAAATGGCAATGCGTTGAGTTTGCACGTCGATGGATGTATCTCAACCATAGTTATATTTTTGATGATATTGCTATGGCTTACGATATTTTTGAGCTGCGTTCTGTGCGCGATGTAAATAGTCAAAACAGACTGCCACTAAACGCGTTTAAAAACGGTGCTAAACATCATCCTCAGGTAGGTAGCTTACTTATTTGGGAAGAAGGCGGCGAGTTTGAAGAAACAGGCCATGTTGCTGTCGTTGTTGAAGTATATGAAGATAAAATACGCCTTGCTGAGCAAAATGTAGGACACCAAATATGGCCAAAAGGTCAAAGCTGGTGTCGTGAACTAAAAGCAAAAGTAACTAAAGATGGCGACTATTGGATTGAGTGCTCTTACAGCGACGCCACTATTTTAGGCTGGATGACACAAACTGATGAAACAGAATATGCTGAGCCAACGTCAGAGCTAAACACCGACTTATTTATTATAGAAGCCCATAAAGCAGTAGATACAGGCCAAGCAAACAAGTCATGGTTAAATATTGCGAATGACGATGAAGCTGCCTACGTAGAAATGATGCAAGGCCATAAACTTACATCAGTAGCTGAGGATCAACATAATTACTTTGCGATATCTCAAACGGCGCAGCAAAGCATTGAGCATGCTACAAATGAGCTACATGGCTTATTTATGCATGCAACCGACTATGTACTGCAGCACCCTGAGTTATTAAAAAAGTTCAATTTACCCGATGTTGTGCTTAATAAAATTCGCCAATCGTGGGATAACCGCTTAAACCAATTAATTACCAGTCGGTTTGACTTTGCTCTAACCACAGCAGGTTTAAAAGTTTACGAATACAATTGCGATTCGGCATCGTGTTATATGGAAAGCGGTAAGGTTCAGGGTAAATGGGCAAAACACTTTGGTGTTAAAACAGGTGTAGATGCAGGCCAAAATTTATTTAAAGACCTAGTAAAGGCATGGCGTAAAAGTGAGGTAAAAGGTCTTGTTCATATTCTGCAAGATGATGAACCAGAAGAGCATTACCATGCATTATTTATGAAAGAAGCCATTGAAGCAGCTGGTTTTGAGTGTAAGTTAGTAATTGGCTTAAGCACACTTCGCTGGAATGAATCGGGCAACATAATAGATGCAGATGGCGCACAACTGAGTTATGTATGGAAAACATGGTCGTGGGAAACCGCACTTGATCAAATCCGTGAAGAATGCGAAGCCGATCAATCATTAGGTGATAACTTTGAACCACAATTCAAAATTGGTGAAACGCCACGCTTAGTTGATGTATTACTGCGTAAAAATGTCATGGTGTTTGAACCGCTGTGGACATTAATTCCTAGTAACAAAGCTATTTTGCCAATACTGTGGAGCTTATTCCCTAATCATAAATATTTACTTAATACCGCGTTTGATCTTAACGACGAGTTATTACAAACCGGGTATGTAGTTAAACCAATAGTAGGACGCTGTGGCGCTAATATTCAACTTTTTGATGAACAGCAGCAAGTTATAGAAAAAACAACTGGGCACTTTGCAGAGCAAGACCAAATATATCAACAGTTATTTGCACTGCCTAAAGTTGATGATTACTTTGTACAAATATGTAGTTTTACAGCTGCCGGAAAATACTCTGGTGGTGGCGTACGCGTTGATAAAAGCATGATCATAAACGGCCATAGCGATTGTATGGCACTGCGTATTAAATAAATAATACTAAGCCCGCAATTTTGCTGCGGGCTTAAGTTTGTGTAATCCCCTTCCCTCTTTTAAGTTTTATAGCTATCTCAAGCGAGTTACTCCTGATAGAGTAAATTTATCAAACACCACAAATTAAGGTATTTCATGGCGAATCAATTTAATGTGCTTGGCACACGTTTAAAACTATGTTGCGGTAATGGTGGTTACACACGTGAAGGGTTTTGTTATGTACCAGAATCAGATCTTGGGAATCACAGTGTATGTGCAATTATGACTGACGATTTTTTACAATTTTCAAAATCGCAAGGTAACGACTTAATAAGCCCAAACCCTCTTTACGATTTTGAAGGTTTAAAAGCCGGTGATAAATGGTGCTTATGTGCAGCAAGGTGGCTGCATGCAATTTCGGCTAATGTCGCGCCGCCAGTGGTACTTGAAGCCACAAATAAAAAAGCGCTAGAAATAGTACCGTTCGATGTTTTAAAAGCGCATGAGTATATAGCCAAAATTTAAATTCACTTAAGCGTTATTAAAATAAAGTCTGCAGATTTTACAAATGTATGCAGGCTTTTCAAAAATCAAATGCTCCCTTCATCACCTAAAACCTCAATAAAAAACATAACACCATGTTTTTAAGGTTATTTTTAAAAAACTCACTTACGGCATAGCAGTTGCTTCATTAAGTTTAAGTCACGCTCATAACGCAACATTTTATATGAGCAACACATTACTTAAGTAGGAGAAATTATGAGTAACAATAACGAATCAAACAAAACAACTAAATTTACCGCGCCAGGTATGAGTGACGAATCAGCTCAAAAAACAATAGCAAAGCTCGATAACCGCATGGTTGCATTGATAGACTTACAGCTTACTTTAAAGCACATTCACTGGAACGTAGTGGGACCAAACTTTATTGGCGTACACGAAATGATAGACCCACAGGTAGACATTGTCCGCGAAATGACAGATACCATTGCAGAGCGAATTGCGACTCTTGGTGGAGTACCTGTCGGTACGCCTAAATCTATTGTAGATCGTCGTACATGGAACGAATACTCAGTAGGTAAAGGGTTAGTAACCGAGCATTTAGCCGCACTTGATAAAGTATACAACGGCGTTAATGCCGATCATCGCAAAGCAATTGAGACTCTTTCTGAGCTAGATCCAGTGTCTGAAGATATGATCACCAGCCAATTAGCTGACCTAGAGCAATTTCAGTGGTTTATTAGAGCCCATTTAGAATCATCTACAGGCGAGCTAAAAAGCTAATATATTAAATCTAAGAAAGCCCAGCATTAATATGCTGGGCTTTTTTTTGCGTAAAAATCACTCTATTTATTATCATATATAGATATGTATCAGTAAGCTCTAATACAAAATTAATATAAAAACAATAGAAAATTGGTATTACCAAAAAAAATAACCAATAGAAAATTGAATGATTTTATACTCCTCACTATTTCGTAAATTTATAAGCCATACCCAACCTTCAATGAACATATTATCATTTTAACATCACTTAAAAAACAAACTAAATACGTATAAAAGTACGACATAAAATTTAAAAACAGTACTAAAAAATGTATTTAATAGTACAAATAATATAAAAAACGCCTTTGGTAAACATACTTCAATAAAATTCACTCAAAATATAAAAAATAAAAATACAGCATAAGCCATTAAATTTATTAAATATAAGCAAAATAAAAGAACACTTTGTAATACACCTTGTGAATTTTTGGTAAACAAAGGTTGTAATAAAAGCTGAATTGGACTAATTTCAACCATACCACCTGTATGACACACTACAGGGAAACAGTAGTTAAATTGGTTAACCAAACCAAGTGACAACACACACAATGACGTAAGTCGTACCCAAACGGGAGAGATACATGAAACTCAATCAAATTACTTCAACATTAATTAATAAACATAAAAGAAGTAGCTCTACAACAATCAGTGCAGCAGCCCTTTTATTAATGGCTTCTTCTACTATTGCAGCGCAAGAGGCTCCGACAGCTTCAGAAACAGCAGCTGCAGATATTGAAGTTATTGAAGTAAAAGGCATGCTAGGTAGTATGAAAGCCGCCGCTATGCTTAAGCGTACTGACGGACGTATTGTAGATGCGATTGTTGCTGAAGACATTGGTAAGTTACCTGATAATAATATTGCAGAAGCACTGCAACGTATTACTGGTGTATCTATTAATACCGATTTTGGTGTGGGTGACAGTGTTTCGATTCGTGGCTTACCTCAAAACCGTGTTGAATTAAATGGTCGCTCTACTATTGGTGACTCTCGTGACGGTATTAGCTTACAAGATTACCCATCAAGTTTCTTAAAAACAGTAGAAGTAGTTAAGTCTCCTACTGCCGATATGATTGAAGGTGCATTAGGCGGAACAGTTAGTCTAAAAACGGTTCGCCCATTAGAGCTAGATAAACTAACTGGTGCTGTTTCATTAGATGGTGAGTACGCTGATAAAACAGAAAAAGTAGCGCCTATTTTTAGCGGTTCACTTGGTAACAATTGGGATTTTGATGAAATGGGTACCTTTGGTGCCATTGCTATGTTTTCGTTTCAAGACCGCGAAATTCGTCAAGATGAAACGTCTAGCCGTGTTAAACCTCAAGACATCGAAATTAATGGCCAAGAAGGTAATACATCAAGTGGCAACGCTATCGTACGAGACGAGCACAGTGTTGAACAATACGTAGAACAACGTAAACGTACTGCTGTAAATTTATCACTTCAGTGGGCACCGCAATCTGGTAATGGCATGGTGTATCTAGATTTAAGTGGCACTAAACGCTCTGGTGAGCAAAGTGGTAACTCTATATTAGGTGTTGCAGGTTCACTATCAACAGATGCAAATACAACTCAAGATGCTAACGGCGTAAATAATTACACGTTAACCAACGAATTTGGTATTCCTAAAACATACAGTGACTTTCGTGAAACCGACTCATTTTCAAATGCACTTGGTGCAGAGTGGAACCTTACTGACAGTATAAAAATCTCTGGTGAAATTGCGGTAGCATCATCAGAAAGTGTAAGACCAGATTCTGAATTTACACTTCGCCCAATCGAAAAATCAACATTTGAAGCAAGCGGCGGTGTTGATTTAGTAAACCATTTATATGATGGTGCATTTTCTCAAAACGGTAATAAATTACCAAGCATCATTCATTCAGATCCAAATGCATTTACTGACCCACAAAACTTAGCACTACGTACGTTTAAAAGTGAAGATAGAAGAACAGATAATGACGAAACAGCTATTCGTTTTGATGTTGAAATGTTTGAGCCACTCAGCAGCTTGAGCTGGGTGTCTAAAGTAAAAGCAGGTGTACGTGTTACTAACCGTGATTACGAATACGAGCAATACAAAGTAGAAATTAAAGACATTTACAAAAATGCATTTAACGACTCAGATGGTTCATTAGCTACTTTATGGGTTGATGACTACAACGCCGCTTTTTCAAATAGCTTCACAACAGTTAGCCACGACAACTCATTTGACCAATTAGGTCATTCAGGGCAAAACGACCTACTAACGTTTTTAAGCTACAACGGTTTATCTAACCCAGCAAATACTTATGCTCAACTTCAGCAGTTACTTGCAGGCACAAACCTAGCGTCAACAGGCAGTCTTTCAGATAATCAAGAGTTCCAAGAAAGCGCATACCGTAACGTAGTTGAAGATACAGCTGCTGTGTACGTATCAGCGTACTTAGACTTTGATAACATTACTGCAATTGTGGGTGGTCGTTATGTGACTACAGATTTAGAATCAAGCGTGTTCCTTAACGGCGAAAAAGTAACTGGCGACAATGACTATAGCGACTTTTTACCAAGCTTAAACGTAACGTATAACTACTCAGACGAAACATTATTCCGCTTTGCTGCTGCAAAAGTTATGCGACGCGCTGACTTTAGCGAGCTAAGTCCTGCGTTTGACGTTAATAACGACATTACAGGTGCAACGCAAGGCTCTATTGATTTAGAACCATACCGCGCAACGCAATACGACTTATCTGTAGAGCATTACTTTGATGAAGGTAACGTACTATCTTTCGCAGTATTTTATAAAGATGTTGAGTCTTTCTTAAGTAACGAAAGTAGCTGTCAAGCTGCATCAAGCACTTCAACAGGTCAAAACGTAACTCAGTGGAACCAAGTATGTCAGCTTGACGTTGCAGGTGTATCACAAGACAACCTAGTTTACTCAGATGCAACAGACTTCCCAGTAGATGCAGATGGCTTTAACCATGTTGCAGGCTTGCGTGATGCAGGACTAACGGGTATCGATACAGTTAAAAATGTAAATGGCGAAAACGGCTCAGTACAAGGCTTTGAAGTTGGTTACCAACAGTTCTTCACAAGCTTACCTGGTGCATTTTCTGGCTTAGGTATTAATGCAAACTACACGTATGCAGACAGCGAACAACCAAACGGAAACCCGTTATTAGATATTTCTAAAAATACGTACAACTTACAAGTATTTTGGGAATACGAAGGGTTCTCTACTCGTATCGCTTATAACTACCGTGACAGTTTCTTAGATACTGAAAACGAGAAACGTGTAGAAAATATTAACTCAGACGGCAGTATTTCAGCAGAAGGCACTGTTTACGGTAATAACTATCGTGACGACAGAGGCCAGTTAGATTTCTCTGCAAGCTGGGATATTAACGAAAACATTACGCTAGTAGGTAATGCGACTAACTTAACGGGTGAGCCTTCTATCTACCTATCTGAACTAGGTGGTGCTTGGAAGTACACTGAAGCGGATCGCCGTTACAGCTTTGGTATTCGCGCTAAATTTTAATTTTCCCTAGAAACTAAAGCCTGCTTTTATGCAGGCTTTTTTACGTCTATAAAAAAATGACACTTTTGTTAAAACACAACACAATTTTTATAACTGAATATTTATTTAAAGCAATAAAATTATCATTGAATAATACTCCAAACTAAAATTTAGCTACCGTGTAAACAATATCAACCTCCTGAACATCACCTTTAGCGCACAACATAAACACCATAAAAATTCCACCAAAACCAAGTAACCTTGCGACTTGGTTATAAAGTGTCTAGTATTCCAAATGCCGTACTCATAATTGGTACGAAAAAGGATTAACAATGTCTCTAAAATATATAACAACAATATCAATCACATTATCATTACTATTATTAACAGCATGCGGCTCTGGGGGAAGTGAAACAAAAGTGGCTGTAAATACTGAAATAATAAAATCAACAGCAATCATTAACAACAGTCCCCTAAATGACTACAAAATAATTATCTATGGAAATAGCCATAGTTCGCAGTTAGGGGGATTATTAAATACGATTATTACAGCGCAATTACCTAACACTTCAGTTAAAACGATGACTGTCAGTGGCCGATTTTTAGATGAAATAGTCGCCGTAGATGCGAATGTCGATAAATTAAAAAGTGATAATTGGAGTCATGCTATTTTTCAAGGACAAAAGTACTCACAATCAGGTTCGACTGACTACCCTACGAGTGCAACTGAGCGATTAATCTCGAACGCAAAAGAGCATAAAATCACACCAATTTTATTTCCGGAGCATCCTCAAAAAGGGGATCCCACAGAAGCAAAGCTGGTTTACGACCTCCATTTATCAATCAGTAAAAAACAACCTAGCTGCATAGCGCCTGTTGGCTTTGTATGGAATCGAGTATTAGAAATAATGCCTAGTATAACCCTTCATAGTGCCGACGGTAATCACGCATCCTATGCAGGCAATGTCCTTACAGCGATGACCTTTTATCAAATCATTACCTCAGAATTAACAGACACAATGCCATTTATACCTGCTATAGATTTAACACAGCAAGAACAAGCCTTATTTGCACAAGTAGTAACAGAAGTACTTGAGTTATATCCGGCATGTGGAGCTAAATAATCTTAAAAAATTTAAAAACTAGATTTTAGATTTGGTTATTTCCAGAGGCGTTCGATATCAGTAGATTAATACCATGCACATAATCTGACTAAAAAGACAAACGCCTCAGGAGCATTAACTTTTATAATTAACTTTTCTGCCAAATTATAAATTTAATATCTTGATAAATAATCACCTGCAATTTATTAAAATAACCACCGTCCTAGCTATACTTATTTTGTTATTAAATTTACTATCGAAGCGTTACCACCAACAGGAAAATTGCAGTGCTGTCGCGTTTATATAATTTTATGCCGGGTTTAGATACATTGCTGCACTACGAGCGACAATGGTTTGCTGATGATGTCAGAGCGGCGCTATCGGTAGCTGCCGTAGCTTTACCTGTTGCCATTGCTTACGCACAACTAACCGGTGTTAACGCCGCCGTAGGGTTATATTCTTGCATACTGCCAATGATGCTATATGCTCTTTTTGGCACTTCCAAACAACTAATAGTTGGCCCTGATGCCGCCACCTGCGCCGTTATTGCAGCCGTAGTAACCCCTCTTGCTGCAGGTGACAGCTTTAAACATTGGCAACTTGTTGTCACCATGACCGCTATGACCGGCTTTTGGTGTTTTATAGCTAGTAAATTTAAGCTAGGCGTATTAGCCGACTTTTTATCTAAACCTATTTTAATGGGCTTATTAAATGGCGTAGCCATCACTATTATTGTTGGTCAATTTTCTAAAGTATTCGGTTTTACCTTTGACGAGCGCTACCTACTTGAACGCCTAGGTGGTGTACCCACATACCTAGCGCAAACACATGTTCCCACCTTGTTAATGGCCTTGTTCACATTGGCGGTTTACTTTGCCATGAAACGCATAAAACCCACGTGGCCGGCATCAATGTTTGCCATTGCATTTGGTGCGATTTTGGTATGGATTTTTGATTTAAAACAACTTGATATAAAAACTATTGGCACCGTAACTGGCGGACTTCCCGTTTTTAATACTCCTGTTTTTGATTTAGGAATTATTCGTGAGCTAGTGGTACCCGCACTTAACTTAGCCATCGTGAGCTTTGTAAGTATGATGCTAACTGCCCGCAGCTTTGCTGCTAAAAATGGCTACGACATAGACGCCGATAAGGAATTTAGAGCGCTAGGTATTGCCAATATAGCGTCAGCTCTTTCGCAAGGTTTTGCAGTTAGTGGCGCCGACTCTCGCACCGCAGTTAACGATGCAACGGGTGGTAAAACGCAGTTAGTATCAATAATTGCAGCAGCTATTATTGCGGTCATAGCCATTTTTTTAACAGCCCCGCTTGAGTTTATTCCAAGCGCAGCGCTGGGTGTTGTACTTATTATTGCTTCTGTTCATTTACTCGATTTAAAAGCTGTTTGGCAATTAAAACGAAAAGATAAACAGGCATTTTATCTCGCCTCAGCCACCTTACTTGCGGTGTTATTTATTGGCGTTATACCAGGGATCACACTTGCTGTATTACTGGGGTTATTTCAATTTATTCGCACTGTTATGCGCCCAACCGACAATATACTCGGCGTAGATGTTAACGGTGTAGTAAGAAGCTTAGACGCCACAGATAAAGCAAAAGCAGTGCAAGGCGTGTTTATTTATCGCTTTAATTCACCTTTAACTTACTTTAATGCCAGCTACTTTAAACGCAGATTACTTGAGCAATACGCAAGGCAAAAAGGCGACACCCAATGTGTAATAATTGACGCTGTGCCCTGCTTTACTCACTTAGATTTAAGCGTAATGGCCATGCTTGCCGACCTCGACGTTATATTTAAAAAGCGCGATATAAGGCTTGAACTTGCAGGTAGAAAACGCCAACTACTTTCGTGGTTTGATATTGCAGGAATGAAGTCAGGAAAAGAAGGTATATATATTCACTCCGATCTATATGTTGCGCTACAAAAAAATAGAGTAAGCCAGCCTACCGACGAAGTTGCCTTATTTGAAGCTCATACCAATTAGGAAGAATTAGCCGTGTTGTAAATTATAAACGGCAATAAAAATAAAAAAGAGTCACTGTATTTTATTATTCGTTAAACAGCTAAGCCCCCTGATTGCCCTGTAAGTTATTTTCAATTCACTACATAAGCTATTTAATGGGCTAAAATAACTAAATTCTTAACAGGCTTCTGATAATGAAGTCACGTCAATAGAGCAGCTAAGTTATAATACGGTTTAACCAACAACGCTACTATACAACCTTGTTGGTTAAATTATTAAATCAATTAGCATTATAAAGTCGTCGATATTGATACAGCGTGTGGCTGCATAAGATCTTTTGCTTTTTCCATTTCCTCGTGGGAATCAGTATGTACAACAATCGCCCACAGACCCGAGCGAGTTGCTTCTCTTATATTATTGATCAAATCATCGTGATCTGGCCTTAACGAAAAAGCTCCAGCAATTAGTACACCAACAAAAGTACAAAGAATACTTATCGAAACATATGTTTCTAGGATGTGTTGTTGTAAAAATTCAAACTCTAATAAAAAGAGTATACTGGCAATGAACACACCAACAACAAGACCAACTACGGCAAATACTAAGTGTGATTTCAACATAGTTTTAGCAATTTTTTTATCTTCAGGCTCGACCTTTTCATCGTAATGTTGATCGTGAGGTGGAATTAGCCTTATGCTTTGTTTTACAAAGTTCTCGTCATTATTTAAAATATCAAAGGTTGCTTTAGCTTTATGTTCGCTGTTAAAAATACCGCCCACTTTAGTGGCTTTATCTCCACTGCTTATATTCGCTTTCATGGCTATTATCTCCGCATTAAATAAATAGTGGTTTAGTAAAACTACTAACACTAATTAATAAAAATTATTGATAATTGAAAATACGACTAATAAATTCACTTTATCATCATAAAAGCAGTTGCAAGACTAACACCAACTTGATTGACGAGTAATAACTCAACTCCCAAAGTAAATAAGCTTACGTGTAAATTAGAGGTGGAGGGGTTATCCTTTGTTTTTTAATACTTTTAGTACCTATTTAAATTCATCGATTATTATAACCTTATTATTTTTGTTGCGAACTCTGCACTACAATAATTAATGTCCATATAAATCACCGTGTAGAATATACAAAAAATATTTCAAACCTCGAAGCAACTAAAAATTAATAATTCAGTATCGCCTTGTTGATAAGCCTAGCTATCAACAAGGTGTTAAATTAATAGCATACCCTCGGAGTCAAGTTTTAGGATATATGGCTTTAAGTTAGCCTAAATAATTTGTATGTGAATACTTATAACTTCATGAAGGCCCGTTTTTTATTTCTTTGGATCTATGCTTAAATTACTGTGGATGAACCATGTGTTCAACCTCATGCCAGTTAATTTAGCAATCACTTTAATCACATAAAAGAAAATACCAATCATTGCCGACCTCGACGTTATATTTAAAAAGCGCGATATAAGGCTTGAACTTGCAGGCAGAAAACGCCAGCTGCTCTCATGATTTGAAATTGCCGGTATGAAGTCAGGAACAGAGGGCATATACATTCACTCAGACCTATACATCGCCCTAAAAAGAAATAGCGTAAGCCAGCATACAGAGGAAGTTAATTTATTCGTGGCAGATGAAAATAAAGAGGCGCTCACACATCCATAAAATACTAAACAGCAGATCAGCTAGCTGGCTCTGCTGTTTAGTATTAAGTACTTTTTATACTTTTGGGTAATTTGAAGGGAAAAACGCTTTTTTAGCGTCTTCATCAAACTCTTTTTTAAATGCTACATCAGTACCAATTACGCGTGCACGTGCAACCGCTGGGCGGCTATCAATGCTTTCAAACCAACGCTTAAGATTTGGATACGGTGCTAAACCTTCTTCGCCTAATACAACCGGTGCTTTATCAATCCAGCCCCAAGCAGAAACATCAGCAATAGTGTATGTATCACCCACAATAAAGTCACGACCTTCAAGATGTGTATCAAGTACTTCGTAGTGGCGCTGCGCTTCACGTAAATAACGATTAACCGCGTAATCAAGCCCTTCTGGTGCCATATGTCTAAAGTGAACACTTTGCCCTGAATACGGACCTAAACCAGATGCGATAAACATTAACCACGACAGCATTTCAGCGCGGTCATCGCTCTTACCTTCTAGCTTTCCATATTTTTCAGAAAGGTACATTAAAATAGCATTCGAATCGAACACACGCGTTTCACCATCAACAATTGCTGGTGCTTTAGCGTTTGGATTAATTGCTTTAAATTCAAGTGTATGTTGCTCACCTTTTAAAGTATCAAGAGGAACAAGTTCAAACGGCAAGCCTGTTTCTTCTAAAAAAAGTGCAACCTTCATTGGGTTAGGAGTATGGTGAAAATAAAATTTAATCATGTAAAGTTCCTCAATAATTGAGCAACGATTAAAGCACAGCTTGAGCGAGTGTTCAAATTGAGTTTTCAATAAGTTAAATATGGAGTTAAAACGTGATTCAATTGTGAGTATTTCGTGATACTTCATTCGTAAATATCATTTAGGCTGAATGCAATATCAACCTTTGCGAAAAGTAACATGCCTTTTAAAGCACTATCCCGTCCATTTTTTATCTCACTTGTTGGGTTAATAACTTTTTGCTTTCAAAGCCAAGCTGATGAGCAAGTAACTATTTCAAGTACAGCTAATCCGACTACCTTTTTAGAGCTTTACACATCGCAAGGTTGCAGTAGTTGCCCACCAGCAGAGCGCTGGATTTCAACGTTTACAGATGATGAAAAGCTATGGACTGATTTAATCCCTATTAATTTTCATGTTACTTATTGGGATTACTTAGGATGGAAAGACCCGTTTGCCTCTGCTATTTTTAGTAAAAGACAACGTACTTATAAGGCACTCGGTAAAAGTAGGATTGTAGCAACCCCAGGGTTTATGGTTAACGGCAGCGGGTGGCAAGGTTGGTTTTATAAGCAAGCTATTCCTGTAGCTAAAGCCCCTTATTTGGGTAATTTAAAAGCGACTATAAACAACAGTAAAATTAATCTCGAATACAATACTGTTAATACCAAAGATAATACTAACCAAAACTTAATAGCCCATGTAGCTCTGTTAGGCTTTGGCATAGAAACACAAATACACAGTGGCGAAAACGCAGGCCATAAGTTAAAACACGACTTTGTGGTTATTGGTTACGAGCAAAGTAACATGCAAACTAAGCAGCAATTATCATTAACTGACTTAACCCTGCCTCGCGCTAAAAAAATATCGCCAACAAAGCAAGCCTTAGTGTTTTGGGTATCTGAAAAAGGCGACCCTACTCCACTACAAGTTGCAGCCGATTGGTTTTAAAAATTACAGTTAATTGAATAAAATTACTAATTAACAACTCAGCGCTCAATAAATCTCCTTGTATATCAACTATAGAAAAAGGCTTTCAATAATTTAAAAACTAATGAATTAGCATTGTTATTACAAAGAATTTATTCTTTTTCATTGTGTGTACCTGTATAAAACATAAATAACATTGTATTTACATCAACTTTTGTTTATAAAGTAAGTTGAATGGACTCTTGAAATAAGTAATTGACTTATAAGTATAAAAATCAAGCGCCTATCAATAAAAACTTCTGCAATTATCTATATGGACAAAAATTTATGCGAATTAACCAAAGCCACATTAAAACAATTGTAATCGCTGCAATTACAGCTTCGTCTTTAGCTGGGTGTGCTACAACATCATCAAAAGTAATAGAAACACCAACTGTTGCTAGCTATAACACAACCTACTCAGGTGCAAAAAGCAAACTAGTCGTAGGTCAGTTTGTAAACCGTTCGAGCTTTCAAAATGGTATATTTGCATCAGGCCAAGACCGTTTAGGTAGCCAAGCAAAAACAACACTAATGAGCCACTTACAACAAACAAATCGCTTTAGTGTGCTTGATCGCGACAATATGGCAGCCCTTGCGGAAGAGGCAAAGTTAACAGGTACAAAACAAGTTCTTAGCGGTGCTAAATTTGTTGTAACTGGTGATGTAACAGAGTTTGGCCGTAAAGCCATTGGCGATCGCCAGCTTTTTGGTTTATTGGGTAAAGGTAAATCGCAAATTGCTTATGCTAAAGTAACGCTTAATGTTGTTGATGTTACTACATCAGAAGTTATTTATTCAGTGCAAGGTGCTGGTGAATACAGCCTATCAGAACGTGAAGTTATTGGTTTTGGTAGCACAGCTTCATACGATGCCACATTAAATGGCAAAGTACTTGACCTAGCTATTCGCGAAGTCGTTAACAAGTTAGTTACTGGTCTTGAAGCTGGCCAATGGGGCAATAAATAATGAAAAAGCTAATTACCTTAGCATTTGTTTGTATAGCCCTAACGGGTTGTAACTCAACGAAAGAACCTATTTACTATTACGGCGACTATAGCACTGCCGTATACGCCTATTTAAAAGCAGATGACGTAACAGCCGAAGAGCAAATTAGTATGCTTGAGCAAATTATTGCCGATGCCGCAAACAAAAGTAAGAATGTTGCACCTGGCCTACATGCTCACCTAGGTATGCTGTACTTTGAAACGGGTAATCCTTCATTAGGCACTACTCACTTCGAAACTGAGAAATCACTTTTCCCAGAATCAGTTCATTACATCGACTTCCTTCTAAAGTCTGCGAAAGGCGCTTAATATGCTTAATTTAAAATCATACACAGCGGTCGCATTAGTCGCATTACTCACTGGTTGTGTTTCACCTCCACCAGCACATGACTACACAGCATTTAAACAAGCAGACCCTCACTCAGTTATTATTTTACCTCCGCTAAATAATACACCTGAAGTAATTGCACCATACAGTGTGATGACTCAAATGGTCGCGCCTATAGCTGAGTCGGGTTTTTATGTTTTTCCTGTTGCTTTAGTTGATCAAACCTTTAAAGGTAATGGCCTCACTGTTGCAGGCGACGTACACCAAGTACCGGTGAATAAATTACATGAAATTTTTGGTGCAGACTCTGCGCTTTACATCACTATTGAAGAATACGGCACTAGCTATGTTGTAATTTCTAGCGAAACAGCTGTAACTGTGTCAGCCTCACTAGTTGATTTACGCACTGGCGAGCAATTATGGCAAGGCAAAGCAAGAGCCTCTTCAGCTGAACAACAAAGTAATGGCGGTGGTGGCCTTGTAGGTATGCTTGTTATTGCAGCAATCAATCAAATTGCTGAAACGGTAACCGATAAAGGCTTTGAAATCGCAGCAATGACTTCAACACGCTTACTTTCTTCAGATGTTTACAACGGCTTATTATATGGACCTCGTTCACCTAATTATGGCCAACCAGCACCAAGCGAAAGGAAAAAATAACTCTTATTGTTATTAACCTAAATCTTAAAAAGGCCGAATCATTAAATGGGATTAGGCCTTTTTAATAAAAGCTTACCTAGCTAAAAACCTTAGCAAAGTTACTTTTAAGTATTTAGAGCAGATTTTAAAATACGAGTTTAAAAACCAATATTAGTCACAATAGAAAAAACATTTCAAAAAATAATAATAGAGTAGCAAAATGCAATGTCTTTTTTTTAGCCGGTTCTACATGTTAAAGTTGTCATTATCACTAAATTACTCTTATAGTGAATCTATATAAATATTGAGCAATACTATGATAAAAGCACAAATACCAGCTGACGAAGAATCTAGATTAAAGGCCCTTTACGAGTATGAAATATTAGATACTGAAGCCGAAAAAGTATTTGATGATTTAACTCAACTTGCTTCTGATATTTGTGAAGCCCCCATATCACTTATAAGCTTAGTTGATCCACAAAGGCAGTGGTTTAAATCAAAGTATGGTATCGATGTAGACTCCACCGAAAGAGATATCGCATTTTGCTCTCATACAATACTGCAAGACCAAGTATTTGAAATACAAAACGCTCTACTTGATGAACGTTTTTATGATAACCCCCTAGTAACCAGCGATCCAAACATTCGGTTTTATGCGGGCACACCGCTAGTTACACCTAGTGGCAGCACAATTGGTACATTATGTGTTATCAGCGACCAGCCAAAAAAGCTAACTCAAACACAAATTAACGCACTGAAAATACTTGGCAAAGAAGTTATTGCACAACTTGAGCTCAGGTTAAACAACAGAAAGCTGGCCACTGCATTAAAACAACAACAAATACATAATAAAAATCTTGAAGAACTAAAAAAAGAAGCTGATACAGCTAACACTCTAAAAGGTCGATTTTTAGCAAATATGTCGCACGAGCTAAGAACCCCGCTGCACGGCATTTTAAATTTAGCTGAGTTTGGACTAGCAGAAACTTCAAATATAGAAAAAGATAACGCCCTAAAAAGTATTTTAAGCTCCGCGAATATACTCTCAAATATTGTAAATGACATTTTAGACTTTTCAAAAATTGAAGCGGGTAAATTAAATATTGAGAATATTAACTTTAACTTGAGCGAAGTCATTAACAATGTAATTAATCCACTAATGAAACAAGCCACAGATAAAGGCATAAAATTTATTCCATCTATAGATAAAAATATCGCTACAACCCTAAAAGGCGACCCTGTCAGAGTTTCTCAAATTTTAAATAACTTATGCTCAAATGCGATTAAATTTACACAACAAGGCCTGGTAGAGTTTAAAGTCACTGTAAAAGAGAACTCCTTAAACACGCAAAATATTGTATTTGAAATAATCGATACGGGTATTGGTATTAGTAAAGCTGCACAGCAAAATTTATTTCAAGAGTTTCATCAGGCCGATTCATCTACATCTAGAAAGTACGGGGGCACGGGCCTTGGCCTCTCCATTTGCACCAAGCTAAGTGATTTAATGAATGGCAAAATCAACTTCACGAGTAAAGAAGATAAAGGTTCTGTATTTACTTACCAACAAAGCTTTGAAACATCAGAACTCGATGAATTATTAAAACCAAATAAAGAAATAACCGATTTACAAGGGTGCACTATTTTGGTTGCCGAAGACAATAAAGTAAATCAAGTTGTCGTAAGTAAAATGCTACAAGCTCATAATGCGAAAGTAATATTTACCGAAAATGGCAAAGAATGCGTTGATTACTCTTTTGCCAACCATGTTGATTTAATTTTTATGGACATTCAAATGCCAGTGATGGATGGAGTGCAAGCCACTAAGATAATTAGAGAGCAACAAACAGGTAAAACAACGCCAATTATTGCCATGACAGCCAACACCATGAAACCAGATATTGAACACTATTTAGACATTGGTATGGATGGCTATTTAACGAAGCCATTTAATAAAGATCATTTAAATAGCTTGCTCAATGTTTATAATCCAAAAAACTCAAATCTCAAAAATTTAGCAGTTAAAGTTAGTAACCCAAACATTACGAGTGAACGTAAGCTAAAACAGATATGCAATGAGCTAAAAAAGTTAATTTCAAATGCCGACAGAGTCAGTCTATGGTTGTTTAATCACGACTATACCGCCATTAATAGCTTAATTTGCCTTGATGAAAAAAATGAGAGAGTAAGTAATGCAGTTTTAAAAGCTAAAGACTTTCCTGCATACTTTGACTATATTTTAGAGCATAAAGTATTAGACGCATCAGATGCGAGAAACCACGAAATCACTAAAAACTTAACCAAGGTTTATTTTGAACCATCAAACATTTACTCCTTGCTTGATTACATCTACTTTATTGATAACAAACCGCTAGGTGTTATTTGTTGTGAAAGTGTTGGCTCAAAAATTTCATGGAGCCATGCAGATAAACTGTCACTTATTAAAGTAGCTGATGTAACAACCTTGTTTTTATCCAAACAGTTGAAATCATAGTAGCTACTTAATATATATAAAATGGGAGGAGTGCCTAATTACTTAAACTATTTAACTAAGCGGCACATGCCACCAAGGTTATGCGCGTTTATTGATTTAACAAAAAAGTTTGAATGTATATGGGTAACTAAAGCGAAGCGTTGAGTTTACTTTTTAGCTGTGCAATATTAATTCATTAATAAGCACAAGGATCACTAAACCTATTTACAGGTTTGGTATAAAAACTAAAAGGATGAATATGATTAAGCCATTTTACGCTAGCTGTTTGTTAGCCCTCTTGCTATTAACACCCAGCCTTGTAATAGCAAATCCGACAGCCTCGCAATATCAGGAAATTCTTAACGATAACCTTGCTGAAAACGAGCCTGGGGTATCGGTAATTATAAGCAAAAATGGCAAAGTACTTTTTAAAGGAGTTCGCGGGCTTGCCAACCTCGAACATAACATCGCACTTAATGAGCAAAGCGTTTTACGTTTAGGTTCCATTTCAAAACAATTTACTGCAGCTGCAATTATGATGCTGCAAGAGCAAGGTAAGCTAGCGGTTACCGATGATATTCATAAGTATGTTGCAAGCTTTCCTACTGAAGGTAACCTCGTCACAATCGAAAACTTATTAACCCACACCTCAGGCATTGCCAACTACACAGATGACGACGACTTATTCGATAAAGAAATACAAGTACCCACCAGCGTTGACGATACACTCAAGAGATTTGCCAAACACCCAATGGTGTTTAAACCCGGCGAAGCGATGGCTTATTCGAACACGGGCTATTCACTGCTAGGTAAAATAATTGAAGTGGCGAGTGGGCAATCTTACAAAGACTTTATTGAACAAAATATATTTAAAAAACTAGGGATGACTCAAAGCAGCTATGAAGGGCAAGATATTGTTGCTCACCGCGCAGCTGGGTATGAGCAAACAGAGCAAGGCTTTATAAACACAAGTTATATTAATATGGACTGGCCTTATGCCGCAGGTGCGCTTATATCTACCCCAACCGACTTAAACATTTGGTTTAGCGCATTATCGTCTGGCAAGCTTATTAGTAAAGCAAGTTATGAGAAGATGGTTAGCCCTTTTAAACTCAATGACGGCAGCTTTTCATCCTATGGTTACGGATTAATTATTAAGCCTTTGAATGAATACACCGTAATTAAACACACTGGCGGAATAAATGGCTTTTTAGCACATGCACGCTATATTCCAGAGCAAAAGCTATATGTTGCAGTACTGGCTAATTCAAACCACATAAACCCTATTTTTATCAACGAAAAACTCACAGCCAAAGCACTGGGTATTGCGCTCCCCGAGTTTAAAAAAGCAGATGTAACAGCGCAGCAGTTAGCGCCCGTATTGGGTGATTACCGTATTGATAAAAACACCTTACGCAGCCTAATTTTTGAAAATGACGTTTTGTATTCTAAGCGCACAGGTGGCGATAAAACAAAACTAATTACCATGTCTAAAAATAGCTTTTACTATCCTAATTCAAACAATTACTTAGTAATAGAAAAAGACAGCCAAGGCCAATTAGTAATGAAGTATTTTAGTGGATTATCAACAACGCCCACTGAGGCGATTAAAATTTAGCGACAAGTTTGAGCGAGGCACAAAATGCTTCGCTCTTGCTAAATAGCTCTCTCTAAAGCTACTTTGATTTATTAAGCATCGCTTTTAAATCGGCAAATGGAGAATGCGTTGCAGCCTCAACTTTTCGCTCTGTAGTCGACCCGCCATACATAATATGTTCATGGTATTTATTGTGTTCATTATCGTGGCAATAAATACACAATAGCTCCCAGTTAGTGCCATCTTCAGGGTTATTACTGTGATTATGATCAACATGATGCACCGTTAACTCACGCAAATTAGAGTACTCAAACTCACGAGCACAACGCCCGCATACCCAAGGGTATAATCTTAAGGCTTTTATTCTATAACCTTCCTCTTGCTTCACATAAGCCTGAGGTACTGCGTTATTATTACTCATAGTATTCCTGGTAAATTCACTATTTCGGTGCTCAATACTAAAAAAACTTAATTACTGACAAATCACCAAAAGAAGTATCTATATGCCGGCCTGTTTGCTCCCATGCACGAAGTACAACCATAAGTTTTTTATTGTCAGAAGTCCAAGAAATTCCACCGCCGTATGCTTCAACTTTTTCACCGCCAGAATCTTTTAACCCCAGCCCAGGGTCTGTATTTCGAATATTTCCCTTACCTACTTTGTATTCAGCAAATACGTGAACATTATGCGGTAACGAAAATGATAAAAGAGAGCCAATACTCGCTCCATACGAATTAGAAATTAACTTAGTGACCTGTGGTGCAGACGAATTTAAAAAATCAGCCTGAAATACAATATTATCTTTATTCTCAAGGGATACATGCTTGAAAGACCACGCGCCAACAATACTTAACGACAAATCAAATTTGTTACTTAGCTTTGGCTTATTAAGAAAAAAATGCTCAAACAAAGACTCTTTATTGTTGAAGGTATAAAAATTGTGTTGGCCAGATAGCTCAAACTTGGTTGAACGTGTATTTTGCGAGAAAATTTGATCCGTTTGATTGCCGCTTAAATTGCTAGCCGTGCTTTGCAGTCCTTCAAGCGTTTGATAGTTAAAAGTGATTTTAGAATTTTTAAACTTTCTATATGAAAGCAGTATATCTTGTGTTTTTGTTTCAACATCATCTTCAAAAATATCGGCAGAGTAGCCAATTTCAATGTCGTTAATATCAAAAAATACACCCACACGTTGGTTGTTTATGGGCTTTAACGAAAAGAGTGTTTTTTGATTATTCCCAGCCAAGTCATCATATATTAATGCGTGGCTAGTATTTGGATTTGAAATAGTTGTTCGTACCGACTTTAAGTCAAAGTCGAAAGCCAATACGGCACCAGATTGAAATGCCGCTAAAACAGCAAAGCTCACAATAGCCAAGTAATTGCGATTCATTAAAAACACTCAAAAGTTAATTTGTATTAGAGTAGCGTTTTTTTCACCTTAAATTATCACAAAAGCTTAACAATTGATAAAAACTTTAAATAATGCGCTTTATGCCATTTTTGGGGTGCTTTCAAGGTCAAACTCACTTACATGCTTAATTAGCTCCGGAAAGAACGCTAAAAACACGGCTTCTAATTCGTCGTAGTTACGCGTTATATCATCGGCCGCGCCCGCAAAGTTATTAGTAAAACGGATGCGGTTAGCAATATTATCAAGTGCTACTCCTATTCCCTCAACGGTTTCGTACTCTTTAAACCAATCGTTTTTGGTCATACTTGTTACAACATGCTGCATGCGCGGCGGCATCACAGGTATGCGATTATTCAAAAGCTGATAGCTGGTGTACTTAAAATCACTTAAAGGTTGCTTGCTAAAGCGCTGCCAATGCACAATTAAAAAATGATCAAACATCACATCAATAGCCACACCAGCAAAACGTTTACGCTCGGGAGAAAAGTACTGCTTGGCGTGTTTAACTGCGCGGTGGGAGTCTGTAAATTTATCGACTAAATAGTGGTTATCGAGCCCGTTTTTAACCGTATTTGGTAAGTGCTCTATATGCCTTTTACCACCAAAGTCACCCAACAAGTTTCCAAAGTGAGAATCGGCTGTGGGCTGCGCTAAATAAAGATGAGCTAAATAATTCAAAGTGTTCTCTGGCTTGGCTAATACAAACAAATAATAACGTAAATTTAAACCAAACTCACATTCGTGTTTAAAGCAGTACTTATGGTTTTGCTTACCAATTTTACTCAAACACGCCGTAAAGTATTGTTTAAACCGGTAAATAGAAAAGTGATCAATCACTGGGCTCTATAAAAAAGCCACTACAATAAGCTGTAGCGGCTTTTTAATGCTTTAGCTTTGTTAGTTTGATCAAAACTAATTACTCGACTTAACCCAATTTCCATTGTCATTTTTACTGTAGCTATTTTTAACCGCAGACCAAGCCACTTTGTGCGCAGTGGTTTCGCGGTCGTCGTCGTTTTTTCTATCGCTTGGGTCCTTGTAGGTATCCCACGCACTATTAAACGCCTCTTGATATATCTCTTGAGCATGTTTAGGTAAGTTACTTTTTACCGACTCAGGTAGTTCGTCCCGGTTTTTATATGGCATAACATTCTCCTTATATTTACTCTATTACGCCACAAGCAACGCGGCTACCACCGCCGCCTAATGGCTTTGGCTCATCTGCATAGTTGTCACTTCCTTCGTGAATCATCACTGCGTGTTGTTTAAGTTGTTCAAGCGTGAGCCTTGGCGCTAAAACAGGCGATTTAGCTTGGCCACTTTCATTTACATACAACGCCGGTAAATCACCTAAATGACCGTTAGCCCAAGGATAATCATGATGCTCGCTAGCTTTTGGATCGAAATGCCCACCAGCGCCACCACCAGGCACGACCTTATCGCCTTTTTTCTTGGGTTCACAACTAGCAAATTGATGAACATGAAAGCCATGCTGCCCAGGCGTTAAACCTTTTAAGTTTGGTGAAAAAACAACGCCGTGAGCATTTTCTGTTAGTGTAATAGTGCCTAGTAATTGCCCCTGCCCCGACTTAGTAACTTGGTGCATTTCAACGTTTACATTAGCCAGTGCACTATTTTGTAGTAAAACGCTGGTAAATAATATTGCAAAAGCCGGTTTTAAAACGCGGTTTAAACTTTTTTTAGCTTTTGAATCAAACTGCAAATAATTCATCATCATCTCCTGGTTTATACCAATCTGCTTATATATGGGGTCTATTTAACGTTAAGAAAATTACGCTAGAACTAGACAAAAATTTTTATATCTAGTTGTTCTCGGCAATTGCTCCCTGCATTGCTCTACCTCCTGCATCCATGCAGTCGTAAATAAAAAATTTTAACGACGTTATAGTGCAATTTAATTCGTTAAATTGATCAAAGATTTATGCAGGTTGGTATTAGTATCAAATTAATAAAACAATAACGCTAAATTAAGCTGCTATTAAACAAGTAGTTTCAATGTCTATACCAGTCCTATGTGCAAACATATATTTATGTATTTTTTAGTCGTAATTTATTGATTAAAAATAATTTTAACTAAATAGCTATTTAATTAATGGGCTAACTTTTAGCCAAAGATTAAGTGAAAACCAAGGCATATTTACAAAGCTCGTGAGAAAAGATTACCAACGTCCCTACCAAAAAAGACAAGCCAAGTGAAAAAGAGGATCTTAAAGAGGCAGTTATTACTTAGGCGGTAGTCTCAAGTGTTGGTGTTGGTTGAATGGCCGTACGTTATAAATTTAAGAAGCGCCAATCTAAATAAGCCTTCTAAGATACTCTTCACGCATTATATTTATAAGGGGTATTTATTTTTTATTATCAAAGCTTGTTTAAAACCAACCCGCTTATATATGGGTCCATTTAATGACAAAAAGTTACGTTATTTAGTTGTTCTATATCAGAATTTTTAACGCAGTTAGCGTCAGATTTAATCCTTAAAATCAATTAAGTATTGTTGCTCGGCGCTAAAAAGCGAGCACAAAAAAAGGTGAAACCAAGTTTCACCTTTTTAATTAATTAGCTAGCATTACGCTGTAGATACGTTACTTGCGCCTGCATTGTTAAGTATTTCTTCAATAGCGTTTTTGTTGTCACTATCGTACTTAATACCAATTAATATAGAGCCTTTTTCAATGGCATCTTCATAATACTTAATTTCGTGCTCGGGGATAAACGCACCAATTGCGGCACCTAAAGTACCACCTACTGCAGCGCCTGCGCCACCAGCAGCAAATGCAGCGACTAATGGTCCGGCAACTAATAAGCCTGTGCCACCTGTTGCTACAGTCCCTACGGCAGTGAAACCACCAATAATTGCAGCAAGAATACCACCCGAAGCCGCGCCAATAAGGCCGCCTTCAGAAGCTTTAGTACCTTCGTCTACAGCAAAATCTTCCTTTGCGTATGAGTCGTTGGCTACAATACTTATATCAGCTTCGTTAATACCTAAAGCTTCTAATCTATAAATTGCGAGTGTTGCTTGTGATGCACTTTCGAATAACCCAGTAATAACGGTACTCATAATAACTCCTTTATTTATTTAAGAAAATACACTTACTACCAAGCAAAACTTAAACCAAGTAAATTATTATTTAAAATCAATAATATAAAACAAAACCCCGTGCTAACACTCTTATTATTAGAGTAAAAATTGCCAAATTTTGTAAAAAACTCCTACCCACATAAACAAACTTAATAACAAGCGATAGCAGTTTTAATATAAATATATTTACAAAAGGAAAATTTATTACTCAGACCATGTAATTTCGGCTAATTGGTTAGTCGCTGTTTGGTGAATAATCAGCCCGTTATTCCCCATGCGCATATGCCTAATTAAGCCTGAGTAAACCCCCTCTTTACTCGGAATTTGCCAGCTCTGCATGGTTTCGGTATTAAGGTCGAACCTTACTAAGGTTTCAGGGCGTTTGGCTGACTCGTTAAACCAAATGGCGTTATCGGCATATTCAATTGCATACGGGTGACTGTTTTCACCGCTGGGATTATCCCACTGAGTGATCTTCTTGGTTTTTGGGTTATAGCGGCCAAGTTTACCCATACCAGAGTTAACATAAAAAACCATATCGTCAGGCGTAATGGCAAGCCGCCTTGCATGCGTTTTGGCGCCAGGGAGTTTAATTTCGCTAAGCTCCATGTTCTTTTTATCAACTTTAACCAAACAGTTACTACCATTACACGACACCCACGGCGTGCCGTTTGAATCAAGCTTAATACCATATGGCCGTGAGCCTTTAGTGGGTAAAGTAACGAGTTTAATATCGCCAGTTGTAGGGTCTAGCTTGCCAATCATATTACTGTGTTGGAGGGTAAACCAAAATATACCTGCCTCGTCAAATACACCGGTATGCGGGTCGCGGGCGTTTTTATCGGGCATTTTATACACTTTAAATTTTTCGGTTTTTAAATCTAAATATCCAACCGTGCCATTTTTATTACCTAAAAACCAAGGCGTTTGATTTTTATCAAGCGACACACTGTGCGCATAGGTACCACTTGGCAGTGTGTACTCTTTCATATCGCCGGTTTTAGGGTCTAACCTACCTAAAATATTACCCCACTGGCCAACCCACCAAATAAGTCCATTTTTACCTTGTACCGGATCGCGAGCGCGCTGCCCAAGCGTAGGCACTTGCCAGTACTTAAAGCTAAGCTTTAAATCGCCCGTAACAACCTTAGACTCGCGCTTGGTATTAACAGGATAATGCTCAGCTAAATAAGCGCTTATATCTTTACTAAGCGCAGTACCCTCGCCCGTATCAACCATATAGCTTATTAATGTTTGCCAGTCCTGCTGACTATAACCCGCGCTACTCTCAAGGTTATTTAAACTATGGCAACTAGCACAAAGCTGCTCAACTAGCGGCCCTTGCTCGTTACTAAGCACAGTTACCGGTGCAGCCAAAGTGCCCGACACAGCCATTACCGCAACGTATTTATTAAATAAAAATCGATTTTTACTCATAACGCCCTCCCTTGTTTTTTAATATTAAAGCATAGGGCGAAGGTGTTTACTATATGTACAGATAAGCCAACTAGAAGGTAAGTTAACTTGCTGAGTAAATGCCTCAAAAATAGACCTGAGCACAGTGGCACGGCTTTACGTTGGTTATTTAGCTGATGCTTAAGTGTGATTTAAAACGACTAAATTACACAAAGAGAATAATAGCCGCTTAAAAAACCTGATTTAAAGTCTTCAGAGTCTATCGGTATGTAAATTGCTGGTACTACTGTTCTTACTTAAAGAGTTACATATTGATAACTCACGCTACAACTAAATAATCGAGGGTAATATGAGTAATAAACAGCTAATTACGACGATAGGTATAGGTCTGGCCGCAGCATCAGCAGGTATGTTAACAAGGAAAACTTTACAAAAATCGTGGGAAAAGGTTACCAATGAACCAGCCCCAAAAGATAGACCAAGCGAAGAAACCGATCTTAAAGAGGCCGTTACATGGGCAGTAGTCTCAGGTATTGGTGCGGGTGTTGCACGAATGGCCGTACGTTATGTACTAGACAAGCGCCGATCCAAATAAACCGACCCAATTAATACCTCTTATAAGTATTAAGCGTAATGCGATGAGGTTCTAAAAGCGGCTTGCGACAACCACTCCCTAGTTGTCGCAAGCAACTTGGTAAAAACCTAGGGCGCCTTGCGACATGCACTCCTAAATTTTAAGCTGATACACTCTATTAAACATTAACTCCCTTTCAAAGTTGTTGCCTGCCTACAAGCTTGCGTATAATGCCCGCATTCCGGCTGCATTTATTAGCCGCTAACTTGGATTTTATTAATGAAAAAACTCTCTGCAGTGCAAATAAAGCAGCAAGCACTTGTACTTAATACTGCTGAAAAATTAGAAGAACAAGGCCGCGCTGAGCTCTCAGGTATGCTGCAATGCTGGTTTGATGTGGAATATCACTTATTTCCAAGTTCACTACTGCTGTGCTTTCAGTTTGAAAACGAGCAAGCCTTAGCAGCCGCAGAGCCAGATTTATTAAAGTGGCAAAAGCGTTTAAGCGGCGCAATGCTTAAAAAAGGCGTTATTTTAAAAGATATGCGTAAACACTTAGTGTTTACCTTAAAAGGGCCTGACGATTAATAGAGGGTTTTAAAGGGATATAAGGCCTTTCGCTCGTGTAGCCGAAGCGCATAAAACCATAATGAAAAGCCGTTGCATTCCTGTAACGGCTTTTTACTTTTATTAGAGCTTAAAGTAGTACCTATAAAGATCAATTTTGGCTCGGGGATTTTTATTAGCCGATGATGCCAATTGGTCGTTAAAAAATACTAATGCACGGCAAAAGCAAATATCAGTTGATTCAACGTTAATTGGTTGCCCTAAGTTAGCAATAGTAGGATAGTAAATTACACATAAAAAAATAGCTTTATCTTAGGAGTATTATGATCAAAGTATTACTAGCGACCAGCTTAATTGCCTCTTCATTCGCTGTTTTAAGTAACCCTTTAACTGTTGAAGAACAGCGTATCAACAAAGCCCAAACAGCTATGCCAAATGTTTTAAAAGCATTTACCCCACAAATATCAACTTTTGAGCAACAATTTAAAGAATTAAACGACTTTAAAAGTGCAAAAATATTAGTACAAAGCTTTAGCTTTGAACTGTGGGAAAACGCCAAGCAACGCATAGTAAAAACCAACAATTACGACGACCGAGAGCTCTACTGGGCACGCCTGCTTTCAAGTAAAGTAATACGCACAACATCACCTAAATTTTCAATTACGCAGGCCCAACTAAATACTTTACTAACCCTACTTGAGGAAGGCAGCAGAGGACGTACCGACCTTGCTTTTTCATCAGGCAGCACTAAAAAAATATTACTTACAGGCTTTGACCCTTTTTTACTCGATAAAAACATAAACCAAAGTAACCCCTCAGGTGTTGCGGCGTTATTACTCGACGGCCAAGTTATTAATTACAACGGCGTGAGCGCAGAAATAAACACCGTTATGGTGCCTGTACGCTACGAAGACTTCGATCAAGGCATAATAGAATCGCTACTTGCCCCCTACTACGCACTTAATAATGTAGACATGGTAGTAACCGTAAGTATGGGCAGAACAGAGTTTGATTTAGAGCACTTTCCGGGTAAACGTCGCAGTGTAACCGCCCCAGATAATGCCAATATTGTGTATGGTGGAACGCAAACGAGCCCAATAATACCAAAACTTAATGGCCGACCACTCCCGGGCAACGAGTTTGTAAAATTTAGCTTGCCTGTAAGTTACATGCAACAAGCCAAAGGCCCTTATAAAGTTATCGACAATCACGAAGTCACCACGCTTGAAAAAACCTATAAAGCAGGTTCGTACGGCGAGCTTAAAAATAGTATTGCGGTAAATGGCGGCGGCGGTGGTTACCTGTCTAACGAAATATCGTACCGAAGTATTCGCCTGCGCGATGCGCTTAATTCAAGTATACCTACAGGGCATATTCATACCCCACGTATACAACAGTTCGAACCTGAAACAGAAGCTAAAATAGTAAAACAAATAAAGGCAATGCTAGAGCAAAGCTTAGTCGCGCTATAGGTTATAACTACTAGTTTAAGCGCATAATAAAGGGCAATAACATTGCCCTTTTTAAATGGGGCTACTAGGGGCTGGTTTTACATTTTTCCTTAATCACAAAAGGCAAAAAGAAAGAGCTGACCCTGCCGGTTGTGGCCAATTTTATTAACCACTACAATCCTTTAGTTTTTAATTGAGTTTATAAAAAGCCTGTGTGATATTGATGAGTGAAAAGAGATAAGCAATCCAGTAATATAAAATACTCGATAGATTATAAAATAGGGAGGCAGGAAAAGTGGAAACCAGCTCCCAGTGACTTTTTACTTTACGACTGATTTTAACAATGGATAGAAGAAAAAAGGACAGAATTATATGATTTCGTTACCCGCTTCTTTAGCTTTAGACAAAATTGAAGACTTTCAAAAAAAGCTAGATAAACTCGATCATTTAGACACGCTTAAAATACCAGTCGGTAGTAGTAAATTTGCTTTTGGTGGGCTTGCCAGTGCAATTCAATCAGTTAATACTTGGGCTAGTCTTAGTAATGAGCGAAAAGTTGTAATTAAGCCAAGTGTCAAAACCAAAAATGAAGCACTTGAAGATATTATTGTACAACCTCATAAATTTACCGCCCTTATGATGGCAAAGCAAACTGAATTGCTAGATGCAAAAGAACCTAATATACGTAGTGAAGCAAATCAACTAGCTAAATTAGCAATAGAAAAGCAACCATCAGAAATATATGGTCAGAATCGTGGCAGATTGTGTTGGTACTCTTTTGTAGATCACAGTACGAAAGGCTTTGATAGAAATTTTTACGATGCAATTCCTGATTACCACCCTTCACCTAAAAATATAGGTCAGATTACAAGTATTATTAAGTCTATGGTTGAGCAATCTTCTAAAGTTGCTGGTGGTGGAGTTCTCCCTGAAAAAGAAAAAATCAATAGCTTAGGTCGTATGTTTTACGAATTATTCATTAATACGCATGAACACGGTAGTCGTGACATGGATCGGAAAACATGGATAAAACCGGCAACTCGAGTAATTTATACATATGGAATAAACTTAACAGATAACGCAATTAATAATGCAGTAGAGCAAGATCTAAATTTTAAGAATTACATTTCAAGACTATCAGTAACTAAAACTCAAAATTCTTCACGCAGGTTTGTAGAGATTAGCATTGTTGATTCTGGGTTAGGCTATTGTGGACGCTGGCTTGCTGATCATCCTGGTGAGGGTAATTTGCGTGATATGGATATTAACCAGCAGTATCAGATTCTTAAAAGATGTTTTCAATTTAGAAGTTCTTCAACAAAAAGTGAGATAAAAGGAAATGGCCTTCCCGCAGTAATGGCAAACTTAACGAACCTTAATGGATTTATGAAAATTCGTTCTAACAAACTTTCGGTATTTAGAGACTTCGCAAACCAACCTTTTACGTCGAATGAAATAGATAGTTTCGATTTTTCTGATTGGGAAACAAATGCTCTTTGTTCTAACCACTTAACAGAGCACACTGAATTAAGAGGGGTTGCAATAACTGTATTAA
Source organism: Pseudoalteromonas sp. EB27 (assembly GCF_001974875.1). Lineage (GTDB taxonomy): Bacteria > Pseudomonadota > Gammaproteobacteria > Enterobacterales > Alteromonadaceae > Pseudoalteromonas. The sequence goes on from NZ_MTQD01000001.1 coordinate 368,705, forward strand.
TCCCACTTTATGATAAGACTGATGCTAAGGATTTAGCGTAATGAGTAATTATTTTACTTTTAGATTTCAAGAAACAAATGAACACAGACAATCTCTAGTCGTATTTTGTCACTCTGACTTTGAAGTGTCATCTTTAACAAAAGTGATTAAAGAAGATGTAGATGAAAATCTAATACCTCAACGAGTGTATTTAATGGGGTATGATTTAACCTCAACAGTGAAAGAAGAGCTTACTTCCGATAGTTTTTTTGTAGATGAAATAGATTCATGGATTGGTACTTTTGCGGATAAAGTATCCTTTTTAACAGTGACTTCTGCGGGTCTAATTAAAGAGTTTGACTCCAATGAAAATTTTAGTTTTTCCTCCCAGCTTTTAACTACTGGGGCTGGATCAATATTTGAGAGTAGAAAAGGCCTAATAACATCTTTGCCAAGTTATCACTTTTTAAAACCATCTGGTGATCACTGCGATAAGTTTATACGTGCGTCAAATTTATTTGCCTCCGGTATTGAAGTTGCATTTTTAGCTATTGGTTTACTCCCCTACCTTAAATCGAATATTAAGCGTATTTATGTAGACTCTTCATCAATTTCTTTCTTAGTTAGTATCGCGATTCAATTAAGTAAACGTTTTGGTGAAAAATTCCCTGTTATTGAAAGCTTTGAGTCATATTCTGTTTTTAACAAGCCTTATAGTTTTCATGAAGATGATGACAGTTTAGTAGTCATTTCAGCTACAACTAGTGGAGGCCTTGCGCACAAACTAACACAAGAGCACACTTTTAAACCTTCCAATATTATTACGCTGTTTTACTCTCGAATTAAAGAGCGGCAAGAAGCAATCTTCGATATATCAGGAGCTGTTGGTAAAATTACATCAGTTGCTCCCTCTAGCTGTAAGTTATGTGAAGATGGCTCTAAGCTTATTAAAATTGAAGGAGAACAGTTCATACCTGAAACCCCAAAACATGAGCTATTGGTTATTAAAAAGACAGATTTTAATGAAGGTAGACAAAAATTCTTTAAGGCGTTTGCAACTAAGAACCTTCTTAAATTTAATACAGCTCCATGTGATAACTGGGATAGAGAACATTTTTTCGTAGATGTTAAAAAGTTACTTGAATTAGAACCAGATGCAGAATTAGATGCATTCAGAAATTATTTGGTCAAAAAAGTAAATAAACACTTTTCAAAAGATATTAGCAAAGTAATTTGCCTTGACGATGATGATGCAAAATCACTTGCAGATGAAATAGTAAAAATTGCTCAAGCTCCTGCTGAATACGTAGTCTGCTATAACGACGTTACAGATGATGATTTTAAAGGTCGTAGCTCGGTAATGGTTGTTGCTAGTGCAATAACATCAGGTAGAAAACTACTTGCAACGGCAAGAAAGTTAAGAGGGATAGATCCTTCCGCGACAATTACTTATTTGGTTGGATTTTCTAAACTTCCGACTATTGATGCTTTTGAACAACTTAGAAAAGATCTCTGCTTAGGCGGCCATGAACTTATCCCGCTTAAAACATGCTGCTTACCCAGATTAAGTGAAAAAGCACTTACCCCTTGGGATACTGAGCGAGAAAAACTTTCTGTATTTGGTGATGTAGAAGATCCACTATCGGATGATACTGGCAAGTTGCCTCCATTACTAAAAGATCGACTATGTGAGCTCAATGAATTTTCCAGTCAAGACGAGCTATTTTTGAAATCTCCAACTGGTTCAAACCTATCTTTGAGGGGGACATTTGCTTTTTGGGCAGGACTAGACCTAGAAACCAGTGAATCTTCTCAAGCTGATGTTTACTGGACTATTCAATCAATTGTTCACGACTTAAGAATTGAAAATGATAAAGGCTTAGCCACTACATACCATTCCACTTTGTTAAGCCCTGTGTGCTTTGATCGTTTTAATGATGGTGTGATTCAAGCATGTTTGCTTAGAGCTGCAAAACCAACAGAGCTAAACTACGCTGTTGATGAAGATTTCAGTAGGCAAATAACGGATATTATTATTTCTGTTATAAAAAATAGTGGTAACCCTCAAGGTGAAGGCTGCTTAGAGTTTCTTCTAGCAATATGGTCTGGAAGATTAAAAGTTCAGGACAAACACTTGGAAGAGATATTAGCTTTAAAAGATACTGTTGTGCTTGAAGATGTTAAGTTCATTTTAAATAGAATATCAAAATAAAGCACTTGTAAGGTGAATCATCTTTTATTCTTCTTACAAACAATTAAAAGACTAAGAGGTGCAGACTAAAGGGGTCAAATTTTGACTTCATACATTAAGGTCTTAGCTGATAAATATTGCGTTTTGCTAAGACCATACACCAATCTCACTTTTAACACCCTCCCCCCGTCATTACGCCCTGAAAATAAGCAATTGATGAGTAATGTCGCGCATGGATGCGCGATAAGGCGAAACTAGGCCATGGATGGCCTATCTTCGCCGCTTACGTTCACATCAATTGTGGTTTGAAGGATTAAGCGTGATGCTCGGGTGGCGCTGAGAGTGTCCAGAGAGGGACCAGCGGCAGCCCCTCTTTGGCTGTCGTCGCCAGCGCGACAAAACCTTGAATAAGGTTTCTAATCTTTAAAAGTACCAAACGCATTCACATTATCGGTGACTATAACCTCAAACACCTATTCAAATACTTATTCGGACAGCCGCCCGCGCGTCAGCAAGCTAAACGCATACAATAAATAACACATACTCTTGGCTTTTGAACGAGTTAGTATATTTGTGATTCGTTGGGTTTCGTTGCACTTTGCCTAACTTACGCTACTTGTGTTGTAAGGCGAAAGTTAAGTGCTTTCATCACTTTAAAAATAGTTTCCCAACGTGGCTTGGTTTTACCGTTAACTGCTTTATATAAGCTTTCACGGTTTAACCCCGTTGCTTTAGCAATATCACTCACGCCATGCTTTTTAACTAATAAGCCAAGTGCTTCGATAAAGGTATTTGGATCATCATCAGCTAAACACTCTTCTAAAAATGTATTAATTTCTTGCTGTGTTTCCATATAGTCAAACGGGTTAAAATCTGATGTTTGTAGCGCCATAATAATTACTCTAATTTATTCAACTTGCTGAACAAATGTAGCCTAAAAACTACAAGCATACAATGTTATTTATAACTTTAAGGCTGCCGCCCGCGCGTCAGCAAGCTAAACGCCTACAATAAATAACACATACTCTTGGCTTTTGAGCGAGTAAGTATATTTGTGATTTGTTGCGTTTCGTTTCACTCTTTCCAACCTACGCGCATATTATTTATGACGAATTACTATGCACAAAAAAGCCGTTGCATTGCTGCAACGGCTTTTATAATTTTAATAAATTCCCGGACTATAATGGAACTTACTACCCATTAAAGTTCAAAAATTAGTCCCTGCTCTTAGTCGCGATAAGTCTCTACCGCAGGGCATGAACACACTAAGTTACGGTCCCCGTACACGTCATCAATACGTGTAACGGTTGGCCAAAACTTATTTTTAGCTACTGCTGGCACTGGGAATGCAGCGTAAAAACGGTCGTATGCACGGTCCCATTCGTTACCTAACACGTCGCCTTGTGTATGCGGTGCAAACACTAGCGGGTTATTTTCAATTGACCATTCGCCAGAAATTACTTTTTCGATTTCGCCTTTAATCGACACCATTGCTTCGATAAAGCGGTCAATCTCACCTTTTGACTCAGATTCAGTTGGCTCAATCATTAATGTGCCAGCTACTGGGAACGACATAGTTGGTGAATGGAAGCCGTAATCTTGCAAGCGCTTAGCTACGTCCATTTCAGTAATGCCTGATAGCTCTTTAAGCGGGCGTAAGTCAACAATACATTCGTGAGCAACACGGTTGTTACGACCACGGTATAAAATTGGGAAGTGCTTGCTTAGCTCATGCGTTAAGTAGTTAGCATTAACAATTGCCATTTCAGTGGCTTGTTTTAAGCCCTCTGACCCCATCATGGTGATGTAAGCCCATGAAATAGGTAAAATAGCGGCTGAGCCATAAGGCGCTGCCGATACCGCACCGTTACCGATGTTAGTACCTGGTACGTTAATTACGCTGTGGTTTGGCATAAATGGCGCAAGGTGCGATTTAACACCAATTGGGCCAACACCTGGACCACCGCCACCGTGTGGAATACAAAACGTTTTATGTAAGTTTAAGTGCGATACGTCTGAACCAATAAAGCCTGGGCTTGTTACGCCAACTTGCGCGTTCATGTTTGCGCCGTCCATGTAAACTTGGCCGCCGTGCTCATGAATAATGTCACAAATTTCGCGAATTGTTTCTTCGTATACGCCGTGCGTAGACGGGTATGTGATCATGATGCACGACAGGTTTTCAGACACTTCCTCAGCTTTCGCTTTAAGGTCGGCCATGTCTACGTTACCGTTTTTGTCGCAGTTAACTACCACAATTTTCATGCTCGCCATTTGCGCTGATGCAGGGTTAGTACCGTGCGCAGAGCTTGGGATTAAACATACATTACGGTGTGCGTCACCGCGTGACTCGTGGTATTTACGAATCGCGATTAAGCCTGCGTATTCACCTTGCGCGCCAGAGTTTGGCTGTAGTGATACTGCATCGTAACCGGTAATGTTTACTAGCCAGTCGTGTAGCTCGCCAATCATTATTTGGTAACCCTCTGCTTGATCTAGCGGGCAGAATGGGTGAAGGTTTGCAAACTCAGGCCACGTAATTGGGATCATCTCTGCGGTCGCGTTTAGTTTCATGGTACATGAGCCTAACGAGATCATTGAGTGATTAAGCGATAAGTCTTTGCTTTCTAGTCGCTTAATATAGCGAAGCATGTCTGTTTCGCTGTGGTAGCTGTTAAAGTTTGGATGCGTTAGTACTTCGTCGTCACGTACTAAACTTGCAGGAATTGACTCGCTGCCATTTGCTTCAACGTCGGCTGCAATAGCGTCAACACTTAGGCCATGACCTTCGCCTAAAATAATATCGAATAACTCAGCTACATCGGCACGTGTTGTTGTCTCTGATACCGAAATTGAGTACTCGCCTTCGTGGTTTGTTGCAAAGTTTACGCCTTTTGCAATGGCACGTGCTATTACGTCGTCTTTACTGTCATCTGCAATTGTAAGGGTATCAAACCATGTGCTGTGTTTAAGTGCGATGCCTTTAGCTTTAAGGCCAGCAGCTAAAATATCAGCAAAGCGATGTATACGCTGCGCGATAGTTTTTAAGCCTTGTGGGCCGTGGTACACCGCGTAAAACGCTGCCATGTTGGCAAGTAATACTTGCGCTGTACATATGTTTGAGTTGGCTTTGTCGCGGCGAATGTGTTGTTCGCGCGTTTGCATTGCCATACGTAGTGCGTCGTTACCTAAACGGTCTTTAGATACACCAATAATACGACCTGGTAATGAACGTTTGTATGCGTCACGTGTTGCAAAAAATGCAGCATGAGGACCGCCGTAACCCATAGGTACGCCAAAACGTTGAGCCGAACCAAGTACTACGTCTGCGCCTAGTTTACCCGGTGCTTTTAATAGTAATAAGCTCATTATGTCGGCAGCAACACAGGCAATCGCCTTTTTGCTTTGTACGCCAGCAATTAGGTCAGTTATGTCTACCACTTCGCCTGATGTAGTTGGGTATTGGAACAATGCGCCAAAAATGTCGTGGTTTACGGCATCTTCTGCTTTACCTACAATTATTTCAAAACCAAACTGCTCTGCACGCGTTGTTACTACGTCGATTGTTTGTGTGTGTACGTCGTCTGCGATAAAAAAGGCATTGGCTTTTTTTGCTTTTGATACGCGTTTTGCAAGGCCCATAGCCTCTGCAGCGGCTGTTGATTCGTCAAGTAATGACGCGCTTGCTAAATCAAGACCGGTTAAATCTAGGGTCATAGTTTGGAAGTTTAATAATGATTCTAAACGCCCTTGTGCAATCTCTGGCTGATACGGTGTGTACGCTGTATACCAACCTGGATTTTCTAGTACGTTACGTAAAATTACGTGCGGTACGTTAGTTGGGTGGTAGCCTTGGCCAATGTACGATTTGAAAACTTTATTTTTGCTTGCTACTGATTTTAGGTAGCTTAGTGTTTCAACTTCAGTACGGCTTTGTCCAACTGTTAATGGCTGCTCTAAGCGAATGCTAGCCGGTACAGTTTGGTCAATGAGCTCTTGCACACTCGATACTTCTAAAGCACTTAGCATATCGCTTACTTGTGCTGGGCTTGGCCCAATATGGCGGCGAATAAAATCTTGCTTTTGCTCTAGTTCTTCAAGAGATTTGGCGTTTGACATGAATCCAGATTCCTATGATCCTAAATGCTAATGGGTAACTAGCATTAATTAAAATATTTGACGATTTAACAGCTCACTCAGTATGGGGTTGTGCGCTGTAAAATCATAAAAGCCCCATTTTTATACATTAAACGGGGCTTTTAGTTATCTTCAAAAAATTATTATTCTTCGTCGATAGTGTGCGAGTAACCTTCAGCGTCTAATAAGTTGTCTAGCTCAGACTCGTCAGATGCTTTAATACGGAATAACCAACCGTCGCCGTAAGCGTCGTTGTTTACTGTTTCAGGTGAATCTTCAAGCTCTTCGTTAATAGCAACAATTTCGCCACTGATAGGTGCGTAAATGTCTGATGCTGCTTTAACCGACTCTGCTACTGCACAGTCTTCGCCAGCGTCTACTTCGTCGCCAACTTCTGGTAATTCAACAAATACCATGTCGCCAAGAAGTTCTTGTGCATGCTCAGAAATACCAACAGTAAATGTACCGTCACCTTCGTTGCGAACCCACTCGTGTGAAGGTGCGTATTTTAACTCGCTAGGAATGTTGCTCATTTTATTTGTCCTTTGGTTTATATTGGGAGGATACCAATCGCAATAATTATTGTGATTGGTATAACCAAATTATTTAAATTATTGATTTACCGTTACGTACAAAGCTAGGCTTTACTACTTTAACGTTTACTAATTTTTTACGCATTTCTACTTGAGCTGTATCCCCTGTTGAACGTGGTACACGTGCAAGGGCTACACTAAAACCAAGTGTTGGTGAGAAAGTACCTGAGGTAATAACACCCTCCCCACCGTCAACAATTACTTTAGAACCGCTACGCAACACGCCTTTTTCTTCAAACACTAAGCCAACTAGTTTGTCAGTGCTTTTTTCTGCGCGTTGCTTAACAAGTACGTCACGACCAATAAAGTCGCGATCTTCTGGTTCCCATGCAATGGTCCATGCCATGTTAGCTGCAAGTGGTGATACGCTTTCGTCCATATCTAGGCCGTAAAGGTTCATACCTGCTTCTAAACGTAGCGTGTCGCGTGCACCTAAACCAGCAGGCTTAACCCCTGCGTCTAGCAGTTGTTGCCATAAATCGGCTGCTTGGTCGTTCGGTACTACTATTTCGTAACCGTCTTCGCCAGTATAACCCGTTGTGGCAATAAATAAATCACCTACTTGAACACCAAAAAACGGCTTCATACCTTCAACCGCTGCTTGTTGCTCGGCATTTAAAAGAGTGGCTGTTTTTGCTTTAGCGTTAGGGCCTTGTACTGCAATCATTGCAAACTCTGGGCGCTCTGTAACGGTTACGTCAAAGTCGCTCGATACGTTAGCTAAATGCGCTAGGTCTTTTTCGCGTGTTGCTGAGTTAACAACTAGGCGGTAAAACGTTTCGCTAAAATAATAAATAATTAAGTCGTCTATTACACCGCCTTGCTCGTTAAGCATGCCTGTGTAAAGCGCTTTGCCTGGTACGGTTAATTTTGCAACGTCGTTAGCTACTAGCTTACGTAAAAATGCTTGTGCTTGAGGCCCTTCAATATCAACAATGGTCATGTGTGATACGTCAAACATACCTGCATCGGTACGCACGCTATTGTGTTCTTCTATTTGTGAGCCGTAGTTGATTGGCATTTCCCAGCCATGAAAATCAACCATTTTTGCGCCCGCTTCTAGGTGCTTAGCATGTAGTACAGTTTTAGAAGTCATAACATTCCTTCACGTTTAAATTAACCCTGTTTAGGGCGTGGCTTAAATAGACTTTAATTGCTTAATCGCAATTAAAAACAGGCAAACATTGTTATGTTCACCTGTTGTTTGTATTCGTTATGCGGCTTCACTATGCATAAGTGCAAAACCTTGCGCTTGCATGTAGCTTTGCCATTTTTGTAATTCTTGTTGTTTAGCGACTAATACAAAGTGTTGTTCGTCGTTTTTATCAATGGCGGTAATAAATACATCACCACTTTGCGCACCGTAGCATAGTTGCGCATTTGATAAGCGCAAACCTGGTGTTAATTTAAAAGCATTAACTAGAGTATCAAACGCATTGTCGCCACTTAAAATAAAGCTTGCTAGGTCGGTGCGTACTACATAATCAATATCAAAACGTAGTTGTTGCTCGTTTATAAGTGCTTGTAGTTGAAGGCTTGCGTTGTGTGGCAGTACGAATCTAAAGGCGGTTTCGCTAAAGTAATAAACAGCAAAGCTGTAGTCAGAATTATAGTCGCCATCAAGTGTGCCTTTTAAGCCTAAACCGCTGGCGGTAAGCATTGTTAAATCAAGGCCTAAAATGGTACTTAAAAATACACTGGTTTCGGTGCCGCTAAAATCCATTACAACGTGATTGTTGTTAGTTTGCAAAGCGTTAGTAACCGCACTACTTGCGTTGCTGTGGCGGGCAAACATTATTGGGTTAAAAGTCATAACAAATACCTGTGTATTTTCGATTGTAAAAGTATATTGCCCACGCCTACCAACAACAAATTGTAATTTTTTATCAATTGATAAATAATACTTATATATATAGCTATATAAATTGTAATTTTAAATATGAAAAACATATCAACCGATGCTTTACGTACCTTTGTAATGGTAGTTGAAATAGGTGGTTTTGCTAAAGCCGGCGATTTACTTGGCCTGTCGCAACCAGCTGTTAGTTTGCAAATAAAGCGCCTAGAAGACGTGCTTGGCTATAAACTATTTAAAAAACAAGGACAGCGCCAAGTATTAAACCAGTACGGCGAGCTATTATTGCCTATGGCAAAACAAATGATGCAACACAACGATGCTATTTTGCAGCAGTTCACATCAGAAAATATCGCGGGCAAAGTGCGCTTAGGTATTCCGAGCGAATTTGCAGCGCGCATTTTACCTTCTATCATTGGCGACTTTGTGGCGCTCTACCCTGAGGTATCGTTAGAGGTTAAATCGCGTTTAAGTAAACATTTACTTTCGGCCTCAAGGCAAGATCAGTTCGATTTAGTACTTGCGCTCAATGAGCGACTTAACTCTGATAAGTTTCCTATTTTTATGCAAGACGAACTAGTGTGGGTGGGCGACCTGTCACTTGCGCAAAACGACGTGGTTACGCTAGTTACTGCCCCAGAGGGGTGTATTTATCGTCGCCGTGCAATTGATGCATTAAAAAATGCGGGCATAAAATACCGTATTGTCTATAGCAACGCAGATTTAACCGGCCTTATTGCTGCATTAAAAGAAGGCTTAGGTATTACCGTACTTGCTAAAAGCACAGTACCGAGTGAGCTTAACTATCAAGTTCAAACCAAACATTTACCGGCTCTTGGCAATATTGGTATTAGTTTAATTAAAAGTTCGGGTGAATCTGATCATGCCGTAGATAAGCTCGCGGAATTTATAGCGCTACGTTTGGGCTATAGCTAATCAAAACTTTATAATTAGTTTATGAGTTGTGAAGTAATACAAAAGAAACAATTTAGTTAACAAAGTTGCATAAGTAGGTGTTTTTAGTTCTATTAAACTGAATAATTAAATAGTTAATAACATTGATTCGTATTCGTTAACGTGTTCAAATTACGCCAATTAAGATAATTGACATGATTAGGAACACAATGAACCCTAAGTTTTTAGTATCTACTTTGGCAACTGCGGTTGCTTTGTCTTTTAGTGCTACTGCAATAGCAAAAGACACCAGCGATAAAGAACAACGCTTTGAACAAATTACTGTTATTGGCTCAGAACAAGCAATTAACGACATTCCTGGTTCGGCTACGTTTATTTCTGATGAAGAACTTCAAAAATTCAAATTTACTGATATTTCTCGCGTTTTAGCGTCTGTTCCCGGCGTTTACGTGCAAGAAGAAGACGGTTACGGCCTTCGCCCTAATATTGGTATGCGCGGCACAGGTACTGGCCGTAACGATAAAATATCAGTAATGGAAGACGGTGTATTAGTTGCACCAGCACCTTACTCTGCACCTTCTGCTTACTACTTCCCTACTATGGGTCGTATGGAGTCTATTGAAGTATTAAAAGGCGCGGCATCAGTTAAGTATGGCCCGCGTACTACGGGAGGTGTTTTAAACTTACTTTCTCGCAGCTTACCTACTGAGCCAAATAGCTCAAAAGGTATGGTAGATGCAGCCCTTGGTGGTGATGGTTACTACAAAGGTCACGCTTACTTCGGTAAAGAAAAAAACAACACAGCGGGTTTAATTGAAGTATTTACTTACGGCGCCGACGGTTTTAAAGAGCTGCCAGTAGGCGATGACAACACCGGCTTTGAAAAAACAGATTTACTATTAAAGTTTGGCCATACGTTTGGTCAAAACGATGCGCATAATTTAGAGCTAAAAATTAAGTACTCTGACGAAACATCAGACGAAACATATATGGGCTTAACAGACGAAGACTACCAAAAAAGCCCTTACCGTCGTTATGCAGCATCGCAAAACGATGAAATGAATACTCGCCACAACGCATACCAACTTAACTACGCGTACCGTTTTGGTGATGGCTATGAATTTTTAGCTACGGCTTACTTAAACGATTTTCATCGTAACTGGTATAAAGCCAGCAGCGTAGGTTTAAGTACTCTTGAGCAGTACAGCGATTTTGAAGCAAACCCAACAAGCGAAGGCATTGAAGGTATTGGTGTTAAAGCTAATAACCGCGATTACCAAGCTAAAGGTATTCAGTCTGAATTACATATTCCTGCAGGCGATCATTATGTGACTGTTGGCGTACGTTACCACGAAGACGAAATGGATCGTTTTCAGTGGCAAGATACCTACACGCTTAATCAAGACTTGAGCTTAACGCTTACAGAGCAAGGCGTTCCTGGCTCAGACAGCAACCGTGTAGATAGCGCAGAAGCAAGCACCTTGTTTATTCAAGACGAGTGGACAATTGATGCATTAGTAGTAAGTGCAGGTCTTCGTTATGAAGATATTACTATTACGCGTGAAGAGTGGTCTAAATCAGATCCAACACGCAGCAACGGTTTAACTAAAGATGTGTCGAACGACACTGAAATTTTAGTTCCGTCGTTAGGTGCCACTTACACGCTTAACGAAAACGTAACGCTACTTGCGGGCATTCAAAAAGGTTATGCACCAGCAGCACCAGGTAATGCAGACCAAGAAGAAGAAGAAAGTGTAAACATTGAGTTTGGCTCTCGCTTTAATATGGATGGCTTTAGCGGTGAAGTAATTGCCTTTTACTCTGACTACGACAACATGCACGGTAACTGTACTGCAGCGGTTGGTTGTAGCGACGACAACATTGGCGACCAATACAACTACGGTGAAGTAGAAGTAGCAGGCTTTGAATTTAGTGCAGCACGTACGTTTGCAACTGATACAGCTATGTTCCCAGTTAAATTAACGTATACCTACACAGACTCTGAGTTTAAAAACGATTTTGATTCAGAAATTTGGGGCGCGGTAGAAAAAGGTGATGCAATGCCTTACGTACCAGAAAACCAAGTAGCGCTATCGTTAGGTGCTGAGTTTTCTGCTTTTGTAGTTAACAGCCAAATACGTTACGTATCTGATGCGCATGCTAATTTGACTGAGTCGGGCTTAAACGCAATTGATAGCCGCGTAGTATGGGATTTAGCTGCTAAATACTTAATCGATGAGAATCAAAAAGTATACCTAAGCGTTGATAACTTGTTTGATAAAACATACGTTGCTAACCGTTCAAACGGTGGCATTCAGCCAGGTAAGCCGCGTACTGTACAGATGGGCTACACTTATAGCTTTTAAGCTTAAAGCTGGTTAAACGGTTCACTAACAGCGTTAATAATTTTTTATGTAAGAGCACTACACATCTAAATTATTGCCTTGTTATTAAACCGTTTATCAAAGCTTACAAAGTTAAAAGCGTAAGTTACAGATACAAAAAAGCCGAGATTGAATTTCAATCTCGGCTTTTTTAATACTTAATTTAAATTAGGTATTATTTATTAGGTATTAGTTATTTGCGTTACGTTGGCGTAATACTTCAAACAAACAAATACCGGTGGCTACCGATACGTTTAAGCTTGAAACAGTACCCGCCATAGGAATTTTAACGAGCATATCGCAATGCTCACGCGTTAAGCGTCGCATGCCCTCGCCTTCTGCGCCCATAACAATAGCCATTGGGCCTGTTAAGCTTGCATCAAATACGTGGTTATCAGTTTCGCCAGCAGTGCCTACAACCCATACGCCTGCATCTTTAATTTCGCGAAGCGTGCGTGCAAGGTTAGTAACTTGAATAAGCGGTACTGTTTCGGCTGCGCCACAAGCAACTTTACGTGCTGTGCCGTTAAGTTTTGCAGAGCGATCTTTAGGTACAATTATAGCGTGAACACCTGCCGCGTCTGCACTACGTAGGCATGCGCCTAAGTTATGCGGATCGGTAATACCATCAAGTACAAGTAAAAACGGTGTGTCTTCACGAGCGATTATCGCATCAAGATCTTTTTCATTAAATGTAGGAGCAGCTTTTACGTTGGCAATAATACCTTGATGCTGCTCACCTTTTGATTTGCTATCAAGGGCTTTACGCTGCATAAACTGTACTGAAATGCCAAATTTACGTGCTTCATCAATAATCGGAGTTGAGCGTTTGTCGTCACGACCTTTAAGGGCGTAAATTTCTACAAAGCGCTCTGGCTCGCTTTCTAAAATTGCTTCAACAGAGTGAAAGCCAAAAATTAATTCATTACTCACGTATTATCTGCTCCTGGACTAGTACTTTTGCGGGCATTTTTGCCAGCTCTTTTAGGCTTTCTAACTGCCTTCTTCTTCGGTTTTTTCTTTACGGCAGTGTCTGCTGCTTTTTTATCTGCGGGTTTTGTTGCAGACTTATTTGCAGGCTTGCCTTTATCTTTATTTGCTGGCTTTTTTTTGCCCTTTGGTTTGTCATCGCTGTGCGACTTTTTACCCGGTACTTTGCCTGCTTTTAATTGCGAGCGAACACTTGCTGGCGCATGCTCAGATTTACCTGAACCTTTTTTTGGCGCACGACGACGTGAGTATCTGTCTTGTGCAACATCGCCTTTAAGCGTTAAGTTGATACGGCGATCGTCTAAACTAACCGATGCAACGTTTACTGTTACTTTATCGCCAAGGCGATAAACTTTGTGAGAGTGCTCACCTATTAGGGTGTGTTTTGCTGCATCATGCGCAAAAAACTCGTCGCCTAAATTAGTAACGTGAACAAGCCCATCAATTTGTAAATCGTCTAAACGAATAAACAAACCAAAGTTAGTGACCGATGAAATAACACCGTTAAATTCAGTGCCTACATGATCCTGCATAAACTCACATTTAAGCCAATCGGCTACTTCGCGAGTTGCATCGTCAGCGCGGCGCTCTGTGGTAGAACACTGCTCACCTAGTTGATCAACTTCGTCGTCGGTATAAGCATATTCGCCAGACGTTTGCTGACCCTGTGCTTTTATGACTGCTTTAATAGCACGATGTACTACTAAATCTGGGTAACGACGTATTGGCGATGTAAAGTGCGCATAAGCCGATAACGCTAAACCAAAGTGACCAATGTTATCTGGCTGATATACAGCTTGTTTCATTGAACGCAGTAGCATAGTTTGAATTAGTTCAGCTTCTGGGCGGTCACCTAGTCGCGCTAATACTTGGGTTATTTCTTTTGGCGTTGGCTCGTCGCTTAATGTGCTTTCAATACCTAACTCGCCTAAAAACTTAGTAAAGTTACCTAGTTTTTCGCTATCTGGTTCGTCATGCACACGATAAAGCGCGCTTGCTTCGTGCTTTTCAAGAATTTTAGCCGCCGATACATTGGCTAAAATCATACATTCTTCAATTAGTTTGTGCGCGTCGTTACGAATAACAGGCACTATTGATTCTATTTTACGCTGAGCGTTAAATACAAAACGTGTTTCTAGGGTTTCAAACTCAATGGCACCACGGTCTTGGCGTGCTGCTTTAAGTGCCATATACATTTGCTGTAAGTCAGTTAAATGTGGCACTACGGCTGAGTATTCTTCGCGTAGTTTTTCGTCGTTTTGTAAAATGGCATTTACTTTGGTGTAAGTTAAACGTGCATGCGAGTTCATTATCGCTTCGTAAAACTTATAGCCCGAAAGTTTGCCCGCACTCGATACGGTCATTTCGGCAACCATACATAAACGATCTACTTTTGGATTAAGCGAACATAGTCCATTAGAAAGCACTTTTGGTAGCATCGGAATTACTTGCTCAGGGAAATACACTGAGTTACCACGCAAAATTGCTTCTTTGTTAAGCGGCGTGTTCATTCCTACATAATGCGATACATCGGCAATGGCAACCCATAAGCGCCAGCCACCCGATTTTTTAGGTTCACAATATACGGCATCATCAAAGTCGCGCGCGTCTTCACCATCAATAGTTACAAGTGGTATGTCACGTAAATCTACGCGACCTTGTTTATCGGCTTCGTCAACAAATTCACCTAGGTGGGCAACTTGTGCTTCAACTTCTTCTGGCCATACATGTGGAATATCGTGATTGCGCAGTGCGACTTCAATTTCCATACCTGGGGCTAAATGCTCACCAAGTACGTCTATAATTTTACCTACCGCGTTCATGTTACGGCTTGGATTTTGTGTAATTTTAACCTGCACCATTTGGTTATGGCGGGCACCGTTTTCGTTGCCTGGTAAAATCATTATATCTTGCGTGATGCGCGGATCTTCAGCGACTACAACAGCAACACCATGCTCTACAAAGTAGCGGCCAACAATTGGCGCGCGCTCGTTAGTAAGCACTTTTATAATACGTGCATCGCATTTTGAGCCAGAGCCACGTTTAGTGCCTTTAGCTAGTACAATGTCGCCGTGTAACACCATGTTCATTTGGTGTTTAGCAATAAACCAATCTTTACTCTCGCCTTCAACTTCTAAAAAGCCAAAACCGTCTCTGTGGCCTATTACTTTGCCTTTGGTTAAACCGGCTTCGTCAATTAGGGCATAGCATTTAAATTTATTAAAATACAGCTGTCCGTCACGCTCCATAGCGCGAAGGCGGCGTTTAAATGCTATTTGGCGTTCGTCATCGTTTACTGCTAATTCTTCACATAATTGTGCGTAGTTAGCAGGCTTTGAACGCTCTTGAAGGTGAGTAAGTATAAACTCACGACTAGGGACTGGGTTTTCGTACTTTTCTTGTTCTCGACTGAGATTTGGATCTTGGTTTGACATTCACTATCTTGTTAGTTGGTTATGTAGGTATTTTAACCCATATAGTTATAATGAGACAGGTAAAAGCTATTAAACTTTTAAGAAAGCGCTTTTACCTTAGCTGTATGGCCTAAAAATCTAGCGCAATGGGGCTTAATGGCCCCTTAACTGCAAAGTGTTTAGTCATCTCGTTGCAATGCTAAAACCCTTTCGCGCTATTATAACCTGAGCTCTGGATAATAAATCTATCTCGAGCAGCTATTTTCAGCGCTAACAGCGTTGAATATACTTGCAATAGGCTAGGGTCTGTTGATCTTTGCGGATTAAAATTTGTTCAAACTAGGGGCTATTTAATCGCGGCGCGAGATTTGTAACCTAGTGGGCTAAGTAAAAACCGAGCAACAAAGAGTAAGTAGCCCCTAGGAAGAACCCTTTGGGCAGCGCCTGTTTGGCATTAATGCTACGTTATCGCCCATTTATGGGGAATAACCACACTGCATAGGCTCTGCCTTGCCTAAATACCAAACAGACTGCTGCAAATTTAACCTTGAAAGTTCAACAGACCCTAGCTATTGACGCGTAAATTCGTCTTGTTTTCACTAAAAATCTCTGGCTAGAGAAAATAAATTTAAATATCACCATGATTCAATACGTTAGTAAATCTCTTAACCAGAGTTCAGGTTATTTATTTTTTTGTAGGTTTTTCCAGAGCAGTTTGCTTATATTATCAATAAAGCTTGGGTCTTCTTCTTTCATTGTAAGCAAAATTTGCTTATTCATTTGTGTTTTATTTTGAGCGTAAATCCAGCGGTTTTTATTAAACTGCTGGGCAAACTCAAGTACACCTGCTTGTAGTTCGTCGTTATTAATAAATGTAGCTTCAACCACTTTATTGTCTAGCAACTGCTCTGCACCAACACGCTCTCCTGACATAGCTAAACGATTAAAGAATGTTTGCGAAATTGCTTTATTAATTATAGGAAACATCGACGGTACAAACGGCACCATTACATCCACTTCAGGAAAACAAAAGAAGCCTCTGTCTGACTTCATAAATCTAAAATCGCACGCACATGCAAGCACAGAACCATTACCATAGGTATGTCCGTTTAACGCCGCAATAATAGGCATAGGAAAAGTAACTATGCGCTTAAACAAGTCGCTTATTTGAATCATAAAGTCAGAAATTGCTGCTGGTAAAATACTTGGATTAGACATCCATTGAAGGTCGATACCTAGTGACCAGTTTTTATCGCTCGAAGACGTTAAAATAACTGACTTTATATTTTGATCTGCTTCGATGTGGTCAAGGTGTAAATTAAACTCAGCCAAAAACGCTGGATTGTGACGGTTTTCAGCGGTATTCATGGTGAGTATAGCGGTGTTATTTTTAGTTGTTAGTTCTATTAGATTTGCCATTAAACCCTCTTTTAGCGCTTTTTAAGCTAACTTTAAGCGCCGTTCGTTACTTTTATAAGTAACATAGTAATACTTTGCTTATAATTTATAAACCCACTATTTATAACCACCCTTTTTGTTTAGCTATACGCGCAGCATCTATGCGGTTAGTGGCGTTTAGCTTAGCTATAGCGTCTGATAAATAATTACGTGTGGTACCTTCGCTTATAAATAACTGCTTGGCTATATCGCTTGTTTTAAGGCCGTCGCTTGCAAGTTTAAGCGCTTTTCGCTCTTTATCGGTAAGCGGGTCGGAGTCGTCTAGTGCATTAATAGCAAGCTCTGGGTCAATTACTTTTTGCCCCTGCATTACTTTTTTAAGCGCATTTATTAGCTCTTCACTTGGTGCTTCTTTTAAAATAAAACCTTTAACACCTGCCGTAAGCGCTCGCCTAATATAACCCGCACGAGAAAATGTGGTCATAATAACCATTTTTATAGCGGGGAACTTAGCGGCTATTTTTTCACTCAGCTCTATACCATTCATGGTTGGCATTTCTATATCGGTTAAAATTATATCGGGATGTAAATCACTATCAAGCGCCTCAATTGCATTAAGTGCATCTTGCCCATTACTTGCTTGCCCAATAATCTCAATATTAAAATCGAGACTTAATAGTGCTGCGATTGCGTCGCGAACAAGCGCTTGATCTTCCACTAAATAAACTTTAATCATTGTAAATCCTTATCTGTGATTGGTAGCATCACATTTAGTGTAAAAGTATCACCACACGTAAACTTAGCACTGCCCTTTAATTGCTCTGCTCGCTCTGTAATGCCATTTAGACCATTACCTGCTTTTAATGTATTGCATGGCGCGTAATCAATCACTGTAATGAGGAGCTGCTGCACTGTTTGATCTATATTTATTGCGCAATTCTTTGTGCTGCTATGGCGTAATAAATTAGTCACAGCCTCTTTAATTATTAACCCAGCGAACCCTTCAACCTTAGCGGGTAAAGTACTTAAATTTGCATTAACCTTTACGCTAAAGCCTTGCTCTATTAGCCTTTGCTCTAGCTGTGCTATTTGACTGACTAGATTGAGCTGTTTTAAATCACTTACTGCGTTTCTTACATCGCTAAGTAACTGTCTTGCAAGATCTGCCACTTGCGCTATTTCGTTGTTGGCTTGAGCGTAGCGCTCTCCTTGGTTTAATTTATTAGCAAGCTCAGCCTTTAGAGCAATAGATGACAGTGAGTGGCCTAAAATATCGTGCAAGTCGCGAGCTATTCGTTCTCGCTCAGCAATCGCTGCTAATTGCTCTAATTGGTTAGCGCTTTCTTGTTCGCGCTTTTTGTATAAACGCTCTTTTTGACCTGCTATACCAAAGGCAAATAAAGCCCCACATAATATTAAAGATCCGGCAAAAAAGTACTTAACGTTATGTACATCAGCAGCATATGCAGCCCCTATAACACTTACAATAACCGCTAGTGCTGCAAAAATCCGCTGCTTGTAGCTGTATGATGACCCCGCTATATAAGCAATAAATCCAAATAACGTTGAAGTGCCTGACGTATAAAATGTGGCACTAAAGCACACCAATAACATCACTACAAATAACTTGGTAACATTAGAGTTTTCGCAGTCCATCGCCTTGACGTAAAGCAGTATAAAAACAATGTAAAATGCGAACGTCATAACAATGTTATTTGCGCTTAAGTTAGAAACATTAAAAATGGTGGGCAGTAAATAAAAACCGGTGAAAATTAGCGGTGCATAGTCCCAAAACTTTTTCCCTGACGTTTTTTTAGCTGTACTTAATGTGTCCATATTGGAGCCTCTGACTTATTCTTTTTATTTATAGCACTGTTTTTATTAATAAATATAAATAACATAAAAATGCTCATGAGTATAAAGCAATCATTTATTGAAACTGTAAAGCCCAGCCCATCAACAAATTCACTAATAGACAGGCTTATTAAAATTAAAGTATTCATAGCAACCTCCAGTTGAGTACATTAACTATGCCTGTGTAATAAAATAATAAGAGTGTGAAGTGTCATTAACTTTAATGACTTTTGTCATATTGGGAAAATTTCATCTTGTAAAAGTAACCTCAATGATAAGATATTAAAAAAAGGAGATAGCGTTTTAATGCAACCACAACAGCAAAGCCTGATTTACTTACACATAGCCGTTTTACTTTTTGGCGGAACCGCTCTATTTGCCAAGCTTATTGGTTTAAATGCTTTAGATATTACCGTTTATAGAACTGCAATTGCAGGAATGGCTATTTTAGCTATGCTGTATTTTCAAAAAAAACAAATTAAACTAAACAAGCCTAAAGACTACCTTATTGCATTATTTTTAGGGGTTGCGGTGGGTATTCACTGGGTAACCTATTTTGCTGGTATGCAAATGGCCGGTATAACAATTGGGATGCTGGCGTTTTTTAGCTACCCCGTAATGACAGTGTTTTTAGAGCCCTTATTTAATAAAAGCAGGCCAAAAGCAAAAGATATAATAAGTGCGGTGGTAGTTGTTTTAGGTATTTACCTATTAGTACCAAGTGCAAACTTAGGCGACGATGTAACCCTGGGTATAATGACAGGTGTAATATCGGCATTGTTTTTTTCAATCAGAAACATTACTCATAAGCGCTACTTTAGCCAATATGGCGGGCCGCAAACGATGTTTTATCAAACCTTAGTGGCAAGTATTATGCTGTGCGCATTTATTGAAGTCCCTGTGTATGAGGTTAGTGATCATGATCTGATTTTAATTGCTATAGCGGGTATTATTTTTACGGCTACACCTCACTCATTATTTGCAGCAAGTTTAAAGCATTTATCAGCGGCAACCGCTGGGTTAATTTCTTGCTTACAACCACTTTATGGCACCATACTGGCTATAGTAATTATTCATGAACGTCCTACTGTTATGACGTTAGTTGGTGGAGCACTCATAGTGAGTGCCGCTTGTTTTGAAACGTGGTCAATCACTAAAAAGGCTCGACAATGAAAGTATTTGCACACCGTGGTGCCAGTGGGGATTTTCCTGAAAACACCAAAAGCGCTATTTTAGAAGCGTTAAAAGTAGGTGTTGATGGTATTGAAGTAGATATTCAAAGTTCCTTCGATGATTACATGGTAATACACGATTCATGGCTTGATAGAACCACCAGCGGTAAAGGCAGGGTGAGTAACTTTACCGCTCATGAGCTCTCTAAGCTTGATGCTGGAAATGGTGAAAAAATTCCTACTCTTCAGCAGCTGTTTGATTGGAATAACAATAAATCTTTATTAAATATTGAGCTTAAACACACGTTTGCACTAGAAAGGTTTGTGGCTCAATTAGAACAAAACATTGAAGCTAAAAAAATATCGAAAACCAATATTTTAGTATCATCGTTTGATCATCATCAACTACAGTGGCTTAAAAGCAAGCTACCATGGCTTAAAATAGGCGCTCTTACTTCTTCTATTCCAATTAACTATGCAAAGTTTGCAAGTGATTTAAACGCTTATAGCGTACATGCAGATAAAACCTTTATAAATAAGGCTTTTGCCGATGATGCAAAAAAAAGAGGCTTAAAGATTTATGCTTATACGGTCGATAGAGAACAAGATATAGCGCTAATGCTTGAGTATGGCATAGACGGAATTTTTACAAATTACCCAGCGCGAACCAAAGCTTACTTGTTGTCGTTACAAAAAAGCTAACTTACATCTCCCTAACTAAAATAAAAATCGTAGGGTTTAAGCATAATGAGTGTTTTTATGAAAATTTATAACTATATAGAGCAAACATTCTTTTTTACGTTAACGCGTAAAATAGTCGGTAATTTAAGTTTTGTATTATTGCTCCAAGCAATTACGTTATTTTGGCTGCATCAGAGCTTAAGTGAACAACAGCAAAGTACAGGGCTATTTTGGCTGCTTACGCTTGTTATTATATCTGGTTTTATTTTTACTCTTTTTTATATGCGTTTTTTAATTGTTCGCCCTGTTAGTGCTATGCGCGATACTTTGATAAAAATAAACCAACAAGATGCAAATTTAGCAGCAAAGCTTCCCCACTTTTCATATGACGAATTTAAAGATTTAAGCACGCAGTACAATATGTTTACTGCCCATTTAAGTGAGTTACTCAGCACAACATACAACAGCGCTCAAGCCAGCGCACACAGTAATACACAAGTGACACAGTCAATGAAAAATACTGAGCAATCAAGTGAGCAACAAATACAATTAAGCCACAGTATTATTAATGGCAGTATGCAAATAACCCAAAGCTTACAAAACATAGTAAATAATACAGATAGCGTGCATAACGTTAATAATGAACACCTTAACTTTGTAAAACTCTCTGCATCAGAGCTCGCTGCTTTAGTAAAGCAGGTTAAACTTATTACTAATATGCTGGGTAGCTTTTCAAATACAATTGCGGGACTAAAAGAGAATAGTGAAAACATTCGTAGTATTTTAAAAATGGTTGAAGAGTTTTCCGATCAAACCAATTTACTAGCGCTCAACGCCGCTATAGAAGCAGCTAGAGCAGGTGAAGCTGGTAGAGGGTTTGCCGTAGTTGCAGACGAAGTGCGTACACTTTCAATAAAAGTGAGTGGCGCAACTAGGCAAATAAGTGACTTTATTACTCAAATGAATGATTTAGTAAACGAGACGAATAAAGAGTCAGAGCAATTAATTACCCACTCCAATAATGCACAAAGCTCAATTAGTGCAACCTGTGATGGCTTTACTAAAATGCTGAGTGAATTTGAGCACAACCAACAACAGTTACAACAAATAGCTAACGCGGTGCATATGCTTGAAGATACTCAAACCGATACTCACCAATCGGTAGAACAAATTGTAGCGCTAGGTGAGCAAGCTAAACAGCAAATAGATACAGCCCTTAGCGATTGCCAACAATCTCAACAGTTAAGCTTACAAACCCAACAACAGTTAAAGCGCTTTGTGCGCTAAGAAGCGTTTTCGGGCTCAGAGAAATATGGTAAATTACGCAGCTATTAATTTAAGTGTGTGAAGTGTGTGAGCAACCCTACCCCAGACTATGAAAAATTAGCCCTGCAAATAAAAACCTGGGGACAAGAGCTTGGTTTTAGCGAAGTAGGTATTACTGATATTGACCTATCTAAGCACGAAGCCCAACTCCAACGCTGGCTTAATGCTGGCTACCACGGCTCGATGGATTATATGGCTGCTCACGGCATGAAACGCGCTCGCCCTGCTGAATTAGTACCTGGTACGCAGCGTGTAGTCTCTGTAAAAATGAACTACCTCCCACCTGATGCAGGCTTTGCAAAAACCTTAAAAAATAAAGAAAAAGCATACATCAGCCGCTATGCACTGGGTCGTGATTACCATAAATTAATGCGTAATCGTTTAAAAAAACTAGGTCAAAAAATAGAACAAGAAATTGGCGAATATGGCTTTAGGCCTTTTGTCGATTCAGCTCCTGTACTTGAACGTCAACTCGCTGAAAAAGCCGGTTTAGGTTGGCGTGGTAAGCATTCTTTATTAATTAATCAAGAAGCAGGATCGTGGTTTTTTTTAGGCGAGCTATTTATTGATTTACCTCTACCAATAGATGCAGAGAACACCTTTGAGGGATGCGGTAAATGCGTTGCTTGTATTACTCTTTGCCCAACAGGTGCAATTGTAGAGCCTTACGTTGTTGATGCACGTAAATGCATATCGTACTTAACGATAGAACACCAAGGACCCATACCCGAACAATACCGAACTTTATTAGGCAACCGCATTTATGGCTGTGATGATTGCCAGTTGGTATGCCCTTGGAATCGTTATGGACAAATAACGGATGAAAATGACTTTCATCCCCGTACTCAATTAAAAAATAAAGATTTACTTGCGCTGTTTGCTTGGGATGAGCCTACATTTTTAAAAAATACCGAAGGCAGCCCTATTCGTCGCATAGGTCACGAACGTTGGTTACGTAATTTAGCAGTTGGTTTAGGTAATGCAGAGTTCAGCCCCGCTATTATTAATGCCCTACAAGATAAAAGCCAAATATGCAGCGAACTTGTTTTAGAGCATATTGAATGGGCACTTGCTCAGCAAAACGATAAACAACGATTACAAATTCGTAAAACAGCTAGGTTAATTAGAATTGTAGAAAAAGGCTTACCAAGGGATGCATAGCACCGCTTAAGTAAACCTTTATATTGCGAAGTAACTAGTTTTTCAAAAGTAACGATAGATCTTGTTCTATCTCTGTAAAGGCTGCTTTGACTTGTTTAACAGACTCTTCTCTTGCTACTGAGTTTTGGATAGTTTCATCTACTTTTTTATAAATAAACACCTCCTGATCTTCATCCAGTCCCATTGATGGGATACGTTCTTCGAGCTCTTCTTGTAACTGTTTAAACACTTTTTCGTTGTTTTGACGGTTTTCATTCAACAAGCTAATTAAGCTATGAAACTTACTATGAACAGTACTTGCTACGGCATTAAGTTTTGCTCGTTGTGATTCAAGCATTTTCTTGGTCATGATGGCGCGTAGCTGCTGCTCGGTAACACTGACAATAAAACATACGTGGTCGCGTATACGGCCATGCTTATCAGGGTCATGATCGGGCATATTTAAAATAAGTAAGCTAATCAATTCATAGTTAACTAAAATTCGGTGCGAAAACTCATGTAAGCGCCCTTTGTTTTTCAGCATTTCAAATAGCTCCACCACAATAGGTGAACACACGCCGTTTAGTGCAAAGTGGCTAATTTCATTATTTTCTCTAAATTCTACATTGCTTTGTAAATCAAAAGACTGAAGGCAATCTACAAGCGCTTTACCTAGCTCTTGAGGGTCGTTAATAAAGCCTATGTTTTCAACGTAGTTAACTATCTGCCCCATTTCACTGCTGTTAGCCATGGCATTAAATGCAGTTGATGTAGCATCTTCAACTTGCTTTTCAAGGCTTTGTTTTTCAACAAGTACTTGGTTTAAATTTTTAAGCTTTGACTTAAGTTCATCATGGCCAAAGGGTTTTACAATATAGTCTTCTGCACCAACCGAGTAGCCTTCCATGCGCTCTTCAACTGTGCCGCGAGCAGAAACAAACATAACAATAATGTGTGCTGTATTTGGGTTTGCTTTAAGTGCCTTACATACTTCATAGCCGTTCATTTGCGGCATACTTACGTCGAGCAATATAACCTGAGGCATATAGCCCTCAACCATGTTTAAACACTCAGGACCATTCGTTGCTACTTGTAATTCAAAATCAAGATCCTCTAAAATTTCCTCAATAATTTCAAGGTTAAAGGGTTCGTCATCAACGGCAAGTATTTTAGTTAAGGCCATAATTTATCATCCATTCAAATTCTCAAAAAGTTACTTGGCTTGCCAAAAAAAATTAATTACTGTGTTGTATTAATTGATCTTCAGCCAAATGATCATCTAGATTTATTTCTAATGGCACCTGTATAGATATAGTTGCACCACCATTTTCGTTGTTACGTGCAGTGATCTCACCTTGGTGTAAAGATACAAACTCTCTACACAAGGCAAGACCGAGCCCTGTACCACCAGCACCGCTATTTGTTTTACTGCTTTGTACAAACTTAGTAAAAATATGCTCTAGTTCATCTTCAGGTATACCGACCCCATTATCGGTAACCTTTATAGTAGCAAGCTTATTATCTGACTCTAAATTTACCCGTATTTTACTTTTTGGTTCGCTAAATTTAAGTGCATTACCTAATACGTTTCGAAGTAACTGATTTATTTGCTCTTCATCACATTGCGCAATTACAGGTAATGGCTGCGCGGTAAATACAATCTCAATTTCTTTTTCCATTGCCGTACCAGATACATCATCAATACTTGTTTTAATGATGTTCGATAAATTATATGGACGAGGATTAAATGGAAACTTACCCACATCTAGCTTAGATAGGTCGAGTAAATTATTTAGTAGCGACAGTAAACGCTCGCCACTACTCTCTATGCGAGATAGGTATTTAATGAGTTTTTCTTTTGCAAAATCTCCAGCATCTAATTTACTTAGACCAAAACGAGAAAAGCTTAAAATAGAGTGCATTGGTGTACGAAGTTCATGCGACATATTAGCTAAAAACTCTGATTTACTTAAGTTTGCAGCCTCAGCCACATTTTTAGCGTGCTCGAGTTGTGAAGTACGTGCTCTTACTTGCTCTTCAAGGATATCTTTTGCTTCAAGTAGTAAATCTTCTTTTTGCTTAAGGTGAGTTACATTTTTAAATATTACGGCAAGTGCTATTTCGCCATGGTGATCTATCTCATTAAAAGATCCCACCAACGGTATATATCCCCCTGCTGTTTTAGATAAACGTAAGTCGCAGCTAAATTGGCGATTACTATTTAATGTCGAAATTTTATCTTTAATACCTAACGTTGAATCATCATCTAAAAAGTTAAATACTGACTTACCTTCGAGTTCGTTAAACGGTAAATTAAATAGTTTTAAACAAGCATCATTAGCTTCTATTACCCTACCGCATTTCTCAAACAACATAATTGCATCGGGCGTATGCTTATAAATAACCTGGAGTAGACTGTCTTTTTCAATCAGGGCATCAACTGTATCTTGTAGCCTTTCAACAAGTTCTGCGTTATGGCGTTTTAATAACTCTGTTTGCCATAATTTATGTATTGATTGTAATAGTGAGCTGTCGTTCAGTGGCTTAATAAGTACGTCTTCTACACCTTGACGAATAGCTTCAATCATCGAAACTTGATCGGGACGTGAGGTAAATAATAAGCAGCGGCAATGTGGTTGCGTTACTTTTAAGTTTGAAAAAATTTCTAAACCTGTTCCGTCATCTAAAACAAAATCGCTTATCAGTATATCGATTTGCTTTTCTTTAGTAATTTCTAAAGCTTCTGCGGAGGTGGTTGCTGTATGAGTCTCTATATGAGCACCGATTAAGCTATTTTTCATTTTTTCGAGGCGCTCAGGAACATGATCGACGAGTAAAATAGCGGGTAATTGCAAAATATGATTAGAGCCTAATTCTAGTAGGCTTTCTAAAAGAGAAGTAATTTCTTTATTAGAAAAAAACGGGTAGATCACGGTTGCGTCAGGCGCAGCATGATTTAGCTCACTAAATGCAGTTAGTTGCTCACCACTTTCAGCTTTTGGAGCAAGTAACATAAAACGCTCTTGCGCTACTTCACTAACAAGGGATTTTATAGAATCAACAGGCACACCATGGGCAACAACAACTAAGTCGTAGTTGCCTATATTGGTATACATGTCTAGCATGCTGAAATGAATTAATTCGACTTCACATCCTATTAATTCTAAAAGCACTTTCACACGCATTGCGATGATACTGCTACTATCAACAATTAATATTTTTCGAATCATCAAGCTACACTTCAAATTAATAAACTTAATATGTTAATAGCGTAGTCTATTTTTCTTTAATTGGCATAAACCCTTCGTCTTATTTTGTAAAAAAATATTACAGCATTATGAAAAATAATTTATTCCAAATGTTTTCCAAAAATAGTAAGGCTATACGCCTTATCATCCATTATTGCAACACTTGGCAACTCGCCCCATATTGCAAAATCAAAATGTTTAAACAATTTAACACTCGGTAAGTTATGACTAAAAATAAAACCGAGTAATACCTTAATATGTAGTTGCTTAGCTTGTGTTTGGGCAAATATCATCAGCTTTTTACCAAGCCCTTTACCTTGTGCTTTACTGGTAATATAAATGCTCATTTCTACTGTGCCATCGTAAGCAGGACGGCCATAAAACGATTTATAGCTCACCCAAGCAAGTACTTGGTTATTTTCGCAATAAACGTAAATAGGCCTTTTATCGTTATGGCTATTAAACCAGTCACGCTTTTCGTCAACGGTCACTTCTTCGGTATCTGCAGTTACCATTCGCCCTGCAATAGTTTCGTTGTAAATGGCTACAATTTCTTTAAGATCATTAATAGTTGCTAAACGGATTGTCATAGGTCATTTGGGGGTTGATCAATTTGTTCCATATTAGCGTATGATTATCAAATCAAACAATCGTAAATTTTAGGTAATGTAATGCTAAAAAAAATTATAATAGGATTAATGGCTTTATTTATTAATGCTTCACTCCAAGCTGAAACATCATCAACTATTAACCAAACCTCTGCCCAAGACTGTCAAGATTTTACTAATATAGATATGCGAAAGCTTCGCTCAAAAGAATCGATTAACTTGTGCAAATTCAAAAATAAGCCTTTATTAATAGTAAACACGGCGAGTAATTGTGGGTTTACACCTCAATTTAAAGGCCTTGAAGCATTATATCAACAATACAAAGATCAAGGTTTAGTCGTATTAGGGTTCCCCTCTGATGACTTTTTTCAAGAAGAAGATAATGAAAAAGAAACAGCAAAAGTATGCTTTGTAAACTATGGTGTAACTTTTCCCATGTTTGCCACCAGTAAAGTTCGTGGTAGCGAAGCAAATCCAATTTTTAAATATTTGAATGAGCAAACTAGCTCTCCAAATTGGAACTTTTATAAATACTTAGTGTCTGCTGATCGTAAAACAATTTTACGGTTTAACAGTAAAGTGGCACCTAATTCAGAGCAAATGATTACTGCAATTGAAACTGTGTTTTCTAATAAATAAGTTTATACTGGTACAATTAGTTGAAACTAACTAGAATGACATTTCAATTCGGTTAAAAAAACACCACATTATATTCGGGAGATTTTATGACAGTAGCAAGCGCACGACACATACTTGTAGACAGTGAAGCACAATGTTTAGACTTAAAAACAAAAATTGAGCAAGGCGAAGACTTTGCTGAATTAGCAAAAGCACATTCTAATTGTCCTTCAGGTCAGGATGGCGGTGCTCTTGGTGAGTTTGGCCCTGGTATGATGGTTCCAGAGTTTGATAAAGTTGTATTTTCTGCGCCAATTAATCAAGTACAAGGCCCTGTACAAACTCAATTTGGTTATCATTTACTTGAAGTTACTAGCCGTTCAGAATAAATTTAACTGTACTGTAAGTAACATTTGATAAAAGCCGCTTATGCGGCTTTTTTATGGAGTAATTATGCAATTAATTGGTTCTGTACCTTCACCTTACGTACGCCGAATTAGAATTTGGGCGCAAGAAAACGACTGCAAGCTAGAACTTGTAAGTTTAGACATATTTTCTGATCAAGACCGCCCTACCATGGCCAGTAAAAACCCGGCTCGAAAAATCCCGATTTTGGTAGATGGTGACTTAACACTTAGCGACTCTAATTCTATATTGCGTTATTTACTTGAAAAAACAGGTCAGCCAAAACTAACGTGGCCTCAAGAGCACTTACTTACAACTATAAATGCCTGTAACGATTCGTTAGTAGAAATGGTGTTGTGTAAACGTTCTGGATTTGACACCAAAAGCGATAAATTATTTTTTAATCTGCAAAACGAACGTATTGAGCAAACATTGAGCTTTTTGAATTCTCATTTAAGCGATGAAGAATTTAAAGGCTGTGAATACCTCAACATCAGTTTATACTGCCTGCTTGATTGGATTTGCTTTCGCGAATTGGCTGACTTTAGTCAGCATTCAGCGCTTGTTGCTTTTCATAAGCAATATGGTGAGCGCCAAGCAGCAATAGACACTAATCCTCGTCACTAATTTAAAAGGGTAAACACATGAGCGATATCGAAATTGAATCACAACTAGTTAGCTTCGTAGAAAAAGTACGTGTTAGCGAAGTAATTTGGGCACTTGGTGCAGAAGATAATGGCTTTGTAGTGTGCGATTCTAACCAATTTGACGAAACTGACGTACTACTGCTTTGGGAAAGTGAAGCAGCAGCTAAAGCACAGTGTAAAGAAGAGTGGAAAGATTACAGTCCAGTAGAAATCAACCTTGATGAATTTTTAGATGCATGGGTTGAAGACTTAAATGAAGATAATGCACTTGTTGGTATTAACTGGAATGATGACCAAGTATGTGCAGAAATTGAGCCTACAGGTTTAGCTCGAGCATTGAGTGAATAATACTTTATACGCTTTGCGTTAAAAGCGAATAAAACCCGACTAGCATCTATTGCTAGTTGGGTATAAAATAAAACACATCATTATTTTCAAGGTATTACGTTGAAAACCCATCTTGGTCGCCGTCCCTTTTCCGCCATGGAATTGCACACCCTTTATAATGGATATATATACGGTGATTTTAAAGTTGCACGAGAGCAACCAAAACACTGGCACTTTTGGCTCCCTTTAATTGCATATTATAGCGGTGCTTATAGCGATGAGATTGGTTACTTAACGCTTGATGATCTGTCTCTTGAAAAAAATGTCTTATGTTTTAATTTTTATACCCACGGTAAAATTAAACCTCGTTTAGTTCCAGTACATCAAGCTCTTATAAATGCTGGATTTAATGAATATATAACATTCATCAAATCGCAAAACCAACACCGATTAATGTTCGACTTACCCGCTAAAACTGGCAGGTACAGTGAAAAAGTACGTATTTGGTTTTCAGGTGAAGGTGAGCGTGCCGGTTACCTGCAAAAATGTGATATACCAAACGTAGATCAACTCGGTATGAAAACAGCAATAAGCAGTCTTCGTCTTAACTTTGAGCAACAAGTGCGTATATACGCCCTGCAAGCTAACTCTAAAGACACATTTAATTATTTAATGGGCTTTAACGAGTATCCACATGATGTGTTTAGCGATACTCACTTATTAAATACCGTTGTCCAACAAATACTTATTATTAACTCACACCTGCATTGGCAGCGTTTTATAACACGCGAAAGCCACTGACAAACTTTGTTACTATTTCCCTTTAAAGTCACCGTTATAATCAATTACTCTATTTAAAAAAACTGTTAGGATATCTAACCCCCTAATTATATGAGCATAAAAAAGCCTATTTAGGGTAGTTTCTAACAACAACAATCTAGGGATCACTATGTTTCTTAAAAGCCTCTTAACAGTGAGCGTTGCTTTGGCAATGGGTGCTGCAAACGCTAACGAATTCGTTATTGAAAAACTCGCAAAACCAAGTTCACAACAGGTCTCGTTAACACTCGACCCGAGCCAAGATACATTCACAGGGATGACTGAGATTTCCCTAGAAGTACTAAAGCCAACAAAATATATTGAGTTAAATGGCGTAGCTTACGCTGTTAAAATGGCGCAACTGCTTGGTGATGAAAGCTGTGATTTAAACAATGAAATGCTTAAAACAGGTAAAGTTAAATTTAGCTGTGATGAACAAATTCAACCAGGTAAATACACACTTAAAGTTGATTTTTCAGCGCCATATAACCGTCAAAGTGTTGGTTTATACAAAACATTAGACCAAGGCACACCTTACTTATTTACTCAATTTGAAATGAGTGATGCACGCCGTGCATTTCCTGTTTTTGACGAGCCAAGTTACAAAATTCCATTTCAGTTAACGATTACTGCGCCTACATCACAAAAAGTATATTCAAATACGCCAGAACTAAAAACAACGGTTGATGGCGATATGACCACACACTTTTTTGATAAAACACCGCCAATCCCTTCATACCTAGTGGCAATGGCCGTTGGCCCATTTGAAGAATTAGAAATTAAAGGCATGCCAATTCCTGGTCGTGTAATTACGCCACAAGGTAAAATTCACTTAGCCCAATACGCAAAAGAAAATATGCCAAAAGTACTAGGCGCACTTGAAGCGTATTTTGGTATTCCTTACGTTTACAAAAAATTAGACTCAGTAGCGGTACCAGAATTTCCATTTGGCGCAATGGAAAACTCAGGCTTAGTTACCTACAGAGAAGATATTTTACTGGTTGATTTAGCTGCCGCAACACGTAGTAAAAAACAACGTAATGTATCAATTATTGCTCACGAACTTGCTCACCAATGGTACGGTAACTTAGTAACCATGAAATGGTGGAACGACTTATGGTTAAACGAAGCGTTTGCTAGCTGGATGGCTGCAAAAATTACTAAGCAGCTTAACCCTGAGTTTGAATCGCACTTAGACCTGCCACAAAACAACGTAATGGCACTTGATGCACGTTTAAGCACTAAGCCTATTCGTAAGCCAATTAAAACCGAAGCCGACATTATGGATGGTTTAGGCCTTGCTTACAGTAAAGGCAGCTCAGTACTTGCTATGGTTGAAAACTGGATTGGCGAAGATGCATTTCAAAAAGGTATTCAAAGCTACTTAAAAGAGTTTTCGTACAAAAATGCTGAAGCGGCTGATTTATGGGAAGCACTAGGCAAAGCATCAAACAAAGATGTAGCAAGCGTTTTAAAATCGTTTATTGAGCAATCCTCTTTCCCACTAGTTAAAGTGACTCAACAAGGTAGCAAAGTAACTATTTCACAAAGCCGCTTTGTAAATGCAGGTGTGGATGCGCCAGAGCAGCTATGGAATGTACCGGTTGCAATTAAGTATGGTGCTGGCGATAAAGTAAAAACAGCAAACGTATTACTTAATAAACAAAGCCAAACGCTAGACTTAGACTTTGAACCAGAGTGGATTTATCCTGACCAAGGTGCACTAGGCTACTATCGCTGGGTAATGGATGACGCACAATTTAGCGCACTTGTTAAAAAAGCGCCAAGCGTACTGAGTGACCGTGAGCGCTTAGCGTTACTATCGGCTACTGATGCACTACTTGATGCTGGTGTTATATCTGCTGCTAAGTTAATGCAAACACTTGAAGTGTTCGTAAGCGATAGCCACCCTCGCGTAGCAAATACCGCACTAGGTTACTTAGTATCGCAACAACGTACTTTTAAAGACGATAGCAATAAAGATTTATGGCCTGAATTTATTCGTAATGCGGTAACGCCTGCGGCTAAAAAATATGGCCTAGAAGCTAAAGCGGGAGAAGATGGAGCTATTGCACAACTTCGTGCAGCCGTTGTATCACGCTTAGGTTTTGATGGTGAAGATCAAAACGTCATCAAAAAGGCAAAAGAACAAACACAAGTTTATTTAAATGATCCACAAAAAGTAGATCCTTATTTAGCGGGTACGTACTTAACTCTTGCTGCTTTTCATGGTGACAAAGCGCTGCTTGATCAGTTCATGACAACGTTTAAAACCACAAAAGATCCACAAGTACGCACTAACATGCTTGCTGCAATGGGCTTTTTTGGCAAACCTGAGTTACAAAAAGCGGTATTAGCTTATAGTTTAACGGATGAAGTAACGGCATCTGACATGCGCACTATTTTGTCAGGTCAAAGTTATACAGATGAGCGCCAAGCGTTATTTATTGACTGGGTTTACAGTAACTACGATAAAGTAACAGCAAGCTTACCGCCGTTCTTTATTCCTAACTTACCGTACTTTACAACTGCAAGCTGTAATGCAGAAAGCCTAGCTAAAACAAAAGTATTTTTTAACGAAAAAGTAGCTGATGTAGCAGGTTACGCTCGTACATTAAGTAAACTTGAAGAAAGCACAAACGATTGTATTGCGCTTAAAACACGCGAACTTGAATCGGTTAATAGCTTCTTAAAAAGTAAGTAACTCTTAGTTATTAAGCTATAAAAATACAAAAGCCGCTGAATATAAATTCAGCGGCTTTTTACGTTTTATATAAAATTAGTTACCAATAATCATAGTTAGCTTGGCTATAAAGTCTTTTGCTGCTTGCTCAGAATTTATTTTAAATGCCACGCCATAGTGAATAGGTTGGGCGCTTTTAAAAATACGCGTAGGAAAGCGTGTCATCTCGCTGCTATGAAAGTACCCTTGAGCACGCGTTACGCCATCAATATCACTAAAATCATCACTAAACACTTCAAATGCGGGGCGAATTACTATTTTACCCTTGCCACTTTCGCTGTGGGTATAAAATGCTTCTTTAGAGTTTACTAACATGTACTCTGCAATATTTTTAATCTTAAAATTACTTCTACACTGTAATTTAATAAGCTGTTCTGTCAGCTCGTCTGCACTATAAGCCACGTGTAATCCCTATTAGTTAAATTTACGCATTAGATTAACGCATACACACAATAAAATCTGAATTTATTTGCCTACTTTACTTCGTTATATCACATACAAAAGCGAGTTTTTCATTGTTGAAACTCATTCTTGTTATATTTGTTTCGCAGTAAGTGCTTAAATTAAGCCATTGCGATACTTCGTCACTGCCCTCAAGCTTGCGTTGATAAACGCGGTTCTTAATTGCGTAAGCGATAGTTGCATCATCTTTCAAAATAAAATCTTGTACTTGAGCCGGCAATCTTAGTAAGTCTTCAACTTGTTTATCTTGTGGATTAAAACTCGCTAAAATGTGTTGCTCGTTTTTAGTGTAACTAAATAAAAATGTAGCCGTCGCGTTATTATAAATAAGTGTTCGGCCAATATTGCTGGCAGCTATTTTTCCCTTTGCTTCTTCAACTGATGTATATTGAAGGGTATGAGGCTTTCCTAAAATAAACATCACTAAATCATTTTGAACGCCCCAAGCGTGGTATCCAACAGGCTCAATCCAATCAAAAATACGACTTGGCGCATCTTCGTTTTTACGTGGGTATCGCCACAACTTTTGTTTACCATCCGCCTCAACAACAATCGCTGATACTGCATCACCACTAGGCATAACAGTTGGTGAATATTCGCTTACGGGAGAGTTACTGATATTAGTTACTTGTTTTGATGTTAAGTCATAATAAGCAATATCGGTTTGGCCCTGCCCATCTGTAATGACCTCATGAGTAAAATATAAACCGTCGCTTGTTAAGTATGGTTGGTTGTTATAACTATTTTTATCACTCACTATACTAACTTGTACCCCATAAGGCGTATTTAAATCAGCAAGTAATACTTGGCTTTTTGGCATGCTAGCCTGCGCCATAATTGGGCTAAGCGCTGCTATAGAAAATACCCCAAGTAATGGTTTAATAAGTTTCATGCTTTCTCTCGTTTTAATTTTAAGCACCTCATGATAACGTTATTTGCTGATGACGTCACTTGAGCTAAGTCAGTCAACTCTTAAGATACCCAAACGACTTAAAATAATGTTAAGTTTAGTCTGGTTATAAAACCTGGTCCTAAAAAAGAGAATTAACATGTCAGCTAAAAATCCTATTATTGCGATTACGGGTTCGTCTGGTGCGGGTACAACCACCACAACCAATGCAATTAAACATATTTTCCGTAGCCTTAATATTGAAGCGGCTTTTATCGAAGGAGATAGCTTTCATCGTTACACTCGCCCTGAAATGGATAAAAAAGTACGTGAAGCGCAACAAGAAAATAAACACATTAGTTACTTTGGCCGAGAGGCAAATGACTTTGGTTCTTTAGAAGCGTTGTTTGAAAACTATAGTGAAACAGGCCAAGGTAAGTTACGCCGTTATTTACACACCTTTGATGAAGCCGTTCCATACAATCAATTACCGGGTACATTTACTCCTTGGCAAGACCTTGATAGCAATACCGATATTTTGTTTTATGAAGGATTGCACGGCGGCGTAGTTGATCAAGATGTAGACGTTGCAAAGCATGTTGATTTATTAATAGGCATGGTGCCTATTATTAACCTTGAATGGATTCAAAAATTAATACGCGACACATCCGAACGCGGCCATTCTCGCGAAGCGGTTATGGGCTCTATTGTGCGCAGTATGGATGACTATATAAATCATATTACCCCGCAATTTTCTCGTACCCATATTAATTTTCAGCGAGTGCCTACTGTTGACACCTCAAATCCATTTAGCGCCAAAGATATTCCATCACTCGATGAAAGTTTTGTAGTTATTCGCTTTAGAGGAATTGATGATGTTGATTTTCCTTATTATTTACGCATGATCGAAGGCAGTTTTATGTCTCGTATAAATACACTTGTAGTACCAGGCGGTAAAATGGGCTTAGCTATGGAGCTTGTGCTTACCCCATTGATTAAAGATATTATTTTGAAAAAGCGTGCACTGGAAAATCTAGCTCCTCTCGATTTGCCTATTTAACTCCTCTTCTAAGATTGAGCCAACTCACGTACACTGCTGATTTTACTCAAGGTCAGATCAGCATGTCACAACAATTAAAAATTATTGTCGGTTCTAAAAATCCTGTAAAAATAAATGCCGCTAAACATATTTTTACTATGTATTTTCCAGAATGTATCATTGATTGTGAAGGTGTGAATGCTCCCTCAGGCGTGCCCGATCAGCCTATCGGCGAAGACGAAACACGTATTGGCGCGCAAAACCGCGTAAATTATTGCAAAGAGCACCACCAAGCTCACTATTACGTTGCAATGGAGGGCGGTGCTGAGCAATTTAGCTATGGTGCAGCAACCTTTGCTTACGTAGTTATTGATAATGCGTTAAATCAAGTTGTAGGGCGCAGCAGCAACCTTCCTCTACCCCAAGTACTTTATAATGCTTTACTTAAAGGTGAAGAACTTGGCGATGTAATGGACAAAGCATTTAATACCACCAACGT
This sequence comes from Pseudoalteromonas sp. EB27, assembly GCF_001974875.1. Taxonomy (GTDB): domain Bacteria; phylum Pseudomonadota; class Gammaproteobacteria; order Enterobacterales; family Alteromonadaceae; genus Pseudoalteromonas. The sequence goes on from NZ_MTQD01000001.1 coordinate 404,038, forward strand.
TAAACAAAAAGGTGGCGCTATTGGTCTACTTACAAACAATCATGCCACTCGGGAAAGTACCTACACACAAGCACTCACTTTAGCTATGGCGCCTTTTTTACACCCTGAGCTATATAGCCAAACAAATTAATTTAGGAAGTTTAATGAAGTACAACTATGTATTGTTTGATGCAGACGAAACCTTATTTAGGTTTGATATTTTAGCGGGTATGACTCGCATGTTTAAAGCTTACAACGTAGATTTTAGCCAAGACGATTATATTCATTATCAAAAAACCAATAAGCAGCTGTGGGTTGATTATCAAGATGGCGCTATTAGCGCAGATTACTTACAAGTAACACGCTTTAATGAGTGGGCTGTAAAACTTAATGTGCCAGCAAAAGAGCTAAATGATGCTTTTTTAGATTCTATGGCGCAAATTTGCGAGCCATTACCTGGTGCTATTGAGCTTTTAAATAAACTTAAGCCGCATGCTAAGTTAGGTATTATAACTAACGGATTTGCCCGCTTGCAAACCGTACGCCTTGAGCATACTGGCTTAAAAAATATGTTTGAATGGTTAGTTATATCTGAGCTTGTAGGTATAGCAAAACCGAATAAAGCGATTTTCGAGCACACATTTGAGCTAATGGGTAACCCAGATAAATGCGAGATACTTATGGTAGGTGATACAGCGGCAAGTGACATACTTGGCGGCAACAATGCCGGTATTGATACTTGCTGGTTACAGCACCCTGGTGAGCGATTAGCCGACGGAATAAAGCCAACCTATACAGTAACTAATTTAAATCAGTTACAAACTCTTTTAGAGTTATAATAAAGTAAATTTCACGCAAAAAAAATGACGCTAATAAGCGTCATTTTTTATAACTGTTTTTCGAGCTTCGCTATAACGCTTTTAAGCGTGGGCTAACTCAAGACCGGGTGCAGGCATCGTCACAGGCGTTTCAAATGTTGCCCACTCCCATGCTGACTCTGTTGCCATAATTTTACGAAGTAATTTATTATTTAAATCATGACCTGACTTAAATGCAGTTACTTTACCTAAAAGGTTATGGCCTGTCATAAACATGTCACCAACACAGTCTAATATCTTGTGCTTAACGAACTCGTCGCTATAACGTAAACCGTTAGGATTTAAAACTTTGAATTCATCAAGTACAACTGCACTATCCATGCTCCCACCTAGCGCTAGGTTGTTTGCATGCATGTATTCAATATCTTTCATAAATCCAAAAGTACGCGCACGGCTAATTTCTTCAATAAAGCTTTGCGTTGTTATATCCAACCCAATACGTTGGCGACTTTCATTGATAGCAGGGTGGTTAAATGCAATCTCAAAGTCGATATGAAAACCATCATATGGTTCAACTTCAGCCCATTTACCATCTTCTTCAATGCGTACTTTTTCTTTAATACGGATAAAGCGTTTAGCAACGTTTTGCTCTTCAATTCCGCCTTTCTGCAACAAATATATGAATGGTAATGCACTACCATCCATAATCGGCACTTCTGAGCTATCTAATTCTACAATTAAATTATCAATGCCCATTGCAGCAACAGCTGCAATAAGATGCTCAGTAGTCGATAAGCGAACACCATCTTTGTTAATTAAACAGGTACACAACTGCGTATCACCAACGGCTTCAGGTGTTGTTTCAAAATCAACAACCGGATCAAGGTCGACACGACGAAATACAATCCCAGTATTTGCGCTCGCAGGTCGGAGAGTTATTGTGACCTTCTCACCTTTATGAAGTCCAATTCCTATGGCTTTGACTACTTCTGCAATCGTACGCTGTTTAATCATAGGTATGCTCACTTTTAAATCAGTTACAGTTATATGGCGGAGTTTAACATAAATCCTTTTGCCTTTCAATATTCGTACATATTTCAAACAAAAGTATTGTTAAATGTTAATCAGCCTGCTTACGTAAAAAAGCGGGGATATCAAAATAATCACCACCTTCTGATTTATCCGCTTTTTTACTGTTTTGCGCTGAAGAGCTTGATGCACTGCTTGAGCTCGTTGAAGGCGCTTTTTCTTTACTTTGCGCTTGCTCTTTAGCAGTGTTTTCTTCAGTGTTTGTATCTTGGCTTGCAAAGCTTGGTACGTACATACTGCTCGTTTGGTTTGATGTGCTTGCAACATCAGAACCTGATGCTTTTTTAAAGCCGTTATCAACAATACCAAACTGTGGACGACGATCGCCGCCTAAGCCAGTTGCAACAACCGTTACACGTAGCTCATCAGTCATTTCTGGGTCGATTACCGCACCAACAACAACCGTTGCGTTTTCTGACGCAAGTGCTTTAACGTGATTACCAACAATTTCAAATTCTTCAATCGCAATGTCCATACCTGCGGTAATATTAACTAATATGCCTTTAGCACCTGTTAAATCAACGTCTTCTAGTAGTGGGCTTGAGATAGCCGCTTCTGCTGCTTCTTGTGCACGATCAGGACCTGACGCAGACGCCGTTCCCATCATTGCAGTACCCATTGCAGACATTACAGTTCTAACATCGGCGAAATCCACGTTAATTAAACCAGAACGTGTAATTAGCTCTGCTATACCTTGTACCGCACCAAATAATACGTCATTAGCTTTAGCGAAGGCATCTAGAAGTGTAGTCCCTTTTCCTAAAACTTTAAGCAATTTATTGTTCGGAATTGTAATAAGTGAATCTACAATTTCTGACAATTCATTAATGCCTTGTTCAGCGGCTGCTGCACGTTTTTTACCTTCAAAATCAAAAGGACGTGTTACAACTGCAACAGTTAAAATACCTAGCTCTTTTGCTATTTTAGCAACTACCGGTGCTGCACCAGTACCTGTACCACCGCCCATACCTGCTGCAATAAAGACCATATCGGCGCCTTCAAGGCTGGCACGAATTGTATCTGCATCTTCTTCAGCCGACTTACGGCCTACTTCAGGGTTTGCGCCCGCACCCAACCCAGAGGTTATTTGCGTGCCTAGCTGAACTGTAATATCGGCTGCAGAGTTACGTAATGCTTGCGCATCAGTATTAGCGGCTATAAAACGCACGCCTTCTATTTGTTGTTTTACCATGTGCTCAACAGCGTTACCGCCACCACCGCCCACGCCGATTACTTTTATTACAGCTTCTTCGCTGTGTTGTTCCATTATATCAAACATGTTTACTCTCCGACTTGAGTCTTAAAACTCGCCTTGGAACCATTTAGTAATGCGGTTCCACCAATTATTGTTATCCTCTGCTTTCGACTTTTGTGCATTCATCGATTGCATGGTACGCCCGTATTGTAACAAACCAACAGCGGTTGCGTACGAAGGATCATCTACATAGTCTGTCAAACCAACCATCCCGATTGGTTTGCCTATTCTTACTGGCATTTGGAAGATGTCTTCTGCCACTTCCATCGCGCCAGTCATTTTAGCAGTTCCGCCTGTAATAACGAGACCTGCCGCAATTTGGTCTTCTAAGCCTGAACGACGAATTTCTTCCATCGCAAGCTCAAATAATTCTCTAAAACGAGGCTCTACCACCTCAGATAATGTATGGCGCGACATTAACCTTGCTGGTCGTCCGCCTACACTTGGTACTTCAATTGTGTCTTCGCTACTGGCCATTTGGCTACTAGCACATGCGTATTGTACTTTGAGTGACTCGGCATGTGATATAGGTGTGCGAAATATTTTTGCAATATCACCAGTAACTTGGTTACCCGCCACTGGAATAACCGCAGAGTGACGAAGTGCACCATTAATATAAATGGTGATATCCATAGTGCCGCCACCAATATCAAGTACTGCAACACCTAGCTCTTTTTCGTCATCTGTTAGTACAGAATAACATGACGCTAATGCAGTAAAGATAAGCTGATCGACTTCAAGACCACAACGCTCTACACATTTCTCGATATTTTTTGCCATATCGTTTGAGCACGTAATAATGTGTGCACGCGCTTCCATACGAACACCGCTCATGCCTAATGGGTTTTTAATCCCCTCTTGCATATCGATGCTGTACTCTTGCGGTAATGCATGCAGCATTTTACGCTCTGCCGAAATAGGCACAGAACGCGCAATATGAATTACATTTTCAATGTCTTCGTCAGTGACTTCGGTGTTATTAATTGCCACCACGCCACTTTCGTTTTGGCACTGTATGTGTTTGCCAGAAATCCCCAAATACACAGAGCTAATACGACAATCAGCCATTAACTCGGCTTCGTCTATTGCTCGGCGAATAGACTCAGACACTAAGTTTAAATCGTTAACGCCGCCTTTATCCATACCATGAGATACTTGGCTGCCCACACCAACAATGCTGAGCTTGTTATCTGCGGTGATTTCACCTACCGTGGCAACCACTTTCGAGGTGCCAACGTCTAACCCTATTACTAGGTTTCTTTCTGCTGACTTAGTCATGCCTTACTCTTATTTTGTAATTGTTCTTCTTGCACTGGCTTAAAGCTTACTGCAAGGCCGGTATCATACCGTAAATCTATTGTATCTACTTGTGCATCTGCACGTTGTTCCATTCGTGGGTAGACGTCTATAAAACGTTGCACACGCTTGGCTTTATCTTTACGTCCTAAATTTAAACGTATTCCGTTATCTAGCCATAATTGCCACGAAAAGCGCTCCGACAATGCCAAACTTGTTAACGTTAAGCCGTTAACTTTTAGCATCTCATCAAATTGCTTAAAAGCAATCCACGCTTCTTCTTCGCTGCCTTCTGGGCCGTATAACTGCGGTAAGTCATCATCTAACTTATCGCTGCTGGCTTGAAATGCTTGGCCACTTTGGTTGAGCAATAAGTCGCTATTCCAATGTGCTACTACTTCATGTTCAACTACATATACTTGTATAGTATCAGGCCATTGTTTACGTACCGAAGCGGTAGCAACCCAAGGTAAATCTTGAACTAGTTGCTGCACATGTTTTACATCTAATTCAAAAAAACTACTTAAATCGGCATTTTTAATCGCTTTTATAATTGCCGTTTCATCAGTGTATTTAGGCTGCCCTTGCACTGTAAGGTGCTTGATTTGAGCATCTTTGTTTTCAACTAACCAATCCGATACACCTGTCGTAATTTGCACTAAGCCAATTACAACAATGAGAAAAAAACTCACACCAAAAATCAGAGACCAATTAAGCTTCAGTTTGATTTCTTGAGCTTTTTCTAAAAGGGGATGCATATTAAAGCGTTTGCTCTAAAATGCGAACAACTAATTGTTCAAAAGTTGCCCCATTCGCTTTTGCAGCCATTGGTACTAACGATTTTTCAGTCATACCTGGTACTGTATTTACTTCAAGGAGATAAAAATTACCTTGCTCGTCTTGCATCGCATCAACACGGCCCCAGCCGCTTGCGCCCACTAAATCAAAAGCATCTAGTGAGATAGCCTGTAAGTACTTAGTATCTTGCTCTGACAAATCTGCAGGGCAATGATACTGCGTAGTATTTGATTGATACTTAGCTTGGTAGTCGTAAAAGCCATTTGGTGTCGTCATTTCAATGACTGGTTGTACTTCGTCGCCAAGCACTGTGATTGTAAACTCACGACCAGTGATCCACTGCTCTACAAGCACTTGGTTATCAAACTTAAATGCATTAGCTAATGCATCTTCAAGTTCTTGTACTGTACTTGCTTGCGCCATACCTATGCTTGAGCCTTCGTGCGATGGCTTAACCATTACCTTTTTAAACTCACCCATAATAGCTGCAGCATCAAAGCCTTTTTTGGCATCAACTACGGCATAAGGTGCGGTGCTTAATCCCGCTGATTTAAATAAGTGTTTACAACGTACTTTATCCATAGCAAGTGCTGAACCTAGTACATTACTGCCCGTGTAAGGCAAGTTCATAAATTCAAGCGCACCTTGTACAGTTCCGTCTTCGCCACCACGCCCATGCAAAGCAATAAAAACACGCTCTACATTTAATTCTTTTAATTCCCACAAAGAACGACTTTGTGGGTCAAATGCAATTGCATCAATACCACTATTTTGCAGTGCATTTAAAACAGCTTGACCCGATCGTAAAGACACTTCACGTTCTGCTGAGTTACCACCTAGCAGTACCGCTACTTTACCAAATTGTGTGTTTACCTGAGTCATACTTCACCTTGCTTAAGTTTTTCTATCGACATACCCGTCGCAGCTAATGTTTTAACTAACTGACCTATATTACCAGCGCCTTGAGTTAATACTAAATCATTATTTTGTAAATTTGCGGCCAAAACGCCTGCAAGTTCTGCATTTGTTGCTACATGCAGCGGCTCTTTGCCACGTTGACGAAGGCTACGACATAAGCTTTTGCTGTCTGCGCCAACAATTGGATCTTCACCAGCGCTATACACATCAAGCAATAGCAACTGATCTACATCAGCAAGTACTTTTACAAAGTCTTCGTATAAGTCGCGTGTACGAGAAAACCTATGTGGTTGATATACCATTACTAAACGCTTATCTGGCCATCCTTCACGTACTGCTGCAATTGTTGCTGCAACTTCTGAAGGGTGATGCCCGTAATCATCAACTAACATCACATTGCCACGCTCGTTTTCAAATTCACCATAGTGCTGAAAACGACGACCAATACCCTCAAACTTCTGCAGCGCTTCTAAAATTGCATGGTTTGCAATGTTTTGATCTTTTGCCACAGCAATTGCAGCGGTTGCATTAAGTGCGTTATGTCTACCTGGCATATTCAACGTGGCAGTTAAACACTCACCTTGCTTGTTAGTTACTGTAAATGTGCATGTATTAGCTGATTGGCTAAAGTCGCTCATGCGATAATCAGCATCCTTCGATTCACCATACGTGATAACTGGGCGACCAAAGCGCGGAATAAGCTCAGCAGCAACTTCAGAGTCAATACATACAACGGCTAAACCATAAAACGGCAAGTTATGAATAAAATCTACATAGGTGTCTTTCATCTTTTCAAGACTGCCACCGTAAGTATCCATGTGATCTTCTTCGATATTTGTGATCACCGATACCATTGGCTGTAAGTGTAAAAACGACGCATCGCTTTCATCTGCTTCTGCAATTAAAAAATCGCTTTTACCTACTTTTGCGTTACTACCTGCGCTATTTAACAAGCCACCAATGATAAACGTTGGATCAAGGCCTGCTTGTCCATAAATGCTTGCAATTAAGCTCGTTGTCGTTGTTTTACCATGCGTACCCGCAATGGCTATGCCGTGACGAAAACGCATTAGTTCAGCAAGCATTTCTGCACGGCGTACAACCGGAACTCTTGCGGCTTTAGCTGCGATAATTTCAGGGTTTGTTTCATCAATCGCGCTTGAAACAACCACTACATTGGCATCTTTCACGTTATTTTCATGATGGCCAATAAATACTTCAGCACCGGCTTTAATTAAACGATCTGTCATAGCGCTATGAGCAATGTCAGAACCTGTAATACGGTAGCCTTCAAATGCGAGTACTTCAGCAATCCCGCCCATACCAGCTCCACCAATACCGATAAAGTGGATGGTTTCTATTCGGCGCATTGCAGGGCGTGTATGCTTTTCTTGTACTGATATCTCTTTCACTTATTTTCTCTTATTTGTTACTTGCTCACAGTGCGTAGCTACGCTTGCTGTGGCATCTAAAATGGCTTGTTTTTTTGCATTTGTAGCCATTTCAGTAATTAATGAAGGTTGGGCTAAATACGGGCTTAATAGTTCAACAATTGATTGTTTATTAAACTGCCCTTGCGGCATTAATAATGCCCCATTCGCCATTACCAAATACTGTGCATTCGCTGTTTGATGATCGTCCACCGCATGAGGAAACGGGACAAAAACAGCCATTTTACCTGCCGCTGCGATTTCGCTAACAGTTAACGCACCTGCACGACAAACAACAATATCAGCCCAGCTATATGCTGCGTCCATATCATCAATAAATTCAGCTATTTTTGTATTACCGCCCGCTAAACCATGCGCTTTATAAGCTGCTTCTACAGTGGGTAAATGACCTTTACCTGTTTGATGCCACACATTTATTGGAGCTGTATTACTAAGGCCTTTAAATGCTTCTGGTAACGTCTGATTAAGCACTTGTGCACCAAGCGACCCACCAACCACTAAAATATTAATAGGGCTTGATACATCGCGTTTGACTATATCCATTACACTTTGACGTACTGGATTACCTACTAGCTCAGCTTGTCCTTGTGCAAACGCACTTGGAAATGCTGCTAATACGCGTGTAGCAAACTTAGCAAGCCATTTATTGCTCATACCGGCTACAGCATTTTGCTCGTGAATAACCAGCGGGATACCTAAACTTTTTGCTGCAATTCCCGTTGGACCCGTAACATAACCGCCCATTGCAAGTACTACATCCGGGCGCTGTTCTTTCAATACCTTACGCGCCTGCAATATTGCATTAAGTACCATGAATGGGGCTTTAATGAGACGCTTTAACCCATTGCCACGAACACCTTTAACATTAATAAAATCAATATCAATGCCATGCTTAGGAACAACACTTGCTTCCATTCGATCTGGAGTGCCAATCCAGCTGACTTGCCAGCCCTGCTGCTTTAAATAATCGGCCACTGCAATGCCAGGAAAAATATGCCCGCCAGTTCCACCAGCCACTACTACTAATTTTTTACTCATCGCTTACCTCCGCGTGAGGTGGCTTGTTTGGTTGCCATTTTGGTTTCAAAATCTACGCGCAATAAAATACCCGTGGCAATCGTCATAATTAACAAGCTTGAGCCGCCATAAGAAATAAACGGCAGGGTTAAACCCTTCGTTGGTAAAATACCCGCGCTTGCACCTACATTCACCATGGTTTGAAATGCAAACCAAATACCAATGGCAAACGAAAAATAGCCTTCGTATTCCTTACCGCATTTAAGCGCTTGTTGACCTATTAATAAGGCTCTAAATACTAAAGTAGCTAATACCGTTAAAATACTTACAACGCCTATTAAGCCGAGCTCTTCACCTATAACGGCAAAAATAAAATCGTTATGCGCTTCAGGTAAATATTGTAGTTTTTGTACGCTGTTACCTAAGCCTTGACCAAACCAACCACCTTGGCTATACGCCATTAGTGATTGCACCAACTGATAACCTTTACCAAAAGGATCATCCCAAGGGTCTAAAAAGCCTACAACACGCGCCATTCGATATGGTTCAACAATAATTAGTAATACAACCAGACCCACGCCCGTTAAAATAAGTACAAAAAACTGCCATAACTTAGCACCAGCTAAAAACAGCAAGCCAACCGTTGTTACAAACATAACAACTACTGTGCCTAAATCGGGCTGTAGTAAAATAAGCAATGCATACACTGCAAATACTGCTATTGGCTTTGCAAAGCCTTTAATATTTTCTTGTACTTCTTCGCGTTTTCTTACTAAGTAGCCAGCTATATAACTAAAAAAGTATAACTTAGCGGCCTCAGCAACCTGAAAACCAACAGGTCCAATAGGTATCCATCGTTTAGCGCCGTTAACTTCACGACCAATAATCAATACTGCTATTAATAGCACCATACCAAGCATTAATAGGTAAGGGTTTGAACGTTTCCACCACTCCATTGGCACGCAAACGCTTATCCAAAAAAGCACAAAAGCCATCGCCAAAAACATGCTGTGGCGAATGGTAATATGGTACGGGTCATCAAATAGTCGCTCTGCGGTGGGCATTGATGCACTGGTTACCATGATAAAACCAACACCAATTAGCATTATTACGCAGTATAATAGCGGCACATCGTATAACTGCCCTGAAGGCTTAGGTGTTAACGCATCTCTTATATCGGCAAAAGCAATCATGATTGCCCTGCCATTACACACTGAACGAAGTCATCACCGCGTTGCATATAGTTGTTATACATATCAATGCTGGCACATGCAGGTGCTAATAAAACAATATTACCTGTACTACTAAGTACTTTGGCCAAAGTAACGGCTTCTTCCATATTGTTAGTTAAATAACTCTTGTTGGTAATCGCAGCTAAATCACTTGCATCTTTGCCAAAACAAATTAATGCTTTTACATGCTGTTTTATGTAAGGTTTAAGCGCATTTAAATCAGCGCCTTTAGCATCGCCACCAGCAATCACAATCAGATTTTCACCGTCACTTGCTAAACTATCTATTGCAGCAATAGTTGCTCCAACATTGGTAGCCTTTGAATCGTTAAAATACTTTACACCGTTAAGCTCAGCTATAAATTGGCAGCGATGAGCCAACCCATTAAATTGACCTAACGCATTTTTATATTGCTCTTTGCTTACTTCAAACGGACTTAAGAGCGCCATTACTGCAAGCGTATTTAAATAATTGTGCTTACCCACTACCGCAAGTGTATCAACAGGTAAAAAGGCATCGCCTTTAACCATAAAGTGAGTTTCACCATTGTGCTGCGCTAAATGGTAATCACCTTGTTGAGCACCAAAGCTAATTAAGGGAGCCGTACCGCGCTCAACAGGACGTGTTTGAATGTCGTCTGCATTGACAACAATAAGCTCTGCGAACTTATAAATACTAAGCTTTGAGTCTATATAAGCTTGGTAACTGTCATAGCGGTCAAGATGATCTTCAGACACATTTAATACCGCTGCACTTACTGGTTTTAAACTCGTTGTGGTATCTAACTGAAAACTCGATAACTCAAGTACATACACATCAAAATCATCATTGAGTAAATCAAGTACCGCTGTGCCAATATTCCCACCCAAAGCAACTTTATAACCGGCTTCTTTTAACACTTCATAAGCGAGCGTAACCACGGTTGACTTACCGTTAGAGCCCGTTACTGCAACGACAGGTTTTGTATTAATGCGCGCAAATAACTCAACGTCACCAATCACTTCAACACCTGCGTTAATTGCATTTGCAACAGCTGGTATTTTTAAGCTAAGCCCAGGGCTTATAATAATCATATCGCTTAAACAAAGCTCTGCGTCATCCAAATTACCAAAGTGGGTATCTAGAGTTGGCGCGTGCTCTTTTAACCAATCAATCCCCGGCGGGGTTGCTCGGCTATCAACGACCTTGGGGGCAAGGCCATGAGATAATAGAAAACGCACAATGCCCAGACCGGTTACACCGAGTCCGAGCACTGTTATTTGTTTGTTTTTTATCTCGTTTAAATACTGCATTTATCGAATCTTTAAAGTAGCTAAGCCAGTAAGCACTAGCACAACAGAAATAATCCAAAAGCGCACAATAACGCGAGGCTCTGGCCAACCTTTTAATTCGTAATGATGGTGAATTGGCGCCATTCTAAAAATGCGTTGTCCCCGTAATTTATACGACCCCACTTGTAATATTACCGATAGCGCTTCCATTACAAATACACCGCCCATAATAATAAGCAGTAACTCTTGGCGTACTAAAACAGCAATAATACCTAATGCGCCACCAAGTGCTAATGAGCCAACATCGCCCATAAATACTTGTGCTGGGTAAGTGTTAAACCATAAAAAGCCAAGCCCTGCGCCCACAATGGCTGTACACACAACCACAAGCTCACTCGCTAGCGGTAAATGTGGAATATGTAAGTAAGCCGAAAAGTTAATATTACCGGTTAAATAAGCAATAATTGCCAATGCCGCAGCCACCAAAATAATTGGCACAATCGCCAAGCCATCTAAGCCATCGGTCAGGTTTACCGCGTTTGATGTACCTACTATCGCAAAATACGTAAGTACGATATAAAACAAACCTAATTGCGGTAACACGTCTTTAAAAAATGGAACAACAAGTGATGTTTCAGATGCTTGTGCACTGGTAAAGTACAAAGCAGTAGCAACAACTAATGCAATGACCGATTGCCAAAAGTACTTCCACTTAGCAATTAAACCTTTTGGATCTTTACGAATAACTTTACGGTAATCATCAACAAAGCCAACAATACCTAAAGAGCCAATTACAAACAGTGTTGCCCACACGTATTTATTTGATAAATCGGCCCAAAGTAGCGTGCTGGTAAAAATAGCCGCTAAAATAAGTAAGCCACCCATAGTCGGTGTACCCGACTTAGACAAATGCGATTGCGGACCATCGTCTCGAACTGTTTGGCCTATTTGCATACGTTGCAAACCACGAATTAACTTAGGCCCTAAATAAAGCGACATAATTAGCGCAGTTAAAATACCTAAAATGGCACGTAGCGTTAAATACGAAAAAACATGAAAACCACTAAAATACTGTGTTAAATACTCTGCCAGCCAAACTAACATTATGATACTCCATTGATGGCTTGTTGCTGGCCATTAACTAAATCGGTTACTAATAATTCCATGCGAGAACTGCGCGATCCTTTCACTACTATTGTTGTTTTAGTATTCACTTTATTAATACTTTCTTGAATTTTTTGCTGCATCTGTTCGCGACTCGAAAAGTGACGATTAGGGAGTTCAAGCACATCACTTGCGTATTTACTTAACACACCTAATGTAAATAACTCATCAATCCCTTGCTCAAGTGCATACTCGCCAACTTCTTGATGGTACTTACGTGCATCTTCACCTAGCTCACCCATGTCTCCGAGTGCTAAAATGCGGTGACCTTGCATGTCACTTAATAAGTCAATCGCAGCCTTTACCGACTTAACATTGGCATTATAGGTATCATCAACCACGGTGAGTAAATCAGACACTTCAATTAAATTAACGCGCCCTTTTACATCACCCATTGTGGCAAGTGCATTGGCTATTTCTTCAAGGGTTACATCAAATTCACTAGTCAGTGCAGCAGCGATAAGTGCATTACTAATATTGTGCTTACCAGGTAGCGCTAAAGTAACAGGTACTTGCTTGTTTTTAGTGCAAAGCGTAAAGCTTGCACGCGCATTGGCATCAAGCGTGATGTCTTCGGCCCAAATGTCTAGCTTTTCGGTTGTAGAAAAACGTTTAACATTACGTCCTTCAAGCTTATCTAACCAATACTGGCTAAATTCACTATCGCAATTAACAATAGCAACGCCGTCATCTTTTAGGCCGTCAAAAATCTCACCTTTAGCTTTTGCAACCCCCATTAAACTACCAAAACCTTCTAAGTGAGCTGCTGCAACATTGCATACAACAGCTACATCTGGCTTTGTCATTGCAGTGGTGTAAGCAATTTCACCTAAGTGATTTGCACCTAGCTCAATTACTGCAAAACGATGTTGAGGCTCTAAGCGCAATAACGTAAGTGGGACGCCAATATCGTTATTAAAATTACCTTTAGTAGCTAATACATCACCGTGAACCGATAAAATTGCCGCACACATTTCTTTTACAGTTGTTTTGCCTACACTACCTGTAATTGCAATTGTTTTAGGCGCAATTTGCGCCATAACAGCAGTCCCAATTACACCAAGTGCAATACGAGTATCGGTCACTATAAATTGTGGAATATCTACATCTACTTTATGCTGAACAACAACGCCAATCGCGCCTTTTTGTTTAGCCTCAGTTATAAATTTATGACCATCAAAATTTGGCCCTTTCAGTGCTAAAAACACTTCGCCATCGCACACTGTACGAGTATCAGTATTTATATTAAGTACGCGTTGATTATCACCTTGATAATCGGTTGTTAGCACATTAGCTAACCAATCAAAATCCATTGGGATCATTGTGTTATCCCTCTTACTGCTTTTTTTAGTTGTTCTTGTACATACCGGCGATCGCAAAAGTCGATTCGCGTATCACCTATAATTTGATAATCTTCGTGGCCTTTACCTGCAATCAAAATAACGTCATCAGCTGTAGCGTTTTCTATAGCAAAACGAATTGCAGTCGCTCTATCAGCCTCTAAATGTGCATTTTGAGGATGGGTTAAACCGGCTGCTACATCTGCAATAATGTCATCAGGGTTTTCTGAGCGAGGGTTATCACTGGTAATAATAACTTTATTAGCGTTTTGCTCTGCGGCTTGCGCCATCAATGCACGCTTTCCTTTATCTCTGTCGCCACCACAACCAAATACACAACTTACACCACCTGGCACATGCAGCTGCAATGCTTGTAATGCAAGTGCAAGTGCATCGGGTGTATGTGCGTAATCAACAACACACGTTGGCATGCCTGCTTGGCTAAATGCTTGCATTCGCCCAGCTACTGGCTGTAACTGCGCACAACCTGAAACTAATTGCTCAAGCGGATAACCAAGCCTTAGTAATGTAGCGATCGCGGCCGTTAAGTTATATAAGTTGAATTCGCCAAACAGAGGCGATTTAATCGATATATCACCCCAACTAGTCGATAACTGCGCCGAAATACCGTCACTTGAATATTCAACATTAGAAAAATAAACGTACTGAGCATTCTTAGGGGCTAAGTTTTTGCGGCCATAACAAACTAGGTTATTAAAGTCATACTTTTCAAGCCATTGCTCAGCTTGAGCATCATCTTGATTAAGCACTACAACCTCTGGCTCAAAGTCACGGAAAAGCATTAGTTTCGCATCACCGTAACTTGCCATATCACCATGATAATCTAAGTGATCGCGCGAAAGATTAGTAAACACAGCCGCTTTAAACGCGCATTTAGCAACGCGCTGCTGCACTAACCCATGAGATGACACTTCCATAGCTACCAGCTTTTTATGCTGCGAATTTAAATCGCTCAAAATATGCTGTAAATCAACCGTTGAAGGTGTGGTATTAATCAGTGGAATTAAGTTATCAGGATGACCATAACCTAAAGTGCCTATAATAGCCGACTCAGTACTACAAAATTGTGCTAAGTGGGCAATCATAGCTGTGGTCGTCGATTTCCCATTTGTACCTGTCACACCAATTAAATCAAGAGCCTGACTTGGCTGGTTATAAAAGCGACTTGCTAATTCTGGAAGCTTTTTATCAAGCTCCGAAACTAAATATAGTGGCTCAAAACTTGTTTCAAATTCACATAATCTGTCAGCAATAATAGCTGTTGCGCCATTTTCAATTGCTTTACTAATAAACTGTCCGCCATCAAGTGCATGGCCTTTAATTGCGACAAATACATCACCTGGCGTTACTTCACGACTATCTAGGCGTAAATGTTTTACCAGTTGCGAGGGCGCATCTATTTCGATGTATTTTAAAATATCCTTTAACTCACGCATCGTTATCTTTACCTTGTACGTATGCAACCTCTTCCTTGTCAGGCGCTACGTTTAATATTCTTAATGCGTTAGAGATGATTTCTGCAAATGCAGGGCCAGCGGTGGCACCTCCATAGTACACATCACCACCTGGTTCATTAATCATAACTACCACGGCTAAACGAGGATTACTTGCCGGCGCTACACCTGCAAAATAACCTACATATTCATCACCATAACCACCTGCTACGGCTTTTTTAGATGTACCTGTTTTACCAGCTGCACGATACCCATCAACTTTTATGTTGCGAGCAGTACCGTCTTTTTCAAATACACTTTCCATCATGTGCACTACGGCTTCTACGTCTTTTTGTTTAAAAATACGTTCGCCTTCAGGTATATTATCTTGCTTTAAAATAGTCAGAGGTCGGTTAACCCCACCAGCGCCTAACATGGTATAAAAACGTGCCATTTGCGCTGTACTTACCGAAATCGCATAACCAAACGATAAAGTCGCAATTTCAAAGTCAGACCAACGGCGATTTGGATAAAACAAACCACTGCTTTCACCTACCATTCCAGTACCAGTATCACTGCCAAAGCCTACTTTTTGGTATAAGCCAACAAGGTAATCTTTAGGCACTAACTGAGTAACCTTCGCAACTCCCATGTTTGAGGAGTACTTTAATATTTCGCGCAGTGTTAGTTCGCCGTGATTACGAGTATCTCTAACTAAACTACCACCTAAACGCATCCAACCTGGGTAGGTATCAATCGTGTCATCTGCCTGAATGGCGCCGTAGTCTAGCCCAGCCAAAATGGCTAGAGGCTTAACAGTTGAGCCTGGTTCAAACAAATCTGTAATTGCGCGGTTACGACGCTTATGAGGTGCAGCATCGCTTAAGTTGTTTGGATTAAATGAAGGGCTATTTACCATTGCCAGTACTTCACCGGTTTTAACATCAACTACCATAGCTGAACCCGATGTGGCTTTATAAGTCAATACAGCTGATTTTACAGCCTTGTACGCAATAGCTTGAATTCGTTGATCAATACTTAGTTCTATGCTTTCTGGCTCTACACGTTCACGTTCGTCAAGTACTTCTACCTCACGCCCTTGTGCGTCTTTACGAATGGTACGGCGGCCTTCCTCACCCGTTAAAGCGTTTTCGTAGAGCTTTTCAATGCCTTCAATGCCTTTGCCATCGATATTGGTAAAACCAATAACATGCGCGGTAACTTCACCTGCAGGGTAGTAGCGTTTAGATTCATCTAGTAAATGGATACCAGGGAGGCGTAAATCACCAATATAATTTGCTACAGCAGGAGTAACTTGGCGCTTTAAATACACAAAGCGACGCGAAGGATCGTTTAAAAGTCGAGAATTAATCTTTTTAGGTTCAATACGCAGCACATCTGCAAGCTCACGCCAGCGTAAATCGTTTTTATAATAAAGTGCAGTACGCTT
Source organism: Pseudoalteromonas sp. EB27 (assembly GCF_001974875.1). Taxonomy (GTDB): domain Bacteria; phylum Pseudomonadota; class Gammaproteobacteria; order Enterobacterales; family Alteromonadaceae; genus Pseudoalteromonas. The sequence continues at coordinate 420,570 of NZ_MTQD01000001.1, forward strand.
ATCAAGCTCAGCAGTGTTTTCAGTTAAAGATAAGTGATCTTCACCGCTTTTGCGTGCTTGTTTGATTACTTTAGAAACAAGCGATTTATGTAATGCTTTAGGATCAGCATATACACTTACCACAGGCACACTTACCGCTAATTCTTTACCATTACGGTCAAAAATCATTCCACGTTGCACATGCAGTTTTTCAACACGTACCGTGCGCTTATCACTTTCTGAACGGGCTTTATCGGGTTCTATCACTTGTAAATAAGCAGCGCGAGATACGAGTGTTACAAACACCATAAACACAACTGTACACACCAGCATAAAGCGCCATGTGATTAAATTAGTGACTGGTTTTTTGCCTCTATTTCTCATTGTACTATTATTACCTGCTCATCTTGACTCGTAGGTCGTTTCATTTTTAATTGTGATATAGCAACTTCTTCAATGCGTGCATGTTGCGAATAAAATTCTTCCTCAACAAGTAAGTAGCGCCACTCTAAATCGAGTTCATCACGTTCTTGTAATAATTGATCTTGCTTAATAAGTTGCCCACGAGCTAAATGAGTTGTTTGCACAACAGCTAAACTAGAAGCGAATATCACAACCAACAAGGCCGAGGTTAGCTTGTTAGCACCTAGGCCTTTTAATATTTCAAAGAATAAATTGGGTTGACGATAGCTCGCTTTTTTACTCATCCCAACCTCTGTGCAATCCTAAGTACAGAACTACGAGAACGTGGATTACGTTCTACTTCAACAGTACTTGGCTTAATAGCCTTACCCACTGCTTTTAACGTCAGGTTTTTATTTATTTGTGCATCAGTTAAAGGCAGACCTCTGGGTAACACTTCTCCCCTACTCTGTTTTCTAATAAACTGTTTTACAATACGATCCTCTAGTGAGTGAAACGAAATCACCACTAAACGACCGCCTGGCTTTAGCACTTTAACTGCAGACTGTAGCGCTGTTTGAATCTCTTCAAGCTCGCTATTAATGTAAATACGAATCGCCTGAAAAGTACGTGTTGCAGGGTGCTTAAACTTATCTTTTACCGGTACTGCTTCATCAACAAGGTCAGCAAGTTGCTTTGTCGTTGTAATTGGCGTGTGCTCACGAACTTCGAGTACTTTGTGTGCAATGCGTTTACCAAACTTTTCTTCGCCCAGTTTTTTAATTACGTGGGTAATATCATCTAACTCGGCTTCTGCTAACCACTGTGCTGCACTGCGACCTGTTGTTGGGTCCATGCGCATATCAAGTGGCCCATCTTTCATGAAACTAAAGCCACGCGCAGCGTCATCAAGTTGTGGCGACGAAACACCAATGTCTAATAAAATGCCATCCACTTTACCAATTAGATCGTTCTGCTCAGCTACTTCGTATAAATTTGAAAAACGAGTATGTGCAATCGCAAAACGTGGATCATCAGCAAATTTTTCGGCTGATTTTATCGCTTGTGGATCTTGGTCAATTGCTTGCAGGCGACCTTCATCACCAAGGCGTGCTAAAATTTGTCCAGAGTGGCCGCCACGTCCAAACGTACCATCCATGTATATACCGTCTGGCTTAATTGCGAGGGCATCGATGGTTTCGTCCATTAATACGGATACGTGTTCAAATTGCGCTGTCATTAGCTATTATTTGCCTTTTTTTGTGCTGTTAGAGTGTAAAATTATCTAAATCTTGGTTAGGCTCAAAATCGCCAAGTCTTTCAAGCTCGGTATCTTGCTGCATTTGTTCGTGCCAACGCGCCTCATCCCAAATTTCAAATTTATTCATCAAACCAACTAGCATGATTTTTTTGCCAAGTGATGCATGAGCCCGCAGTGACGGCGCAAGCAAAATTCGACCATTTTTATCAAGTTGATATTCAGTAGCATTCCCGAGCAACATACGCTGCATTCGACGGGCTCGTGGGTTCATATTGGAGATTTTAGCTAAACGGCTTTCTATTTCGAGCCACTCAGCCAGCGGATACAACCATAAACACGGCTCATTTAATGCGACGGTACAAATAACCGTTCCCTGATCTTCAGACAATAGAGATTCTCGGTACTTAGTCGGTACCGCAAAACGCCCCTTATCATCCAAACTCAGTGAACTCGCGCCACGAAACATAAAAAACCTACTTTAAAATTGTTTTATTCAACTTTTGTTTATTTTTATCCAGTGTGATCCACTAAAAACCACTTTTTACCACAGTGCTCCAGTTTAGGGCTTGACAAGCCATTTTGTCAAGTAAGCTGACCAGCTTTAGTGAGTCCCAAAGCTAGAAAAAATAAGGGCTCAAGCGAAGCGTTTGAATTATGTGGGAAAAAGTGGGATTGTGATGAAAAAAATATCTATTCTGTTTTTTATAACTTCCTGTTTACACGCTTTGCTTACTGAATAACCAATGAATATTTACAACTTTTTAAGCATTTTTACTCCCTTTGTAAAATTTACCTAACCGTGTAGTAATAGTTACTGTTTGCTTTAAATTATCAAATGTGAAAAAGCTACACAAAAACAACAAAAACCAATACATTCAACACATTAAAACTAAAAAACAGTTTTGGTTTAATCATTGCATTATCTAAATCACTATTTAAATTTTTTAACTTATTAAGGATTGATTATGGCTACTGCAACAAATACGAAACCAAACACAACTTCAGATGTTAAGCCTGACGTTAAACTAACAAATACTGAATCACCTCTTACAGAGAAAGCAACATCAGCGGCACACGATGCTGTAGATGCACTTTCTAGCAAAGCAGCAACAGCTGAAAGCAGTGTTCGTAAAGGCGCTTCAAGCTCAGCAGAAGCATTAAGTGAAAAACAACTTATTGCACGCGAAAAGTTAAGTGAATGTACAGCTAAAACTCGTGCATTTGCTTCTGAAAATCCATTAGCAACAGCGGGTATTGCTTTTGCTGCAGGTATGCTGATTACATCACTATTTCGTCGTAAGTAATTAGTGATGAATAACCCACAAACAAGCGCAGCTAAGGATGGTGAAGCGCAAAACCAAACTACTGAGCAGCAGAGCCAAAAGGACGATTGGCAAGATCATATTGCAAAGCTTTTAGAGTACTCTAAGCAGCTCAAGGATGATTACCAAACTCAAGGAAAGATCACCCATCAGCTTGCTAAGGCTGAATGGCGGTTGTCGCTCAGATCGCTTGCATTGATCACTATATTTTTAGGCTGTTTTGCCAGTGGTTTGGTTTTGTTGTGGGCAGGATTTTTGGGTGCTGTTGGATACGGTGTATATGATCTTTTTGGATCAGTATGGCTGAGTATTGCAACAGCTACTTTGCTGCAAGTTGCTTGTTTAGCATGGCTTTGGAAAAATACGGTTTACCTAAGCAATAAAATTGGCTTTAGTAAAACACTTAAAAGCTTAAAACAGCTGTTTAACTTATAAGGAAATTACTATGTTAGTTAACTACTTAATTAAAGCACCTAATGAAAACGTTGATGCTCTTAGTAAGCAAATGCATACGCGCAGTGAGCTGAAACGCCAACATCATGCAGCGTTTCAATATAGGCTAAAGCGTTTTGCCGCAACTAAAGTGGGACTGACAAGTGCCTTTTTAGCCGGTGCAGCTGTACAAGCAGGAAAAGGCGAAACCAGCTTTGTAAGAAAATACGGCTGGCTTGTTAGGCTATTTGCTTAAACATTAAACATTTCTACCGTGATCGGATAAGTAATCAATACTTGGGCCACTTGGCACAATTTGTGTTGGATTGATCATTGTATGGCTAAAATAGTAATGACGTTTAATATGATAAAAATCAACCGTCTCTGCCACACCTTCAACTTGATATAAATCTCTAAGGTATCCGCTCAAAGCTGGGTAGCTTTCAATTGTTCGCAGATTACACTTAAAGTGACCAACATACACACTATCAAACCGAATGAGAGTGGTGAATAATCGCCAGTCAGCTTCTGTGAGGTTATCCCCTGTTAAATACCGCTGTTTGCTCAGTACGCTCTCTACTGAATCGAGTGCTTTAAATAAATCGTTAAATGCCTCTTCATAAGCATCCTGAGTTGTTGCAAAACCCGTACGATATACACCATTATTTATATTTGGATAAATCAGCGCGTTTAATTCGTCAATTTTTGGTTGCAGCGCCTCAGGGTAGTAGTCATCGTTATTACCTGTTAACTCATTAAACGCACTATTGAACATACGTATAATATCGGCAGACTCATTACTGACAATTTTATTTAGCTTTTTATCCCACAATACGGGTACGGTGACTCGCCCGGAGTACTTTGAGTTACTTTTTGTATACACTTGATGTAAGTAGTTACTATTAAATAAAGCATCGCCAGTACTGTGGTTTTTCGTATCAAATTCCCAGCCACTATCAAGCATATCAGGGCTAACAACCGATACCGTAATTAAGTCTTCCAACCCTTTTAACGCTCTAAATATAAGTGTTCGGTGAGCCCAAGGACATGCTAGCGATACATATAAATGATACCTGTTCGCTTGTGCTTTAAAACCTGCGTCACCGGTTATTCCAGCACTGCCATCAGCAGTAATCCAATGGCGTAACTGCGCAGCTTCGCGTTCAAACTTACCATTACTTGAATCAGTGTCGTACCATTTATCTTGCCATTGACCGTTAACTAATAATCCCATAAAACTCTCCTAAAAATACTGTTAAATTTTGCCAAACTTGCCATTTTTATAATCATGTACCGCTTGCTGTACTTCATCTTGCGTCGTCATTACAAACGGCCCCATATGAGCAATTGGTTGATTAAGTGGATCGCCAGCTAAAATCAATACACCAGCGCCGTGCTCAGAGCTAATATTAATATCACTGCCTGGTTCTAAAATAAGTAACTTACCCGCTGGTATTATTTGATTGTCGCTCATTATTAGTGAGCCGCTATGAATATAAAGCATTACTTTTTGTTGGCTAAGAGGCTCTAAATCCATGCTTTTACCAGCAGGTAATGTAATATCAGCGAGCGCAGCATTGGCAGCTAAACTTTGCAGAGTGCTTGTAAGTGTTTCACTTTCGAACTGCCACGATCCCGCAAGTGCTTTTAACGTCACACCTTGTGTATTTGTAAAACTCGGAGCTGGGTTTCTAGTCGTATCTTGATAACGTGAATCACGCATTTTTTGTGCGCTTGGCATATTGATCCAAATTTGAAAGCCATGCAGACCATCAACAGCATCAGCGAGTGGCATTTCACTGTGCATGACGCCGCGCCCTGTACTCATCCATTGCACATCGCCTGCTTTAATTGCTTCTCTGTTACCCATTTGGTCACGATGTTCAAAGCCACCTTTTAGAATATAAGTAAACGTTTCAATACCTCGGTGCGGATGCTCAGGAAAGCCTCCCATATACTCTTTTTTGTCGTCTGACTTAAGTTCATCAATCATTAAAAATGGATCTAAGTATTTACCATCAAACCCAGGTATACGGCTAATGTTCACGCCATCACCATCTTGAGTTGCATAAGCTGTCAGTATTTTTAATATTTTCATTTTTTAATTCACTCTAAAGCATAAGTTTATGAGGCTATTAAATCATTCATTAAACAAAACAACTATGTCTTTAAATCGACCTTAACATTCCAAAAAATAGAACTATAATGATTCATTGGTTATATTTTCAACCTTATAATTACTATGGTTATTTGGAGTGAATTTGGCTACAATTGTTATTGCAAAATACAAAACTAAGGAATGGTTATTTTTACTTATTCTCTCAAACATCAGCTTTATCGTTTGCTTATACTGTTAAGTATTCCAGGCACTGCTGTAATTATTTTTACACTGCTGCTTGAGCGCGATCACTCTATTGAGCAAAGTGAAAAAAAAGTAGAAAACATTGCTAAGCAATTAATTTTACAGCAAAAGCATTTAGTCGATGATATTAACCGGTTAGCGCGTTACTTAGCTAAAGAGGAAAGTAAGAAAGAAAATCTAGCAACGTCCTGCCCTAATTATTTTAATCAATTTAGAGCTATATACGCGCACGTTGCCAATATCGGGATTGTAAATCCAAATGGCATTGTTATATGTACAACAAGCGGGTTAGCCAAAAAAATAAATATTGCCGATCGGGCGTATTTTCAAAACGCCTTAAAAAGCAACCAATTGTCGGTAGGTTATTTTCAGCACGACCGAAGCCTGCAAAAAAACACCCTTAATTTTGCGTTACCTATTATTAATAAAAAAAATGTAATTCAGGGCGTTGTAGTTATCGTTGTTGCGCTAGACTGGTGGAATAATGCATTTAATGACATTGAACTTCCGCCGGGCTCTATTGCTGCAATTGCTGATTCTAACGGAAAAATTTTAGCGCGTTATCCTCCTACAACAGCCGCGCTTGGCGATAATATCGCACAGACTTTATTAGCAACTGATTCTTCGATTGATACTGAGGCATCAACAAAAATAAAATCCATTGAAGGTGAAGCCCGAATGCTTCATCACTCTGTTATTTATAGCGATCCGAGTAACAACAGCTTAAATATACATATCGCACTTCCTGTCACGCATGCTTTAAAACAAATAAATAATAACTTTTTTATAGCGATTGGTGTGTTTATTTTATCGCTACTGATACTGTCTTTAATTGCACGAAAACTACTTAAAACAAGTATTATCGACCCAATTAATAATCTAACAAATGCAACAAATGTGCTAGCTAAGGGCGAAATGCCCGCACAAAATATACAGCCCAATAATCCCGAACTAAATACTCTTTATCAGCATTTTAAATCAATGGCGCAAACTAGGTTAACAACCGAGGCTAATTTAAAAAACAAGCATGACGAGCTTACTAGCTTGCTTAATACTCTGCCTGATAGTTACGTTAGAATTAACATCCATGGCGATATTCTCAACATAACGGGGCAATTTAAGCCCCAAGTAAACCCAAATAGCACTGCCGCACCTCATTTATCATCAATACTTTCACACAGCAATGTTCAGCTTTTATTATCGCAGTTATCTAAACTTGATGTTTCGAGCAGTTTAGAATTCACACTCGAAAAATCAGATCCTAAACGCAGCTTTGAAGCGCGTATTAGTGCTATGCAAAGCAAAAATGAATACGTTGTTGTACTACGTGATATAACACAGCGAAAAGTAAATGAAGAAGCACTCCACCTTGCCTCGCTAGTGTATAACAACAGTAGTGAAGGTATGGCAATCACCGATCCAACAGGTATTATATTTGATGTGAATCCTGCATTTAGTAAAACGACCTTATATAGTAAAGAAGACGTTATTGGGCGGTCCTCTTCAATTCTTTCATCAGGAAAACATGATAAGAAATTTTACAATAAAATGTGGTCAGAGTTACAGCAAACTGGCCGTTGGCAAGGCGAGGTTATTAACCGTAAAAAGAGCGGGCAGTTGTACTCTGAGTGGCTCACAATCGATACGGTTTATGATGAAAATAATGCACCAATTCGTCGAATCGCGATATTCACAGACCTCACAGAGAAAAAACAAGCTGATGAAACTATTTGGCGACAAGCTCACTTTGATCACTTAACAGACTTGCCAAATCGTTTAGAGTTAAAAGAGCGATTAAATAAACGATTTTCAAATGTTGTTACTCCAGATAATCAATTGATTGTCATGCTTTTAGATATTGATCACTTTAAAGATATTAATGACACTTTGGGCCATCATTATGGCGACAACTTATTAAAACTCGTATCACAACGCATAGTACAGTCGGCAAAGAATGCTGACTTTGTGGCTAGGATTGGTGGTGATGAGTTTGTTATTGTGTTCAATCAAATTAAAAGTACGCGCCATATTAATCAAATTGCGAGTAATATTTTACTTAGCTTATCGTCAGCTTTAAATCTTGAAAACGAAGAGTTATTTATTAGTGCAAGCATAGGTATTGCATGCGCCCCAAATGATGGTAAAAATACTGAACAGCTTTTAAAAGCAGCCGACCAGGCTATGTATAAAGCAAAGAATAATGGTCGTAATTGTTTTGAGTTTTTTTCTGCTGACATGCGCGAATATGCACATGCTCGCATGGTGCTATTAAAAGACTTACGAAGTGCCATTGAACTTGAACAGTTTAAGTTATTTTATCAACCTATTGTTGCTTTAAATGATTTACATATTCATAAAGCTGAAGCGCTGATACGTTGGCAACATCCTGAAAAAGGGCTAATCAGCCCTATCGCATTTATTCCACTTGCTGAAGAAACCAGGCAAATAAATGCAATTGGCCAATTTGTATTTGCCCAAGCCCTTCAAACACTTAACGATATAAAAACACTAACCGATGATACGTTTCAAATAAGTGTAAATGTATCGCCAGTGCAATTATCCACGCCAGAGAGTGGCATAGATGAATGGTACGATATGCTAAAAGCAGCAAAACTACCTGCTTCGTCAATTGTCGCAGAAATAACTGAAGGCTTAATGGTTAATCCTGAAGCGCTAACACAAAGACGCCTAAAAGAAATCGTGAAATCAGGAATACAGCTAGCTCTTGATGATTTTGGCACTGGATATTCATCGCTCGCTTACCTACAAGAAATGGACACCGACTATTTAAAAATAGATAAGCGTTTTGTCGATAATATTCAAATAGGCAGCCAAGAACTTGCATTGTGTGAAGCCATAATCGTTATGGCGCATCAGTTGGGCTTAAAAGTAATCGCCGAAGGAATTGAAACTAAATTACAAATGCAGCTATTACTGGAAGCTGGATGCGATTACGGACAAGGTTATTTGTTTTCAAAACCTTTAAATAAAAGCAGTTTTATGGCACTTCTAGCGGATAAAAAAGTAGCTTTGTTAAAATAAATAGACAAAAAATAACTGTTACGCAATAAATAATGCGTCTGCGCGGTCAAGTTAAGCAATCAGATATAAAGTAGTAACAGGATTTTAAAATGGCAAAAGCAACATTAGAGCAATGGCGAATGTTTAAAGCTGTTGTAGATCATGGCGGGTTCGCAGGCGCAAGCGCAGCTGTACATAAAAGTCAGTCAACCGTACACCATGCAGTGCAAAAACTTGAAGCCGCCTTGCAAATTAAGTTGCTTGAAGTAAAAGGTCGTAAAGCATTTTTAACCGATAGCGGTAAGCTTATTTTACGCAGAGCTGAATTTTTAATTGAAGAAGCAACTAAAATAGAATCGGTAGCAACTACGCTTAGCGAAGGCGTAGAGAGCACATTAAAAATAGCCGTTGATGAAGTGTTCCCACACGCTATTTTATACCAAGCACTTGCTAAAACGAGTGAGCTTTACCCTCTTTTAAAAATTGATTTAGTAGAAAGCGTGCTAACCGGTGCAAACGAATTACTACATAACTCAGTAGTTGATTTAGCCATTTCATCAATTCCTATTTATGGAATTAGCTGCAGTACGCTATGCGATATAGAGTTTATAGCGGTTGCGCATAAAGACCATGTATTACAACAGCATAGTGAACAACTCAACTTTCGAGACTTAAAGTTACATAGACAAATAGTAGTTCGCGACTCAGCAACCCACACCAGTCACAATGAAGGCTGGTTAGGTGCTGATATGCGCTGGACAGTGAGCCATTTACGCAACTCTATTGATATGGTTAGTCAAAATTTAGGTTACGCTTGGCTGCCAAAAACACAAATTGCACATTTAATTGAAGATAAAACGCTCATCGCGCTTAATTTAGATCAAGGTACAACCCGTACTCTTAATTTATATTTAATGTGCAACGACAACGACAGGCTTGGCCCCGCAGCACAAGAATTTAAAGAGCAAATTACTGCACTTACTAATTTAGCTAGCTAATAGCTATTCGTTTTTTACATCGAGGTGATCTGCTACATAGGCGCCTCGCTGCCCACGCTCTTTAGCTGGGCCTATAGTACTGTCTTTACCTGTTTGCTGTTCAGTTGCAGCATTAATAACAGCACCTAATGTGATTATATAAGCGCTGATATACAACCACATCAACATGATCACTACACCACCTAGTGAGCCGTAAGTTTCGTTGTAACTAGAAAAACGCGACACATAAAAAGAAAAACCTATAGATGCCAAAATCCACAGCACGGTAGCAATCGACGATCCCATCGTGATCCAACGCCATTTAGCGGGTTTACGATGCGGGGCATAACGATATAAAAGTACTAATGCAAAATTAAAGGTAAAAGCCAGTAATGGCCAAGAGATAAGTTTAATTAATAAATCTATACTTTCTTTTAGCCCCACCAAGTTTAGTACGATGGGTAAAATACCAATAATCAATAATGCAAAAATTGCAACGACAATTGCCCCCACCGAAAATAAAAAACGCACTAATTGAGCTTGAAAAAATGAGCGTTTTTCATATTCACGATAACTAATATTACACGCAGTTATAAGTGCTTGGCTGCCCTTTGAACTACTCCAAATGGTAAGTATGAGCGTACCGATTGCACTTAAGCTCAAGCTTGCACTTGATGTTTTAGCAAGACTAGAAACCTGAGATAAAATCAGTTCACTGGTGCTTGGTGGAAGCAAAGTAACTATTTTACTTAAGTGCTCACTAATATCTGTTGGGGATGAAAAGTACGCATACACTGATACCATCGCCGCAATGGCTGGAAAAATAGCAAGTAACGCATAAAATGCCACACCCGCCGCCACTATAGATAAATTATCTTCGCTCATTTGCTTAAAAATACGTTTAACAATATCCCACCAGCCTATAAAAGGGATATGTGCAGGCTGCTCTGCTTCCTGTCCTCGTTTAGCTTCTTTCATTCTAAACCTCAATATTTATATTACGTTACTACAGCAAAATATTTGCCAAGTTATAAGCGTTTGGTATCAAACTTGCTAATATTTATCTATAAATGAATCAAACACGGAAGATAAGCCATGCTCGGCACCCTAAAAAGCAGTGTAGCGCTAGATAATACACCACCAATGACTGAAGTAATCACAGTCGATACACTTTCGTGGAATTACTTTTATGAGCAAGGCGTGCAATTACTTCACGTAACAGCGCAAATATTACCCACTCTTTTACTCGGGGTCATACTTTTAGTACTCAGTTACTTAATTTCAGGACCTCTTTCTCGATTACTTATAAAGCCTATTGACTACATGACTGACAGCAAGCTTGTTCACCTAGTTGTAAGACGCAGTATAAGCACTTTAATTATTTTATTCGGCGTATATTTATTTTTACGTTTAGCTGGGCTCACTCAGTTTGCTGTTGCTATTATGAGTGGTACCGGATTAATAGGTTTAATACTTGGCTTTGCTTTTAGAGACATAGCAGAGAACTTTATTGCCAGTTTATTACTGAGCGTACAAAGACCTTTTAAAATTGACGATGTAATTGAAGTGGATGGCCGATTAGGTATTGTTAAAAAAGTAACCGCAAGAGCAACCACACTTGTTGATTACGATGGCAATCATATTCAAATACCCAATGCGACTGTATATAAAAATACCATTAAAAACCTGACTGCCAATCCGAAAATGCGCGGAAAAGTAGAAATTGGTATTGGCTATGATAACGATATACGCGGCGCGCAAACTCTTGCCCTAGATATTGCGAATCAACAAAATGCGGTGCTTAGCGATCCACCCGCGCAGGTTTTAATAAAAAACTTAGGCTCATCTACTATTAACTTCATTTTGTATTTTTGGGTTAATAGCGAGCAGCACAGTCCATTAAAAGTAGCCTCTCAACTTATGCGCGAATTAGTCAATGAGTTCACAAAACAAAACATCAGTATGCCAGATGACGCACGAGAAAGAATTATACTCACCGACCCTAGTGAAAGTGTTTCTAGTTTAGAGGAAAAACAACCATCGCAAATACAAAACGGAAAGAATGAAACTGTTGAGCAAACTAAAACACTTGATGATGTCAGCAGTGATACCGACGAAATACGCGAACAAGCAGAGCAATCAAGAGACCCAGAACAAGGGAAAAATATTATTTAAGGATACTTAAATTGTATTTAAGTAAAATTGAGACACAAAAAAGCCCGCAGTGTTAACTGCGGGCTTTTTATTGAATGAGTGAGTCAGCCTATAAGCCGGGTTTTGTCCTTTCCGAAGAAAGTGATAATCATTCGTCTAGGCCATAAATCGCTCTATGGCTCAAGCAACCTACCCGGTTCCAACGTGGGCCACGCCATAAGGAACCCTATTTGGTCTTGCTCCGAGTGGAGTTTACCTTGCAACCGACTATTACTAGCGGCCCGGTGCGCTCTTACCGCACCCTTTCACCCTTACCAACCCGAAGATTGGCGGTCTCCTCTCTGCTGCACTTGTCGTGGGCTCACGCCCCCCAGCCGTTAGCTGGCACTCTGCCCTATGGAGCCCGGACTTTCCTCCCCCTGATCATTTTCGTCACAGGCAGCGATCATCTTGGCTGACTCGGCGCGCAGTATACATGAGGCTAACGCCAAGCGCAGTAAGATTTACTCTTTTTCTTCAATAATTGTTTTGTATAACGCGTTTTTCTTCATTCCAAAGTATTCTGCTACAACTCCACAGGCCTTTTTCATTGGCATTTCACTCTCAAGCAGTGCCAGCATTTTGCGCGCTTCTGGCGGAACATCGTCTATTTGCTTTGGTTTACCTGGAAGCATCAGCACTATTTCGCCGCGCTGCTTGGTAGGATCATCTGTTAAAAACTGTTTAAGCTCACTCACACTACCGTTAAAAAATGTTTCAAAGGTTTTGGTTAGCTCTTTAGCAAATACAACTTGTTGCTCATCACCAAGGGCTAGTGCTAAATCATCAAGGCTTGCCATAATACGGTGCGTACTTTCGTACATTATGCTGGTGATACCTGAGTTAACAGCTTCGGTAAAAAAATCTTGGCGAGCTTTGCTTTTAGCCGGCGTAAAACCAATAAATTGAAAGCGGTCGGTTGGTAAGCCTGAACAACATACGGCCGTAATTGCAGCACATGCACCTGGAACAGGTGTAACATGAGCGCCTTGTTCGCGGCATAAGTTTACAACTGCATAACCTGGGTCACTAATAAGCGGTGTACCAGCATCCGATACTAAAGCAATATTTAAACCTTGATTTAGTTGATCGATAATTTGCTGTGCTTTTTGCTTTTCGTTGTGGTCGTGTAATGCAAACGTTTTTGCCTTAATTCCAAAGTGGCTAAGTAGCTTGCCGGTATGGCGAGTGTCTTCAGCAGCTATTAAGTCAACTTGCGATAATGTCGCAATGGCACGGTGACTTAAGTCGTCATAATTGCCAATTGGGGTGGCAACAATGTAAAGAGTGCCAATTTTCTGTGAATTCTCCTCATTTAACATTGAGGTCTCCTGCGTCAGTCAGTAATATAAGCAAATCGCGTTAACGTATTGGGAAATCATTTGTGCGACTTAAACTAGTTAGTCTATTAATTATATTGTCAGGGTTATCGGCGTGTAGCACAACCGAAAAACCAACTAAAAACAGCGATAACGTAAGTAACCGCTCTAATGCACTTCAAAATCAGGCGACCAGTGCGCAATCTATCTACCAATTGGCGCAAAACCGCCAAGGTGCCGATAAAATACAATTACTTTATAGTGCACGTGATGCTGCAATTAGTGAGCAAAACTGGCCTTTATTAGAGACAATTGGAAATGAGCTTGAATTAACAGCAAGTGTTGATCAAATTCAAAACCGTCTTTATATTGCATTTGCACAAAAACAACAGAATAAAAATGATCAAGCCTTAGTGATTTTACAATCGCTAGACGGACAACTTACTCAACCTGAACATTTTGCATGGCATCAGTTTTTAACTGCCACTATTTACGCATCACAAAATTTTCCTAAAAAAGCAGCGCCCTACTTTTTTAGAGCCTCTGAAACAGCAGCAAAAAATAACATTGAAATCCCTCAACTGAATCAAAATCTGTGGGATAACTTAAAACAACTCTCTTCATATGCGCTTGAGCGCTTTAACCGTGGTTCGGTTATTCAGCAAGGCTGGACTAACCTAGCGTTATATCATCAAGTATATGCAGGCAGCGGTGTAGAATTAGATCAAGCAATCAATAATTGGCGAAGACGCTATATTGGGCACCCCGCTTTTACTGTTTTACCTAAACAAGATGAAATGCTTACTGAGTTTGCACCTCTAAATATAGAACGCTTAGTTGTATTGTTTCCACAGTCAGGACCTAACGAACGCTTAGGTGATGCTCTAAAAGCCGGCGTGTTAGCAGCACTTGATACTCAAAATATCAACGACACTATTTTTATTGATGAAAACTTAAGTACAGAAGAAATTACAGCACAGCTTGAAGAAATAAAGCCTGATTTTGTAATTGGCCCTCTACTTAAAGCAAATATAGATAAACTAGCTAATGCGCAAACGCTTATCGATACGCCAGTACTACATTTGAACACCTTTGACGGTGAACGAATTTCACTTCAACATTATTACTTTGCACTAAATCCTGAGCACGAAGTAGAACAAGCCCTAGAGCACTTTTTAGCAATGGGTTACCAAAAGCCGATGCTACTAGCGCCTAATAACGCTAACGGACAACGTCTTGTTGATTATTTTAACTTACAGTGGCAACGCTATAGCGAAACTAAGCCGCAAATAGGCTTTTATAACGATAAAAAAGATATGCCAAATACGATTACTAGCTTGCTGGAAGTAGATAAATCAAAAGAGCGCATAAAAACGGTTAAGGCATTATTTAGACAAGAAGTAGAAAATGAAACGCGCTCACGCAGTGATATTGATGTTATTTATATTTTAGGTGATGCAATAGAAACACGCTTAATTAAACCTTATCTTGATGTAAACGTAAGTACTTTTGCAGATCGTATTCCACTTTACGCCAGCTCTAAAAGCCACAGTAAACAAATTGATAGTACTGACAAAGGCGACTTAGACGGCCTATACTTCACTGAATTGCCGTGGATGCTCGATTCGCAAATTAAACAACATAATTTACGCCAGCAGTATGATTCGTTATGGCCAGAACAAGTAGATATTAGCCAACGCTTATTTGCAATGGCATACGATGCAGTATCTGTATTACCTGATATTAGGCAGTTAAGCGTAATGCCAGGTAATCAATACAGTGGCCTAAGCGGTAAATTATCAGTTAATACTAGCGGTCATATAGAACGTATGCTCGACTGGGCTCAATACACAAATCGTCGTATTAAATCTGTGCAATTAAAAACGCAGCGTCCTGTGCCATTGTTTATGCAATCAGCAAGTGAGATGCAAACTATAAATTAAACTTAATTAAGTAAGGGGGCGACATGTCGTGGTTTAAAGAGCTGTGGCACAATAGTCGCGAAAAAGGCCAGTATTATGAGCTTGAAGCGCAAAAATACTTAGTTACTCAAGGGTTAACGCCTATTGAACGTAATTATTACTGCCCCTTTGGTGAGCTTGATGTCATTATGAAAGAAGGTAACACCCTTGTATTTGTTGAGGTTAAGTTTCGTAAAAATAATGCTCGTGGCGGCGCTAACTATGCGCTTAGCCCACAAAAGCAAGCTCGATTAAAACGTAGTATTTATCATTACTTAGCAGCTAAAAATTTGACTAACCAAGCGCTAAGAATTGATTATGTAGCCATTACAGGAGAAGCATCTCCTAATATTAATTGGCTGAAAAATGTATTTTAAACACAAATACAAAGATAAAGATAAATTATTGGTAGGCTATGCAAGATACAATTAAAGAAATTTTTACAGAGAGCATTCAAGTTCAAATCGCTGCGGGTGAAGTACTACCGAGTGCGCTTGAGTCAGCTGCATTTACTATTGCACAAAGTCTGATCAACGGAAATAAACTCATTTGCTGCGGTACTGCAAATTGCCACATGCTCGCCCAGCATATGGCCGGTGTATTGGTTAATCATTATGAAACCGAACGTCCTTGCTTACCTGCAATTGCTCTATCGCAAGAAAACGTTAACCTTGGACAAAGTACTCAGGTAGACGATCACGATACATTTGCTCGTCAAGTCCGTGCTTTTGCCCAGCAAGGCGATTTATTGTTGGTACTGGCTATAAACGGTAACGAAAAGCATGTTATTTCTGCCGTTGAAGCTGCACTAACTAAAGATATGAAGGTCATAGTTATGGTTGGTGATGATGGTGGTGAGTTGGTTGGTCTACTTGGTCCTAATGATGTTGAAATTAGATCTCCATCTAAACGCCCTAGCCGCATTATCGAATCCCATTTAGTGAACTTACATTGTTTAAGCGAACTTGTTGATTTAACGCTTTTCCCTCAGGATGAAAATTATGTTTAAACGCTCTCTTATTGTTTTAGGTACTGTTGTATTACTTCAAGGCTGCGCCGCAGCTGTTGTTGCAGGTACAGCCAGTGCAGTAACTGCAGCGAACGACCGCCGTACCATTGGTTCACAAATTGATGATAACAATATTGAAATAAAAGCCAGTATTGCACTTAGTGAAGTAGAACGTCTTGAAAAGTTCGCTAATATAAGCGCTGTAAGCGTTAATGGTATTGTTTTACTTGTTGGCCAAGTAGCAAATGAAGAAATGAGAAACGAAGCGCAGCGCACCATTGAAGGCGTTTCTGGCATTCGTAAAATACATAACCAAATTCGTATTGGTTCAAATATTGGCATTACTACACAAACTCACGACTCTTGGCTTACTTCTAAAGTAAAAGGCCAGCTTCTAACAGCAAAAGACATTAGTAGTAATAATATTAAAGTGGTTACAGAAAACGCTGAAGTATTTTTAATGGGTTTAGTATCTGACTCTGAGTCAACTCAAGCTGTAAATATTGCCCGTAATGTATCTGGCGTAGAGCGCGTAGTTAAAGTGTTTGAATACCTATAAATACAAAATACAGACATAAAAAAACCGCTAATTAGCGGTTTTTTTTTGGCATTTACTTATTATTTAATAACGCGTAAATGAGAGCCTTTTTTCTTCTCAGGCTTTTCTGGTGATGTTTCATCAGTAAACTCAGCTGATGACTCAACACTTTCAAGCTCTGGCACAAAATCGTCTTCGTCCTCTAAAAACTCATCTGCGGTAAAGACTGTTCCTTCGCCATTTTCACGCGCGTATATTGCAAGCACAGCACCTAGAGGTACATACACTTGCATTGGCTGACCACCAAAGCGCGCATTGAAGCTAAGTTGGGTTAAGTCTAACGAAAACTGTGTGACCGCTGATGGACTTATGTTTAAAACAATTTGTCCGTCTTGAACAAATTGTGTTGGCACTTGTACATTTGCAAATCCAGCGTCTACCACTAAATGCGGTGTACACTCGTTATCGACTATCCAATCAAAAAAAGCACGTAATAAATAAGGACGATTAGGCGTCATTATAAACGGATCTCACGCTCAGCTTCAGTTAAAGAGGCTTGGAATGACTCACGTTCAAATAAACGGATCATGTACTCTTTAAGCTCTTTAGAACCTGCACCATTAAGCTCAATACCAAACTCTGGTAAACGCCACAATAGTGGAGCTAAATAACAATCTACTAAGCTAAACTCTTCACTCATAAAGTAAGGTGCTTCGCTAAAAATAGGTGCTACAGCAAGTAATGCTTCTGTTAGCTCTTTACGAGCTTGAGCCGCATCTGATGTGTTGTTACTGATTTTGTCAGCTAGGCTGTACCAGTCAGTATCAATACGATGCATCATTAAACGGCTACGACCACGCATTACCGGGTAAACAGGCATTAGTGGAGGATGAGGAAAACGTTCATCAAGGTATTCCATGATGATGTTTGCCTGATATAAACCAAGCTCACGGTCAATCAGTGTTGGCACTGTACCGTAAGGGTTAATTTCGTGAAGTGCTTCTGGCAAGTTATCTTTTTCAGCCAAATGAATATCTACACTTACACCTTTTTCCGCAAGTACAATACGTACTTGGTGGCTATACATACAGTTAGCACCAGAAAAAAGGGTCATTACAGGGCGCTTATTGGCAGCTACGGCCATGCCTATACCTCCATTAAATAACTAAAACAGCAAAAGGGGCTTAAGCCCCTATTGCAAAATTACCTTTAAAAATGTTCAACCTAATGAACATCTCTCCAGTATTCTTTCTTAAGCATAAATGCCAAGATAAACAGGATGATTAAAAATCCTATTACCTTAATACCTAGCGCTTCCGATTCAAGACGTGAAGGTTCACCCACGTATTCAAGGAAGTTCGTTAAATCACGAGCAGCTTGGTCGTATTCATCTACACTTAATTCGCCCGTACCATCTGTTTCAGTAGCAATAACTTTGGTCACTGTGTGTCCATGTTCTTCTACTTCTTTAGTAATAGGCGTTGGTAAACCTTGTAGTTCTTGAAGAACGTGAGGCATACCTACTAATGGGAAAACAATATTGTTAACCCCAAACGGGCGAGATTCATCTTTATAAAACGATTTTAAGTACGTGTAAATATAATCTGGTGATTTTACACGCGCAATTAGCGTTAAATCCGGCGGAGCCGCACCAAACCATTTTGCTGCATCGTCTTTTGTAATCGCGTTAGTAATATGGCTACCTACTTTAGAACCGTCAAAAATCAACTGTTCTAAACCAACTTCTGTTGGGATACCTATATCACGAAAAGTGCGTTCATAACGTTGATACTGCATTTGGTGACAACCAAGACAGTAGTTCATGAACAACTTTGCACCGCGCTGTAAAGATGCTTGATCAGTAAGGTCGTTATTGGCCTCCATTAAAGGAACCGACGGACCCGCTGCCATAACCATGTTAGGTAACAAGTTTACTGATAAAGCAAATAAACCAATAAGTAGCTTCTTCATCATTTCGTTAACCTCTCTGGCAATGGCTTAGTTTTTTCGTTCTTACTGTATACAAATAACAGTACGAAGAACATAAAGTAAGTCACAGTACAGATTTGAGAAATAATCGTTTTCAGATCAGTTTGAGGAGTTGCACCCACCCAACCTAAAAGAACGAAAGTAACAACAAAACCTGCAATGTTCCATTTATGGAAACCACAACGGTAACGAACCGATTTAACTCTACCACGGTCTACCCAAGGTAGTAACGCAAGTACCACAATTGATGCACCCATCGCCGCAACACCGATTAACTTATCAGGGATTGCACGTAAGATTGCATAGAATGGCGTAAAGTACCAAACCGGGAAAATATGCTCAGGTGTTTTAAGTGGGTTAGCTGCCTCGAAGTTTGGACCTTCTAAAAAGAAGCCATTCATCGCAGGCATAAAGAACACAACCCAACAAAACAATATTAAGAAACCAACCACACCCACAATATCTTTAACTGTGTAGTAAGGGTGGAACGGTATCGCATCAACAATATCTTTCTTGTCAGTGTAATACTCGTGAAATTTAAATTTAGGCTTATCTTCTTCAGCTACTGAGCCTTTCTTACGTTTAATCTCAATACCTTCAGGGTTGTTTGAACCCACTTCGTGTAGAGCAACAATGTGTAAGAAAACTAAGATTACAATAACCAGTGGTAGTGCAATTACATGTAATGCAAAGAAGCGGTTAAGCGTTGCACCAGATATAACGTAGTCACCACGTATCCAAAGTGTTAAGTCATCACCAATAACCGGAATAGCCCCGAATAAAGAGATGATTACCTGTGCGCCCCAGAACGACATTTGCCCCCATGGTAATAAATACCCCATGAATGCTTCAGCCATTAGCGCTAAGAAAATAAACATACCAAATAACCACAGTAACTCACGTGGTTTTTGATAAGAACCGTAGATCATGCCACGGAACATATGCATATATACAACGATGAAAAACGCCGATGCACCTGTTGAGTGCAAATAACGTAATAACCAGCCATATTCTACATCACGCATGATGTACTCTACCGAGGCGAATGCGCCCTCAGCAGATGGAACAAAGTTCATCGTTAACCAAATACCTGTAAGGATTTGGTTTACTAGTACTAACATGGCTAGAGAGCCAAAAAAGTACCAGAAGTTAAAGTTTTTAGGTGCTGGATACTGTGCAATGTGCATGTTCCAAACACGTGTCATTGGGATTCGGTCGTCTATCCAACCAATAATCTTACCAAACATTAGGCTACCCCTCTTTCTTCGCCCACTAAAATAGTGGTTTCATCTAGAAAAGTATAAGGTGGTATTTCTAAGTTTAATGGTGCAGGTACCGATTGAAATACACGGCCAGCCATATCAAATTTAGAACCGTGGCACGGGCAGTAGAAACCGTCATCAGTCCCTTCTACTTTTTCACCAAAGTTACCTTGTAAAAAGCCTGGCGAACATCCTAAATGCGTACAAATACCTACAGCCAGAAAGATTTCTGGACGTAATGAACGGTAATCATTTGTTGATGATTCTAATTGTTGTGGCTCTTGCGATTGTGGATCACGAAGTTGACCTTCATGTTCTTTCATCTGCTCAAGCATTTTTGGGGTACGTGATACAACCCATACAGGTTTACCACGCCACTCGACACGTATTAATTGTCCCGGTTCAAGTTTGCTGATATCTACTTCTACAGGCGCACCCGCAGATTTAGCTCGCTCACTTGGATTCCAAGACGCAATAAAAGGAACAGCAGCCCCAGCCGCACCAACACCACCTACAACAGAGGTAGCTATGGTTAAAAAGCGACGTCGGCCATTGTCTACAGGCGCATTGCTCATCCACTTATCTCCACTATGATTCTCAACACTTGCTATATTGAGAACATCAGTTACAGCAGGTTAATTATTCGAAATTTTTAAAATAGAAGCGATCATAATTAAAACCCTTGATTAAAACAAGGTTATTCAAAGCCCCATGCTCGAATAAACCTGACTTGATCAAAAATTTGATTAAGCTAGCTCGAGAATAAAGCCGAACGACTATAATAACGCTTCTGTAAAAACAATATACTGACCAAGATCAACATCACTAAGAGGAAACAGTAAAAACTGTACATAGTGTTGTTAAACCGCTCATTTTACTTACCGGACAATTGTAGCAAAAAATTCCACCAATTAACTGATGGATTTAAACTAATTACGATAATTATTTAACTTTTTTGCAGCTATCTGAGTATTTTTTAACTTTCGTTCGATTAATACGCAGTTATTAATAAATTTGATCATCATTAATTGCTGCAATCACCTTGTATGGCAGTCGCAATAAACAAATTTATAGTAAATTGAAAATGTAAACATTTTGATTTGAAAACAAAAAACCCAGCATAAGCTGGGTTTTTGAATTCTTGATAACGTATAGATTAACGTTTTGAGAACTGTGGACGCTTACGCGCTTTCTTAAGACCCACTTTCTTACGTTCAACTTTACGTGCATCACGTGTAACAAAACCTGCTTTACGAAGTTGTGGACGTAATGATTCGTCAAACTCCATAAGTGCACGAGTGATACCGTGACGGATAGCACCAGCTTGACCAGTTGTACCACCACCGGCAACGGTGATGTAAAGGTCAAATTTTTCAGTCATATCAACTAGCTCAAGAGCTTGATGAACAACCATGCGTGCTGTTTCGCGACCAAAATACTCTTCAAGAGAGCGTTTGTTGATTACGATGTTACCAGTGCCTGGGCGTAAGAATACGCGAGCACTTGAACTTTTACGACGACCTGTACCGTAGTATTGATTTGCCATGATGGTGCTCCTTAAATGTCTAGAACCTGAGGCTGTTGTGCAGCATGGTTGTGCTCAGTACCTGTGTAAACTTTAAGTTTACGGTACATAGCGCGGCCTAAAGGACCACGTGGCAACATGCCCTTAACAGCCTTCTCGATGATCATTTCAGGCTTTGCAGCTTGAAGTTTATCAAAAGTAGTAGACTTAAGACCACCTGGAAAACCAGAGTGTGAATAGTACACTTTGTTTTTGAATTTGTTACCAGTTACAGTAACTTTTTCAGCGTTGATAACGATGATGTAATCACCAGTATCTACGTGCGGTGTATATTCAACTTTATGCTTACCGCGTAGGCGATGAGCGATTTCAGTAGCGATGCGACCTAAAGTTTTACCTTCAGCGTCAACTACGTACCAGTCACGTTTTACTGTTTCTGGTTTAGCAACAAACGTTTTCATTTATAAAAATCCAATGTTTTTCAATTAAAACCACAAGTAGTTAATATTAACTACTGCTCTAAGTTTGCTATAACCCCTTCGAGTTTTAGACTTTTGCGCCGCTCACAAGTGGCTAGACTATATGAGGGCATAGAACGCAACGTGGCAGACGCGGGAGTATACCAGCACTTAAAACACATTGCTACTCGCCGGTTGTTTTTTCCACAAGAAATTTCATAAATAAGAAGTACTATATACATACCTCTTATTTTTAATGGCTAACCTATTACACTTTTGCCTACTTTTTTAGACCAAATGCTCTCTAGCTAAATACTCTAAAGATTGCATTTCTTGCAAACGGCTTATACAGCGCTTAAATTCAAAGTTTAAATTACCTTGAGTATAAAGTTCGGTAATAGGTTTTTCAGCCGATATAATTAAAGTTACGTGACGCTCATAAAATTCATCCACTAAAGCAATAAAACGTCTAGCGGCATCATCATTAGTCTGCCCAAGCTGTTTAACGTTAGAAATAATAACCGTATTATATAGGCGGCTAATTTCCATGTAATCGACTTGACTACGAGGCGTTTCGCATAATTCACTAAACTCAAACATCACAACGCATTTAGCTACTTTTCGCGTTTTGATTTTTCGCCCTTCTATTTCTATCGGCTCATCTAATTGTCCAGGCTCTGGTGATAACTTGTCGAAGTATTCAAATAGGTTTTTATCTGCATCTTCATCTAACGGACTATGAAAAATTTCGGCTTGCTCTAAGGTACGTAATCGATAATCAATACCTGAATCTACATTAACTATCTCTGTATTAAGCTTAACCAGTTCTATAGCAGGAACAAAGCGTGCACGCTGCAGGCCATTTCTGTAAAGCTCATCAGGCACTATATTAGAGGTAGCAACAAGTACTATACCCCGTGCAAATAGCGCTTCCATTAACCCACCTAGCAGCATGGCATCGGTAATGTCTTGAACAAAAAACTCATCAAAGCATATTATGTCTGTTTCTGCTTTGAAAATGTCGGCTATTTTTTCTAATGGATTAGCCGTATTATTTAATTTCTTAAGCTCATTATGCACTCGGTGCATAAACCGATGAAAATGCACGCGCATTTTACGCGTGCCCGGTAGTGATTCGTAAAAAGTGTCAACTAAATAAGTTTTACCACGCCCTACTCCACCCCAAAAGTACAAACCTTTTATAGGCGCTGGTTCATCTTTGCTGAATAACTTAGCAAAAAAACCTTTTGGTGCAGGCTTTGCCTGAGTTAAGTCATCGTACAGACGTTGTAAATGGCGCACAGCATTTTCTTGTGCTGCGTCGTGTACAAAGTCATCTCGCTTCAAGTCTTGTTGGTATGTTTGCCAAGGAGTCATATCTATTTACAGTTAAAACACAGTTTAATTTGCAAAGTATATTAACACGCATCATAACTCGGGGTATATTACACTTAGTATGATTTATAATTGAATCAAGCATTCGTTAGTTATTTTCCCAAAGGGGTAGTTTTTATGGGCACAGTTATGTGGGTAGGTTTGGTTGTTATTGTTGCTGTAGTAGCATTTTTTATTGGTGCATTTGTTACTAAAAAACAGTTCAAACAAGATGAATTAAAAGAACAGGCTGAGCAAGCTGAAAACGCATTAGAGCAGTATCGCCAAGATGTCGCTGATCATTTAGCAAATACGGGTAAGCTCGTAAATAAAATGAAAGAAAACTATGACCAATTGCTTAGTCACGTTGAAGAAACAAACCAGCTTCTTCTAGAAGATAGAAATAAAGTACCAGCGGAACCATTCTTTTCTAAAGAAACCACTGAGCAATTGCAGGCGTCTTTAAAAGAACGTAGTTCAGATCGCTCATCTGCTGCAGCGCAACCCGCTGATTATGTATCAGGTGAATCTGGTTTATTTGCTGGTCAAAATAAAGTTTCAGAACATTCTAAAGCATCTTGATGAACTTTTTTTAGACCCCATAGTCTTTAGATATAACAGCTTTGTTGTTTTATCTAAACAAACCAAAAAGGGCTGCTGTAAAGTAGCCCTTTTTGGTTTTTGCTTTATCTTAAGTGGAGTTATCCCTGACTATGAAAATGAAATTATCACTTATCAGCGCAGCTATTCTATCTACAAGCTTATTAATGAGTCCTGTAGCGTCTTATGCAAAAATGCCAATTGCAGTAAATGGTCAACTACTACCTACTCTTGCTCCCATGCTAGAGCAAATATCTCCTGGTGTTGTAAGTATCCAAGTTTCAGGCTCTAAAGAAGTACGCCGCCGCGCAGATCCACTCGAATACTTTTTTGGACAACAGCAGCCCCGCAGTCAAAAACGCCAATTTAGTGGTTTAGGCTCAGGGGTAATTATTAATGCCGATGAAGGCTATGTGGTAACTAACAATCATGTTATTCAAGATGCCGAAAAAATGGTAGTTACTCTCGAAGATGGCCGTGAATTTGAAGCAACTAAGATTGGTACTGATACAGAATCTGATATCGCTCTTTTACAAATAGACGCTGATGACTTAACTGAAATAAAACTCGCAAACTCAGATAGTTTACGAGTGGGTGACTTTGCGGTTGCGATTGGTAATCCATTTGGACTTAGCCATACAGTAACATCAGGTATTGTTAGTGCACTTGGCCGTAGTGGTTTAAACATTGAAGGTTACGAAGATTTCATTCAAACCGATGCTGCTATTAACCAAGGTAACTCTGGCGGTGCATTAGTTAACTTAAATGGTGAGTTGATTGGTATTAATACTGCTATTTTAGGTGCTTCTGGCGGCAACGTGGGTATTGGGTTTGCCATTCCATCTAATATGATGAAAAATCTAGTTGATCAAATTATTGAACATGGTGAAGTACGTCGAGGCTCGCTAGGTATTTCTGGTCGCCCACTTGATGCAGGACTTGCAAAAGCACAGCAACTTGATGTCAAACAAGGTGCTTATGTAATGCAAGTAATGGACGACACTGCCGCAAGTAAAGCAGGTATTGAAGCTGGTGATGTTATTGTTAGCATTAACGGGGGAGATATTAGCGGGTTCCACGAACTTCGCAGCAAAATAGCGACCTTGGGTGAAGGCCGCGAGATAAAATTAGGCATTTACCGCGATGGTAAAATTAAAACAGTAAAAGTAACCCTTGATGGTGCATCAGGTGTTACAGCGACCGGTGAAGAGCTCCATCCCGCATTCCAAGGCGCGACGCTTGAAAACGTGCAAAAAAATAGCAATAAAGGTGTTGAGATTACTTCTGTAGATCCTCGCTCACCTTCTGCCCGTGTTGGCCTTGAAGAGGGTGATATTATTATGCAAGTGAATCGTCAACGAGTTGAAACGATTCGCGACATGAATAAAATCATCGACAGTACAAAAGGTAATATAGTACTTGGCGTGCAACGTGGTCGTGAGTCCATATTTATTTTAATTCAGTAATAAATCACACTATTAATGTAATAAAAATAACAGTGGCACTTGCCGCTGTTATTTTTTTTATGTCATCATAAAGAGATTGCTCACTTACATAATAAGAAAATCGTGCTGAAACTAATAAAATTTATTCTTCCCCCTTTATTTGCAGGCCTAAGTATTGCTTTTTTAGTGGTTTTTTTCAGCCCTAATATGCGAGCGGCCTTACTTCCAAATGTTCCCCTACCAAGCGCTATGAGTGCGGGTCACCTGAGTTTTTCTGATGCAGTTAAACGAGCAGCTCCTTCTGTGGTTACTATTTTTTCAGAAAGCATTTCCAAAGAACCCCGTTATAAAAGAAAAAACACAGTACAAGAGCTAGGCTCTGGCGTCATCATGTCGCAAGACGGTTATATTCTTACTAACTACCATGTTGTTAATAACGCAGATCAAATTATGGTTATTCTAACCGATGGTCGACGCTTCTTTGATGTGCAGCTAATTGGTTTTGATACCATTACTGATTTAGCCTTACTTAAAATAAATGCAGATCACCTTCCGGTCATTCCTGTCGATGATAGCTATGTATCGAGCGTAGGCGATGTGGTACTTGCTATAGGTAACCCGCTTAATTTAGGTCAAACAATCACGCAAGGCATCATTAGCGCAACGGGTAAGCAAAAGATTACAGACAGTCCGTACAATAACTTATTACAAATGGATGCGGCTATTAACGTGGGCAACTCTGGCGGCGCATTAGTTAACTCCAATGGTGATTTAGTCGGTATTACCTCTGCGCAGTTTAAAACGCGTGAGAATCTGAATATTCAAGGAATATTCTTTGCGGTGCCTTACTCGCTTGCTAAAAAAGTAATGGGAAAACTCATTCGTCATGGTCGTGTTGTACGTGGCTATCTAGGCTTCGAAGGCACAGCAGTAGATAGTACCGGTAAAGAAGTAAACGACAGCCTAACTCCCGTTACGGGCATGCGAATTACTAATTTAGACCCTTTGGGTCCAGCATGGCAAGCGGGCATTGAAGAGCAAGATATCGTTATTAAAATTGCAGGCCTCTCGGTAGCAAACCCACAAAAAGTGCTGGAAGAAATAGGTAATACAGAGCCAGGTAAAGAAATAGAGTTTGAGCTTTACAGAGATGGGAAAATAGAAAAAATCATGGTGGTGGTAGCTGAGCTTGAAACAAAGCTTTAATAAAGAATAATACCAACCTGCATAAATCGTCAATAAAAAAGTCGGATAGCAATTCGCATATCCGACCTTTTTTCAAAATTGTGTAATTAGTTAAGTATCTACTTAGCTACTTCTACGTTTAATATTTGCACCTAACGCACTTAGCTTATCTTCAATGCGCTGATAACCTCTATCAACGTGATAAATACGATCAACGACCGTTTCACCTTGAGCCACTATACCCGTCAAAATTAAACTAGCTGAAGCGCGTAGATCGGTTGCCATCACTTGCGCACCCGTTAAGCTTTCAGTCTCACCACAAATTGCGGTATGTCCTTCCAAACGAATATTAGCGCCCATACGCTGTAACTCTGGTACATGCATGAAACGGTTTTCAAAAATCGTTTCTGTAATAGTCGCACTACCATTTGCTACTACATTCAATGCTGTAAACTGAGCTTGCATATCCGTAGGAAAACCTGGGTGTGGGGCTGTTTTAATATTAACGGCTCTTAGTTCTCGGCCGCGCATATCAAGATAAATACTGTCGTTATTCACCTCTAGGTGTGCATTGGTTGCGCGTAATTTTTCAATCACAGGCTCAAGGGAGTGAAAGTCAGTGTTTTTACAAAGTACTTCACCGCCTGCCATTGCTGCCGCGACTAAAAACGTACCAGTCTCAATTCTATCTGGTAAAATACTGTGCTCGCATCCTGCTAAACGCTCAACGCCTTCAACTTCAATGCGGCTGGTTCCTGCACCTGTGATTTTAGCGCCCATCGCAATTAAGCAATTAGCTAAATCAATTATTTCGGGCTCGCGAGCAGCATTATCAAGTATGGTTTTGCCATCAGCAAGAGCAGCTGCCATCAATAGGTTTTCAGTAGCGCCTACGCTTACCATTTCCATAAAGATTTCAGCGCCTTTTAAGCGCCCGTTTACCTTGGCATTAATATAACCATTTTCAACGTTAATTACCGCGCCCATGCGCTCCAAACCTTGAATATGTATATCAACAGGACGAGCACCAATAGCACACCCACCAGGTAAAGACACTTGAGCTTCACCAAAACGTGCAACTAAAGGGCCTAATGCAAGTACAGAGGCACGCATTTGCTTAACTAAGTCGTATGGCGCTAATGTTTTATTAACCGTTGCGCCGTCAATCACTAGCGTATCGCCGTGCCAATTAACATCAGCACCTAGAGTTTTTAATAAGGCTTCAGTGGTCACTATATCGCGAAGGCGCGGTACATTAGTAAATGTACTTTTTCCATCAGCTAATAATGAAGCAAACAAAATAGGAAGTGCGGCATTTTTAGCGCCAGAAATAGTCACTTCACCAGCAAGTGAAGTACCACCTTGAATTACAAATTGATCCATTAAGAGGCCCTATTTATTGCGGTAAAATAAATTTTTGTTCACGCTTCCACTCTACGGGAGTAAATGCACGAATAGATACTGCGTGAATTGTGCCATCTGAAATTGTATTCATTAATGGACCATAGACTAGCTGCTGCTTTTTAACTCGGCTTAAACCGTCAAAGCATTCGCCTACTGCAACAACTTCATAATGGCTACCATTGGCTTTTACATGTACTTCAGCTAATTGAAGTTCTTCGCGTAATAATGTTTCGACTTGGCTAGTTTCCATAACTCTCACTCAAATAGGGTTGTAACCTGACCCAATTGCATTAAATTTTGCAATTGCTCAGGTAGGTTTTGCAATTCAAGGCGAATGCCTTGCTGCTTTAATTCTGCAAAAGAGTGAATTAACCAAGCTAAGCCCGCTGTGTCAACCCTAGATACTCCACTTAGGTCGAAATAGATGATTTTATGCTTAGTTAATAACTTGTTGTTCAGAAGCTGTTCATCGCCAATTGAATTTCGAGTAAGCTCACCGCTTACTCGAAAATGTTGTCCATCAACTTGGCTTATTGCCAATTTAGTCATTCGAGTTACTGCCTCTAAACTGAACTGGTAGCTGACTCTTTTGCTCTAAAAGGTTACTTACATTATCAATACCTTGCTGGCGCAAAATACCTTGTAGTTCACTTTGTTTTGCATCTAGTAAACTAATACCTTCAGCAATCATATCGTACGCGCGCCATTCACCGTCGCGGTCTTCGCGTACTTTAAAATCGATTCTGATATCAGGTTTACCGTCTTCAATAATTTTAGTCTTAACAACAACTACGTCTTTGCCTTTAAATGCTTGCTCGGCACCAAACTCAACTTTCTGGTTTGTATATTGAGTGAATACACCTGCATAAGTAGCAACTAAATACTCTCTAAACACACCAATAAAGCGTTGAATTTCTTTAATTGCTTTAGCTTTTTCAGCTTCGTCGGTAATTGCACGGACTTTAGATACTTCACTACCTAGTACGCGAAGTGCTGCATATTTGTAGTCGATATAAGGCATTAATTCTTCTTCAACGATTACGCGAAGATGCTCTTGATCTTTAACAATTAATGGCTGATCTTTTTTAATACGTGCAAATGTATTATCGGCAACTTGGCGTACCATTTTATTTGGATCGACCAATTTAACATCTGCTGCACTTACGCTTTGAGTTAGCGTCATTGTGCCAATTGCTACAATAGCTAAAAACTTTTTCAACATAATAATTACTCACTACCTTGGTTGAATAAAAACTGCCCGATTAATTCTTCAAGTACAATGGCAGACTTAGTATCAGTAATTGAATCACCATCACCTAGTGCTTTACTTTCCACACCAAACAAATCGTCAATTGCTTCATCTTGCTTGTTTTCAGTCACTGTTTCGCCTAAGCAACGTTGTTTAGCCGAATCTGGAGAAATGACAGGGTGAATACCTAAATACTGCTCACCTAAAATACCCGACGTTAAAATAGAGATTGAGCTTGTGTCTGAAAAACGACATAAATACTGTGCATCAATGGTCATGTTTACCACTGGTAAAAACTCTTGTGGGTGAACATAAATTGATTCAACTCGACCAATTACAACACCACCTACTTTTACCGGCGCACGCGCTTTTAACGAGCCAATGTTTTCAAACTTGGCATTAAGCGTATATGTTTCGCCAGAGCCACTAATACCTGAGTTGGCAACTTTAAGTGCAAGCATCGCAAACGCTAAAATGCCAAGTGCTACAAAAAAACCAACTAAAATTTCTAATTTCCGTGAATTCATTATCTATACCCTATTAGCTGGTAAACATTACCGCTGTCAAAATAAAGTCAAAACCTAAAACTGCTAATGACGAATGAACAACCGTTTCGGTGGTTGCTTTGCTGATCCCTTCGGAGGTCGGCACACAGTCATATCCTTTATAAAGCGCAATCCAGGTCACCACTATGGCGAATACAAAACTCTTAATAATACCGTTTAGTATGTCTTGCTGAAACGACACTTGTGATTGCATGATTGACCAAAAACTACCTGTATCAACCCCCAGCCAATCTACACCCACTAAATGAGCGCCTATAATTGCTACGGCTGAAAATATCAAGGCAAGCAATGGCATGCTTATAAAACCCGCCCAAAAGCGTGGTGCAATAATACGTTTTAGCGGATCGATTGCCATCATCTCAAGTGATGAAAGCTGCTCTGTTGCTTTCATTAAGCCAATTTCAGCAGTCAATGCGCTGCCTGCGCGTCCTGCAAACAGTAATGCAGTAACAACCGGGCCCAGTTCTCGCAATAAACTCAGTGCCACTAACGGCCCTAAACTATCCTCAGCGCCATAACCAACTAATACGGTGTAACCTTGTAAAGCCAATACCATGCCGATAAACAAGCCCGACACCATAATAATCAGTAACGATTGCGAACCCACCATATAAAGCTGGCGAACAAGTAACGGTGTGCCTTTTTTAAAATTAGGAACATGCGCTAATGCACTAAACAGCATATAAGCTGAACGACCGAGAGCCGCAAAGCGTCCTAGCGTTTTATGCCCTAGCTTTTGAAATAAATCCAACATTATGCTTTTTCTCCAAGCAGCTCGTCTGCATAAGCTTGAGCCGGAAAATGAAATGGAACCGGACCATCCGACAAGCCTTTTAAAAACTGTTGAACTAAAGGAGATTCGTGATTACGCATTTCATCTGGGGTACCACAACCAATTACCCCTTGATCAGCGATAATTATAACGTGATCGGCAATACTCATTACCTCTGTCACATCGTGCGTCACAATTAAAGACGATAAACCTAATACCTCGTTAAGCGACTTAATTAGCTTAACCAATACGCCCATCGAAATAGGATCTTGTCCTGCAAATGGCTCATCGTACATGATTAGCTCTGGATCAAGTGCTATAGCGCGCGCAAGTGCAGCACGTCTTGCCATACCGCCTGATAACTCAGAGGGCATTAAATCTTTAGCGCCACGTAGCCCAACCGCTTGCAGCTTCATTAATACAACTAATCGAATAAGGTCTTCACTTAGCTTTGTGTGCTCTCTTATAGGAAACGCAATATTGTCAAATACCGACATATCAGTAAACAGCGCACCACTTTGAAAAAGCATGCTCATTTTAGTACGTGCTTCGTATAACTCTTTACGAGACATTTTAGGAATGCTGCCACCTTCAAATAAAATATCACCTGAATCGGGTTTAAGCTGACCACCAATTAAACGCAACATAGTGGTTTTGCCAATTCCGCTTGGCCCCATGATCGCAGTAATTTTACCTTTAGGAACGCTAAAACTCATATTTTTATATATAGTTCTATTGCCTCTCGAAAAGCTAACATCCTTGACTTCTACTATTGATTGCGACAAGTCGCTCTCCATAAAAATGTTCACTAGTGCACCTATTTTAAAGCTTTTTTGTCAAAGATGGAAAAAACAATTCGTAAGATTTTGTAATACATCCGTGAAAAGGATTATAAGACTCGCTCAAAACAGCTTAACCCCGGCTTAAATTTTTAAATTAGCTGTTTAAAAGCAGCATTGTTACGTAGTTGACCTTACTCTTTTATTTATACTTTCATCTTGGCTTTTGTTACTATTCGCGCCATCCGTATTTTGTATAACTGGCTTAACACAATGGTTACCTCGTTTGTTATTTTAATTCTTGGTTTTGCAGCTCTTGTTTGGAGTGCAGACAGGTTTGTTTATGGCGCTGCGGCTCTTGCTAAAAACTTTGGTGTACCTACACTTATTGTTGGTTTAACCGTGGTAGCTATGGGCTCTTCAGCGCCCGAAATGATGGTTTCAGCCTCTGCAGCTCTGGCTAACAAAACCGACACAGCCGTTGGTAATGCTGTTGGCTCTAACATTACAAACATTTTACTTGTGTTAGGTATCACAGCTTTATTTCGCCCTCTTTCAGTTTCATCTAGTACGTTAAAACGCGAAATGCCATTGGTAATGCTAGTATCTCTTGCTACTTGGTATGTCTTTTCGGATAACTACTTTTCATTTAATGAAGGTGTTGCACTTTTAGTTGGCTTTATCGTGTTCATCGGTGGGTTAATTATTGTATCTATGCGTGCAAAAAACCAAGATGACCCATTTGTCTCAGAAGCCTGCGACGACGTCCCTAACGATGTACCTACAAAAAAAGCGATATTTTGGTTAGTTATAGGCATGATACTCCTACCTGTTAGCTCTCATTTTTTAATAGGTTCAGCCGTAGACATTGCAAAATACTTCGGCTTAAGCGACTTAGTCATTGGCTTAACAATTATTGCCATTGGTACTAGCTTGCCAGAGCTTGCAGCTTCGGTAGCTGGTGTACTTAAAAATGAAGATGATTTAGCACTAGGTAATATTGTTGGCTCAAATATATTTAATATTCTAGCGGTATTACCACTTGCAGGTATCATTAACCCTTCTGCCATTGACCCATCATTAGTAAGTCGAGACGTATTGATTATGATTGGTGCAACACTTGCTCTTATTATTATGTCATTGAACTTTAGAGGCACCCAACGTATCAATAGAGTAGAAGGCGGCTTATTGCTAATAGCGTTTTTGGGTTACCAAGGGTATATTTTTAGTCAAGTAGGGTAAATGATGGCAACGCTAAATTTTATTGAACAAGGTCTTCGCGTTTTAGATGTTGAGCGCCAAGCACTTAGTGATATTGCACAATATGTAGATGAGAATTTTAATAACGCGTGCCAATTAATGTACGACTGCGAAGGCCGTATTATTGTCATTGGCATGGGTAAATCAGGTCATATTGGCAATAAAATTGCGGCCACTCTTGCGAGTACTGGCAGCCCTGCATTTTTTGTTCACCCTGGTGAAGCAAGTCATGGTGATTTAGGTATGATCACTAAAAATGACGTGGTTATGCTTATTTCTAATTCAGGAGAGACCAGCGAAGTTTTAAATATCATTCCGGTTTTAAAACGACTTGGTGCCAAAATGATATCGATGACTGGCAATACGCAATCAACCATGGCGACCCTTGCTAATGTACATGTGTGTATTAAAGTAGAAAAAGAAGCCTGTTCATTGGGTCTAGCTCCTACATCAAGCACCACTGCAACGCTTGCGATGGGCGATGCCATGGCAGTTGCACTATTAGAAGCCCGCGGCTTTACAGCTGATGACTTCGCGCTATCTCACCCAGGTGGTAGTTTAGGCAAGCGCTTACTGCTTACTTTAAAAGATGTTATGCACGGTGGCGCAAATACACCTATTATTAGCGTTTCACAAACAATTAAAGACGCCCTTATTGAAATGTCCGCCAAAGGTTTAGGCATGACAGCCATTGTTGATGAAAATCAGCAGCTCGTGGGATTATTTACCGATGGCGATTTACGTCGTATTTTAGAGCAAAGAATTGATATTCATACAACACAAATAGATGTTGTTATGACTAAGTCATGTACTACGGCTACACAAGATATTTTAGCCGCTGAAGCGCTTAATATTATGGAACACAAACGTATAAATGGCTTAATCGTCGTCAATGAGAAAAACCAACCTATTGGCGCATTAAACATGCAAGACCTATTAAAAGCAGGAGTGTTATAAATGCAATTTGAAGAACTCTATCAACCGCTGAGCGATGATGCAAAAGCACGCGCTAAAAAAGTAAAGCTACTTATATGCGATATTGATGGTGTATTTTCTGATGGCCGTATTTATCTTGGTAATCAAGGTGAAGAGCTAAAAGCATTTAATACAAAAGATGGTTTTGGCATTAAAGCGCTTATAAACAGTGGCTTTGAAGTGGCTGTAATTACTGGTCGTCATTCACAAATAGTACAACAACGTATGAGCAGCTTAACCGTACAGCATATTTATCAAGGTCAAGAAAATAAGCTCATTGCCTATCAAGAATTAAAAGACAAACTCAACCTTAGCGATGAACAAATTGCTTATATCGGTGATGATGGCCCTGACATGCCCGTTATGGAATTAGTCGGCTTTGCTGTTGCAGTAAATGATGCCCATCCACTTATTAAACGTTTATCACACTATGTAACGCAAATGCCTGGCGGCTTTGGTGCAGTAAGAGAGCTCACCGACTTACTTATGCTTGAAAATGGTAAAGCGTTGACTACACAAGGCACTAGTTCATGAATGCAGCGCGCATAATATTAAGCGTTTTATTCATTAGCTGTATGGTTTGGCTTTGGTACCCTTATTTTACACAACCAAATATTTTGCCTCAGACTGAGCCTGAAGTTATTGCCAAGCCTGATTACATAGCCATTGAACTCAAACAAACAGCCTATGACGAACAAGGTACAATCAGCCACAAAGTAACTGCGGCTAAAATGGAATTATATCAGCAATTAGGTTTCACGTTTTTTGAAAAACCCATTTTTACTTTATATAACGAAAAGCAAACGTGGCAAATAAATGCAGACGAAGCAACATTATACGAAGACAAACAATTAATTTTAGAAGGTAACGTGGTTGCCAAAAACTTAACCGATAACGCCATGATAGACAAAATCAATGCTGATAATATTCAGGTAGATATAAAGCTATTAACAATGCGCTCGGAACAACCCGTTATCATCACTGGACCCAATTTAAAAATCACCGGCAAAGGCCTAGAAGCCGACTTAAAAACCGAAGTGATAAAACTAATTAACCATACGCGAACCATATATTATGACCAATAAAATATTAAAATCACTTATTATTCCTACACTTATACTAGCATTTAATAGCAGTGCTGCAGAGCCAAATACACAGCCTGCTGCAAATCAAATATCAATAAGCGCCGATAAGCAAGAAGGTCAATTAAAAGCTAATGTCGGGATTTTTGAGAAAAACGTTGAAATTATTCACGGTAACCGCCGTATTACAGCCGACCGTCTCGAAGTACATAAACGCGATGAACTTGGTGATAATAAGCAATTATTAATTGCTACTGGTAGCCCTGCCTACTTTGAAGAGAAGCAATCAGACGGCACGACTATGAGCGCCAGTGCTGACGAAGTACGTTACGATGTATCTAAGCGTTTTTTAACGCTTGTTGGTAATGCACAGGTATCGCAAGCAGGACAAAAAATAAATGCTAAAAGCATTACCTATGACATTGAGCAGCAGCTAATCAGTGCCGAAAAAGATGAAAACTCAACTGACCGCGTTCATACAATTTTAGTACCTATTGAAACTAAAAAAAGTAAAAAAAGCGACAAAGGTCAACCATGAGCACATTAAAAGCAGAACTATTAGCAAAGAGCTATAAAGGCCGTGAAGTTGTAAAAAACGTTGGCCTTGAAGTAAAAGCTGGCAGTATTGTTGGCTTACTTGGCCCTAACGGCGCAGGCAAAACAACCACGTTTTATATGATTGTAGGTCTTGTGCCCAGCGATAAAGGTAAAATATTGATAGATGATAACGATATTACTCTTTTACCTATGCATAGTCGTGCTAGATTAGGCATAGGCTACTTACCGCAAGAGTCTTCAATTTTCAGAAAGCTAACTGTTTATCAAAACTTAATGGCTATTTTAGAAACGCGCAAAGAGTTAAATAAACAAGCTAGAGAAGACACTCTCGATAAATTGTTAGATGAATTTAGCATACAACACATTCGTGATAGCCAAGGTATGGCATTATCAGGTGGCGAACGTCGTCGAGTTGAAATAGCACGTGCGCTAGCAGCAGATCCTAAATTTATATTACTGGATGAACCGTTCGCTGGTGTTGATCCAATTTCAGTATTAGATATAAAGAAAATAATAGAACATCTTAAAAATCGTGGGATTGGAGTATTAATTACCGACCATAACGTAAGAGAAACCCTTGATGTTTGTGAAAAAGCCTACATTGTTTCTCATGGGGAGCTGATTGCATCAGGTACTCCAGAACACGTATTAAATGATAAAACAGTACGCGATGTTTACTTAGGCGAGCAATTTAGGCTGTAACATTTACGCCATGTCTTAAAGCATCTGCTAGTATTAATTATAACAACATAAAAGGATTGTTAGAGATACATGAGGCAATCACTACAGCTGCGCATGGGCCAGCAACTTACAATGACTCCACAGCTGCAACAAGCTATTCGTTTGTTGCAACTCAGTACATTGGATCTCCAGCAAGAAATACAAGAAGCTCTCGACAGCAACCCGCTATTAGAGGTTGAAGAACAAGACTACTCAGAAGATGCTGCTGGCAAAAACGAGCAAAAAGCTGATACCGATGACATAACTGTTAGCGCATCTGCCGATGATGCTCCAAGCGAATACGAACAAGATAGTGGTGAAGCACTTGCGAAAGACACGCTAAGTGACGACATGGCTATGGATGTTAGCTGGGATGAGTACATGAGTGCTGCTCCTGCAGCATCATCGGGTCCAATGCCTGAAGATGAATCAATTTATCAAGGTGCCTCTACAGAGACGCTCCATGAGTATTTAATGTGGCAGTTACAATTAACGCCATTTAGCCCTACAGACGAAGCTATTGCTATTGCTATTGTGGAAGCCGTTGATGATTCAGGTATTTTAACGCTTAGTTGTGAAGAAATTTTAGAAAGCTTTAATCAAGAAAATGAAGATGATAACGAAGTCGAACTTGATGAAATTGAAGCTGTATTAAAACGCATCCAACTGTTTGATCCTGTCGGTATTGCTGCACGTAGTTTACAAGAGTGTTTGTGTATTCAGCTTAATCAGTTTGATAAAGAAACACCTTACATTAATGAAACAAAAATGATTTTAACCGAGCATATTGATTTATTAGCTGCTCGTGACTATCGTACATTAATGAAGAAAACCAAGCTCAAAGAAGAAGAGCTTAAAGAAGTAATGACATTAATCCATACTCTTAGTCCTAAGCCTGCAGATACTATTGTAAGAGAAGAATCTGAGTATGTTATTCCAGACGTGTCAGTTAAAAAAATTAAAGGCCGCTGGGTTGTTGAGTTAAACCCAGACAGCATGCCTAAAATTCGTGTTAATAGCCAATACGCTGCAATGTCTCGCACTGTGAAATCGAGTGGTGACAGCCAGTTTATTCGCTCGCATTTACAAGAAGCTAAATGGTTTATTAAAAGCTTAGAAAGTAGAAACGACACACTTTTAAAAGTAACTAATTGTATTGTTAAGCAACAACAAGGCTTTTTTGAACACGGCCCTGAAGCAATGAAACCAATGGTTTTAAATGATGTTGCTGAAATGGTAGAAATGCACGAATCAACAATTTCGCGCGTAACAACTCAAAAGTATATGCATACACCCCGTGGTATATTTGAGCTCAAATACTTTTTCTCAAGCCATGTAAGCACCGAAAACGGTGGTGAATGTTCATCTACAGCAATTCGTGCACTTATCCGCAAATTAATCGCTGCAGAAAACTCAGCAAAACCATTGAGTGATAGCAAAATAGCGGATATATTGGCTGAGCAAGGAATTAAAGTAGCAAGACGTACAATCGCAAAATACCGCGAATCTCTGGCTATTCCACCGTCAAATCAACGTAAAAGCTTGATCTAAGACGCAAAAAAAAGAGGGTAATGCTTATGCAACTAAACTTAACTGGTCGTCACGTAGAATTAACCGATTCACTAAGAGACTATATTAATACCAAATTTGCGAAGCTAGAAAGACACTCTGATCATATTAATAATGTTCATGTCATTCTCGATGTAGAAAAATTAAATCAAAAAGCAGAAGCCACAATACATGTAAGTGGTGCTGAGCTATTTGCCTCTACGGAACATCAAGATATGTATGCCGCCATTGACTCGTTGATCGACAAGCTCGATCGACAAGTAATTAAACACAAAGAGAAGCTTGCTCGACACTAATATGATGAAATTAAGCTCACTTATATGCCAGGACTGCAGCAAAGCTGCGGTCCTTTTTAATAGCAAAAAAAGAATTTTAGAGTTCATTAGCGAACTTGCTCACGACAAACTTCCGTATTTACCGCAACAGGATATCCTTACTGCTTTAATGAGTAGAGAGAAACTGGGTAGTACAGGTATTGGCCGTGGCATTGCCATTCCTCATGGTCGAATGAGCGGTGCAGAAGAGCCTTTAGCTTTAGTACTCGTTAGCGAAACTCCAATAAATTTTGATGCAATAGATAATCGTCCTGTTGATATTTTTGTCGCACTCATCGTACCAGATGGCGATAACCAACAGCACTTAAAGACTCTCGCAACCATTGCTGATAAACTAAACAACAAAGATTTTTGTAAACAGTTACGCTGTGCAAAATCAGATGCTGAGCTTTACCAAGTTATTGTCGATCAATCATAGTTTTATAAAGGGTGTTAAATGGAGTTAATTATCATAAGCGGCCGTTCTGGTTCTGGAAAGTCGGTTGCTTTACGCGTTGTAGAAGATTTAGGCTATTATTGCGTAGATAATATTCCAGTTAACTTGCTTCCTTCATTAGTTCGCAGTGTGTCTGATAGCTACGATAAAATTGCTGTTAGCATTGATGTGCGAAACATCCCTAAAGAGCAAGATGAATTTAACGATATTCTTGAATACTTACCAGGCTTTGCAAATCCTACGTTATTTTATTTAGATAGCGACGATCAAACGTTGATAAAACGCTTTTCAGAAACGCGCAGGTTACACCCACTATCAATTGACTCGCTGCCTCTTGATTTAGCCATCAAAAAAGAAAAAGAATTACTTGATGTACTAATCACCCGCGCCGACTTTATGATAGACACAACTGATTTAAGCGTTCACCAACTTGCAGAATCTATTCGTGAAAAGATTTTAGGTAAAAAAGATAAGCAACTAATTGTCACGTTTGAATCGTTTGGTTTTAAACACGGTATACCAAAAGAAGCAGACTATGTATTTGATGCGCGTTTTTTACCAAATCCACATTGGGAACCTGAATTAAAACCTTTAAATGGGTTAGATCAACCCGTTAAAGATTATTTGGCCAATCACAGCATAGTGCAAAAATTCACATGGCAAATTCAAACATTTGTACAAACGTGGTTACCGCACTTAGAGCGAAATAACCGCAGTTATTTAACCATAGCTATCGGATGTACAGGCGGACAACATCGCTCTGTATATTTAGCGCAAACTATCGGTGAAAGTTTTGCAATGACACATCCCAATGTAAAAATTCGCCATCGTGAACAAGAAAAATAATAGAGCTGAATAATCACCTGTTCAGCTTAGGTAGAGTAAGTTATGCACTGTGAAGACACTTTTTTAATAAAAAACAAATTAGGCTTACACGCTAGAGCAGCTACTGTGCTTGCGCAGTTAGCAGTACAATTTGATGCGACAATCACATTATTTCAAGATGATAAAGAAGCCGCGGGCGATAGCGTACTTGCACTAATGTTACTTGAAAGTAGCCAAGGCAAAGAAGTAAAAGTTGTATGCAAAGGCCCCGATTCTGAGCAAGCTTTACATGCTGTTGGAGAGTTAATAGCACAACGTTTTAATGAGCAAGAATAAACAGTTATAAAAATAATGCTCGCATTACTAACGCCTCAACTAAAACAGATATATAAATACGGTTAGTGACGCCAGTTAACTCACCTCTCCCCATAAAGTAATATAAAAATTTATAAAGGACGCCAATGCCTGAAGCTTTTGAACAAGATTACCCACTACAGCAACTAAAACAGGTGACTAAGTCACTCAATAGTGGTCAATTTGTTCAAGTTAGGCGCATGCTCGCAAAAACAGCTCCTTGTGATACCGCATTATTATTAGAATCATCCCCCCATAAAATTCGCCGACTCCTCTGGCAGTTGGTTGATCCTGATGTGCAAGGCGATGTTCTTGAAGAACTATCAGAAGATGTTCGTTTAGGCATTATTGCCCAGATGGAACCTAAGCACATTGCAGCCGCAACAGAGGATATGGGCCACGATGACTTAGGTGAGGTATTACGTAGTCTGCCAGACACCGTTTATAAAGACGTTGTTAGCGCGATGGACATTCAAGACCGTGAACGTGCAACACAAGCACTTTCGTATCAAGAGCGTTCTGCTGGCGCGCTAATGAACACCGATACGGTGACCATTCGCCCCGACGTTACGCTTGATGTTGTACTTAGGTATATTAGGCTACGCGGCGAGTTACCAGAAGGTACCGATGACTTGTATGTTGTTGATAAGCATAACTGCTTTATAGGCGCTTTATCACTCAGTACATTATTAACTAACCCGCCAGAAAAAATTGTTCGCGATTTAATGGATGAAGATTGTGAGTCTATCCCAATCTCTATGGATGAAAGTGAAGTCGCGCAATTATTTGAACGTCATAATTGGATATCGGCCCCCGTAGTTGATGATAATGATCAGCTCCTTGGTCGTGTGACTATCGATGACATCGTTGACGTAATAAGAGAAGATGCGGAGCATAGCTTACTAAGTTTAGCCGGTCTTGATGATGAAGAAGATACCTTTGCACCAGTACTAAAAAGCTCTAAAAAACGCTCAGTTTGGTTAGGTGTCAACTTACTAACGGCACTTGCAGCTGCTTTTGTAGCTAGCTTTTTTGAAGGCACTTTAGATGTTTTACCTATTTTAGCTGTACTTAACGGTATTGTCCCTTCTATGGGTGGTGTTGCAGGTAGCCAATCATTGACGCTTGTTATTCGTGGTATTGCGGTAGGTCATATAAATCAAACAAACCAACGTTTCTTGATGATGAAAGAGCTTGCTATTGGCGCGTTAAACGGGGTTTTGTGGTCGTTGTTAATAGCAGGTGTTATTGCCCTATGGCAGTGGGACTTTATGCTTGGTGGCGTACTCGCCTTCGCTATGTTTATGAACTTAGTGGTGGCAGGTGTTGCTGGTGCGAGTATCCCTATTATTCTTAAAAGAATGAATATAGATCCAGCACTTGCAGGGAGTGTAGTGCTAACCACGGTGACAGATATTGTGGGTATATTCGCCTTTTTAGGTACTGCTACTTGGTTGCTGGTTTAAATTAGAAACTTTTGCAAATAACTAAAGTAAAAAACACTTAGGGTAAAGCTGCAGCTATGACAACGGATACCAAAAATAAAAAAGACACACCTAAAAAAACGCCAAAACAAAAAGGGCTATCAATATTAAAAAGTGTATTGATATATGGCTCTATATTTTTCGTAATTTATAACGCTGTTAATTGGTGGAGGCAACCGGTCATGCCTGCAAATCCTCAATTACAATTAATAGACTATAAAGGGCAAAACATTGATTTATCAGCAATGAGCCAAGATAAACCAACGCTTGTGTACTTTTGGGGAACTTGGTGCCCTATTTGTAGTATTACCTCCCCTGCCATAAACGAACTCGCAAACGAGAATAACTACCCTGTCGTGAGCATCGCAATAAAATCAGGTTCTGATAAAGAACTACATGATTATCTAAATGATCACGGCTACAATTTTGCCACTGTCAACGATCAACACGGTGAGATATTTGCCGACTGGCAAGGACAAGTCACGCCATCCTATATAATCTTAAAAGATAATAAAATGAAGCAAGGGCTAACAGGAATTCAACCGTTATGGTCACTTAAATTACGTTTATGGTTATCATCAACGTTTTAAAAAACTAACTAGAAGTATATTGGCTCTAAATACGCCAATCTTAAGGGGAGTTTCTGAAAGTTCGCTCTTTATTACCTACAATAATATAGCCAATAAAGAGCAAGGTTTACTTAATTTACGTACTAACGAGGCTTAAAAATCCTTAGCGTAATTAAACTAATTACGCTAGATATTAGTAGATTAGATTACTAACGTGTACTTTGACGATTACCGCCTACTTTTGGTTTAGTGTTTGCTTTTTTAAATTGGCTAAAACCGGTATGTCGCGTTAGTGCCGGACGTCCGCCTTTACTGCGACCTTTACCTGCTTTTTCATCACGCCCTTCTTCAGGCACTAAACAGTTAGGCCCTTTACCAATTAAATTAGCTTTACCCATTTTACGCAGTGCTTCGCGTATCATCGGCCAACCTGCTGCATCATGGTAGCGTAAAATTGCTTTATGTAATCTACGTTGGCGAGCACCTTTAGGTACTGGAACAACTTCTGTATTGTTTTTTATATTACGTAAAGAGTTCATCTCTGTATGGTAAATAGTCGTTGCATTAGCCATCGGTGACGGGTAAAAATTTTGTACCTGATCAAGCTTAAAGTCGTTTAATTTAAGCCATAAAGCCATGTTTACCATGTCTTCGTCTTTTGTACCTGGATGAGCTGATATAAAGTAAGGAATTAAATACTGCTTTTTACCTGCTTCTTTAGAGTACTTATCAAATAATTCTTTAAATTGATCATACGCGCCCATACCTGGTTTCATCATTTTTGATAATGGACCATCCTCTGTATGCTCCGGCGCTATTTTTAAGTAGCCGCCCACATGATGCGTTACTAATTCTTTAACGTAACGAGGGTCGCGTACAGCTAGGTCATAACGTACACCAGAAGCAATCAAAACCTTTTTAATACCCTTAACTTCACGTGCTTTTTTATATAAGTCTATTGTTGGCGTATGGTCGGTATCCATGTGCTTACAAATCTCAGGGTACACACATGATAAGCGTCTACAGGTACTTTCTGCTTTTTTACTCGTACAACGCAGTTTATACATATTTGCCGTTGGGCCACCTAAATCAGAAATCACACCAGTAAAGCCAGGTACTTTATCTCTAATCTGTTCAATTTCTTCAATAATAGATTCTTGCGAACGACTTTGAATAATACGCCCTTCATGCTCCGTAATTGAGCAAAACGAACAACCACCAAAACAACCGCGCATAATATTTACCGATGTTTTTATCATGTCGTAAGCAGGAATTTTAGAGTCGCCGTAACTTGGGTGAGGAATTCGCTGATACGGTAAACCAAACACAGCGTCCATCTCATGTGTTTCTAATGGGTATGCAGGCGGGTTTACCCAAATAGAGCGATCGCCGTGTCGCTGAAACAGCGCTCTTGCACAACCAGGGTTTGTTTCTTGATGTAAAATACGCGAAGCGTGGGCGTATAGAGGTTTGTTAACACTTACTTGCTCATAAGCAGGTAACTTAACGTAAGTTTTTTCCCACGGTTTAGGTCGCGCAGGCTGAACCATGATTGGTTTTGCAGCTTCCGCCTTTAAATCAATACCCGCTTGTTTAAATTCAGATTTGCTACAGCCAACATCATCAGCGCCGTATGGATTTGGAATAGGATCAATTTTACCAATTTTATCTATAGCGGTAGAGTCACTGCCACGCCAACCTGGTAAAGGTTCTTTTCTAATAACAGCCGTGCCGCGAATATCTTGAATAGTATCCATTGTTTCGCCTGCGGCAATACGATGCGCAACTTCAACTAACGGACGCTCTGCGTTACCGTAAATTAAAATATCAGCTTTAGCATCAAACAAAATACTACGACGAACTTTTTCTTGCCAATAGTCGTAATGAGCAATACGACGAAGACTCGCTTCAATACCACCAATAACAATTGGTATTCCTTTGTATGCTTCACGACATTTTTGCGAGTAAATCATTACGGCGCGATCGGGACGTTTACCACCTACGTTATCTGGCGTGTAAGCATCATCGTGGCGCATACGCTTTTCAGCTGTATAGCGATTTATCATCGAATCCATGTTGCCAGCTGTTACACCAAAAAATAAATTCGGTCTGCCTAGCTCCATAAATGCATCTTTAGAGTCCCAAGCGGGCTGGGCAATAATACCCACTCTAAAGCCTTGCGCTT
This sequence comes from Pseudoalteromonas sp. EB27, assembly GCF_001974875.1. GTDB lineage: Bacteria > Pseudomonadota > Gammaproteobacteria > Enterobacterales > Alteromonadaceae > Pseudoalteromonas. The sequence continues at coordinate 464,306 of NZ_MTQD01000001.1, forward strand.
CAAGTACACGGCCAATTACCGCCATACCAAAGCTAGGATGATCAACGTACGCGTCACCACTAATTATTATTATGTCGCAGCTATCCCAGCCAAGTGCATCCATTTCTTCACGTGTAGTTGGTAAAAATGGCGCGGTGCCATAACATTCAGCCCAATATTTAGGGTATGAAAATAAGGCGCGCTTAGCTTTGAGTGTGCTCATAATTGTGGCCGTAGAATAACAAAAGGCGCGAATTATACCCTACTAAATTGTTTATATATACAAAGTAGTCAAAGCATATCGCACCTTAAATTCTAAATCGTTCATTAGCTTAAATAATAAATTAATCTTTTTTAGCGTTTATTTATAAATTCTATTAATTCATTCTCAGGCATGGGTTTAGCATACATAAACCCTTGTACCTCATCACACCCTAAATTCTTTAAGAACTGGGCTTGCGCTTGTGTTTCGACCCCTTCAGCAATCGTTTTTAAACCCAACTTAGCGCCAAGTGATATAACTAAAGCAGCAATAGCACCTGTATCATCGTTTGGTAAACCCTTTATAAATGCGCGGTCTATCTTTAATCTATCCAGTGGTAAACTTTGAATATAGCTTAACGACGAAAAACCAGTGCCAAAGTCATCAATAGCAACTTCCAACCCTAGTTCTTTAAGCTCTCTTAGAGTATTAATAACAGTTTCTAGCTCATCCATTACTACGCTCTCGGTAACTTCTAATTCTATGTTCTTTGGCTTAACACCATATTTTAACAATGTATTTTTAACAGTTTGTGCATAGCCTTTTACTTTAAACTGCGGAACAGACACATTAACCGCAATACAAATTTCTGTACCCATATTTTCTAGGCGCTTTTGCTGTTGGCAAGCTTGCTCTAATACCCACTGCCCTATATCGACAATTAAGCCCGCATCCTCTGCAAGTGGTACAAATACAGCTGGTGATATATACACGCCATCACCTGTCGGCCAGCGTAATAATGCTTCACACCCAATTAGCGACAAATCATCTAGTGCAAGTTGGGGTTGATACCATACCTCTAACTTATTCCGAGCAAAGTCATGACGTAGCTGCCTAATAATACCTAAACGCCAAGCCATTTTATCTTGCATATCAATACTGTAATAAACGCCTTCTTTATGCTTTGCTTTTTTAGCTTGATTAAGTGCGATATAAGCAACTTTCAGTGTATCAATACCACTACTTTGAAAGTCTTGTTGTTGGCATAAGCCCACTCTAAAGTCGATAGGCAGTAAATGTTCTTCTGCGTAAAATGGAATACCTAGTTGCTCATTCAATTTTTTTAAGTCAAATTCGTCTTGGCGAATAATAAACCCAAAAACATCAGCGCCAATACGTGAAAGTAATTTAGCTGATTGGTAATTTTCTTTTAGCCTTTGAACAATACCAATTAATACTTTATTACCGACCTCTTGCCCTAAGCCATTATTAATATCTGCAAAGTTAACTACATCAAGTAATACAAATACATAATCATTCACGTGGGGCTTTTGATAATGCACTACCCGTTCAATAAAGTTAGTACGATTTGAAATACCAGTAAGCACATCTTTATAAGCTGCATCTCTTAACTTTACAAATAGCCTTATGTTATCAAGTGCTACACTTACATTAGTTAAGAAAATTTCAGCAAATTGAAGCTGTGCTTGTAAGGGAGTGTGTTCGCACTCTATATATAAAGCCGCTTTTCGATGTTTGCTTTTCAATATAAATGTTGAACTTGAATCTATATGTTGGTGCTTTGACAAAGCAAAACATGACTCAACTTGTTCAAATACTCTGCTATCAACATTAATTAATTTTTCACCAAAATAGCCTTCGTAATGCCCACAACCACCTAATACTTGAATAAAGTCATCGCCATCCAACTTGCTACAAACAAGCCCTCTAGGTGCGCACTTTAAAATAACACTCATATGCTTGATGACTTCTTTGCATAATTGCTTAATATCAGTAAGTCCTAAAATAGACTTTGATGCTGAAACAATCGTGTTCATCGCATCACTTTGATATTCAAGCTGGCATACCTGCTCGTATGAGCGAATAGCCGTTATAAGCGAAGTTAATAACTTAGAGCGAGTAAGCTCTGTTTTCGTTTTATAATCATTTATGTCGTATTCTCGTATTACTTTTTCTTCTGGTGTATTGCCTGCTTGCCCTGTTCTTAAAATAATTCTTACATGTTGATTATTTAATTCGTCACGCACTCTTTTTACAACCTGCAAACCGGCATCGTCAGTTTCCATAACAACATCTAAAAAAATAACCGAAATATTTTTATTTTTAGCTAACACTTCTATTGCTTCTGCACCCGAATAAGCATCGTGAAATCGCAAACCAGCCCCTAAAAACTCAACTCCAGACAAAGCTAATTTTGTTACAGAATGAATCTCAGGTTCGTCATCAACAATTAAAATATCCCAAAACTTAGTCTGCTCAACAACAGCATCGTCTTCAAAATCTTGTTCAAAAAATAAAAAATCGTTTTGATCTGACGACATTCGCTCTCCTAAGTAGCAATCTATAAATTATTTTTGGTTTATAGTCTAATTCATACTATAGTCGATTAATAAAAAGTTGTTGTATTTCAACTTGAAAAACTAATAAAAGGTGTGCTTATTAAACCATTAAAAATATTAATCAAATGCGTGCTGTTATTACTATTGGTATTGGCACTGGTAGGGCTAATACTGCCTCAAAGTTATAGTGTAAATAAAACAATCGAAATTAATGCCAATCTTAAAGTAATAAAGCCGCTTATCACCGACTTTAGCCAATGGCAAAAATGGTCTCCATGGGAAAAAGTAGACCCCAGCATACGTTTTACTTTGGGCGAACCCAGTTCTGGCCTAGGAGCTCATCAGTCTTGGAAAGGAAAATGGGGGTATGGTGAAATGATCATAACTTCGGTAAGCCAAAATAAAGTCAGCTTCAACATACTTTTAAATGCTGAACATATTATCAGAGGCACTTTTAACCTTAGCGAGCAAAACGGTATAGTTACGTTAATATGTAATATTAAAGGTCAAACAACGGCTCCTTTAATATCTGGTTACACTGCAATTTTAAGCGAGTACGTACTCAGTAATACAGTTTCACTGGGGTTAAATAACCTTCAAACTGTTGCACAGCTTAGTGATCCACAAAGGATAATGCACAGTCATGACAGTCAAAACAGCACAGGCGAGAATTAATCTAGCCAACATCATTGAATCCTTACTTGGTTACCCTATAACAAAAGTAGGAAGTAACGGTGTACTACCTACTAACGAGCAGAGTTACGATATTAAGGGCCAAATTAAGCCGCTTTATCATATCAATAGTGAAAACTCTGTTTTAGCTCGCGCTCAAAAACGCCAAGATTTATTACTTATTAAACAACAACAAAATATAGAATCAATTTTAGCAATGGCTATGGGATTTTGCCCTGATGTAGCAAGTAGTAAACAGCCCGATGTTGACTGGGTAGAACACTTTATAGCTCTGTGTGAAGATACTTCTAATTCGTCAATGCAAATTTTATGGGCAAAAATTTTAACGGGAGAAACCCTTAATCCTGGTACGTTTTCAATTAAAAGCCTACAAACTTTAAAACATATGACACAGCGAGAAGCAGACTCTTTGCAAAAATGTGTGTCGCTCTCAGGCTATAACGAAAAAGACGACAGCCACTTTATATTACTCGGCTTTTACAAAAAACCGTCCTTGTTTGATTTGCTACGAAAAGGCAATAAAGTATCTCTAAATTTAGGAAAAACGGGTATTAGCTTTCCTGATATTTTAACGCTCATGGATCTTAATTTACTGTATAGAAAAGAAATTGAATCTGCAGTGCTTAAAGCGGGGCAAGAGCTTACCCTTTCATTTTTATCGCAAAAAGTAACGTTAAAGGCAAAGAGTAGTGATTTGGTATTAAGCTATTACAAATTTACGCAAACAGGTGATGAGCTTTCTAAACTCATTAATTTCCCTGTCAATAAGGTCTATAAGCAGTTGATTAATAATGCGCTAGAGGGAGAGTTTGATTTAGCGTGGCACGCAATAAAATAAAATGCCACGCTTTGTTTAATTAGAAAATACTAATTAAAAATGAACCTGAATACCCGCAAATGGGCCAGATGCATCAATATCAGTAGTAATATCATCTACATCATCAAGTTCTAATACCATAGAGCGGTAACCGGCTTTAACAGCAACATCTACTGCTAGGTTATCAATAAGTTCCCACGCTACGCCTACTTGGTAATCTTGTACTTTGCTATCGTCAATAGCCAAAAAGCTACCTTCAAAAAATACACTTAAACCAGTAAATGGTAAGCCAGCTTCGGCACGGCCGTATGCAAGAGGAACAAAACCGGAGAAGTCTTTGGTTTCGGTAAAGTTAGTACCACCATTTTGGGTAGTGCCACTTACAACAATATCACCGTCAAACTGTTTAGCATTTAAACCTAGGTCTATTGAAATTAAGTCATTATCAAAAATTTCATAATAAAAAATATAATCAATATGCGTTAAATCACTTACCGTATTTACAGTAGAACCAACAACATAATCAGAACCATTAAAGCTAAATGTATCTGTAAGCAGCGCTGAACCATTTAGCTCAAGCTCTGTATACTTTAATTTGATATTTGGTACTAACGGCACTGGGTGCTCAAGTGCCGCGTAGTAACTTACAAAAGTCTCATCTTCAAAATCAAAATCTTGAGATGCATTATTTTTGTAAGAAAATTGGCCATCGTTATCTGACTTCCATCCATCAACACCTACATATAAACCTAATAGGGTGTCAGCTTGCGCCGCTGGTGCTAAACATGCCATTGAAAGGGCTGCTGCTAAACAATACTTTTTCATTTTTTATCCTTGAGCTAGTAGTTCGCTAAGTTCGATTAAAGCCGCATTGGCTCTAGAAATATAATTTGCCATAACTAAAGAGTGGTTAGCAACATAGCCAAAACCATTCCCGTTTAAAATAAGTGGGCTCCATACTGTTTCTTGAGTTGCCTCAAGTTCACGTATGATTTGTTGTAAGCTTACACGTGCATTTTTCTTTTCAAGTACATCATTAAAGTCATACTCTATCGCTTGTAAAAAGTGTAGTAACGCCCAAGTAGCACCGCGCGACTCGTAAAACACGTCGTCGATTTCTAACCACGGCGTTCTTACTTGTTGCTGCAGTGGAGCAAGGGTTGCTTGTTTATTAGATGAATTACCTGCTAAATCGGTATTCACTTTTTCTTGGCCTACACTGGCACTTAAACGCTGACTTAAACTACCTAAACGTTTTTCAGCTTCTTTAAGCCAACTACGTAAGTTATCTGCTCGTGCGTAAAATTGGCTATCGCGCTCATGCTCGTTAGCAATTTGTCCTCGATATACCATTAAGTAGTCAATACCTTTTTGGTACTCACCTTCAGCACTTGGCCATGCCCATGCTTCAGAGCTTATATTAAACTGTGGCTGCGCCTTTTTAAGTGCTTCATGTTCAGTAGACTGTGATTGTGAACGACTAAAATCTTTTCGCATAGAAAGCGATAAATCACGTACCATTTCTAGCGCGCCATATTCCCACGCTGGCATATCATCCATAATAATACTTGGCGGTATTACATCATTTGATAAGTAGCCACCCGGTTTATCGAGTAAGGTATTGGCTACTGTAATCAATGTAGAAGTAGTTACATAACCCGTTACTATTTTTTCATTACGAAGCTGCGCTTGCTCTTTGGCGTTTGCAACAACGTCAAAACGTGAAGGTTCAGTGCTCCAATAAACAGCAATTGCGTAAAAAATGATAAGCAGTAAAACAACTATTCCTGCTATTTTTCCTTTATGTTGCGACATGTGTACTCCTAATGGTGAGCGTGTTGAGTAGAAGGTTTCGACTGTTTAGTTTGAGCTTCAAGCGACACGACTTGAGCATTAGTAAACAAGCGATTACCGTCACTAAAATATAGCGTGAGTTTACGTTCTTGCCCTACTTTTAATGGCTCTTGTGGTTCAAATACCATTAAATGATAACCGCCAGGTTGAAAACTGACACTTTCATGCGCTTTAATTTCAACTGATTTAACTTGTTGCATTTTCATCATGCCGTCTACATGTGAGTGCTCGTGTATTTCAACACGGCCCAAGCCATCAAGCGTTGCCTTAGTTAAAGTTGCTGCTGTTCCGCCGTGATTAATAAGCGTTAAGTAACCTACAGTTGAATTACTGCCAGGTAAAAACTCTCTAACTTGCGCGTTAACTACTTCGAGTACAGCCACATCTGAAGCATGTTCGTGTCCTGAGTGCGCCGCCAACGATGACGAAAAAAAACTAAATAGTAATGCAGAAGCCATCGAAAAACATAGTTTCGTCATCATTCTTATCCTTATGAAAACTTTAAATTACAGGCTAAATTTAACATAGTTAACCTATAATAGTCAGTCAAATTAAGGATTAAGAGGCTACTTTTTTGTTATCGGCAACAAGCCAACACAACACTGCAACAAATAGTAACGGCCATGCAATCATTATAGATCCGAATAAAAGCGCTAAAACAGTCCCTGCTAACGCCACTACACCCGCACCTACTAATCCCATAGTAATTAAAGCTACTACCGCAACTACAGTAACAATTGCGGCCAAAGCGCCTACAAGCTCTAGCCCTGCCCAGCTGATATCAGCAATCCATAACGGTAACTGCCAAGAGTCAACATGCACAAACGCTATTAAATCAGTAAACAGTAATAAATAGATAATTACACATACTGCCAAAGCTTTCATAGTAATTCTCCTTATACCAACCGGCTTATATACGGGGTTTATTTAACGATAAGCAAATTGCGCTATAACTAGGCAAAAGTTTTTATATCTAGTTGTTATACATATAAATTTTAACAACGTTATAGAGTGATTTAATTCGTTAAATTGTTCAAATATTTATGCCTATTGGTATTAATACTCTTTATTTTCAAGGCAGCAATGCGCAATAAAATAACCAAGAGCAACTGCAAACGGAAAGCTTAAAAATAATAAAATAGTTACTAAGCGCGTTGCCCACACCGGAAAATCTAATCGATGCGCCAAACCACTACATACACCTGATATTTTTTTATTTAACGTATCTTTATACCAACCACGTTGGCGATTAAAGCTATTCATAATCTTCTCCTTAAGCAGTCTGTTTTAAATCAGTTTTTAAAATTGTTTTCAACTGAGCTAGCTCAGCATCTATTTTTTCATTTTTAACTAAGGCTTCAATTTGTGCAGCTGTCGTATTTGCAGAGTCGGTTAACTCATACGCTTCTATTTGGGCTTCAATACTTTCTACACGTTGCTCAACTTGCTCAAACCGAGATAATGCATTAGCTACTTTGTCGCTTTGTAACGTTGTACTTATCTTTTTTCTTGCAGCTGCTACATCATGGCGTTTAACTAATTGTGCTTGCTTCGTTTTAGCTTCTACTATTTTTTGCTGCAGGCGCTCACAATCAACTTTAATTTTTGCGATAGACTCTTGCAAAGTTTCTAACTGAGTTTGCTTATTTACAATGCTTTCACTAACACGTTGCTTTTCAAGTAAAGCAGATTTAGCAAGGTTATCACTGCCTTTTTCAACCGCATGTTCAGCCTTAACTTGCCAAGCTGCTAATTCTGTTTTTTTAGTATCAATTTGACGATTAATTATTTTTTCTTCACACAATAAAGCAGCAGCTGTACTACGACACTCATTCAACGCATCTTGCATGTCGTTAAGCATTAGGTTTAAAAGTTTTTCAGGGTCTTCTGCTTTATCAAGCATAGCCACAATGTTTGATTGAATAACGTCATTTACGCGGTTAAATATTCCCATGGTATTCTCCTGTTGATTTTTAATTAATTTCAACAAGAAGATTCCAAGAGTTGTGCCAAGTCCATCAAAATAAAAATAAAATATTTAAAATCAAGGTAATAAACAATAAGACATCTAAATCTTAGTGACTTCAAGCTGAACAGGATAGAGTGTAATTGGCCAATAAATTATGATTTTGACTAATTTTTAGGATCAAAAAAGCCACTCGAAAGTAGCTTAAATTTAGAATTTTTAAGGCTTAGCTTTATTCTGGTACAAAGCTTAATGCTTTATCCATTACCGATAAATCAGCTTGCTTCCCGTGACCACTTTCAGAAAGGTGACGCCTAAAGCCTCGTGCACCAGGCTGCCCCTGAAAAATACCGAGCATGTGACGTGCAATATGCCAAAAATTAGCCCCCAAACGCATTTCTTCTTCAATGTAGCTGTACATTGAGCGCACTACGTCGTGGCGTGATTGTGTGTTTGCAGCATCACCATAAATTTTCTCATCAACGTCATTGAGCATAAATGGGTTACTGTAAGCTTCACGCCCAATCATTACACCATCGATATGTTGTAAATGTTCTAGGCTCTGCTCAATTGTTTTAACACCGCCATTTAAGCTTAAATCGAGTTGCGGATAATCTTTTTTAAGTTGATAAACACGTGGGTAATCAAGCGGTGGAACTTCACGATTTTCTTTTGGGCTTAAACCATTCAGCCATGCTTTACGAGCATGAATAATAAAGTCATCACACCCTACTTTATGGGACGCTTCAATTAGCGCACATAAAAACTCATACGAATCTTGCTCATCAATGCCAATGCGCGTTTTAACGGTAACAGGAATGTTTACTTCGCTTTTCATTGCTGCAACACAGTCCGCTACTAATTGAGGTTCAGCCATTAAACATGCGCCAAATCGACCATTTTGAACTCTGTCTGACGGGCAACCTACATTTAAATTTATTTCGTCATAACCACGCTCACCGGCTAACTTTGCACATTGCGCAAGCGCTTTAGGATCAGAGCCACCAAGCTGCAACGCCACTGGGCCTTCGTGTTTATTAAAATGTAAGTAGTCGCCTCGACCAAATAAGATAGCCCCTGTGGTTATCATTTCAGTATAAAGCACAGTATGTTTAGTCATTTTGCGATGAAAAGTACGACAATGGCGATCAGTCCAATCCAACATTGGTGCCACAGAAAAGCGTCTATCCAAAGTACATTTATTCAAAGCAAACCTCAGGGTATTAAAGTTATTAAGCACAGCTTAAAAGGCGCTGCATTTTACACAAAAGCCTAACGGGCATCAATGTTAAGAGAACACCTGCAAGCCAAAATAATGGGCTATGCCATTTAAAATATTGGTAACCGCAACCGAACTTAAAATAAGCCCCATAATTCTACTTATTATACTTGCACCACTGTCACCAATTAATTTATGTACATGCGTTGCAAGCAATAACAAAACCAGTACAACCGCTAATACAGCAAGCATCATTGAAGACGTTAGTAACTGCTCAACCCAGGTATACTCTTCATTACGAGTCATTAATACGGCGCCTAACATAGCGCCCGGGCTCGCAATAGATGGAATCGCTAACGGAAAAATAGCGGTTTCAGTACTATCGCGCACACTTTTAATTTCGGCTTCAGGTTTACTTTCACCAAATATCATTGAAAGCGCAAAAATAAGTAATATGATTCCGCCGGCTATTTGAAAAGCCGAAAGTGGGATTTCAATTGCGTTAAGTAATTGCTCACCTGCAAGTACAAAAAATAAGAGCACTAATGCAGATACGCCTACCGCTTTAAATATAACTTTACGTTTAAATTTCTCATCATCACCACGTGTGACTGCAATAAATACAGGGACAGTGCCAATGGGGTCAATAACCGCAAAAAAGAAAATAAATATAGCCAATAGTTCGTGCATTACTGGGTTTCCTAGGTAAAAAGCGCTTAATAAAAACGCTGCAACTACAACACAGTATGTTAGTATACCACGGTAGCATAAGGATAAGAGTAATGATGAATATAGAATCACTCGTAAGTAAAGCAAAACAAGTTTGTGACAACCGTGGTGCGCGTTTTACGCCTATCCGCGAGAAAGTATTTCGTCTATTAGCCAGTGCACAAGGTGGTGTTGGTGCATACGATTTGCTTGAGCAATTAAAAGTAACTGAAACAGGTGCTAAACCTGCAACTATTTATCGTGCATTAGACTTTTTAGCTGAACTAGGTTTTATTCATAAAATTGAAAGCACAAATGCATTTATGCTGTGCCATCATTTTGATCATATTCATCCTGTACAGTTATTAATTTGCGATACCTGTGGATTTGTTAAAGAGTTGCACTCGACCGTTATCTCTCATGAGTTAAATAATTTAGCCGCTGAAGGTGGCTTCGTTGTTTCTGGACAAACAATCGAAGCACATGGCAAATGTGAGTCTTGTAGAGCATCATAATCCCCCAAAATTATCCTTAGTGGCTATACTCATACTATATAGCCATTTATTAGCCCCAATTTAAGAGTACCCACTATGAATGTAGAGTTCATCAATCCGTTTTTATCATCTTTAATTAATGTTTTGAGCACTATGGCTCAAACTCAATTAAAACCGGGTAAACCTCGCATTAAAACTGATGAGATTGCCTGTGGTGATGTATCAGGTTTGATTGGTATGGTTGGCCCGCAAACTCGCGGATCATTTTCAATTACGTTTGATGAAGGGCTAGCATTAACCATTATGGAACGTATGCTTGGCGAAAGGCCAGATACTATAGATGAAGAAGTAACTGACATGGTTGGCGAGATAACCAACATGGTAACCGGCGGTGCTAAAAACTTACTAGGTGAGAAAGGCTTCGACTTTGATATGGCAACGCCTATTGTGGTATCGGGTAAGGGTCATACAATTACTCATAAAAGCCAAGGTAAAAAGATTATCATGCCATTTAGCTGTGACGCTGGTAATGCAAACATTGAAGTTAGCTTCGATAAACTATGAGTTGGCAGCAAAAGCAAATTACATTAAAACCTCGCCCGCGAGGTTTTCATATAATTGATGACGAAATATTGTCTCAACTTCCTGAACTGGCAAATTACAAAATAGGCTTGTTACATTTATTTATTCAGCATACCTCAGCAAGTCTTACCATAAACGAGAATGCAGACCCCACTGTTCGTATGGACATGGAAAGCCATTTCAATAAATTTGTTCCTGAACGTCAACCTTATTATCGTCACGATTATGAAGGTGATGACGACATGCCCGCACATATTAAAACCAGTACGTTAGGCTGTGAGTTAAGTATTCCTATTTCAAATGGTTATTTAGCGTTAGGTACATGGCAAGGTGTTTACTTGGGGGAGCATCGTGACTCTGGTGGCTCAAGGCGAATTATAGCGACTATTCAAGGGGAGCTGTTTTAACACAAGCTTCTCGGTTTAAAATGTTAACCTCTGTTTTTTTTCAGTCATACCCTCATAGATTCAAAATACGCCACTCTATAGACGTAAATCTTAGGCGCGCGAAGTAATAATTTCTAATAATCAAAACTTCAATGCTGAATATTACACATAGAATATAGTAGATGAGAGATATTTTAAATTATGATTTTTTAATACAGAAAATTTTGAAAGGATATAAAATGATTGGAGCGGTACACGAGGCTCGAACTCGTGACCTCGACCTTGGCAAGGTCGCGCTCTACCAACTGAGCTAGTACCGCATTATATTTTCATTCAACACTACAATTTCTTTTGGTTAGAAATTGGAGCGGTACACGAGGCTCGAACTCGTGACCTCGACCTTGGCAAGGTCGCGCTCTACCAACTGAGCTAGTACCGCATTTTACTTCTTTTAATCACTACAATTTCTTTTGGTTAGAAATTGGAGCGGTACACGAGGCTCGAACTCGTGACCTCGACCTTGGCAAGGTCGCGCTCTACCAACTGAGCTAGTACCGCATTTTAATTATGGATATAAAATGACCACAATAAAAACAACTCAAACACACTAACCCCGCGTGGGTTATCGTCTTGAGCGGGGCAGGATTCTACAATAATCCGATGTGTTTGCAAGTGTTTTTTACAAATTAAAGAAATTTTCTCTATAGACTTTTAATTCCATAATCGAATCTTTAATATCATCCAGAGCAAGATGCGAGCCTTTTTTGTTCACTTTTGCAAGAACTTCTGGTTTCCAGCGACGTGCTAATTCTTTAATAGTACTTACGTCAAGATTTCGGTAATGGAAAAAATCTTCAAGCTCGCGCATATATTTATTCATAAAGCGGCGATCTTGCCCAATTGAATTACCACACATTGGTGATACACCCGCAGGCACCCACTGTTTTAAAAAATCTAAAGTTTGTGCAACGGCATACTCTTCATCGAAAGTACTTGCTTTACAGCGCGCTGTTAAACCTGACTTTCCATGCTGAGTAGTACACCACTCGTCCATACCATTTAGTAATTCATCACTTTGATGAATAGCGATAGTTGGCCCTTCGGCTAATATATTCAAGTCTGCGTCAGTGACAACCGTCGCAATTTCGAGTATTTTATCGGTCTCTGGTTCGAGCCCTGTCATTTCAAGATCGAGCCAAATTAAATTTGATTTATTAATAGTCATAATTACCTAAGCGGTGCTTTCCTTTAGATCCAACGCATTTCGATATATCATATTAGCATCAACCGTCGAGCTAAAGCTTTTTTTAGGAAAAGCGACATTTAACTAAGGTTATAGGCCTCCAGTGGCAAAACAAAAAAAATTAAGTAAAGGCCAATCGCGTCAGATCAAGGCCAATCACCAAAAGCGCATTAATAGCGCAGACTCAAGACCGGCTAAAAAAGGGGCGCAAGAATGGCAAACCGATAACTTAGGTCAGGTCGAGAGCGCAATTGTGATCAGTCGTTTTGGCCAGCACGCCGATGTAGAAACTGAAAATGGCGATGTACTTCGCTGTAATATACGCCGTACCGTGTCTAATTTAGTATGTGGTGATGAAGTATTGTTTCGCCGTGCCAAAGTAAGTGAAGGCGATTTAGCCGGTGTAATTGAAGCCACGCAAGAGCGTCGTTCGCAACTTACCCGCCCTGACTTTTACGACGGTGTAAAAGTTATTGCAGCCAACATTGACCAAATATTGATGGTGTCGGCAGTATTACCCGAGTTTACCCCTAGTATTATCGACCGTTATTTAATAGCCTGTGAAGATATGGGTATTGAGCCAATTTTAGTGCTCAATAAAACCGATTTAATTGACGAAGCAGGCCTTAGCGAAATACAAAAAGTTCTCGATATCTATCGTAAACTTGATTACCAAGTACTCCTTGTTAGTAATATATCAGGCGATGGTATTGATAAATTAAAAGAAGTACTTGTTGATAAAAATAATATTTTTGTTGGCCAAAGTGGTGTGGGGAAATCAACCCTCGTTAATACTGTATTGCCTAACGCTGAAATATTAACTAAAGAAGTATCTGAAAACAGCGGCTTAGGCCAGCACACAACAACAGTTTCGCGACTACACCATTTACCAAGTGGCGGTAACCTAATCGACTCGCCAGGAATTCGTGAATTTGGATTATGGCATTTAGATGTTGAGCGTGTAACGTGGTGTTTTAAAGAGTTTAGAGAATTTATAGGCGGGTGCCGCTTTAGAGACTGTAAACATTTAAACGATCCGGGTTGCATAGTTAAAGAAGCTGTAGCCGATGGCAGAATTTCTCAATTGCGCTTTGACAGCTACCACCGAATTTTAGAAACAATGGCCGATGGCCGTGCAGGCGCCCGTGCGCCTCGCGTATAATTTAGGATAAATACTGTGAGTTTAGACAAATTTAAAATCGCAATGCAGTACGCAATGCCAAAACATTTTATTTCACGCGTAGTAGGTAAATTAGCTGCTGCAAAAGCGGGCGCTTTAACAACTACTTTAATTAAACTATTTATTAAGCAATACAAAGTAGACATGAGCGAAGCGCAATACCCAGATCCGGCTCATTATAAAAGCTTTAATGAATTTTTTACTCGTCCTTTAAAAGACGGCATGCGCCCAATGGTAGAAGATAGCAATATCATCACTCAGCCAGTGGATGGCGCAATCAGCCAGCTAGGCGATATTGTTGACGGACAGCTAATACAAGCTAAAGGTCACGATTACAGCTTACAAGCGCTACTAGGCGGCTCACAAGATGACACAACACCATTTTTAGGCGGTAAGTTTGCCACTATTTATTTAGCGCCTAAAGATTACCACCGTATTCATATGCCAATTGATGGCACCCTAAGCAAAATGGTTTACGTGCCAGGAGACTTATTTTCAGTAAATCCACTTACAGCGCAAAACGTGCCTAACTTGTTTGCACGTAACGAACGTGTGGTAGCAATTTTTGAAACTGAAATTGGTCCGCTTGCAATGGTACTTGTTGGCGCAACAATTGTAGCCAGCATAGAAACTATTTGGGCCGGTACTGTCACGCCACCAGCAGGTAGCGATGTATTTAGTTGGAAATACCCAACCACTGGCGATAATGCCATCACGCTTAAAAAGGGTGAAGAAATGGGCCGCTTTAAATTAGGCTCTACTGTGGTACTTGCATGGGGTGCTGATAAAGCGGAAATACTGGACGATCAATTACCTGAAGTGGTTACTCGCTTAGGTACTGCGTTTGCAAAAATTAACGACTAAAGTCAATCGTTAATTAGAAATCAAAAAACCGCGTTTATTTAAACGCGGTTTTTTAATTTTGTAGACCTAGAGCTTGCTCACGTTAAAAGCGTCAGCTTTTGGTTTATATTTAATTGCAGGCTGCACCGTTTATATTTTTATGGACTTCGTCCATCACGCCAGCAAGCTGTGCGTCTACAATTTTGGTGCAGAAGTTTTGATGTGTTGTAGACGTAGAGCTTGCTCACGTTAAAAGCGTCAGTTTTTGGTTTCTTAACGCCACATGTAATAACAGGCACAAGCCCCTCAAAAACCTATTTACCACACTCTTTACACTCTAAATCTTTAATCACTTTAAAGTGCTGTTGTTTTAAAGTAAGCGCATGAAAGGTTATAAACACACCCCCCTCTGCATGCCCCAGCAATAAATTGAGCGTAAGTTGCGCCTGCATAGAGCCTAATACACCAAGTAGCGGGCTGATAACCCCTGCGTTACTGCAATTTATAACGGGTGTAGCTTCGCTTTGTGGAAAAACACAGCCATAACACGGGCTATTACTTTGCCTAAAGTCAAAGCCCATTAACTGCCCTTTAGTTGCGAGTGCAGCACCAGAAATTAACGGTGTTTTATTAGTAATACAATAACGATTAACACTATAGCGAGTACTAAAGTTATCAGAGCAATCAAGTACTATGTCAGCCCCTTTTAGCATGTAGGCTGCATTATTCTCATCTAACTTTTGGCAATGCGTTACTATTTCTATTTGATTATTCAGGCTCGCTAATACTTTACCCGCTGCGGCGACCTTGTTTTGCCCTAAGTGGTTTATTTTATAAAGCACTTGGCGCTGTAAATTTGAAAGTTCTACCTCATCATCGTCAATTAAAATAAGCGTTCCAATACCCGCCGCAGCTAAATACAAAAGTACTGGGCTACCTAACCCGCCTGCCCCAACAACCGCAACCGTTGAAGTTTTAAGCGTTAATTGCCCTTCAAGCCCCACTTCTTCAAGCAATAAATGGCGGCTGTATCGTAGGGTTTCTTTATCGCTTAGCTCATTCACTTTTACTGACCATATTAAGATTAGCCTTGTTAGTATTACCCTTGTTAGTATTAATGTGCACTGCTTATGGCCACTTTCAGAGCGCTTATAGCCTCTACGTAATTATCAGCCTCTGTTATCGCTCGCACTACGGCAACACTGCCTACGCAGGTTTTAGCTACCTGCTCAGCACGGCTTAAATCTATACCGCCTATTGCTACTGTTGGGTAACTTTGCATAAGTGGTACAAACTTAATCAGCTTTTCAAGACCTTGTATTTGACCTGTCATGTCTTTTGTTGTGGTTGGGTAAATAGCGCCAAATGCCATGTAACTAGGGCGATAATTATGCGCACGCAGCATTTCATAAAAACCATGAGTCGAAAGCCCAAGCCTTAACCCAGCCACTTTAATAGCGGCTAAATTAGCAATGTCTAAATCCTCTTGCCCTAAATGCACACCATATGCACCGTGCTTAATAGCTAACTGCCAGTAGTCGTTTATAAATACCTGTGCGTTGTATTGCTTGCCCAGCTCAACAGCTTGCTTAATGAGCCCATCAAGCTCATCTTGGGTTTTATTCTTAACGCGCAGCTGAGCTGTTTTAATGCCTTGTTGTAAGCACTTTTCTAGCCAATCGGTACTATCTACAACTGCATATAAGCCAAGCGATTTACTTTCGCACGTTGCAAAATCAGCAGCCATATTAAAATCAAGTGGCACATCAAAATCGAGTTCATCGCCAAGCCAGCTACCTGGCTCAATTACTTGTGGGTAGTCAGCTAAATTAGTGGGGAATGAAGTCTGAGCAACCGGTCCAATTCCCTCGCCGTAGCGTACAGACTGTTTTAACCCTTGGTTTATATATGCTTTAGCTAAAATAAAGGCATCTTTTAATGGGTAATCTTTAGCTAAACACGCAGCAATTACCGAAGCCATGCTACATCCGGTGCCGTGGTTATGCGGTGTTTGTATTTTTTGATTACCAAGCCAATACTCTTCACCATCTTGCGTAAAATTATTTACACAATAATCAATACAATAGCCGCTTGGGTAATCCCAATGCCCGCCTTTAATAACAACGGCTTTTGCACCCCAGCTTAATAGCTTATTAGCCGCTTCTTTTATTGCCGCAGGGCCAATTAAATACACACCGGTTAATAACTGTGTTTCGTGGGTGTTTGGGGTTATTACATCCACCAGCGGCAGTAAACATTCTTTAATTGCGCTTACCGTATCTTCTTCTGTTAGTAAGTCACCGCTTGAGGCAATCGCAACAGGGTCATATACAATAACGGGAGGCACTGGCCACTTAGCTTTATAGTGACTTATATGTTCGCTGATCAACTGAATTTGCTGCACGTTGGCTAACATACCAATTTTAATCACTTTGGCTTTCATGTCTTTTTCAAGCGCTAGTAACTGCGATTCAATAATATCGGTAGACACTGCATTAATAGCCTCTACGCCTAAACTATTTTGTGCAGTAAGCGCCGTAATTGCCGTGCAGCCATGCACGCCAAAACTTTGCATTGCTTTTATATCAGCTTGAATACCTGCACCGCCGCCAGAGTCAGAGCCGGCAATTGTCCATACTACGTTATTCATATTTTTTTCCTTACTGCTGATGCCAAAATGGCATCCCCATTGTAGGGGTTGATGGGGCTGCTACGTCTTTTTCCGGCATCGCTTTTGCTTTGTATGCAAAGCGCCCCGCTTCAACTGCGGCTTTAAATGCGCGGCTCATAGTAATTGGGCAACCCGCCCCTGCAATGGCTGAATTTAATAATACCGCATCATACCCCATTTCGAGTGCTTGGCAGGCATGCGATGGTAAACCTAAACCTGCATCTACTATTAATGTGGTATCGGGTAAGCGCTCTCGAATAGTTTTTAAATTATAGCTATTTAACAAGCCTTTGCCTGTACCTATTGGTGCTCCCCACGGCATAAGAACCTCACACCCTAGCTCATTTAAACGCTGGCAAAGTACTAAGTCATCGGTGCAATAAGGCAGTACCTTAAAGCCATCCTTAATCAATATTTTTGTCGCTTCAAGTAGCGCAAAAGGGTCTGGCTGTAAATTGTAATCATCGCCAATCAGCTCTAGCTTTATCCAATCGGTGGCAAATACCTCTCGGCACATTTTTGCAAGCGTTATGGCCTCTTTAACACTGTGGCACCCTGCGGTATTAGGCAGTATTTTTAAACCGGTGTTTTTTATTAACTGCCAAAAGTCATCACCTGCCGCTGCACTTTGTTGGCGCCTAAGCGACACGGTTACAATTTCAGCTCCAGAGGCGACTATTGATTGGGTCATAATATCGGGCGACGGATAAAGCGCAGAGCCTATTAACAAACGACTCTTAATTTGCTCTCCATAAATAGTTAAACAGCCTTTAGTTTGCATGAGCTTTATCCGCCTTGAATGGGTGACAGCAACTCAACACTGTCGCCTTCATTAAGTACATAGTTACTGTGCTGACTTTGTGGAATAAATTCGCTATTAACAGCAACAGCAAAAGGCGCGGCTGCACCAAAACTTTGAAGTACCTCAACGAGCGCTTTGTTATTAACATTAAGTAGCTCGCCATTAATTGTAATGTTCATTTTATTCTCACTCTATTCGTGAAACTGCTTGTGCCACTAATGCCGGCGCCAACATATAACCATGTCGATATAAGCCGTTAATGCTAATTACATTACCAACTTTTGATACTTCTGGGCGGTTATCGCTAAATGCGGGGCGTAATCCGGTTTGAATATTAAGTAGTCGTGCTTCGGCAAACCCGCTATGTACGGTATAAGCGGCTGAAAGTAATTCAAGGGTTGAGCGCACTGTTGCCGCGCCGCTGTCTTGAGATTCGATTTCGGTCGCACCAATTACATATTCATTATTGGGTTTAGGCGCTATATAAATTGGATAACGCGGGTGCATTAAACGCACGGGCCTGATTAAACTTACCTCTGGTGCGTATAACCTTGCTACTTCGCCGCGCACACCTCTAAGCGGTTTATCAACTTGAGTATTTTTAGCACCAAGCCCACGGCAATCAATAATGTAATCGAATGGTCGATTGTTTATTTTGTTGTCGCTAATGGTTACGCGCTGGTTAAACACAAACTTTACTTTGCGTTTGTTGAGCTGTGCAAAGCTGGCTTTATAAAATGCTTGGTTATCTATTTGCCCCTCGCAGGGTAAAAATAAGCCTTGATTAAAGCGCCCTGCAAGTTCAGGTTCAAGCTTTGTAATTTGTTGAGCATTTATATGTTCGGCAGTGTGATCAGCTAGCGGTTTTATACGCTGTGCAAAGCTTTGTAAATCGCCTTTGTCCTGTTGGTGCGCAATGACCAAAGTTCCTTGCTGCTGAAAAAAAACGTCACTTTCAAGTTCAGCAATAATACCCGGCCAGCGCTTCATTGAATCAAGGCCCATTAATGCTAAGTCAGCCTCGCATAATACCGACTCAGCCAGCGGTGCCAGCATAGCTGCAGCCACTTTACCTGCGCTATTTTGTGTATGCTCATCGTCAGCTTCAAACACCGTTACATGATGCAACTTACTTAGCTCAAGGGCAGCTAAGCGCCCTGCTAAACCAAAACCCACCACAGCAATGTTATAAAACATAAAACCTCCAAAGCAGTTATTAGTAGGTGCGAATTCACTCGCACTTCTTCAACTTTTAAAGAAGCGAGGTATAAAACCTCACCTACGTCTGCATCTAACTTTTAGCTATACCGCTTTGTGGTAAATCTCTGAGCCTGTTTGCTTAAACTCAGCTGATTTAGCTTTCATTTCGGCTTCTACATCAACCATTTTGATTTCAATAGCCTCGCCAGCATCATTTGGATCAATACCGCGTGTTTCTAAATCTTTAGCGTAATCGCGTACTTCTTGGCTAATTTTCATAGAGCAAAATTTAGGACCACACATAGAGCAAAAGTGAGCTACTTTGCCTGATTCTTGCGGCAAGGTTTCATCGTGATATTCACGAGCACGGTCAGGGTCTAAACCAATATTAAATTGGTCATGCCATCTAAACTCAAAGCGTGCTTTTGATAAGGCGTTATCGCGCTCTTGCGCGCCTGGGTGCCCTTTTGCTAAATCAGCGGCATGCGCTGCAATTTTGTAGGTAATTAAGCCTTCTTTAACATCTTCTTTATTTGGCAGACCTAAATGCTCTTTAGGTGTTACATAACACAGCATTGCACAGCCGTACCATGCTATTTGAGCCGCCCCAATACCTGAGGTAATATGGTCATACCCTGGTGCAATATCAGTCGTTAGCGGGCCTAATGTATAAAATGGCGCTTCGTCGCAATGCTTTAATTGCTCATCCATATTGGCTTTAATCATGTGCATTGGTACATGACCAGGGCCTTCAATAAATACCTGTACATCGTGCTTCCACGCAATTTTAGTCAGTTCACCTAATGTGCGTAGCTCACTAAACTGCGCCTCATCGTTAGCATCAGCAATAGAGCCTGGGCGAAGTCCATCACCCAATGAAAAACACACATCGTATTGTTTTAAAATTTCGCAAATGTCTTCAAAGTGCGTGTATAAAAAATTTTCTTTATGATGCGCCAAACACCACTTAGCCATAATTGAGCCACCGCGCGATACAATACCGGTCACGCGTTTAGCCGTCATTGGTACGTAGCGAAGCAGTACACCGGCATGAATAGTAAAGTAATCAACACCCTGCTCGGCTTGTTCAATAAGCGTATCGCGGAAAATCTCCCACGTTAAATCCTCAGCCACACCGTTTACTTTTTCAAGCGCTTGATAAATCGGTACTGTGCCAATAGGTACAGGCGAGTTACGTACAACCCATTCGCGCGTTTCGTGAATGTAACGCCCCGTTGATAAGTCCATCACGGTGTCTGCGCCCCAGCGGGTAGACCACACCATTTTTTCTACTTCTTCTTCAATAGATGAGCTAACCGATGAGTTACCAATGTTGGCATTAACTTTTACTAAAAAGTTACGACCTACAATCATAGGCTCTGTTTCTGGATGGTTTATATTATTTGGTAAAATAGCGCGACCACGGGCTATTTCGTCGCGTACAAATTCTGGGGTAATAAATTCAGGAATACTCGCACCAAACGACTCGCCTTTATGCTGCGCGGCTAGTAATTCTTTACGAATTTCTGCACGTCCCATATTTTCGCGAACGGCTACGTATTCCATTTCAGGAGTAATAATCCCTTGGCGTGCGTAGTGCATTTGCGTTACGTTTTTACCAGCGACACCACGGCGAATTTTTGGAAGGTGATCAAAGCGAATATGATCCAGCCCTTCATCTGCCATGCGCTGCTGCGAAAACTGCGACGTCACTGACTCTAAAACCTCAGTGTCACCACGGCTTTCAATCCATTGTTCACGAAATTTTGGTAAGCCTTTGCGCACGTCTAGTTCAAAATTAGGATCGGTATACGGGCCCGACGTATCGTAAACACGAAGCGGATCGTTTGACTCATAAACAGGGTTTTCATCTGTGCCGCCAATAAACGTGTCACTTAATGTGATTTCACGCATACCAACGCGCACGCCAGGTTGAGTACCTTCAACGTATACTTTATGAGAATTTGGGAACGGTTGACCCGTTAAGTTATAAATATATTCAGACGCGGCAGCACGAGTTTCTCGGCGTGACGCTTTATTTGTAGTATTTGACATGACTTGCCTCATTGCTTAAGGGTTGTCTTGTCAGATATTCCGAGGAATAGAGAAAGATCGTAAAGTAGCGTACATGCTACTTTGCAGCCTAAAAAAACAAAATCACTTTATTGTGCGCATAAAAAAAGACGCACAAGCGTCCTGATTTAGGCAGCTTGTTCCCTACGCAGGTATTAACCTGATCAGGTTCACGGATCCCGCTTTCGCGATCTCAGCCACAAACTAATTAATTAGCTTTGGCACTCCGACAAGTATTGATATATAAATTCTGTTCATTGATTTGAAGGTATTACCCAACAAATCTGCACTGAGTGTACGTCAGTTAAAAACTGCCCGCAAGGGGCTGTTTTTCAAAAACTTAAAATTATTTAGGGATAAACACAAATGTTTGCTCGCCTTGCATGACTAATTGCTGGTCTTGCATTTTAAGCTCGGCACCTTGCTTTAAGGCTTGTAATAACTGCTGCTCAAACTCATCAAGGTCTTCGCCGCACGACTTGCGCGTCATTCCTAATTTACTTACGGTAAGGTTACTTTCTTCAAGCGAGCCCTCACCAAAAAATTTGTTACAGCCAGCAAAACCGTTTACTTGCAGTGCTTCAATAAAGCTCATTGATGCATTAAACGAAGGTGGAATTGCTAAACCATCAACACGTGATAATTGCCATTGGGTGTATTTAAGCTGCTCACTGGTAACCGTCCCTGTTGATGCGCAACCAACACATAAACCGACTATAAGCATCGGTATTGCTGCTAATTTCATGCTACTACTAACTAATTGTCTAATTAATATAATTGTAACAATATTTATGCCCTTTATCCGTTAAAAATGCATGTTTTAAATGTAAATTTTTGTTCTATGATAGTTTAAAAGTTATACAATTAAGCACTAAGTTGTAGTTTTGAATACGTTATCTATTTGCTCTGGTAAAAACGGCCTACCTTTTTCATTAACGGACGTTCCTATAACCAGTGCATTGAGCATTACTTTTTCATCGCTTTTACGTATAACCGTTTGCTTAAACGCAAATTTTAAACGACTAATACGCTGCGGCTCTACAGCCACATAAAATTCATCCCCAGGTAATAGTGAATGTTTATAGTCCATTTCGCTGCGCATCACGACTAGGTTAATTTTATCTTTCGCTAATTGAGCAAAATCAATACCGTGTGCGGACAAAAATTCATGGCGAGCATGCTCTAAATAATTAAAATAAACACTGTTATTTACGATACCTTGTAAGTCACATTCGTAATCACGTACTTTGAAGTCAACTTTAAAGGTCATATTAGTAATCCTGATTATTTAACGTATAATTGCCGCGTTTATAGCACATGTGTTTAAATAATTGCTACCATACGAGTCCCTAAAATGGAGTTAAGTAACCCAATGAACTTACGTTTGTCTTTAATTACTGCCGCACTTTTACCGCTGCTTGGTGCACCAATTGCAGCTAACGCTGATGATAGCGACCTAGAAAGAATTGTTGTAACCGGCGATTTTCAGCGCGAAAGCATTCAAACTTTAAGCGCGAGTGCGAGCTTATTCAGCGAAGATGAAATTAATCAACGTGGTGCAAATTACTTAGACGAAATGTTAGGCAGTGCCGCCAATGTAAATTTTGCATCTGGTGCGTCGCGTGGTCGTTACATCCAAATTCGTGGCGTGGGACTTCGCTCACAATTTGTAGACCCTATTAATCCATCTGTAGGCTTAGTAATTGATGGCATTAACTATTCTGGTCTTGGTGGCAGCTCATTATTATTTGATATAGACCAAGTAGAAATTTATCGTGGCCCACAAGGTACACGCTTTGGCGCAGACGGTATGGCCGGTATGATCCAAATGGGTTCAGCTAAAGCCACGAGCGATCCAAGTTTAAAATTACAAGTAGGTGCTGGCACATACAACACACGTGAAGCAGGCATTGCAGCAAGTACAGGCTTAACAGATGATACTAGCGCACGCATTAGCTACTTTCGCAGAAAGTCAGACGGTTACGTAGATAACTTGTATTTAAATGACGAAACACAAAATCAAGACGAACAAGTAGCCCGCTTTAAAATAAACAGTCAGCTTACAAAGCATTTAAATACTGAGTTAAACCTTCACTATATTGATATAAACAACGGTTACGATGCATTTACGCTTGATAACAGCCGCAATAGTGTTGCCGATGAGCCAGGGCAAGATAATCAAGAAAGCTACGCAATCGGTGTTAATAATACTTACACTGGTTTTGATTTATTTGATGTAAATCTAAACCTATCGGCTATTGATACCGAATTACTTTACAGCTTTGATGAAGACTGGGTATGTAACGATACAAGTGAACCACAGTTATGCGCTGCTGGCTTACATCCTGATGGATACAGCTATGAAGACGCTTACTATCGCGATCGTGATGATAGAGCAGCTGAATTACAGCTCAGTGGAAAATTAAAAAATTGGGTCTTGGGGGCATATTACCAAGTGCGTGATGTAGACCTTGACCGTCAACGTAGAAAATTTTCTGAATACCAAACCTTTAATTCTCGATATGAAGTAAGTAATACTGCGATTTATGGCCAAGTAGAGACATCAATTGGTCCAAAAACTACATTAATTACTGGTTTACGTGTAGAGCAATACCAAGGTGACTACACCGATAGCAATGGCTTTATAGAAGATACTGACGATGTAATGGTTGGCGGTAAAATTGCGCTAGAGTATCAGGTAATTGATCGTACGATGATCTACACCAGCATTACGCGTGGCTACAAAGCTGGCGGTATTAATTCAGAAGCACTGGCTAAAGCAAAAGATGAAGGCTTAAACCTAAGCGCTGATTTTCTCCAGCAGCACACCAGCTTCGACCCTGAATATTTATGGAGTGGCGAATTTGGTGTTAAAGGTTCATCGCTTGATGACAAATTTACACTTCGCTTAGCCGCATTTTACATGCATCGTGACAACATGCAGTTAAAAGGATGGTTAATAGAAGATCAACAATTTACCAGCTATGTTGATAACGCAAGTTCTGGCAGCAATTACGGACTAGAAGTTGAAGGAAGTTACCAACTAACCGATAACCTGTTTTTAACAGGTAGTGCTGGTTACTTAAATACTGAAATAGACGATTTTGTTGCTAGATCTAATATCTATCAAGCCCCTTTAAATCAAGACGGTCGTGAGCAAGCACAGTCACCTAAATATCAATATGCTTTTACTGCTCGCTATAACTTTACAAGTGAGCTTTACGGTATGATTGGTGTTGAAGGTAAGGACGACTACTACTTCTCTGATAGCCACAACTCACAAGCACCAAGCAGCAACTTAGTTAATTTAAGCTTTGGCTACGAAGCAGACATGTGGGCAGTTCGCGCATGGGCTCGTAACGTGTTTGATGAAACGCTCCCTACACGTGGCTTTGAGTTTGGTAACGATCCGCAAGATGGTTATGCAACGCATACTTACACACAATTAGGTGAGCCTCGCGTAGCAGGTGTTACGTTTACGCTTAATCTGTAAAACACAGCCGTTGGCTTTCAAATGAAAGCTACAGCAAGCAATAAAAAACACCGCGTTTAAATTAAACGCGGTGTTTTTATATAAGAAGTAAAAATTTGTTGTAGACGTAGAGCTTGCTCACGTGAGAAGCGAAGCTTCTGATTACTTTAAGTTAAGCATAAACGACATATAATCGAACAACTTTTTAAAGCTTCGCTTTAACGCGTCAGCAAGCTGCACGCCTACAGGGTATTTAAAACACCGAGTTCAATTTTATGGCTGTGTTGTAGACGTAGAGCTTGCTCACGTGAGAAGCGCAGCTTCTAATTACTTTACACTAAGCATAAACGACATATAATCGAACAGCTTTTTAAAGCTTCGCTTTAACGCGCCAGCAAGGTGCACGCCTACAGGCTAAGCATCACGCTCTTTGCACATCAAACGCAATTACGTCTTTAATTTTCTCTTTGTTTGTTGCGAGCATTACCAACCTATCAATCCCCAAAGCCACCCCTGCGCACTGTGGTAATCCATGCTCCAGCGCTTTAATTAAACGCGTATCCATTGGCACTTGCTTTAAACCGTTTTCAGCGCGGTATGCGTTATCTTCATTAAAACGTTTAGCTTGCTCACTGGCATTTGTGAGTTCGTTAAAGCCGTTAGCCAATTCCATATTTTTGTAATAAAGCTCAAAGCGCCCTGCTACGCGTGTATCGTGTTCACAAATTTGTGCAAGTGCCGCTTGAGAAGCTGGAAAATGATAAACAAAACACGGTTTTTCTTGTCCTATTGTTGGCTCCACTTTCATACAAAACAATAATTGCAGTAAGGTATCTTTATGCGTTTCATTTTGGGCTATATCAGCAAACCCCTGCTTACACGCTAGTTGCTTTAATTGCTCTATGCTTGCGGTTAACGGGTCGAGGCCGAGTGCTTTTTCAAACGCTTGCTGATAAGTAAGTCTAGTTGCAGGCTCGACACCTAAAACAAGTTGCATTAACTCATCCATTTCATCCATAAGTGCAAATTCATCAAAGCCTGGGCGATACCATTCCAGCATAGTAAATTCAGGATTGTGATGACTACCCGCTTCTTCATTTCTAAATGCTTTACAAAGCTGAAAAATAGCGCCTGAGCCTGCTGCTAACAAGCGTTTCATGGCAAACTCTGGAGATGTTTGTAAAAATAAAGGAAGCCCACCAGCATGCCCTGGACCTACAAATGTGGTATTAAAACTAGCTAAGTGCACATCGGTTACACTGGCAGCACTTAAGCTTGGCGTTTCTACTTCTAAAACATCACGTGCATAAAAAAATTCACGAATGCGACGTAATATCGCTGCGCGTTGTTTTAGTGTTTCAATGCTTGCGCTTGGGGCCCAAAGATCTGCTGACATATTTTCTCCAAAAAAAATCCCAGCGTAAGCTGGGATTTTATAAACAATGTTAAAGCTTACTTAACACGGCTTACGTATTCACCGTTACGGGTGTCTACTTTAATTACTTCGCCAATTTGTACGAACAATGGAACTCGTACTACAGCACCTGTGCTAAGCGTTGCTGGTTTACCACCAGTACCCGCTGTATCGCCTTTAAGGCCAGGATCTGTTTCAGTGATCTCAAGCTCAACAAAGTTAGGTGGTGTAACAGCAATAGGGCTGCCATTCCATAATGTAATTGTGCATAAATCATTTTCAACTAACCATTTTACTGAATCGCCTAGTGCTTTTTCGTCAGCAGCAATTTGCTCAAATGTTTCGTTGTTCATGAAATGCCAAAATTCGCCATCTGTATATAGATACGCTAAATCAGTATCCATTACATCAGCACCTTCAACTGATTCACCCGATTTAAAGGTTTTTTCAAGCACCTTACCAGAGATAAGTTTACGGATACGAACACGGTTAAACGCCTGGCCTTTACCAGGTTTTACCATTTCATTTTCTAAGATACTGCAAGGCTCGCCGTCCATCATAATTTTTAGGCCGCCCTTGAACTCGTTGGTGCTATAATTCGCCATCGTTTCCTCTATTTATATTTTTTCGAGTAATCTACATGCCAATGATACAAAGAAATGAAGCAAATTTGCATAAAAACTGGCAAAAAGAATTAGCAAATGTAGTTACCTGCCCAAAAACCTTGCTTGAAATGGTCGGTTTATCGAGCCAAGTCCATGAAAACGACCTAAAAGCCCGTAGTTTATTTCCGGTACGCGTGCCTATCCCTTTTATAAAAAAAATACGCAAAGGCGATCCAAACGATCCTCTTTTGCTACAAGTTATGCCACGCCATCAAGAATTTTTGACTAAATCGGGTTTTAATAAAGATCCCCTGCTCGAGCAAGATAACGACCAGCCAGGCCTTTTACATAAGTATAAATCACGTGTTTTAGTGATGTTTAAAACCGGCTGTGCTGTAAATTGCCGTTACTGCTTTAGAAGGCATTTTCCGTATCAAGAAAATCAGCTCAATAAAAAAAGCCTGCTAGAAACATTGAGCTACATAAAATCAGATGCCAATATAAACGAAGTGATTTTAAGTGGTGGCGATCCACTCATGGCCAAAGACGATGCAATAAGCTGGTTTTTAGATGAACTTGAGCAATTACCACAAATAAAACGAATGCGAATTCATAGCCGTTTACCAGTAGTTATACCTGCGCGAGTGACCGATGAGTTATGTGAACGATTAGCAAAATCGCCATTAAAAATTATTTTTATTAATCACATAAACCACGCAAACGAAATAGACGCTGATTTTAAAGCCGCTATGCAAAAGCTTAAACAAGCAAACGTAACGCTTCTAAACCAAGCTGTAATTTTAAAAGATGTGAATGATACGCTCGATGCACAAATAAATTTAAGCGAAGCGTTATTTGACGCAGACGTATTACCGTATTATTTGTATTTGCTAGATAAAGTTGAAGGGGCCAGCCACTTTGATATTAATGAAGCGCAAGCAATTGAAATAATGGCAGAGCTATTAAAAGCTCTGCCTGGATTTTTAGTGCCTAAATTAGTAAGAGAAATCGGTGGTCAAAAAAGTAAAACACCTATCGACCTTAAGCTAATTTAAAACAGCATTTAAACATATATATTCACGTTGTTACCCAGTGATGCAGTCGCCGATTTAGCCGGCGTTTGCGCACTTGACGATTGCGCTGCACCTTCAATAAGTGCAAGCGCCGCAGCGCCATCAGCTAATTGCTGTTTTTTAGACAAAGCAGCAGTGTAAAGCTCGCTGCCTTGGCCTGAACCAGACATAGCTGGTAAATTTCCACCTGATATATTCATAATTATAAGCCTTAATCAACCTGACTTTTAAATGTAATCCACGTATTATGTCGGCCATGCAGCACAAAGCTTTAGGAAAACCATGGATTCTATTATTGAACAACTCAACACTAACTTAAAAATTGTTTATCGTCAGGCACTTGATGCCGATAAAAAATTAGACGAATTACAACAACAAGGCCATGGCAAATTTAAAGCCTTATTTACTGCCGATTCAGGCTTTAATTTTGAAGCAAAACGCTTTAAGCCTTATGTTCTTGATGTAGCCGCTGACGTAGAAAGCTTATCTAACGATGGTTTTGATGAAGAAAAGCTTAAAACAACCGTTATTAAGTTACAGCAAATACTAACGCTGTTAGCTACTTTTAAGTAATATAATCAGCTTAAAAAAATGCCGCTATTTAGCGGCATTACTATTTTAAGTTAATCTAAACTTGGTAATATTTGTTCACCAAACCACTCTGTTAGTAAGCGTTTTTCGTAATAGAATGATTCGTCGCGGCCCATTTTAATTTTATCCATAAAGCCCATATCTTTAAGCTCCACATCAGTATCTTTACTTAGCACTGTACCGTCTTTATCGGTTAACGAATAATCTAGCTTAATGCGTGGAAAATAAATGGGTTTCACTACACGAATTTCATCCATACCGCCATAACGCACATCACCCGCTAAATCTAAATCAGTAAACTCTACGTTTAATTTATAATCTTTTGGCAATTGTTCGGCTAGCTTAGCCATATGCTTTTCGAAACTTGCTGCCACACTTTTGTGATATGAGCTCTTAGTTTGATTTGACGCTCGCACATCACGATAATCATTAAAGTCATGCCATTTAACAACAGACTCGCCCGCATGGGCAAGTGCAGGCAATGCGATACACATTGTTGCTGCTATTTTTTTAACTAAATTCATATCTTTCTCCAAAGAGGTAGACCAATCACAAAGGTGTAGATTGGAATAAACCTAGCATTAGCTATTACTAGACCCAGTTTAGCACTTGTTTATTAACTATAACTTAATCTTACGTATAAAGTGTTACTTATAGCGAGCAAAATGTAATCAAAATTATTAATATTAATTCATATAAATATCATGATTTACTGTAAATAATAAAAGTCACAGATAAAGCATGTAAACCATCTCAATTTATGGTGAAATTAGCTTAATTGATAAAAGGTACCCACGGAGCTTTCATGACTATTTTAGTAACCGGTGGCGCAGGCTATATTGGCTCGCACACTGTTTTAGAACTTTTACAGCAAGGTAACGATGTTGTTGTTATTGATAATTTAAGTAACTCATCACAAGAATCACTTGCGCGCGTAAAGAATATTACAGGCAAAGAAGCCACTTTTTACCAAGGCGATATTCTCGATAAACCCTTTTTAGATTCAGTATTTGCAAAACACACAGTTGATAGTGTTATACATTTTGCAGGTTTAAAATCAGTGGGCGAGTCGGTTGCAAAGCCTGTTGAGTACTATCAAAACAATGTGCAAGGTACGCTTACGCTTGTTGATGCAATGCGCGACGCAGGCGTATTTAAGTTAGTGTTTAGCTCGTCAGCCACGGTATACGGCGACCCTGCAAGCTTACCAATTAAAGAAGACTTCCCTGTAGGTGGTACTACTAACCCTTACGGCACATCTAAGTTAATGGTTGAGATGATGCTACAAGATATCGCTAAATCAGATGAGCGCTTTGCGTTTGCTATTTTGCGTTACTTTAACCCAGTCGGTGCACATGAGTCGGGCTTAATTGGTGAAGATCCTAATGGTATCCCAAATAACCTTTTACCGTTTATCGCACAAGTAGCGGTAGGTAAATTAAAGCAACTCGCTGTATTTGGTGATGACTACGACACAGTTGATGGCACAGGCGTGCGCGACTACATCCACGTTGTAGATTTAGCTATTGGCCATTTAAAAGCGCTTAATAAAATTGCCAGCAGCACGGGGGCATTAGTTTATAACCTAGGTACTGGTAACGGGTATTCTGTACTACAAATGGTTAATGCATTTATTAAAGCAAGCGATCAGGCTGTGCCCTATCAGGTTTCACCTCGCCGCCCTGGTGATATTGCAGCGTGTTATGCCGCACCAGAAAAAGCACTTAATGAACTTGGCTGGGAAGCAGTACGCGGTATTGATGAAATGATGCAAGATACGTGGCGTTGGCAGTCAAATAACCCAAATGGTTATAAAGGTTAATTAAAACAAGCTTCGCCCTTAAAATAAGTGCGCGGTATCGAGCCGCGCATACCGAGTATCTTAAATACCGAATTCAATTTGTGGCTGCGTCGTAGGAGTAGAGCTTGCTCACGCGAAAAGCGCAGCTTTTAATTACTTATATTTAATTACTCATATCTAATATCTAACAAAAAATATTTTTTATGTCTGTGCCCACTGTCTTAGCAAGTTATGATAAACCCCCGTCAACTGAATAATCTCTGGGCTATCTTCTACTTTGCTGCGCAAACTTTGAATCGACATATCTAAATCAAATAACAAACCACGTTTTTCGTCGCTGTTTACCATGCTCTGTAACCAAAAGAATGAGGCTAATCTACGCCCACTCGTTACAGGCATTACACGATGTAAACTCGTTGAAGGGTACAACACCATGCTGCCTGCGGGCAGCTTTACGTTATGTGAGCCATAAGTGTCTTCAATAACAAGTTCACCGCCCTCATAATCTTCGGGGTCATTAATAAATAACGTCATTGATACATCTGTACGGATTTTTACTGGCGTACCCGGCACTTGTCTAATTGCATTATCTACGTGCACACCAAACGATTGCCCGCCTTGGTAACAGTTAAATAACGGAGGGAAAATTTTTGCAGGAAGCGCCGCCGACATAAACAAATTACTGCGCGCAAGTGCTGCCATTATAATGTCGCCAAGCTCTTGGCATTCAGGGCTATTTTCAGGTAGCTGTAAGTTATTTTTTGCTTTGGTTGATTGATGCCCTGCGGTAATACTGCCATCGGCCCACTGGGCTTTAAGCAAAACCTCATGACAATAAGCCACTTCTTCTTTCGTTAATAGCTCTGGAATTTTAACTAGCATGTGCGCCCTCTCACATTTTCATCAAATAATTAAGGGCAGAGTTAACTCTGCCCTTTTATGCCGTACTTATTTTACTCTTAGAAAGAATAGCTCGCTGTTAAGCTAAACTTACGGCCGTCACCTGGTACAAAGTGTCCACCACCTAGCTGATCAACGTAATCTTTATCACCTAAGTTTTCACCATTAAACTGCAGGCTCAAATCTTTTGATATGTCATATGCAACCATCAGGTCAAAAATAGTATAACCTGGCGCACGAGAACGTGTTGACGTAGTGCCGTTGTAACGCTCACCTACATATTGCGCACCTAAACCAAACGATAACTTATCCGACATATCGTATGTAGTCCAAACACTTGCGCTATTTTTAGGTGTACGTGCAAGCTCGTTACCAATTTGAGTTGCGTCGTCGCCTAATGCTTTAGTTACTTCGCTATCTTGGTAAGTGTATGAAGCAATTACAGTCCACTCTTTAGTAATTAAGCCTGTTGCTGAAAGCTCTAAACCTTGTACGCGCTGTTCACCACCGAGTATTTCATCACTTGAGCTATCTGCAAATGGGTCATCAGTACGGGCATTGGTTTTTTCAGTACGGAAAAGTGCAGCATTAGTTTGCAGGCGACCATCCATTAGGCTCCATTTAGTTCCTAATTCATAACTGCGGCTTTCTTCTGCGTCTAAATCAGCTGCATTTGAACGCGTAGATACCGTTAGGCTTTCCGCTGATGGATTGAATGAATTACCTGCGCCTAAATATACACTGCCATTTTCTGCTGGTTTATAAACTACAGCTGCATTCCAGCTAAATAAATCGTCACTTGTAGAAATTAAAGCGCTTGGGTCATTGTAATCGTTATGGTAATCCGTAGTGAAGCTATCAAAGCGAATTCCGCCCGTAACTTCCCATTGCTTGTTAAGCGTTACTGTATCAAATGCATAAATAGCTTGGTTTTTAGCTTTAGCTTCAATGCTTGTACCGTCACGGCCGTACACACCCGTAAATGCAATTGTTGCGTCAGGGTTGTATAAGTCGTTACGTATTTCATCTTCAATTAGGTTGTCTGGAGTTGTAGCGACTAATGCGTGACGTGTAAACGTTTCGTTTGCAAGTTCAACACCCACTACAACATCATGAGTAAAGCCAGCAAACTCATAGTTACCAATTAAATCAACTTGAAGTGCAGCAAGTGAATTTTCTGTATCACGTGTTTTTTCATCTGCAAAGGTAATATCAGTGTCGGTTGTAACCGAGAAATAACGCGGTGCAGTTGTTACTGATTCACGCTTAACTTTACCTAAACGACCTTGCACACGTAAGGTCGTATTTTGAGAAAAATCATACTCATAACGAGCTGTTGTTGAGTAGGCTTCAATATCTTCGTAATCACGGTAAATATTACCGTAAAAGTTATCAAAATCAACAGGAGAAGGTGAGCGCGCACTATCTGCAAGTTCAGCTACAGGCGTATCACTGTAAACCCAAGGAATGCCGTAATCTGGTAAATTATCTTGGCGTTGATACTCTAGGTTTAAATCAAAACGGCTGTTTGTACCAAGTCCTGTTGCAAATGCAAACGCAACAGCATTTGTTTCATTTTCAACATGGTCGCGACCTGCAACATCACCTTTATCAGTAAGAAGGTTTATACGTAGCGCGCTTGTATCGTTTACTTGAATGTTAGTATCAAAACGACCACGGTAATCGTTTTCTGTACCTAAACGTAGCGAAACGTCGTTAAAGTTGTCTAACTTCGCCTTTTTACTTTCTAAATTAACACTACCACCTGTTGCACCACGACCAGAAACTGCTGAGCCTGGGCCTTTTGCAACTTCAACGGCTTCAATGTTGTAAATATCACGTGTGTAACCTGCAACATCGCGAATACCATCAACAAAAATATCATTTGTAGCACTAAAACCACGAATCGACATGCTATCGCCAGTAGGTGAGCCACCCTCACCTGCAGCTAAAGAAATACCTGAAACATTACGTAAAGCATCACGTAGGCTATCTACGTTTCTATCTTTCATTACCGCTTGGTTAATTACCGTTACAGTTTTAGCTGTATCGAGTAGCGGTTGAGTGTATTTATGCGACGTTGATTTTTCTACAACATAGCTAGACTCAGTTTTAGTTTCTGCTTTGGTTACCGATAGTTCTTGAACATCCTGTGCACTTGCCCAAGTTGAAAGCGTAGCTGTAACAACTGCTGCAATTGGCTTCACGTACGCATTTCCTTTATTCGATGGCTTACTCATGGTTACTCCGTAGTTTTTATTAAGCACTTAACTATTGTTAATTTAAGGTACATATTTAATTTCGGCGAAATCCTACCACTCAAATAACGCAATGTAAACGATAACTGTTATCAATTGCATTGTTATGTGAATTCCTATATTGTATACACACTCAAAAATTAACAGTAATTACGTCCTTGTAATTACTTGTCGTAACTTTCAGGATTGTTGTTAAGTAATGCGAAGCTTAATTAAACCAATTAGCGTAGTTATCGCGCTTTGTAGCACCATGGCAGTAAAAGCCGACACTGTTAGTGAGCTAGAACAACTCGTTAATAAATGGCTACAAATAGAAAATCAAAACACAGAATTAAACACTCACTGGCTTGAACAAAAAAGCAGCATGGAGCAAACCTTAACGCTTCTAAATGCTGAGCAGCAGCAACTTAGCGAGCTTAATCAGCGAAGAAAAAAAAGCACCAGTGAGCTTGCCCAAAAACGCGAACAGCTTGTAACTCAGCAATCAGAACTTGAAAATGATCAACAGCAATTAAATGATCAACTAGCACGTATTTCTGGGCAATTACTTTCATTACAAGTGCAATTACCCCCGCCACTTTTAAGTAGTTGGAAAAACACTGGTGATTTAACCGACTCACAACTCAGTACAACTGACAAATTACAAACAGCGCTAAAAATGCTGACCCTACTTAATGATTTTCAACAACGTATTTCCATTCACGAAATGGCTATTAAACACCCTGACGGGCAAGAAGTGTGGGTAAAGCAGCTTTACTTAGGTGCAGCTCAAGCATGGTTTGTAAGCGAAGACTTAAGTTACGTAGGTATTGGTTTTCCAAGTGACTTAGGTTGGCAGTGGGAATTTGACCCAAGCATTAATGCTGAGCAAGTTGCACTGGGTATTGCTGTACAGCAAAAAAAGCGCGCTGCTGATTGGGTAACACTCCCAATATTAAGTTATGTAAATAAAAACCAGCAAGGGGCTAAATAATGGCTACTAACAGCATAATTGCAGCATTTAGCGCCACAGTGTTACTTTTTAGTGCAAATATTTCTTTTGCAGCTAGCAGTGATGATGCTAAACAAAGTATTTTAAGTGATATTAAAACAGCGCAACGCACTCTAAATAAAACTCAAAATAGTATTTCAAAAGAGCAAGCGTCCCTTGCAAAGCAAATTTTTACCAAGCAGCAATCGCTCAGTAAATTGCGCGCGCAAGCAGCCGTTAATCGCCGTCTAGCTGACGAAAATACGTTAAGCCTTGATCAGTTACAAACCCGATTAGACACTTGGCAACAGCAGCAGCAATATCAATTAAACTTACTTAGCCGTTTTGTGCGCCAAAATACCAGCAACAGTGCTAGCAGTAACGAGTCGACTAATAATCAAAACGAGTTATTAAACCGCGTTATATCGCAAATTAATAATCAAGAACAGGCACTTTACCCACACTTTAATAAGCAATCGATTGTGCTCAGTAATGGCGAATTAAGCCAAGCTAGTACTCTTCAAGTAGGGCCTGTTCCATGGTTTAGTACGCAAACACCTAAACTTATGGGCTTATTAAATTTGGATGATGAATCTAGTGCATTAAAAGTAGCGTTAGTGCAATCAACAAGTAACGATAACCCACTCGATAATACTTTAAATCAAAATGGTGCAGGCTCAACATTACTTACTTTTGATCCTAGTTTAACGCACTTAGTCACGAGCCAAGCTCAACAAGAAAGTCCGCTTGAACACTTAGAAAAAGGCGGCTTATGGGCTATCCCTATTATTTTATTTGCCTGCTTTGCACTAACTATTGCGCTATTAAAAGCCGCACAACTACTGCGTTTAAGTAAAATTAAAATGCACTCTCAAATGCAATTACAGCAATTTTTTAAAGCTGAAAATAGCAGTGAATTTGCAGGTATGCAGCAGCAGTTATTTAACTTAACGCTGCAAAGCGAAAAAGGCCAAATACGAGACGATCAATTATTTAATCAGTTAATTCACGATAAGCATAAACTCGATAACTTTATTGGCGCTATTGCCGTTACGGCGGCAGTAGCTCCATTACTGGGCTTGTTAGGCACTGTTAGCGGCATGATCGAAACATTTAAAATGATGACCTTGTTTGGATCAGGTGACCCAGAAGTTGTATCGGGCGGTATTGCACAAGCCCTTATAACAACCGAACTGGGTTTAGTCGTGGCCATACCTGCTCTGGTATTAAATGCATTGCTATCACGTAAAGCTAAGGCGTATTACAGCCAACTAGAAGGCTTTGCATTACAGCTTAGTCAACTAGAAAAAGGAGAAAACAATGTTTGAAAAAATCGTTAGTAACCCTATATGCTGGTGTATTCTTTTACTCGCTTTATTTGTATACCAGCTGATTTTTCATGACTTACTACACCTTAAACAATACCAAGCGCAGCGCAAAGGTTACTGGCAAGAGGTTAGCTCTATTTTAACAGCAGCGCTTCCGCTACTTGGTTTATTAGGTACCATTGTTGGTTTGCTTGATACATTTAAAGTAATGGCGCTGGGCCATAACGAGTTAATGAGTGACGCCATTGGTGATGCATTACTAACAACTCAATTGGGCCTTGTGTGCGCTATTCCTGCGTGGTTAATGCAAGCGTATTTAGCGTATTCGCAGCGTAATCCTAAATTACATACATTAAGTAAGCAGTTAGGGTAACACTATGCAATCACGTTTAAAGCACAAGCTAGAGCAAGAAGCTGAGCAGCATATTGATATGTCGCCACTGCTTGATGTTGTATTTATATTGCTAATATTTTTTATTGTTACAACCGTATTTGTACGCGAAAGTGGCGTTGAAGTTGATAAACCACAAGCCGTATCGGCCAGCCGTCTTGAGCAGCAAGTTATATTTTTAGCAATAACCGACTCTCAACAAGTATTTTTTGATGGTAGCCAAATTGGTGTTGCTGGCGTGCGTAGTAGTGTCGAGCAAATGTTAAAACAGCAACAACGCCCTGTAGTTATTCAAGCTGATAAAACAGTGCCTACTGAGTTACTTGTTCAAGTAATTGACGAAGCAAAGCTGGCAGGCGCGGCGCAAGTTAACTTAGCTACGAAGCAATAATATGCACACGATTGAGTCGTCTCAAAAAACAAAAAACAATCGCCATCCACTTTTTGCATTTGGCCTTAGCCTCATTGTACTTAGTGCTGCATTACTACTTTTATGGCTTGGACAACTTGCCGAACACCATATACAAGACAAAGTGGTTGTACGTGAGATTGCCATGGTGGCACTGCCACCTCCTCCTCCGCCATCAATATCGCAACAGCAAACAAGTGAGCCAATGCAAAGCTTAGCGGTAGAGGGGGCTGGCGCGTCTATTCAAGCCGTAAAAATTAAGATCACCAGCAATTTAAGTATTGTAAAACCCGATACACCTAGCGTAAAAGTAAGCGCGCCACAATGGCAATCAATGAGTGTAAATTGGGATGCATTTAGCTTAAATCAACTCGATGGTCTCCCAACTTTGCTAACCCCCGTTAAGGCCGTTTTACCAAAAAGCTTAACCCGTCGAGGTGTTGATGTATTTACTGTAAAACTCGATGTATTTATTGATGAAAGTGGTAAGTTAAGTTTAATTGAGGTAGTACAAAATCCATACCCTGAACTTAAACCAGCTATCGACAAAATTATTAAACAAAGCCGCTTTAGTGCACCTAAAAAAGAAGGTGAAACCGTACGCGCTCGCTTTATTTGGCCAATCGAATTTAAACCTTAAGCCTATTAAAATGAAAAACATGAATGTAATTAAAACGCTAAAACCATTAACTCGCGCAGTTATCACTACTTTAATGTGCTCACTCCCTTTATTAGGTGTAAGTAGCGTGCATGCAAGCGCCGTGAGTACACCATTAAAAAGTGCGCCACTAAAAGTAACTTTATCGCCTAGCGATCCAACATGGCAGTTAGCTATAAATAATAAATTACTGGGGCCTACAGAAGTTCTTATTGAGCCGACCGAGCGCGGTTTTGCTCGCCAAGTACAACCACTATTACAAGCCGGTAATTACAGTGAAGTTGCGGCGTTATTTAAAGGCCGCGATATAAATCAAGATAGCACCGCTTTAAACTTATTACGTGCACAAGTACTGCTTTCAACAAAAGACTTTAATAACGCTGAACTAGCTTACTTAGCGTGTTTAAAAGCCTCACCTGATTTAGTAAAAGCACATCAAGGTTTGAGCCTTTTATACATGCAACAAGCAAAGTATGACAAAGCGCAAACGCACCTAGTTCACAGTATTGAACTTGGCCAAGCTGATGCACAAAGTTATGCGCAACTTGCTTATATACACGTGCAGCATAGCCAACCTTGGAGCGCAGTAGCGGCGTACCGCCAAGCGCTTATGCTAGCGCCAGAAACAAGCCAATACCAACAAGGGCTATTGTTTGCGCTAATTGAATCGGGTGACTTAAATCAGGCAAATGCATTATTAAAAGAATTACTTAATAAAAGCCCTGATAAAGCTGAACTTTGGCTACAACGTGCACAAATAGCATTACAGCTTGATCACAAAAAGCAGGCGCTTGCTGCTATTGAAGTGGCCTTAAAACTCAATCCTAAAGATACCAGCAACCAGCTTTTAGCTGCCCAGTTGCATTTAAGTGAAGGCAGCACTGAACGCGCTGTTAGTTTATTAAAGCAAGGTTTAACACACGCAAATAAAAAACAGCAAATTGAGGTTATTAATACCACGATGCAAACGCTAGGCTGGCTTGTATCGGAGCAAAAATGGAATTTAGCTAAAGATCTAATAGGCAGCGCAAAAAGATTAACTAAGCAGCTACCCCGTGATGAACAAGCTCAATTTTCTGTATACAGTGCACAACTTGCTATGCAGCAAGGTAATACTACGCGCGCTCTTAAAAGCTTAAATAACGCACTTAAAATAAACCCGAATTTAGGTGATGCCCTACTTAGTTTAGCGAGTATTTATCGCAGTAAAAATCAGCTTACCCAAGCTAAACTTATGTATGTTCGTGCACAAGCCCTACCTGATTATCAACTATCGGCATGGCTTGGGTTATCGCAAATAGCGATTGATTCTAAAGAATACCCGAGTGCGCTAAAGCATCTTAGAAAAGCATTACAAGCTAACCCGGAGCGCCAGGATTTAATTACCAACATTCGCGCCCTTGAGAATATAGTGCGCCAAGAAGGATAAGTTTAAAGCCGTGGTTAAATTTACTTGTAGATGCAGCGCTTGCTGGCGTGACGAGCAAAGCTCGTAATTTCTATATGCAATAAGATCTTAAGTGATTTGTTCACAAAAAGGTTTAGAAGGCGCTGCGCTTTAGAGAAGTAAAAATACATAATTACTATTGTTTTATGTCTTCTCATTTACTTCTCATTCGCTTCTCTTTGTGCAATAAGGTTTTAAGTGATTTGCTCACAAAGAGGTTTAGAAGGCGCTGCGCTTTAGAGAAACCAATAAGTAAATAAAGTATCAATTATAAATATTAAAAGCTGCGCTTTTCGCGTGAGCAAGCTCTACGCCTACCGATAAAATTTAACGCTGTGGTTAAACTGACTTGTAGCCGCACAGCTTGCTGGCATGTAAAAACGAAGTTTTTAAAATGGCTTAATAATTAGAAGCTACGCTTCTCACGTGAGCAAGCTACCGGTAAAATTTGACGCCGAGGTTAAACTGACTTGTAGACGCACAGCTTGCTGGCGTGACGAGCAAAGCTCGTAATTTCTATGTTTTAATGTCTTCTCATTTACTTCTCTTTGTGCAATAAGTTTTTAAGTGATTTATTCACAAAGAGGCTAAAAAGAAGCTCACGCTTCTCACGTGAGCAAGCTCGTCTACAATATATATCAAAGCGTTACCAATTTTGCATTTCAACTATGCGCGATTGCGTGCGCGCATATTCAAAGCTCAACTTTTTACCTTTATACAAATGTTCAATGTCGGTTTGAGCATTTATCACCAGCAATTTATGGCAATCGTAAAACTCATCTACTAATGCAATAAAGCGCCGTGCTTCGTCGTCAAAGGTGTGCTCATCAAGCGTTTGTTTTTCGCGTTGGTAGCTATCTTCTATACCATGAACAATAACTTTGCCCGTTGCTTTAACACCCATTTGCGGCACGTTCGATACATATAACACATCAAATTGCGTTGCTAAAAACATATAGTCGTTAGCACTGCGCGGGCCTGAGCATAGCGCCATAAAATCAATCATCAAGGCGTTATCTGCTTTTAATAAATAAGGTAAATTGCGGCCATGTACACTAATTGTATTTTTATATGTTACCTCTGCATAAGAAACTAAAAACTCATTTTCAAAATCGTGATTTGATAAATTAATAAAATAGTGACGACTATTTTTACCGTATCTAAAGCGGTGATCGTCCTCGCCTGCCACGTTAATTATATGGCAGTGACTATTAATTAAATCGATAGTAGGTAAAAATCGCGCTCGTTGCAGGCCGTTGTAATAAAGCTGCTCTGGCTTTGCGTTCGATGTAGCCACCAGCACAACACCTTGATCAAACAATGCATTGAACAATCTCGCCATAACCATAGCATCGCCAATGTCGCTCACAAAAAATTCGTCAAAACACAGTACTCGAATATTTTTAGCCCACTGTTTTGCAATCAGAGTTAATGGATTTTTTTGACCTTGTAGCTGCGTAAGTTGGGCATGCACTTGCGCTATAAAATGATGAAAATGCAGCCGCTGCTTTTGCTCAATAGGTAAGTTTTTATAAAATAAATCCATCAACATGGATTTACCTCGCCCTACGGGTCCATATAAATAAACACCTTTTATTAAGGGCGCTTTTTGCCACCATGATGTGTGAGCTTGAAGTTGCTCGCTTAGCGTATTTAAAGCTTCCACTGCATTTTGCTGCGCAGCATCAAAACACAGTTCACCCGTGTCTATTTTTGCTTGGTAAAGGCTTAAAATTTGTGTGCTGTGCACTGTCATGGTATTTCACTATCGGCTATAATCGCGCCCATTGTAGCCGACTAAAAATGTGAACCAAAATGAAATTCCCTTGCCGCTTAGATAAATTTATTAGCCACTTAACTGAAATACCGCGCACGCAAGCCCGCGCTAGTATAAAGCGAAAAGAAGTAAGCGTTAATGGCGAAGTAATCACATCACATAATTTTCAGCTAGCCCAGCAAGATGAAGTACTGCACCAAGGTACGCCTTTGGTATTTTTAGGTAAGCGCTATTACATGCTAAATAAACCTGTTGGCTATGTATGTGCTAACAGTGACGAGCTACATAAAACTGTTTTTGACTTACTTGATGAGCCAAATATGAGCGACTTTCACGTGGCAGGTCGTCTTGATATAGACACCACAGGGTTAGTTATTATTACTAATGATGGCGATTGGTCACATAAAATCACGTCACCTAAAAGCAATAAATTTAAAACCTACCTAGTCGAAACTCAAGAGCTTATTACCGATGAAGCACTTGAGCAATTACGTACAGGTGTCATGCTGCATAACGAAAAAGATTTAACCCGCCCAGCTATAGCAGAGAGACTTGCTAATTACGGCCTGCGTTTATCAATAAGTGAAGGTAAATATCATCAAGTTAAACGTATGCTTTACGCAGTAGATAACAAAGTGGTTGAGCTACATCGCGAGCAAATTGCGGGAATTACCCTAGATGAAAACTTGGCTAGTGGTGAATATCGACTATTAACAACTCAAGAAATCAAACTATAAAAGCGCTTTAAAGGAGCCTAAGTTTGGATATATTAGTTAAAATAATACAACTAAACTTTTACTTGAGCCTTTCAACTTGCTCCACTAAAATAGCGCCCTTCAAAATCACTAAGGTCGGCCGTGTTAGTTAACTACAATCCCCCTATGAGTCCGTATTTAACAATACTTTTTCAGGATGACGACTTACTTATCGTTAATAAGCCAAGTGAGTTATTAACTGTCCCAGGTAAAGATCCTAAACATGCCGACAGCTTAATTAATCGCGTTAATCGTGTTTTTCCAACAGCACGAATAGTACACCGCTTAGATATGGCCACCTCTGGCATACTCTGCCTTGCCATGAATAAAGCCGCGCACAGACATTTAAGTATGCAGTTTCAAGAGCGCGAAACAGCCAAACGTTATATAGCACGTGTATACGGACACCTTGAATCTGAAACAGGATCAGTAGATTTACCCCTTATTTGTGATTGGCCTAATCGCCCAAAACAAATGGTTGATCACGACAGAGGTAAACCTTCGCTTACGCATTTTAAAATACTAGAGCGTGAAGAAAATGCAACCCGTGTAGAGCTAACCCCCATCACTGGTCGCTCGCATCAACTACGTGTGCATATGCTAAGCCTTGGTCACCCTATTTTAGGTGATAGACTTTACGCCCATAAAGAGGCACTTGCTGCCGCTCCTCGCTTACAATTACATGCACAAATGCTGAAGTTGAAGCACCCAACCACTGAGCAAGTACTTACTTTTGAAGCCGAGCCTGAATTTTAACTGGCTCATATACGTCGTAAATTATTAAACTTTTAGATAACTTTGCCGATACCTAACTAATTGTCATTAGTTAGGTGCGTTATGCTATTTTCACGGTTTTTAAAAGGCGCTTTTTATATACAGCTCAGCTGTGCGCTACTTTTAGCTAACCCTATCAGCGCGGCGGAACATATTGCCCCACCTAGCCTATCAAGTATTGAAAATAGCGACATTGAGCGACTTCTTCCAAGCGATGAAATAAAACCAATATTAGCGGGTGAAACAGAATTTTTAAGTCTTTATAGCGAATATATGAGCGCTGATTTTAGAGGAGTAGTATTACTTATACCCGATTGGCACTCTTCACCTACCAATAACTCAGGCATGAGTTACTTGCGTAAAGAGCTTAATAATTTAGGTTACAGCACCTACGCAATGACAGTGCCCGACATTGATTGGCAAACTAGTAAAATGGCAAAAACAACGCCCAGCGAAACCGAAGCTGCGCCGAGTAACACCGAGGAACCTGCATCACCCGACACAACAGCAAACGCCCAATCGCAGCCTGCAAAAGTAAAAGAAGAACCTCATTACGTTAATGCAATTGAAAAAGTAACCGATGACATACTTGATAACTACAAAATAAATCTCATTTCTCGCTTTAATGCGCTGTATCAAACCGCTATGGAAGATTCGAGTAATATAGTGGTTATAGCACAAGGCACGAGTGCGGGTGTGTTGTTGGAGTACTATGCAGATTTTCCAGATGAGAGACTAGATGCGTTTATCAGTTTAAGCAGTTA
The DNA here is from genome assembly GCF_001974875.1 of Pseudoalteromonas sp. EB27. Classification (GTDB taxonomy): domain Bacteria; phylum Pseudomonadota; class Gammaproteobacteria; order Enterobacterales; family Alteromonadaceae; genus Pseudoalteromonas. Next base: position 506,965 of record NZ_MTQD01000001.1, read on the forward strand.
TCTACCTAATACCAAGCGTAACGAAAGCTTGAGCCAAACGGCATCACTTGTTGCACCCGCTTTGCTTGATATTTACTACGCAAATGACAGCACAGACATTTTAATGAGCCTTAAAAATCGTCAGCGCTGGGTTAACCGAAATGCAAAGTTTGATTACCGCCAACGCAAGTTGTTTGGCCTGCGCGATCAACCCGATCAACACGCACGCCTAACAAAAGAAATAGACGGTTTTTTACGCCGACTTTTTTAAATACTCATAAGCAGCTTGAATATCTTGGCTCTTTTTAACAGCCAGCTCCATCATGTGCTTTGGTAGGCCTTGCGACACTAACTTATCAGGGTGGTGTTGCGACATAAGTTTACGGTACGCTACTTTTATATCACGCTGCGTTGCATCGCTATTTAAACCTAATAACGCCAATGCTTGCGCACGGTTCATGTTATTATTTGGCGGTACATGGTGCCCAGAACCTTCACGGTAACTACTACTTTGACCTTGGTTTTGTTGCTGCTGATTAAACTGCTGTTGTTGCTTTCTAAAGTTAAACTCTGCTTGGTAGCGCTTTAATACAAATGCAAAACGTGTTTTAGAAATACCTAACTGTTTACTTACTTCTGCTAATAATTGCTTTTCTTGTTCGGCTAATACCCCGTCAGAAAATGCCATTTGAATTTGTATTTCTAAAAACAACTGTATTAGATCGTTTCGTTTAGCAAAGCGTTCTTTAAAATCGTGTACTGTTTCTTTAAGTGAAAAGTCGCTCTCTTTACCTGACTGAAATGCATGTTGGGCTTCGCGGCGTTCTTCGCCCTTTAAGCCCATTTCATCCATAAACAAGTTAGCTGCTTTTATATGTACTTCGCTAACTCGACCATTCGACTTCGCAATGTGCCCCATAACAGCAAAGCAACTTGAAAAGAACAAAGCTTGGCGCTCATTCACGTCGTCACCACTAAATAAGCTAGAAAAGCCGCCTGCTTTATCAAAGTTATTTTTTAAGCTTTTATCAAATAAATGACCTAGGTATAAACCTAAAATGGCACCAAATATTTTGCCAAACATAAAGCCAAAACAAAAACCGAGAATTTTTCCCCACATCTATAATACTGCCTTCTTAAAAATTGAGTTGTTACGCCTCAAGGCGCTTGTTTAATTGGTTTAAACGCTCTGGTGTACCAATGTCATCCCACTGCCCTATATAGAGCTCAGTTGAGACTAAATGTTCATTTAGCTTTTCACGTAAAATAGGCCCTAAAGGGCGAATACCTTGCGTTAGTCCTTTAAAAAAATCAGCCTGATAGCGGCCAATCCCCGAAAATGTATATTTTTGACTATCAGGCGATAAATGGCTCAATGCAAAGTCGCCGTTAGGATTGTGTTGCGGGTTTTCTATAAGCACTATGTGCGCTTCACCGGGCTGTAAATGGAGTTGCATTAGCGCACTTACATCATAATCGGTGTATACATCACCATTTACTACAATGAAAGAGTCGCCCAACAGCGGTAACGCTTCAATAATACCGCCAGCCGTTTCAAGGCCACCTTCAACTTCTTGGCTGTAAAGTATATTTACACAAAATTGGCTGCCATCTTTAAAGTAGTCTTTTATTTTATCACCTTGCCAGGCAAGGTTTATTACAATATCGGTAATGCCGGCAGCTTTAAGGTTATTTATATGGTGCTCAATAAGTGGTTTTTCTGCCACTTTTAACATTGGCTTTGGCATATTTTGCGTTAGCGGCATCATACGTTGCCCGCGCCCTGCGGCTAAAATCATCGCTTTCATGAGCGCTCCTTTGCTAACTTTTCAGTTACTTTGGGCACAATGGTATTTTTTGTCCACTCACTCAATGCGTTAAGCTCTGGGTAATTTGCCGCTACTTCAATAATGTAATCAAGCGTCGGTAAAATATTATCTAAATAACCTGTTTTACCATCGCGTAAATATAATCGACAAAATATACCCGCAGCTTTTAAGTGGCGCTGTAATCCGGTTAAATCAAACCAATATTTAAACTCATCAAATGAAATGTTAACCAGTAAATTTTGAGCCGTAAATTCTTGATAAGCAAAATCAAGCAAGCTTGTTAACTCTTGGTGAGGCAGTTTAAAGTAGCAATCGCGCAGTAGCGATACCAAGTCGTAGCAAAGCGGCCCACGTACAGCATCTTGATAATCTATAATTGCCCACTGGCCGTTACTGTTCATAATATTACGGCTATGGTAATCGCGATGAACGGTAACAGTGGGTTGCTCAAGCATGGCCTTTATTAATAGCGCTGAACTTCTTTGCCACATTACGTTTTGCTCTGCGCTTAGTGGCTCATTAATAAAGTCACTCACTAACCACTGGCTAAATATATCAAGTTCTAGTTTTATAAAATCTTCGTTATACGCTTGCATAGCATAAGCTGCCGGCGTTTTTGCCCACTGAGCACTTAAGCTAATTAGTGCTTGATAGTGTTCGGTGCGATTTGCATCATCAAGCATATCGGCTAGGTGCGTACTCCCTAAATCACTCAGAACAAAAAAGCCCTGTTTCTCATCACTTGCAATAATAGTAGGAAGTAAAAAACCTTGCTCAACAAACACCTGATTTAGCGAAATGTAAGGTTCGTTATTCACTTTTTGCGGATCTGAGTCCATCACTATTAAATGCTTATTATCGTGATTTAAACGGTAATAACGGCGAAAGCTAGCATCACCCGTGATCGCGTTTAAAGTATGCGACTTGGCATTAAGCTGTGTGTTTATAAATTGTTGTAAATTCTCAAAGCGTGTCATTTTATAAGATATCTATTTTTCACTAAGTTAATTAGGTCAATTACTGTAATTGCCATTATTTTCCTTTATTATGTGTATATTATATTAAACACACAGTATTAAGGTCGATAAATGAGCAAAACCTGGGGCATATTGATGCTAAGCGTAGTTAGCGCACCATCGCTTGCCGAAACTGAACTGGCACACAACCTTTGTGGCATTTCAATGCAAACCAGAGCTTGGCAACCACTTGAAGGCCTTAACCTTGGTGAAGTTGATATTCAAGCTGATGATGTAGAGCTACTTGGCACTCAAAGCGCTGAATTTACCGGCAATGTTGATATTAACACCCTTAAGATGAGTTTGTCCGCACAAACTGCGTTGATAGACAAACAGCGTGGTTTATTAAATGCAACGGGGCCAATCACTTATCAAGACTATGTAAGTAAAGTAAACAGCACCGGATTAAATGCCGATTTAAATAATTCAGAAGTCAGCTTGTTAGGCGCCGACTACAGCCTAACCGAACAACAAGGTAAAGGCGGCGCTGAAAAGCTCACTGTTAATCAGTCTGGCCTATTACTCATGAATGCAAGCTTTACTACTTGCCCAAGTGACACCCCAGTGTGGGAAATTGAAGCTGACGAAATAAACCTTTCACGCGAAGAAGGCTGGGGCGAAACATATAACGCCGTATTACGCATTCTCGATACACCGGTTTTATATTTACCTTATTTTACATTTCCGCTGGATGAACGCCGTAAATCAGGTTTGCTTACCCCGACTATTTCAAGCTCTGACAAATACGGCCTTGAAACAATTACGCCGTACTATTTAAATATTGCACCTAATTTTGATGCCACTATTACGCCTCGTTATATGTCTAATAAAGGGCTGCAATTACAAACCGAATTTAGATACCTAACAGAGCAACATGAAGGCTTAGTAGGGATTGAATACTTAGATAGTGATGATTCTGAGCCAGATTTGAATGAACGCTACATGTTTCATTGGCAACAACAAAGCTACCTAGGTGAAAACTGGCGCGCAAACGTTGATGTAACCAATGTAAGCGATGATAACTACATCACCGATTTAAGCTCAAATTACGCCAGTAAAACCGATACTCAGTTGTATCGTACCGGTTCACTTACTCATTTAGGTGAAACATGGCGCACCGATATTAAAGTACAAAACTTTGAAGTACTGGGCGATCACTTAGAGTCTTACACTGCTATACCGCAAGTTAATTTTACGCAAACTGCTCCATGGCGTTTTGATAATTTTGACTTTAGTGTGTCAGGTGAAATTAGCCATTTTACTAATGATTCATCAGAAGTGGCCATAGACAGCGCAACTCGTGTACACGTAGAGCCTAAAGCACGCTATAACTATGCAACGCATGCATGGTCTTTTTTATCTGAAGTGAGCTTACTGCAAACTAATTATAAGCAAAGCGGAAACTTAACAGGCACGCAATACAGCGATACCGTATCGCGTACTATTCCTAAAGTACGTTTGTACTCTCAGCTTAATTTTGAGCGCGACGCATCTTACTTTTTTGAAGACGCTATACAAACGCTAGAGCCGCAAATTCAATATTTATATACGCCTAATAAAGACCAGTCAGATATTGGTTTGTTTGATACAACCAAACTACAAGACGATTATTATGGTTTATTTAGAGACGTGCGCTTTTCGGGTGTTGACCGTATAGCAGCCGCGAATCAATTTACGTTAGGTGCTACAACGCGCTTGTTTGATAAAAAACAAGAAGAAGTATTTAACTTTAGTGCTGGCCAAATATTTTATTTAAGTGACGATGCCAAGCCAACAGAGCAAGGCTTAAACTCAGACACTAATTATAATGCACTATTTGCAGCTCAAACCATGTTACATTGGCACCGCCGTTGGTACCTCGCTGGAGGTATTCAATACGATACAGATGGCAAGCAAATGGTACAGTCAAATGTAACGCTTGATTATAAAGGTGATAATAATCAGCTAGTACAATTGAACCATCGCTATGCAAATGATGTCTCAGGAAATACAATCGAGCAAGCAGGTGTATTTACAAGTATTCCTATTAGCGACGAATGGCAATTTATTGCGAGCTATCATCGAGATCTTGAAAACAACAGAAGTATCGAAGTATTGAGCGGATTACAGTATGAATCATGCTGTTGGGCTATCCAAATTACTGGGCACCGCCAAATTGAAACAGATTTAAATCAATCAATAGGCCAAGAACAAGCAACTTTTGATTCAGGTATTAGTTTGAATTTTGTATTAAAAGGACTTGGCAGTAAAAGCCGTTATGATGCACAAAAATTATTACAACAAGGTATTTTTGGCTATCGTAGACCGTATTTTCTTAGTAACTAGTATCACAACAGTACTATCAGCAAGAGTAGTAAAAAGAATATGAATTTAAAAAAATTATTAACATCAGCAGTTTTAAGTGCCAGCCTTTGTCAAAGTGCAATGGCCGCACCAGTAGAAATAGATAAAGTTATTGGCGTTGTAAACCAAGGCGTAATTTTAAAAAGCGAAGTAGACACCATTATTAATCGTGTTAAAAAGCAAGCCGAAGAACAAAACCAGCAATTACCAAAAGATGAAACTCTTCGTGTACAAGCCGTTGAGCGTTTAGTAAATCAAGCCCTTATGATACAAATGGCTGACCGTATGGGGTTACAAATCTCAGACAGCCAACTCGATCAAACTCTTGCAAGCATGGCACAAGAGCAAGGCGGAACAATTGCCGATTTACGCCGTACTATTGAAGGTTCGGGTGAAAGCTTTCAAGCTTACCGTGAAGAAATTCGTAAAGAAATAACAACGCAGCAAGTAACACGTGCAAGTGTCGATCGCCGTATTTATATTAGCGAGCAAGAAGTTGATAACCTTTTAAAAATTATGGAAACCCAAGGTCAAAGTGCTGAAGAGTACGACATAGGTCATATTTTAATAGATATCCCTAACGATGCGAACGCTGACGAAATTGCTGGCGCAAAAACACGCGCAGATAAAGTTATTGAGCTATTAAACGATGGCCAAGAATTTAAGCGTATTGCTATTTCATCATCAAGCGGCTCTAAAGCACTTGAAGGTGGACAGCTTGGTTACATGGGCATTAACGAAATGCCATCGCTTTTTGCTGAAGCAGTAAAAGGCCAAAAGAAAGGCGCTATTGTTGGCCCTCTTCGCTCTGGTGCCGGTTTTCATATCATTAAAGTACAAGATGTTCGTGGCCTACAAGTTGTAGAAACAACTGAAGTGCGTTCACGCCATATACTAATTAAACCTTCGATTATTTTAAGTGAAGAAAAAGCACGCTCTATGCTTGCTGGCTTTGCAAAAGATTTACGCGCAGGAACTGCCGACTTTGGCAAGTTAGCTAAAGAATACTCAGAAGATCCAGGCTCTGCACTTAAAGGTGGCGAATACGATTGGACTGATCCAACAACTTACGTACCTGCGTTTAAAGATACTCTGCTTTCTCTTAAGCAAGACGAAATAAGCGAACCGTTTAGAACACAGTTTGGTTGGCATATTGTTCAGTTACTTGGTAAACGTGTAGCTGATAAAACTGAGCTAGCTAAACGTAACCGTGCTCACGGTATGTTGTTTAACCGTAAATTTAAGGAAGAAAGTTTTAACTGGCAGCAAGAAATGCGCGAGCAAGCTCACGTTGAAATTTTCCCTATAGACCAATAAATATGACCCTAAGAATTGCTATTACACCGGGTGAACCTGCCGGTATTGGCCCAGATTTGCTACTCACGCTTGCTCAGCAAGCGTGGGATGCTCAACTTGTAGCAATTGCCGATGGCAAGCTGTTAAAAGAGCGTGCAAAACATTTAGGCCTAACAATAAACTTAATTGAATTTGATGATAATGCACCCGCTATCGTAGCACCTGCTGGCAGCCTGTATATTCACCAAGTTGATTTAGGTACTGATGTAGAACTTGGCGTACTAAACGACGGTAACGGACAATACGTGTTAGATACCTTGCGTATAGCAAGTGAAAAAAACATGGACGGCACCTTCGATGCTGTTGTTACGGGCCCTGTTCACAAAGGCATAATTAATAAAGCGGGTATTTCATTTAGCGGGCACACTGAGTATTTTGCACAGCAGTCAAATACTGCTGATGTAGTTATGATGCTTGCAACAGAGGGCTTACGAGTTGCACTTGTAACCACGCATATTCCACTTGCGTATGTATCGCGTGCCATTACACCAGAGCGCTTAACTAAAGTAGCGGGTATTTTAAATCACGACTTACAAACTAAGTTTGGTATAGAAAAACCACGTATTTTAGTGTGTGGCTTAAATCCGCATGCCGGTGAAGATGGCCATTTAGGCCGTGAAGAAATAGAAACAATCACACCAACGCTTGAGATACTTAGAAGCGAAGGTATGAATTTAATTGGCCCACTACCGGCCGATACTTTATTTCAAGATAAATACCTATCTGAAGCAGATGCAGTGCTTGCTATGTATCACGATCAGGGATTACCTGTGCTAAAATACAAGGGATTTGGTAAATCGGTAAATATTACCCTTGGCTTACCATTTATCCGCACATCAGTTGACCACGGTACTGCACTCGATTTAGCAGGAACTGGTACAGCTGACGTTGGCAGTTTTGAATTAGCGATCCGCGAAGCAATTAAGCTCGCCCAAGAAAAAGCACAAAATCAATGACCGATAAAGTACATTTAGGACACCGCGCTCGTAAGCGTTTTGGGCAAAACTTTTTATTTGATGAGTCTATTATCGATAAAATAGTCTCTGCGATCGATCCTAAACCAGAAGACAACTTAGTAGAAATTGGCCCCGGCCTTGGCGCAATTACTGAGCCAGTAGCTGATTTAAGTGGCCATTTAACGGTTGTTGAATTAGATAAAGATTTAGCACAACGATTAATTGAACATCCATTTTTGGGTCCTAAATTAACCGTTAACCAAGGCGATGCAATGACGTTTGACTTTGCAAGCTTGGTTCGCGATGACAAAAAATTGAAAGTGTTTGGTAACTTACCTTACAATATTTCGACACCGTTATTGTTTCATCTTTTTGAATTTTCAGATCATATTGAGCACATGCACTTTATGCTTCAAAAAGAAGTAGTAAAACGCATGGTAGCAGGCCCAGGTAGTAAAACATTTGGCCGTTTAAGCGTAATGACTCAATACTACTGTAATGCAATGCCGGTTGTTGAAGTACCACCTGAGTGCTTTAAACCAGCGCCAAAAGTTGACTCTGCTGTTATACGTTTAATACCTAAGAAGCCAGAGCAACGTACAGCAAAAAGCGTTAAAATATTAAACACAGTGTGTTTAGAAGCCTTTAATCAACGCCGTAAAACACTGCGTAACAGTTTAGGTAATTTACTAACTGCAGAAGAGCTTACTAGCATTGGCATTGATATAACGCTGCGTGCTGAGCGCTTATCTTTACAACAATTTATTGATATAGCTAACTGGATTTATGACAACAAGCAGTAATATTGGATCGCCTGTAAAGGTATCTGTAGAAACATTTTACGTAGAAGGTCAATCTCAACCTGAGCTTGAAAAATACGTATTTGCTTACTCGGTAACAATTAAAAACCATAGTTTATGTAGTGCAAAATTACTGAGCCGCTATTGGTTAATTACCGATGCAAATGGCAAAGAAGTAGTAGTAGAAGGTGAAGGCGTTGTTGGCGAAATGCCAGACATTGGCCCAGGCGAAAGCTATAAATACACCAGCGGGGCAATTTTAGATACACCTGTAGGCACTATGCAAGGCCATTACACGTTACGCAACGAATTTGGCTCTGAGTTTCAGGCGCCTATTAATGTGTTTCGTTTGGCTTGCCCTAACATTTTACATTAAGTCGTAACCACTGATGGCAGATTATGCGATAGGTGATTTACAAGGGTGTTTTAGTGAATTTAACACCCTTTTGCAACGGGTTGATTTTAACCCAAGCAAAGATCACCTTTATTTAGTTGGCGACATCGTTGCCCGCGGGCCAGACTCCCTAGCCTGCTTAGACTATATTTACCAACATCAAAATAGCATGACCATCACTTTAGGCAATCACGACCTCCATATGGTTGCCTGCTACTTTCTTAACAAACCTACCAATCCAAAAGATAAACTAAACCCAATATTTGAAAGCCCAAAATTAACGCATTACATTGCCTTTTTACAAACCCAGCCATTGGCTCTAGAGCTTATAAAGCATAACTGTTTTATATCTCATGCAGGATTAAACCCCGATTGGTCTATTGAAAATGCACTAAAGCACGCGCAATTTGCACAAAGCTGTTATCAATCAAATAACGCTAAAGCATTTTTTGAACACATGTATCAACCTCACCCTGCAGAGTGGTCAAGCAACCTTGATGACTTTGAAAAATTTAGATACATAGTTAACTACTTTACCCGCATGCGTTTTTTAACAAGTGATAACAAACTCGAGCTTAATGCAAAGGGTGCAATAACCGATAGCCAAACATTAACCCCTTGGTTTAACCATCCTAATATAGCTAAAACTAAACACGATATTATTTTTGGCCACTGGGCCGCGCTTGAAGGTAGAACAGATAATCCACGGGTTCACGCCTTAGATACGGGCTGTGTATGGGGGAACACCATGACCCTAATGGAGCTAAGTACAAAAAAAATTATTGTAGAAAAGTCCCACCTTTCGTCTAAATAAACTGAAAAAAAACAATACATCTGTTAGATTTATAAATTAATAGTTAAAATTAGTTAAAGTAATTGATTTTAATTACTTAACTTATTGGTACAAACGCCGATAAGTTTTAATTGAAGTACTTTTGAGTGGAAACCTTATGAACCTGACAGTAAGCCAACGTATTTGGGGTGGTTTTATATTTATCACACTATTATTATTAATAATTGGTGGTAACTCCTTAATAAAAATTGCAAATATTGACCGTTCCACTCAAAAAGTGAACCAACTATCACTCCCAGCATTAAATAAAAGCTCTGAGCTACAAGCCGAATTTATTTTAATGAGTAAAGCCGCTCAAGCGAGTTTTTACACGACATCCGCCAATGAGCTTGCGCCAATAAAAGCACAAGTTCTCGAGCAAAAGCAATTATTCAACACTCTTCATCGCGAACTTCAAGACGTAGTAAAAAATGATGCAACGCTTAATCAAAGTAGCCAAAACGTAGAAAAAACCTACTTAAGCTTTTTAAGCACAGTTGAAAACTTATTAGAAGATAAAAGCAAACAGCTAGCATTAAATAAAACATTAAAAGCACAATTAGAAAATATAGAACTAAGTGCAGAAGATGCTAACTCTGTTGTACTCGATATTACCGACATTGACGGATTTGAGCAAAACCACCCTCGCGCTTATCAAGCTGCTAACAATTTAGAAAACAACTTTATGTCGGTAGTTAGTAACAGCACCGACATGCTAACCGTTAAAACGCTTAATACTCTCGATATTGTTAAAAACGAGCAAACTTATTACCTAGAAGAAGTAACGCGTACTATTGCATTAATTAAACCTGCGATTGAGCAAACTCACAGCGATTTATATTCAAGCTTAAAAGAGTATGTTGATACTTTAGAAAACAACATAAAAGGTGGCAGCGGTTTAGCTGCAAACAAAAAACGATTAATTGACTCGATTACGCTAACAGAGACAGAGCTTGCCCAGTCAGAGCAAGCCACCAAAATGGCACTTAACCAAATTGATGAGTTAGTTAATCAAGCAAGTGATGTTGCGTTTAAATTACAGCAAGGCGTGCGCAGCGACGTAGACTCAGCAAACTTATGGACGTGGGTTGGTATGATTATAGCCACCCTTTTAGCTGTAGCGATTGCTATTATTACTGTTAGCCGCATTACTAAACCACTTGCTGAAGTTAACCGAATTTTAGATATTGTTGCCAGTGGCGACATGACACAACGTTTAGACGACAGCGCTAAAGACGAATTTGGCGAACTATCTAAAAGCTGTAACACGCTAATTGACAGCCTACGCAGCCTAATTAAAGGTATTATTTCGCGTTCCACTCAACTTGCAGCAGCATCAGAGCAAACATCGGCCATTACCTCAGAATCAAGCCAAGCAATTCGCAACCAACAAGCACAAGTTGAACAAGCCGCAACCGCAACAACCGAAATGAGCAGTACATCGCAAACGGTTAGCAACAGCGCTCAACAAGCACTTAGCGAAATTAAAAATGCGGATAAAGAAGCTGAACGCGTTAAAGGTATTTCGAATAACAATAAAGCCACAATTGAGCAATTAGCACGTGAAGTAGACGACGCCTCTCAAGTAATTAATAAACTACATCAAGATAGCGCATCAATTGGCAGCATATTAGATGTAATACGCGGAATAGCTGATCAAACTAACCTACTTGCATTAAATGCCGCAATTGAAGCTGCACGTGCTGGTGAATATGGCCGAGGCTTTGCGGTTGTAGCAGACGAAGTGCGCTCTTTAGCGAGTAAAACTCAAGAGTCGACCCAAGAGATACAATCAATGATTGAATCACTACAAACAGGCGCTGAAGCTGCCGTAACTGCTATGAGTAAAGGTAAACAACGTGCGGTATCGTGTGTTGAGCAAACCGACCTAGCAAGTAGCGCTCTTGATTCAATTACATTTGCGGTTTCGCAAGCTCACGACGTAAGTGAAGAAATTTCGACCGCGGCACTTGAGCAACAACAAGTAGCACAAGAAATTAGCGAACGCCTTGAGTCGATTGTAGCCATTGCAGAGCAAACAGCCGAAGGCGCAAACCAAACTAATATTTCAAGTTCAGAAGTAGCAAAACTTGCCGAAGAACTTCGCTTGTCGGTAGACGAATTTAAAGTTTAGGTTTACTAAAACGATTAAAAAACCCCGATGGTACCATGTACCATCGGGGTTTTTGTTTATCAGGACTTTGAAAGTGAGATGTAAAACTTTATCCACAACATACACACCCTATCGATGCGAATTTACTACGCGCTTATCTAACTTAACTTTATAAAAAGCGAGGTATAAAACCTCACCTACAATACACACACCCTATCGATGCGAATTTACTTCGCGCTCATCTAACTTAACTTTACTTCGCGCTCTCTTATTTTGAAACCTCTGCTACCTTTAAACAAAAGTACTGAAGGCCTGAAAAATGTATCGTTCAGATTTATTGCGAAAAGGCAGAGTATCATTAACAAATCGATTTTACTCAATCACACTAGTGGCGCACAAAAGAGAAAACATATTTATTTCTATGGATATTAATCGTTTGATAATCACAGAAATGAAAAAGATAGAAACGCAAGAAGCAGCTAAAACAATAGCATTTGTAATTATGCCAAATCATATACATTGGCTAATTCAATTAGGAAATAAAAAAACGCTGTCCGATGTAATTAAGTTATTTAAAGGCCGTTGTTCTAAAGTAACCCGTGACGATTTAGGTATGTATAAATTATGGCAACGTAACTACTATGATCACATGATTAAAAATGAAAACGATTTACTGAACAATGCTAGATATATTATTGCTAATCCTTTGCGGGCTAAAATTGTCGATAAAATTGCTTCATACCCTTACTGGGATTGTATTTATATAAAATAAAAAGCGAGGTATAAAACCTCACCTACAATATACACACCATGTAGGTGCGAATTTACTTCGCGCTCATCTAACTTAACTTTACCAAAGCGAGGTATAAAATCTCACCTACGATATATGTACCCTGTAGGTGCGAATTTACTTCGCGCTTATGTAATTTAACTTTACCAAAGTCGGATATAAAAACTCCCTACAACTTACACACACCAATTACTAACCACTAATATATCGCTTTTTTCTTCCTTACTTAGGCGTTTATTGCTAACCTCGCGTTAACGTTTTTACTTAAACAAATTTTTGCTAACGGAATAATTATGCTCAAAAAAATATCACTGTTTATCGGGATGGCAATCAGTGCAAATGCTGTTGCTAAAGGTGGCGTATCACCTTATTTACCTTTAAATCAAGCCCCAGAACTTGAGCACCAAGTACAACGACTTTTAGCCGTAAGTAAAAATACACATATTATGAGTAAGCCTTATAAAGCGCACGATATTTATAGAGTGCTGCAAACAGTAAGGCATACTTACCCAGAACTATATCAAACACTTTCGTACCAACTTAGCCCTTATATTCAAAGCGATGCGGGTACATTTGCAAAAGTAACACTTGCTGCTGGCACAAAAGATAAAACATTGCCAAACCAACGCGGCCAAACCACTAAAACCAACTTAATTGTTGAAGGCGGCGCTTACGCTAACTTCGGGCGTTACTTTGGTGTAAGTGTTGTAGGCATAGCCAACGAAGACGAAATATTACCTACACAAAGCTTTTTTTACCTTGGTAATAAATACGCGCAGTTAGATGTAGGTTACCGAGAACATTGGTACTCACCTTTTAACGACAGTGCCATGCTATTAAGCACACAAGCTAAAACAACGCCTTCTATAACGCTTAGTAATGTAGAGCCAATAACCAGCTTTAATATTCGTTACGATATGTTTATTAGCAAAATGACAGAGCAACGTGGGATCCGTAAAGGTAACTACGACCCTGTAAACGGTAATGAATTTACACCAGGTAAGCCGTATTTATTTGGTTTGCACACTAGTTTTGCAGCAACCGATAATTTAACAATAGGCCTAAGCCGCTTAATGCAGTTCGGAGGCGGCCCTCGAACAGTTACTTTAAAAGACTTTGCAGAAGGTTTTTTTACCCCTGGCAGTAAAGATAATATAACGACCTCGGAGGCAGAAGAGGTTGATGCAGATTTTGAGCTTGGAGATCAGTTAGGATCAATTACTTTTGCGTATAACAATAGTCTTTATACATTACCCTATGAGCTATACGGTGAGGTAGCACTCGAAGATACATTGGGTGGCTCACGTAATAATGCATATAGCTTTGGTATTTATTTACCTTTTATTGCTAACAACCACAGTTTACGCTTCGAGCATAGTAATTGGCAAAAAAGCTGGTACAAGAATAGCATTTACTTAGATGGTAACCGAAACTCAGGCAATGTAATTGGCCACTGGGCGGGTAATGAACACGACTACACCGACTACACTCCGGCTAAATCTATGAGCGTAAACTGGCATTGGCAATTAAGTAAAATAGAAAGCTTAAATACCACTATTCGTATGCTTGAAAATAAACGTGATGGTTATAAAACAAGTTACGAGCTGCAAACGGCATACACACGTAAGTTAAGTAAACCAATAATGGGCGCTAAAAGTTGGGGAGCTGAGCTGTATCAAGGAAAGGATGTATACGGGGAAACGTTTGCTAGGTTAGGTGTATTTGCTAATTTTTAATACCCTGTAGGTGCGAATTTACTTCGCGCTCTTCCAATTTAACTTTACCAAAAGCGAGGTATAAAACCTCACCTACAAAATATGTACACACTGTAGATGCGAATTTACTTCAGGCTCATCTAACTTAATTTTATTAAAAGCCAATAAAAAACACTGTCTCAAATTGAAAACAGTGTTTTTAAATGACTTACAAATTGTAACCTTTATTTATAAAAGTCTTTATACCACTTAATAAGCTCACTTACGCCTTGCTTAACACCAACTTGCGCTTTATAGCCTGTTGCATTAAATAAATCTGTAGTATCAGCATAAGTTTTATAGACATCGCCGGCTTGCATTTCACGGAAGTTCTTTTTAGCTTCAGTACCTAGTTCAGCTTCAATGGCTTCAATAAACTTCATTAGGTTTATTGGGCTACCGTGGCCAATATTATAAACCGCATACGGAGCAGAGCTAGAAGCTGGCGAACCAGTTTCAACCCTCCAGTCAGGGTTTGCAACAGGTATTACATCGGCAGCACGAACAACACCTTCGACTATGTCATCTATGTAAGTAAAGTCACGCCACATATCGCCGTTGTTGTTTATATCAATAGTGTCGCCGGCAAGTATTTTTTTAGTAAAAATATACGGTGCCATATCTGGGCGACCCCATGGGCCATAAACAGTAAAAAAGCGTAAGCCTGTTGTAGGTAAACTATATAAATGAGAATAGCTATGCGCCATTAGCTCATTGGCTTTTTTAGTAGCAGCATAAAACGACACTGGGTGATCAACACTGTCGGTTGTTTCAAATGGTGTTTTTTCGTTTAAGCCATATACAGAACTAGATGAAGCATAAACCAAGTGCTTAACTTTATTATTACGACACCCTTCAAGCACATTTAAGTGCCCTACTAAATTAGAGTCTGCATAAGCATCAGGGTTTTCTATTGAATACCTAACACCGGCTTGCGCTGCCAAATGTATTACTTTGTCAAACTGCTGTGTTTTAAATAGCTCGCTCATTGCTGGGCGTTCACTTATATCCAGCTTAATAAATGTAAACGCTTCATGGCTTTCAAACTGCGCTAAACGTGCTAGTTTTAAATTAACATCGTAATAGTCATTAAGGTTATCAATACCGACAACTACATGGCCCGCAGCTAATAATTTTTGGCATGTTGCCGCACCAATAAAACCAGCCGCACCCGTTACTAAATATTTCATAATTTCCTAATCTTTAAGCTGATAAAGTTGAAGGTTGAAAGTTGAAAGTTGAAAGTTGAAAGTTGAAGACTAAAAGCCTAATCCCAAGTTTCAATAGTTTTCATTAAGGCAGATATCATTTTTGATAACTGCCTAGACTCTTCTATCCAGATTTCTGCTGTTTTTGTATCAACCTCTCCAATTTTTAAGGCAATATATATTTGTGAGCGAAGCTCACCACAACTACCTTTAGAGTAAGAGAGAAAACGGCAGTAATCTTTAGCTGTCTTTCTCTCATAACCCTCAGCAATATTTGATGAAATTGATAATGCAGAGCGTGTAATTTGATCTTTTAAACCAAATTGCTTACTTGCCTTAAAATAAATAAAAACTTCACAAGCTAAATCGGCAGAGCGTTGCCATACATTTAAGTTCTCAAACTGCACAACGCCCCCTAATATAAATCTGCTTAAGTTTTTAACTTATAACTTAGTCTTTAATCTTTAATCTTTAATCTTTAATCTTTAGCCTTTGTTTATTAATCACTACCAAATAAGTCGCGAGTATAAACTTTGTCAGCAATATCACTGAGCTCTTCAACCATGCGGTTAGACACAACAACGTCAGATATTTGCTTAAACTCATTTAAGTCTTTAATTACACGTGAGTGATAAAACTCATTTTCTTCAAGCACAGGCTCGTAAACGACTACCTCAATACCTTTAGCTTTAATGCGCTTCATAATGCCTTGAATGGCAGAGGCTCTAAAGTTATCAGACCCTGTTTTCATTACTAAACGATACACACCAACTACTTTAGGGCTACGCTTAATTATTGAGTCTGCAATAAAGTCTTTACGTGTCGTATTAGCATCAACAATTGCACCAATAATATTGTTTGGTACATTTGCATAGTTTGCACGTAGTTGCTTAGTGTCTTTTGGTAAGCAGTAACCACCATAGCCAAATGATGGATTATTGTAATGATCACCAATACGTGGGTCTAAACTAACACCCTGTATAATTTGCTTAGAGTTTAAGCCATGTGCTTCAGCGTAGCTATCAAGCTCATTAAAATAAGCAACGCGCATTGCTAAGTAAGTATTTGAGAATAACTTAATAGCCTCGGCTTCAGTTGAATCGGTAAAAAGTACTTCAATGTCTTCTTTTATAGCACCTTGCTTAAGTAAGTTTGCAAACACAGTTGCACGCTCACTTTGCTCACCAACTACAATACGCGATGGGTATAGGTTATCGTGTAGTGCTTTACCTTCACGTAAAAACTCTGGCGAAAATATTAAGTTATTAATACCAAATTTTTCTTTAATACTTTGCGTAAAGCCAACTGGAATCGTTGATTTAATGACCATAACTGCATTAGGGTTATGCGCTATTGTATCTTTAATTACAGCCTCTACAGAGCTGGTATTAAAATAGTTATTTTCAACATCGTAATCAGTGGGTGTGGCAATAATTACAAAATCAGCATTTTTATAGGCTGCTACTTTATCGGTAGTGGCTGTAAAGTTTAAGTCACTACGTGTTAAAAACTCACTAATCTCGGTATCAACAATTGGTGACTTTTTATTATTTAAAAGCGCTATTTTTTGTTCGTCTATATCTAATGCGACCACTTCATTGTGTTGTGCTAGCAACATAGCGTTAGAAAGGCCTACATAGCCTGTACCTACTACGGCAATTTTCATATTAATCCTTTAAGATTAGTTAATAAGTAATAAAATGATTCTACCAGAGTTATAAATTAGGCTCTAGACAAAAACCGCTGGCTAAAATGTAACATCGAATGTATTACTAAATATTTTTTGCAGAATATATAAGTAAGAGAAAGATGAACATATTGAAATATACACCAATCAATACTCTCTGATTTACTTCACGCTTATGTAACCTAACTTCAGCAAAACCGAGGTATGAAATCTCACCTACAATATGCCCCTCCTGTAGAGGCGACTTACTTCGTACTTATACAATTTATATTATTAACTGTTTATGTTAACTATATTATCTTTTGCGGCACCTTCAACTAATTTTTTAGCCTTAGCATTCCAAACTAAATCACATATACCATCAGTTGGGTTAAAACCTGTTGGTGCATCTAACAGCAATTGACGGATTGATTCGTGATCAAAGTTATGACACGCAATATCTAACGCTTCTATAAACACATTAAGCTCAGCTAAAGGTAACATTACTTCACTAGCAGTCATAATGCGCTCGTGTGTTGTTTCGCCCACATTATTACCAATTAACAGTTCTTCATAAAGCTTTTCGCCTGGGCGTAGGCCCGTACACTTAATTTCGATATCACCATGTGGATTAGTGTCGCTTTTAACTTCAAAACCAGAAAGTCGGACCATTTTAGTCGCAAGATCTTTAATTTTAACGGGGTCGCCCATATCAAGTACAAATACATCACCACCTTTACCCATAGCGCCTGCTTGTATTACTAGTTGAGCCGCTTCTGGAATCGTCATAAAAAAACGTGTTATATCAGGGTGTGTAAGCGTTATTGGACCACCCTCTTTTATTTGTCTGCGAAATAGCGGCACAACAGAACCACTCGAACCAAGTACATTACCAAAGCGAACCATACAAAAACGTGTTTTATGTTTAACACCTTGCTCTTGCGCTAAGCCCTGTAATACTAACTCGGCCATACGCTTAGTGGCGCCCATTACATTAGTAGGACGCACTGCTTTGTCGGTAGATATAAGTACAAAATTTTCAACGCCTGCATTAACTGCTGCTTTAGCACAGTAATAAGTACCAAAAACATTATTACGTACACCTTCAACAACGTTATGCTCAACTAACGGTACGTGCTTATAAGCAGCTGCGTGATAAACTGTATGCACGCCAAAGGTTTTCATTACCGTTTCAAAGCGATTAATGCGCTGAACAGAACCCATTATAGGAATTAGCTCTAATTCTAAAGCGTTATTACAAACATACTCGTTAAGCTCTTTTTCTATTGAATATAAAGCAAACTCACTTTGTTCAAATAAAATTAATTTAGTGGGTTGTTGTTTAACTATTTGCCTACAGAGCTCTGAGCCAATAGAACCCCCTGCACCGGTTACCATAACCACTTTTTTAGTAATATTAGCCGTCATTAAATCCATTTTAGGGGCTACGGGGTCTCGGCCTAATAAATCTTCAACACCTACTTCTGTTATTTCAGCAAGCTTAGCTTTACCTTCTACAACATCAGCCATTCCTGGCATTGAAAGTACCTTAATTGTTAATGGCTCTAATTGGGCTAGTATTTCTTTTCGGCGGGCACGTGTTGCACTAGGTAATGCTAATAAAACTTTGTTAACTTTACGTTTATTAATTAATTCGTAAATACCTTTAAAGCATACAACAGGTATACCCTGAATTATTGAGCCATGTTTAGTGGCATCGTCGTCAATAAATGCACTAACAAAATACTCAGGGCCAGCACCTAAAGCAGTGGCTAGTTGCCGCCCTGCAGAGCCCGCTCCATAAATAATCACAGACTCTTTTTTACTCGTAGTCATTTTACCAATAATCGCGCGTACCAATACACGGGCACCACCTACGGTTAATAAACACAGCCAAGCAAATATAAACGGCATAGTACGGGGTATATCTACACCTATCAAAAAGGCAATTAAAACCAAACTAACTGTAGTTATAACGGTACCTAATACTATTGCCCATATGGCTTGAGAGTTCATGTACCTAAGTACTGCACGATACAGGCCTAAACTTATAAATGTATATAAGCTTACAGGTATCAACACCGCTAATAAAAGCCAATTATCTAAACGCTGCAGTGGTTCAAAGCTATCAAGCCTTACAATGAGGGCTAACCAAAAAGCGATTACAATAAATAACGTATCGATAAACAAAGTAATAAGGCGTTTTTTAGCGCGTGATGCATTTAAAATAGAGCGTATAAAACTATCCACTGACAGTTCCTTTTATGATTAAAATACTAGGTTTCACAAATAATAGCTATGGCGAGTAATCTTCAGCTATTAGCCAAAATAATATACAACATAAAAAGCAGCAAACAAGAGTAAATGAAAGGTCGCTAAACCGCTTTAATTTCTAAAGCGTAGCGACCTCTTTACTTGTTAGTAGGCATTTTATTTAACTAATTATATGCAAACCTATTTTGTTGCGAGACTAAATACTTCTTTGATTACTTGGGTTGTTTTCGCTATTTCGGCTTCAGTTAAAGTTGGGTGCACTAAAAGCATGATGGAAGTTTCACCCAGCTCTACGGCATTAGGCAAACGTTTTTCTGGGCGCCATGGTGTGTTGTCAAATGCTTTTTCAAGATACACCTCAGAACAACTGCCCTGAAAACACGGTACGCCGCGATCTACAATCGCATTAACAATACGGTCACGATCCCAACCTTTTGCTAATTGCTCAGGCTTAACAAACATATAATGTTTATATTCTGCGTGCTCGCTATGCTCTGGCACTGACACTAATCGAATACTACTAAAGCCACTTGCGGCTTCGTCTAGCTGAGCACCGTATGCTTGGCGTTTTGCTGACCAATCACTCATACGTGTTAATTGTATGCGACCAAGTACAGCTTGCATTTCAGTCATGCGCCAGTTGGTGCCAAAGCTTTCGTGCAGCCATCTAAATCCTGGTGGGTGCTCACGGTTATAAATAGCATCAAAGCTTTTACCGTGATCTTTATAGCTCCACATAGTAGACCATAACTCTTTAGAGTTTGTGGTTACCATGCCGCCTTCACCGCCGGTGGTCATTATTTTATCTTGGCAAAAACTCCATGCACCAACATGCCCAATACTGCCAACAGACTTACCTTTATATTTAGCACCATGAGCTTGGGCGCAGTCTTCAATTACATAAAAACCATACTCTTTACTCAATGCCATTATATCGTCCATTTCAGCAGGCATACCTGCTAAATGTACAACAATAACCACTTTTGTTTTCGGTGTAAGTACTGCTTTAATACTAGCGGCTGTAATTGCTTGGCTATTTAAATCAACATCAGCAAATACCGGTGCAGCGCCCGCAGTAACAATACTTGAGGCAGATGCTAAAAATGTACGAGGCGTAGTTATTACTTCATCGTCAGCGCCTATATTTAAAGCTTTAAGCGCTAAATCAAGAGCTAAAGTGCCATTACCAAGCGCTATGGCATATTCACTATCAGCCCAAGTAGCAAACTCTTTTTCAAATTCACGGCCTTCAGTGCCAGTCCAATAATTAACTTTATTCGATAAAATCACACGACTAACGGCATCGGCCTCTTGCTGAGTAAAACTAGGCCAAGGAGAAAATGGGGTATTTAACATTATGTTCCTATTGATTTATATAGAAATGAGGTCTTATTTGTTCGGTACTGCAGGAGAGCCAAATGCAGTAACGTTATCCGGTATATTTTTTATAACAGTACTACCCGCACCAATCATACAATTATCACCAATTACTATTAATTGTTTAATTTGGCTACCAATACCAACCCAACTTTTACTACCAATAATAACCCCGCCCGCCAAAGCAGTATTAGGACAAATATGAGTAAAGTCACCAATAGCACAGTCGTGCTCAATAATAGCTGAGGTGTTAACTATGCAGCCAATGCCTATATTGGCAAACGCATTAATAATAGCACCAGCAAAAACGACACTTCCCTGCGCTATTGTAACGTATTGGCTTATAACAGCTGTGGGGTGAATTAATGTTATTAAATTAAAATTATTTTGTTGTAACAACTGTATTTTTTGTTGACGAATATCGTTATTGCCAATAGCAACAACAACGTCATTAGGAGTTGTATTTGTATTGTTTAACGCTATTAAGTCGGCACAAGTACCATGTATAGGCCAATGTTCAATGTAGGTTTTATTTGGGTAGGCATCATCATAAAAGTTAACAATAAAACCAAGCTGTTCGGCAATATCGGCAATTACTTTACCATGGCCACTGGCGCCAACTATAGCCAGCTTATTAGTCATTATTAGAGCCTTTAAATGGCTCAGTAGTTACATGCCCGTCAGCGCTTATACCTTCGCGTACAAATACTTTTTTTACTGTGAGTAATAATATTTTTAAGTCGAGTAAAAAGCTTTGATTATCAACATACCACACATCAAATTTAAATTTTTGCTCCCAACTAATAGCGTTGCGCCCATTTACTTGAGCCCAACCAGTTATACCCGGGCGAACATCATGCCTGCGCGCTTGCTCAGTATTATAAAGAGGTAAATACTGCACTAATAAAGGCCTAGGACCTACTAAACTCATATCGCCTTTTAATACATTAAATAAGCCTGGAAGTTCGTCTAAACTGGTAGAGCGTAAAAATGTGCCAAATTTTGTCATACGCTCATCATCAGGCAGCAAGTTCCCATGCTTATCTTTACCATCAAGCATGCTTCTAAACTTCATCATTTTAAATACATTGCCATTCAAACCAGGGCGATTTTGAGTAAATAAAATAGGCGAACCTAATTTGAACCGAATGAGTAAAGCAACAACAATTATTACAGGTAATAAAGTAAGCAATGTAAAAAGAGCAACTAAAAAGTCAAAGAGTCGTTTCATTTACTCAACCCCATAATATCCATTAATTCGGCATTTACTTTATGAACATCAAACTTATTTTCAACCATAGCTCTGCTAGTATCAGCCATTCGTTGCCACTCTAAAGGGTTTTCGATAAACCATGTCATTCTATCAACCAGTTGCTCTACATTTGCTTTTTCGACTAACCAACCATTTTCGCCATTAATAACAGTTTCACGACAACCTGGTACATCTGTAGTTAAAATAGGTCTCCCTGTTGCCATTGCCTCTAAAACTGTACGAGGCAGTCCTTCATGATACGAAGGCAACACAAAAATACTACAGTCATCAATAAAAGGACGAACATCACTCGTTTCACCTAAATAATCAACTGAATTATTTTGGTTTAACTTTGTTAGCTCTTCTAGTGAAATACCATCTGGTGAGGGATCTTCAGGGCCAACTAGCTGAAATACTGCTTGTGGGTAATGTTGTTTAATTATATTCGCAACTTTAACATATTCACGTATCCCTTTATCACCCAATAACCGAGCAATAAGTAAAAATTTAGGTGTTAAAGGCAGAGGTTTTACCTCAAAGTGCTTAACATCAACGCCAGAGCCATTTACAACAGCCGTTTTATATTCAGGCACTATGCCTAAATCAATAAAAACCTGTTTGTTGTCGGAGTTTTGAAAAATCACCTTATCCGCATTCTTCAGAGCTGTTTTATATAAAATAACAACTAACTTCATCAAAAGGTTTTTCTTCCAACTTCCTTTTTGGAATGCAAACCCTAGGCCGGTTACTAGCGCATAAAAACGGCAATTTGGCAAACAGCGCGCGGCAAAAGCTCCCCAAATAATTGGCTTTATTGTGTAAGTTAAAATTACATCTGGTAATTGCGCTTTAAAAATCTTTTGTAAAACCTTAAAAGTTTTAAAGTCTTCTCTTGGATTTAAACCGCTGCGACTAACAGGGTAATCAATATACTTAGCACCTAACTGCTCAACAGCTTTAATATCTTCAGGATTCGCTCCAGAGGCTAAAGCTTTAACGTTATTTCCTAAGCTTTTAAGATGCTTAAGTAATTGACCTCTAAAATTATAAAGTGAAGATGGTAGTGTTCCTATCACGATTACTTTCATTAGCTGGACCAAGCCTCTTTATATTTTTTTACCATTAAATCCAGACTAAAATTTTCAGTAACTCTTGTTTTAGCCTTAGATTTTCTAATAACCCATTGTTGGCTATCATTGCTCAACTCCTCTAAAGCAACTGCAATAGTTTTACTTAAGAGAAAATCATCATTAGGAGGGATAATCCAACCAGTGTCACCAACAATGCGAGCTGCATCACCAACATCTGTTACTATACATGGTATTCCTAGAGCCATAGATTCAGCCACAACATTTGGAAAGCCTTCACCAAAAGAGCTGGGTAAGACTGATAAATCAAACTTGCTTAGAATTGAAGGCACATTATTCTGCTCACCCAGTAAAATAACTTTATTGACCAGCCCCTTAGACTCTAATAAGCGAAGTAAATCCGTATTATTTGAATCAACACCATGCCCGACTAAAACTACTTTAAAGTTATGGTTCCCTGATTGAGTAAGCATACTTAACGCAGAAAAAAAACCACTATGATTTTTTTGAATGTTATAACGACCTATTAAACCAATAATAGGTGTATATTGTTCTACATTAGTAATCTCTAGAGGAGGTTCTTCAAGGGCAAGCTCATTTAACGCTAAAACGTCATACCCATTAGATATAACTGTCATACGTTTTGCTGAGTACCCCAGGCTAGCATGAGTATCTAGCGCGGTTTTTGCACAGCAAACTATATTCTTTGGAATAATGTAACTTAACAAAGCGCAAATTTTTGCTATTAGTATCGTACTTTTCTTAGATTTACCCGCAATTAGAGATGAATGTCTGATGTTCCAATGTATATTATTAATACCGCTAATTTTAGCGATTAAACCACCGATTAAATCAGCATGATACATCCAAGTTTGAACTATATCTGGTTTTATTGTATTTATTAATTTATAAAGCCTAAGAACAGCCTTAATAGTAAACTTTCCTTGTGATTGTTGTAAGCAATATACTTCCACGCCAGCTTCACGTAATAAAGCCCCGTATTTACCATCACTCATAAAAGAGATAACTAAATGTTGATTGTCTTTATCATGAGTACAAAGTCGATAAAGGACTCCCTCTGCCCCACCAGAGCCTAAACCAGTAATAATATGCAAAACCTTCTTCATCAAAACCAACTTTTTCTATAATTAATAAACAACTTTTCCCAATCTTTTATGACATTATCTATATAATAATTTTTGACAAATAATGTAGCATTTAAAGAAAGTTCCTGCCTTTTTTTATTGCTCTTCATCAAACTACTAAATGCATTAATCATTTCTTTAGTATCACTGACCATTAGGCCGTTAAAGTCATTTATTATTAAAGCGCGAGCACCTTTAGAGCTATTATTGGATATAATTGGTAGCCCATACTCCATAGCCTCAAGCAACACCAAACCAAAGCCCTCTTTAATAGAAGGCAAATAGTATATGTCTGCACTACGATAAAATAATTCAATATTTTCGCTAAATGGAGTTATTGTAACAATATCCCCAATACCACTTGACTTTATTAATTCATGAAGCCTATCAGATTCAGAACCTGAACCTACTATATTAACATTCCAATTTTTAAAAATGGATTTATTATCTACAATAAAGCATATGTATTCGTAGAAACCTTTTTCTTTTGAAAGTCTGCCTACCGACAAAATTACATTACCCCCTAGCCTTTTAGGAACAGCTTTGACAGATGAAGCCTCCACACATAGTGGGTTACCTATAACCTGGATATTATTCAAATATGAAGGATAAGAATATTTATCTTCTTGAGTTAGTACAACTAAATTTCGAACTAAAAATTTATAATACAAATTTACAAATGCTCTAGTAAAACCTGTCAACCTTCCATACTCACTATGTTCACAACAAATCAATTTTTTCTTATAAAATAGTAGTGAAAGGGGGACTCTAATACATTGTTCAAATTGCTGAGCAATAATAATTGTAGGCTTACTCTTGGTAATAGCTTGTCTCAAGCGAATCAAATTTTTGATATAATCAAAACAACGACCAATTAAATACTTACTTTTTTTTTCCTCAAACCTAACGTCGATTATATTTACACCTTCAGCTACATTAAACTTTTTCTCTAAGCCTGAATAACAGACAAGGACATCGACTATATAGCCATTTTTAAAAAATTCATTCGCCAAAGCTGTAGTGACCCTTTGAGTTCCACCGCCACCTAAATTTGATACTACAAAAGAGATTTTTTTCATTTTAAAACCTAGTATATATGTAGGCAATCACTATAAACCCGAATAAAAAACAAGCTATTAATTCATAGTATTTATAAACAATAAGGCTGTTTTTGTAGAAAATAAAAGAAAATATAAACGGGTAAATATAAAGTTTTTGCCGGAATGCCCCTATAGAAGTAAGAGAAAGTAAAATTAACAAACAAACAATACTAGTTAACAGTGAGAGCATAAAAGCACGATCAAACTCCTTAAAATAACTTATTAAATTAATAACCAACCTCGGCAATAGCATTAAAAACAGAATACTAAACAGAGATTCAACCAAATCCGCAAAATTGAATTTATCAACAAAAAATATAGGTGGTGGAAATGGAGATACTAAAGTATAAAGCGGAAGTACTAGTAAGCCTAGAGCCGTACCTTGTAGCTTAACGACAATGGAAGAAGTACTGGTATTCATAGATCGACTTTCCGTATATGCGTTCATTTGATACGATAATGACATCGAATTATCGAAATCTAAAACACTAACCAGACCATTACTTATAAAAACTAACACAGGAATTAAGATTAAAGAAAATAGCAGCATTTTCTTTTTAAAATCTAATTTAGAACTTGCCAGAAAAAATGTTATAAAAAAAACAAATAAGAAACAAGCAGTATCTAGCCTTATATTTATAACATAAAGTGCTAGAACTGAAAGAGCTCCTAACTTATAAATTAGTTTATCATTAGAAAAAAATATAACTACATATATAAAATAAAAAACAGCAAAATAAACATATGGATCTCTAAGCGTAGATACAGCTAAACCTAGTAATAATGGGTTTAAAACCCAAAAATAATATACTTTTAAAGCTATTTTTTTTCCTATTATTTCCTTGATTAACAAATAAACAACCGGTCCTGTTAAAGAAACAAAAAAAGCTGTCAAAACCATAAAATGATATGGAGATTTACTTCCAAAAAAATAAAAAATCATCTTATAATAACTTGAAACCCCATATAAGAAAAATTTATATCTTCCCCATAAAAGTGATTCATCCCCTGCCGCAATTGTTATTACTCTTTCATAATAACGATGAGCATCGCCACCTGGGTAAAATGGTAGTTCAGTAGTTGTAATATAGGAGCCGGTGTAAATCGGCAGCAGAATTATAATTATAGAGAATTGAAAAATGGCAAAAAAAGTTAATTTAAAATAGGAGTGGATTAAAATCAAAAATACCGATAAAAAGAAAAATGTAAAAAGCAATGATTGATCTGCTTCAATATTAGAAATATACAGAATGGATAAAACAGATAATAGATAAAGTATAATTGAAAATGAAAGACGCTCCATTTTATCTACCATTCTTGAATTTATACAAGTTAATAACTAATTTCTTTTTAAAGTCTACCGAATGGTTTTCAGGACCACTAAAATCACATTTTTTTATTGATTCATAGCTAGTAATAACTTTTTCAAGCATAGTTTCATCGAATTTAGCTGAATCAGCTACCACCTTAGATAATGAAGCAACAACCCAAGCATCACTTCTAGGCATAAATGGCAGCTCAGTCAAAGGTTTTTCATTTTTATCTAATACCGCATGAAAAAATTCACCACTCCAAGCCTTTTCAGTAATAAAATTAGCTACATTAAATAATGCATTTGTTATTGCTGGGTGCTCTTCAATACTAACAAACTTTTTACAAGTGCTTAAAGCAGATGCAATTGATGCTAGCCCCCAGAGATGGTAGTGCCCTCTAAAATAAATATCAGAATTAGTATAAGGTACTCTTCCATTATACTTCACAGCCATAAAACTCAAAATCTTCCAAGAGCGTTTTATAATCTCATTTTGGTTTTGATTAGACTGATATTGCTCAGCTATACAATGTACTTCCAACTGTTGAGCTTGATGATAATAGTCAATTTTTTCCCGCTTAAGCGTTGAAAGATCTGTTCTCTCTTGATCATTATAAAACCAAAAGTCGCCATGTTTACCACTTGTTAATGAGTTCAGAAGGTATAGACAAAAACCATCATAAATATTAATCAATATTTCCTTTTCACTTTCATTAAAAAAGCGTATTGATGGACCTAAAGCTCCTGCTGCGAACGATACACCATTATAAACCATAGTTTTGTTAGTGCTATATGGACCATAAGGTATTACCCACTCAGAGGAGCCTTCATGTTTTAACCTACTATGTATTTTGATCCAGTTAACAGCCGCAACAATTGATTTTTTAATCTTTTTACTTAATTCAGAATATTCAGAATATTCAACCAGGATATCATATGAAACATTTAATACAGTGACTGCGTAAAGCTCCGGCGATGTACTTTCGCCTTTTTTGTGTTCAAAGCCAAAATTAAAGTCATAACCGATATCAAAGCCACCATCTTTTTTCTGTATATTAAGCAATTTATCAGAAACTTCTGCAATTTCTTTCAACCAACATATATCATTTGTAGTTTTGAATAAGTTTATACATGCAGACAATGACTGATACATTGTTTGACTGCAGTGCTTAACGTGCGGTGGAGTGAATAGGTATTTCTTAACTAGAATTTTAAAGTCCATGGATAGTCTCACTTTAATACTTTAACTTTGGCCGGAATGCCCTGCAAAACAGCGTGCGCAGGTGAAGATTTAGTCACAACAGCTCCAGCAGCGACTAAGCTACCTTCACCTATTTCAGCTCCTGCGGTAATGATAACACCAGCAGCAATCCATGAGCCCTTACCTAGCTTTATTCTTTCTCCAATTCCTGGCCCAAACCTATAACTTCCATCCACTTTAGTGTGATTGCTGCTCACCATCTTGACATATGGACCTAACATTACTTCATCATCAAGCTCAACCCCGCCTCTTAGCCCACTAACCCAGGCACCATGACCTATATATACATTATCACCTATATATATATTCTCTTTGAACTCAAGCTTTGCTCCAATCGCGATTTGAAAATTCCGACCGCACGCTCCTAAAAAAGGCCTAATCAGTGCCCCTCTACATTTACAACCAAACTCTGTCTCAGGTAAAAGGTTACCAATTACTTCTAATAACCTTATTAATGTTAGTAAAAAAAAACGCATAACTTTCATGAATCTATTAATAATCTTATTTAGCATTTTTACTCCCTTTTAAATTAAACAACAACTCTCTTATATTAAATCCACTAAAAAGAAAACTTAATGTACAGGCACCTATAACTATAAAAACCTTAATAAATGGAGCTTCGACATTATGATTTATAAAGAAACAGACTAACAAAAGAATTTGACTCAAGACGAAGTATTTAGGAAATATTAATTTATGCTTCCGTTGAGCTCCATATACGATTAACATCAATCCAATTTGCCCTACAATTAAACCAGCTATTTTCCCTAGTATAGCGGCTAATATACCCATACTTTCAAGTCCTATAAACATAATTGGTAATTGAACTAATATTACACTTAGGTTGTTTAACAAAAATAACTTAGCTTTATCAAACGCTAATACAACCATGCTATTAAGGTTACCTAAACAGGCAAAGTTCATAGTTAACACCAAATATACAAAATATTCCGGTGATTCGACCCAATCACCAAAGTAGCTAAGTATTTCACTAGAGAATAAAACTAATGGTATTGAAATTAAGCTACATATCAAAATCACGTACCTACTAACACTTCCATATTTTTCACTTACTACTAGCTCATCCTGTGTTGATATATAGTTACTAAATGTACCTAAGAAAACTTGTGATAACTTATTCGGTATAAAACGCACTAACTCTGAAAATTGTAAAATTAAATAGTAAAATCCTAATGAAGCCAATGATAAGTAGCTCGCCACAAAAATTTTGTCCAAATTTCCGTAACAAAACCTGATAATTGAATTCCCATATACATACAAACTAAACCTGTAAAAACCATTAGGAAAAGACAAAGGATAAATCTTTGCTGGGGCTATGTACCCAATAATTCTAAATAAAGATATAAATATAATGGCAATATGAATACTTATCAGTAAAAATATAAAAGCCCGACCTGGATCTTCAATTAAAATATCTTTAACTTCAGTAAAAAAATATGCAGCAGTTAAGAATAAAACAATTACAACGAGCTGTAACTGTAAGAGTATAGACATTTCCTTGTAGCGCCCAACTCCAGAAAGGGTGTATATAAAAAATTGGCTAAAAAACATTAGAGCAGCCAGTAGAAATAAAAGTAATTTATTTGCACTGTACAATAAATAAAGCTCGTTTGAAAAAAAGCTGGCTGTAATACTAACCACTATAAAAAAAATAAATACGAGGGGTAATGAAGTTAATAAATAACTTACAATAAAACTAGGTACACCATCTTTTTCATAAGCTTTTGCTACATACTTTGTAATGGCGCTGCTGCCGCCTAACAATGTAAAGGTTATTACTACTTCTGCAAATACTAACATTAGTGAGTATAAACCTAATAAGTTACCGCTACTATCCAAGTTGGACAATAAATAAGTTCTCAAATAAGTGAGCGGGATACTTATCAAAACAATGATACTCACCCAAAATGCACCACTTTTAAACTGTTGATTGATTTTATCGAGATTAATTGACATTAATCATTCCCTAGCAATTTTTAATAATGAATCAACAAAGGAATCCCAGCTATAATTATCAATAATATACCCTCTTCTAGCGCTCTTTCCATCCAGCTCGAGCCGTTCTACACACTCGATAATTGACTTACCTAAAGCTTCAGCCGAATATTTAGCACATAGCTCCCCTAAGAATGGAGCTGTTATAATCTCATTGCTTGCTGTTTTAATAGATGCATTAAGGCTATCGAAAGCAACGACTGGCGTTCCACATGCTAATGACTCAACAATTACTTGCCCAAAGGTTTCTATTTTTGTGGGTAAAACAGTAACTTTCGCAAGGTTATAGAACACTGGTAATAATTTATCTTGAGACCCTACAAATAGAACCCTTTTATCAATTCCAAGCTTTTTACTATATTCCATCAAGAAGCTTTTCAGGGGGCCATCTCCAACAATTACTAGCTTGTAGTGCTCAGGTAAAGTAATCATTGACTCAATAAGAATTCCAACATTTTTATTTAACGCTAATCTACCTACATAAAGTAGTTCATAACCTTTTTGAACACCTTCAGAAACATTAAGTTTACAAATAGTGTTTTTATCAATACATTCAAACTTATCTGTATCTACACCAGGCTTAATATAAAAGAATTTGTTCTTCCTATAATCTTTCCCCATAGTAGATAGCATAAAGTTACTAAAAACCACATTGATCGAATTTTGAACAACCTTTTTTTCTACAAACCTAGTGGTTAAATATGATAAAGATAAAAGAGTTGCTGTTTTAATTTTTTTTATGAGAGGTAAATTACCCATCTGAGACAAAACACCTTCAGCATTTAAACTTGAAGTCGTAGGATAAATATGAACAAGTGGTACTTTCAGCCCCATTTTGATCAAACCATAGCTAACTAATGCATGCCTAGATATTACCAAATCAGGCTTAATAACTTCATTTTTAAATAGTTCTTTAACCGCTAACGTGAATTTCTTTGCTAGTATGGGTGCGAGTACCCCCCTAATCTCTGGAAATTTATAGTATGTACAACCTTCGTGGTTAAACGTATCTGTGTAACTTTTTTTTCCATCAAAAGATATAACCGTGACGGTGTTACCTCTTCGAATCAACTCACGTGCTATAAAAACCATAGAATTTTGCACCCCGCCAATAGCCGGATAACTAGAGGCACTAGTTAATACTACATGCATTTAAGGGAGTACCATTTTATTGTTCTGGAAATCCCTATTTTCATCTTAAATTGGGGTTCATAACCTAATCTAAATTTGGCTTTATTAATATTAGCCTGAGAATGCCTGACATCTCCAGCTCTAAAACCACGGTAAATTGGTTCTTGCGAGGACTCTATATCGCACTTCTTAAGTCCAGACTGTATTGCTTTGTACAAATCAATAAGCGTGGTTCTATCACCAACGGCTACATTATAAACTTCATTTTTAGCTTCATCTGGTGCAGTTGCAGCTAAAATATTCATTTGTACAGTATTTTCGATAAAACAAAAGTCACGGCTTGTTTCACCATCACCATTTATAAATATATCTTCACCTTGAATCATTGCCGCAGTCCACTTAGGAATTACAGCGGCGTAAGCACCGTTCGGATCTTGGCGTTGCCCAAACACATTAAAGTAACGTAAACCAATAGTTTTAAAGCCATATGTTTTTGCATAAACGCCTGCATACAGCTCGTTTACGTACTTAGTTACTGCATAAGGTGAAAGCGGGCTACCAATGTTTTCTTCCACTTTTGGTAGTGCCGGGTGATCACCATAAGTAGAACTGCTTGCAGCATAGGTAAAGCTTTTTACTTTAGCCTCTTTCGCCGCTTGTAACATATTTAAAAAACCGTTGATATTAGCGGCATTAGTTGTTAGAGGATCGGCGATTGAGCGTGGTACTGAACCTAACGCGGCTTGGTGTAATACATAGTCAACACCTTCACCGTTATTAGCTAATGCTGTTTCGCAATCTTGGTAATTGCGAATGTCGCCTTCTATCAAGTTAAAACCTTGCCATTGTTCAGAAGTAACTAAGCCTTTTACTTCATCAAGGTTATGCTGATGGCCCGTTGCAAAATTATCAAGCCCGACTACTTTTTGATTTAATTTTAATAAATGCTCTAAAAGATTAGAGCCAATAAAACCAGCAACCCCCGTCACTAACCAGGTTTTAGGAGAAGAAAGTAGTTCTGATTTAATTTGTTCGTAACGAGTCATGTTTTTCCCTATGAAATCTTTGAATATTGAACTAACAAACGTTTAATTTATTTAGTGTGTATGGCGTATGCTATCTAATTTAAAAGCGCGGGATAAACCCGCATCTACTAATGTTATAAACGCATATCTACACTTTGCTTTGGTAGTACATATTTTAGGTCATAGAGCACATGCTCAGCTTTACCTAATTCACGAATTTGCTCTGCGCCCATTTCTTTAAATTCGTTATGACCTACAGCAAGAATGATTGCATCGTAATTATTTGGCTTTGGCTCTGCAGTTAAGCTTAATCCATATTCATGTTGCGCCTCGATGTTTGAACACCATGGATCGACAATATCTACATTTATATTGTATTCTTTAAGTTCACTTACGATATCGACCACTTTTGTATTACGTAAGTCTGGGCAGTTTTCTTTGAAAGTTAAACCCATTATCAGTACGTTTGCGCCATCTACATGAATACGCTTTTTAAGCATACTTTTAACCAGTTCAGTTACTACATGTTTACCCATACCATCGTTTAAACGACGACCGGCTAAAATCATTTCTGGGTGGTAGCCTACGCTTTGTGCTTTATGTGTTAAGTAATACGGATCAACACCAATACAGTGTCCGCCAACTAAGCCAGGACGAAATGGAAGGAAGTTCCATTTAGTGCCTGCCGCTTCTAACACTTCAAGCGTGTCGATACCGAGCTTATTAAAAATAATTGAAAGCTCATTAATTAGTGCAATATTTACATCGCGCTGTGTGTTCTCAATTACTTTTGCAGCCTCAGCTACTCTGATAGAGCTCGCTTTATGTGTGCCAGCCGTAATTACTGATTTATAAAGTTGATCTACTTTTTCAGCTATTCCTGGAGTAGAACCTGAAGTCACTTTTAGTATGTTAGTTACGCGATGCTCTTTATCACCTGGGTTAATACGTTCTGGTGAGTAGCCAGCGAAAAAGTCTTCATTGAATTTAAGACCTGAGAATTTCTCTACTACCGGTAAGCATGCCTCTTCAGTAGCACCTGGGTATACGGTTGATTCATAAATTATTATATCGCCTTTTTTAACCACTTTACCTAGCATTTCACTAGCTTTTATAAGTGGCGTTAAATCTGGCTGCTTATGCTCATCAATTGGAGTAGGTACTGTAACAATATATACATTACAACTTTCAAGATCTGACACTGTATAAGAGAAATTAAGTTGCGGAGAATCTTTAAGTTCTTCATCACTTACTTCAAGTGTTGAGTCGTGACCTGACTGCAACTGTGCAATTCGACCTTTGTTAATATCGAATCCCGTTACTGGGAATTTTTTACCAAATTCAACTGCTAATGGAAGGCCTACATAGCCTAAACCTATAATGCCAATTTTTAGGTCCGTTAATGAATCGTGCATAGTTGTACTCTCTTTGTTTAGTGATAGAGCTTCGAGCTTCTAAAATTTAAATTTAAATTTTACAATTAATTTCAAGTTAAGTGGTGCACTAAAAGCCAGTGTTGAGGTGTATACTCGCAGGAAACAAGTACATTCTACAATCCATTTTGCTTAGGTAGCCATACACTTTTTAACGATAAAAATGCCTGAACTTAACTAGGTTAGTGTGTAATAGATCACTATTAAATTGCATTTTAACAATTTAGTGTCTCAGTTATATAACAAGCCACTGAGACACTTTTTCTAAATTGAGACAGTTAATTTTAACTATCTCTTTGTAATACGTTGTTTTTGTAATTTTTATTTAAAAGTGCCTAATAGGCCCTCTTATAAATTATTTATCACTTTTGTATTCGTAGTTGTAGTATCCGTAATACCCATACGCATTACTCGCCTTTTTAACAACACCGTTAAATACTACGCCTTTTACGTCTATGCCATTTTGCTCAAAACGATTACGGGTAAGCTCTATTTCACGCACATGATTTTGACCAAAACGTGCCACAAGTAAAGTAGTGCCTGTATGCGCACTTACAATTGCGGGGTCGGTTACTGCAAGTATTGGTGGCGTATCGATAATTATAATGTCGTAAGCGGCGCTTACTTCTTCAACTAACTTACTAAAGTTACTATGCATTAATAGTTCTGAAGGATTTGGCGGTATTTGCCCCCGCGTAATAACACTTAAGCCTTCAACCTTGGTTGGTTTAGTAACTTGCTCTAGGTTTAAACGACCAGATAGGTAGTCACTTAATCCATCGTCCCACTTTAAACCAAACTGAGTTTGTAAATAGCCTTTGCGCATATCGGCATCAATAATAAGTACTTTTTTACCGCTTTGCGCAAGTACTGAGGCTAAGTTAACCGATATAAACGATTTACCCACACTTGGGCTTGGACCCGATATAGCAATAATATTGTTTTTAGCTTCCATCATCGCAAAGTGTAGACTCGTACGTAAGCTACGTAGTGCTTCTATTGCTAGGTCGGCTGGGTTATCTAGCGCGAGTATACTTTTAGGTTTATTTGTTTTATTTTTGCGGGCTCGCTCGGCAAAGCCACTTAGTTTATCTTGATAATCTGAGTGCGGTACACTTGCGTATACAGGTAAGCCAAGCGCTTCAATTTCTGCTGGGTCTTCAACGCCTTTGTGCATTGCTTTTTGTATAAGCACAATTGCCACAGCTAACATACCACCTAGCATAGTGGCCATTACCACTATTAATGCTTTTTTAGGTTTAACTGGCTTACTGGTATTTACCTCAGCGTAGTCAATAATACGTACGTTACCTACAGTGCCTGCGCGAACTATATCAAGCTCTTGTGTTTTACTAAGTAGTAGTGTGTAAATTTGGTTACTTACTTCAACATCACGCTTTAAACGTAGTAGCTCTTGTTGAGTTTCTGGCAGGTTACCCACCTCACCTACAAGCTCTTGTTTTTGTTTATTTACAGCTTCTATTTGCTCAAGCATACCTTGGTATGTTGGGTGGTCTTTTTTAAATTTACGGCCAAGCTCTAAACGCTTTAGGTTTAGCTCTTGTAACTTGGTTTCAAGCTTTACAACTTGCTCAAGCACGCCTTGTGTTTCGAGCGTTATGTTTATTGACTGGCGTTTTATTTGGTAGTCGTTAAAGCGTTGCTCTGCGTATTCAAGCTGTTTTTTAATTTCAGGTAATTGTACTTCTAAAAATTCAAGCGACTTTTGCGCCTCTGCGCTGTTGCGCTCAACATTGCGGCGTACATAAATAGCGGCCACTTTATCAAGCACTTTTTCAGCGTAGCTCGGTTTAGTACTTTGTAAGCTTAAGTTAATTATGCCTGAGTCTTTACCTTTTTCGCTTGCGCCAATAGCTGTTTGCAAATCTAAAATAGTATTTAAGCGATCTTTGCGGGTAATTGTAAACTCTGTACCAGGGCGTGCATTTAAAGTACGAATGGTTAAGTTAAACTTACCGTTTGTAAGCTCCTCGCCTACTTTACCCGATAATATTTGCTCACCGTCACCATTTAAAAGTGTAAGGCTATTATTAGCCTGTGCAACCAATGTAAATGCTTGATTTACTGCAGTGCGTGGTACATCAAACCTAAATACATTTATGCTTTCACCACCCCATGCGTAGCTATTAGCGCCAAAGCTTGGCTCAGCTAAGTCGCCATCTCCCATTGGAGTAAATTTACGATAAGCACGGCTACCTATAAACGGGAATAGCTTAGGCTCTGCTATTACATCAAGCTTTAAAGTATCTACTGCCTCGCCTATTATACTGCGCGACTTTAGTAGCTCTATTTCGGTTACAGCAGCTGATGTACTTTCGAACATGCCTGCCATATCGTCAAAGCCAGGGACTGATGCGCCGCCGTCTTCAACTTGTATCATGGCTGTTGCTTGGTAAACAGGGGTACTTAATACTGCATAAATAACACCTACAAACATAAACAGCGCAGTTACGGCTACTATAAAATATTTGCGATCGAGCAATGCGCCTAGTAGCGCCATTAAATCAATTTCTTGCGTTGGTTGTGTGTTACTAGTGCTTTTATTATTAGCGCTACTAGCGCTGTTATTCGGCTGGGTATTCATTAAATTAGCCATTCCTTATAAATACTTTTGCCAAGCGCTACATGCGCTGTCGATTAACCTATAAACGTGTTCAAAAGCCTCTTGGCTTTGACGGTACGGGTCGGGTATTTCGGCGTTATTAATCCACTTACCCAGTAAAAACGTTTTACCGCGCGCCTCTGGGTAGCGAGCATGTACGTCGTTTAAATGGCGTTCTTCCATTACGAGTATTACACTGTTTTGCGCAACCAAGCTTGATGTAAGCTGCTGTCCTTGGTGAGTATCCATATTAACGCCATGTGCGAGCGCTATTTGTTTTGCTTTTGCATCTGCTGGTTTGCCTTCAAGTGCTGTTAACCCAGCAGACGATACTTTAATATTTTTGCCTTCAAGCTTTTGCTTTAAAACATACTCACCTGTTGGGCTGCGGCAAATGTTACCTGCACACACCACTAAAACTGAATCAAACATTTTTAAAAACCCTTAGTTTGCAGTTATATCGTCAACACTATCTACAGTAGCGATTGACGGTAACAGTAAGCTTATTACACGGTTCCAACGGGCAAGTGGTGCCGATGTTACATATACAATATCGCGCGGTTGTAGTTCAAACTGTTCAGCTAATACCATTGCTGCTATATTTTTAGCGTGTAATTGGTATACGTTTGCAATAATACCGGTTTGCTCTAGGTCACTTTTACGCAGTACAAATACGCCATTAGCATCGGCTGTTGCTTCATTTAAACCGCCTGAATCGCTTAGCGCTTCGGCCAAGTTTAAACCATAACGGTTAAGCGTTACTGAACCTGCTTTTTTAACATCACCTAATACAAATATTTTTTGTGCATCGTTACGGTTTACGTGCACTATGTCGCCATGTTGCAATAAACGGTTTTGCGAAATGTCACCATGGGCATAAAAGTCATCAAGTTTAATAACTTCTGTTTTATTGCCACGAGTAAATGTTACTGTGCGCCAATCGGCAGCATCAGTTAAGCCGCCAGCTTGGTTTAAAGCATCAATTAAGGTAAGTGGAATTTCGGTTACTGGGTATACGCCAGGTTGTTTTACTTCGCCGGTAACGTAGGTTTTTTGGCTTCTAAAGCCAACTACTTTTACGTCTACTTGAGGGTCTTCTATCACTCGGCTTAGGCGCTTAACAAGCTCATTACGCACTTGGCTTATTGTTTTACCTGCTGCGGGTATATTTGGTGCGTAGGCGTAAGTAATGGTGCCGTCTCGTTGTACTCTAAAGCCGTCAAACTCTGCGGTACGTTGTACTGCTGCCGGTATTGTTAGCTCTGGGTGATCCCATACGCCTATTGTTAGTACGTCGCCAACACCTAATTTGTATTCGTAGTTACTTACGTTTAAACCATCGGTACTTGAAATTGGTTTAGCTGCTATACGCGCTTGATTTTGTTTATTTATTAGTAGCGAGTCGATTATTTGAATGTTTACTTTTTCGAGATCTTGTTCGAGGTTTTGTGTTTGCTCGCCTGAGTCTATACCTTCAAAGTGGCTGCCTGGTACTATTGTACAGCCGGTCATGCTTAGTATTGCGAGTATTGATGCGAGTGATTTACAGCTTAACGCCATTGTAGAATCCCAAAATTATTTAAATATTGCACTTACTCACCAACCTTGGTGAGCACTTGTATTTTAGCCGACTAATTAAAGCATGTGCACTATTGTGAAGCAATAGCCTTTGCTTTGTAAAAGCTTTGTTACTAAGTTTTTAATTAGCACTGAAATTATATCAGTATTTTCATAAGGTCTTTATGAATAAATTTAATTGATAGCCGTTTTTAGTAAAACACTTAACGCATTAATCACCAATTGCACAAAGAGAAGTGAATGAGGAGTAAATGAGAAGCTATTTAAACAAGTACTTTATTGGCTGCTTACTTCTCTAAAGCGCAGTGCGCTGGACCCCTTCAGATTGACCACTTAAAGCTTTATTGCACAAAGAGAAGCGAATGAGGAGTAAATGAGAAGACATTTAAATAATTACTTCATGGCTGTTTACTTCTCTAAAGCACAGTGCGCTCTTAACCCTTTCATGAATAAACCCTATTACGAGCTTTGCTCGTCACGCCAGCAAGCTACTCGTCTACGAGTGACCGTAACCACGGTGTTAAACTTTGCCACGGGGCTTCAACGTTAAAAGCGCAGCGTGCTCATAACTTCTTTTTGAAATACATTTATTGATAATTGCACAAAGAGAAGCAAATGAGGAGTAAATGAGAAGCCATTTAAATAAGTACTTGTGGCTGTTTACTTCTCTAAAGCGCAGCGCCCTCTTAACCTCTTTGTGAATAAATCACTCAAAATATGATTGCACAAAGAGAAGCGAATGAGGAGTAAATGAGAAGCCATTTAAATAAGTACTTGTGGCTGTTTACTTCTCTAAAGCGCAGCGCCCTCTTAACCTCTTTGTGAATAAATCACTAAAATATGATTGCACAAAGAGAAGCGAATGAGGAGTAAATGAGAAGCCTTTTAAATAAGTACTTTATGAGTTTACTTCTCTAAAGCTCAGTGTGCTCTTAACCCTTTTGTGAAGAAGTTCTATTACGAGCTTTGCTCGTCACGCCAGCAAGCTGTGCGTCTACAAGTGAACTTAAGCACGGTATTTTAAGTGCTTTGGGCACGCTTCCGCCCTTAGGTTACAGTTCCTATGTACTGATATAAAGCTATTTTACGCGGCATAAAGCCGCTGCTACGTTTTTAGTTATTATTGTTTAATATCTTTATTATCTACACTTACTTCAATTTTTTGATTAAGTAAGTTAATTAGTAAAATACTGCGCAGGTCGCCATCGGGCTCTTTGTATATTGCTTGTATATTACTGAATGAATCGTTATTCACACTTACTACATCACCTGTTTTTGGTATTTGTGATTCAGTGGTGAGTAAACGTTCATTTTTTAGCTGGTCAATTATGTGCTTAGAAACCACCTGATAATTTGATCCATAAGAAACAAAACCGCCTATTCCACGGGTGTTTTTTACAGCAGAAAAATTACCATTTTTTGATTCAAGGCATACAAATAAATAATTAGGGAATAAAGCAGTGTGTTTGACGGTCCGACGACCTTTAACCAACCTTTCGGTAGTTAATTTGGGGTAAAACGCTTCAATCCCTTGATTTTGCAAGTTAGTTTTGGCTCGTTCTTCTTGCTTTGGTTTGCATACGACTAAATACCAACATTCCATAGTAGCCCTTAATACATAACTAAATTGCAAAAAATACAATTCCAAACTAAACAGCGGCGACATTATAGCCAACATAGAGTGCCTATGTAAATACGCCTTAGTGGTTAATAGCCACTCACTTTGATAAATATTGTTATTGAGTTTAAAGGGAGTAAAGGCTTTAACGCTAGTTTAGTACCTATAAAGCTATGTTTAGATTGGGCTAAACAAAAGTTTAGCCGCGAAAATTTATTAAGTAATTTAATTAATATTTTTTAAATAAATATATAAGTAAGAGCGCGAAGTAAATTCGCACCTACAGGTTGGTGCATATTTGTAGGTGAGGTTTTATACCTCGCTTTTTTAGGTGTTAAAACATGAGCGCGAAGTAAATTCGCACCTACCGGTTGGTGCATGTTTGTAGGTGAGGTTTTATACCTCACTTGTTGTTAGGAGTTAAAACACGAGCGCGAAATAAATTCGCACCTACCTGTTGGCACATATTTGTAGGTGAGGTTTTATACCTCGCTTTTTTAGGTGTTAAAACATGAGCGCGAAATAAATTCGCACCTACCTGTTGGCACATATTTGTAGGTGAGGTTTTATACCTCGTTTTTTTAGGTGTTAAAACATGAGCGCGAAGTAAATTCGCGCCTACAGGTGGGTACATGCTTCTAGATAAGGTTATTAATTTAGCTCAAGCGTTAGAACCTTGAATAATTATGGCTTTACTTCTACCTTAAAATTCAATGTAACAAATTGATGACAAGGAAGCACAATGCAAATACTTCACCACGGAGCGGTTAACGGCGTTACTGGTTCGTGCCACGAGCTGGTAGTTAACGAGCAAACAAGTGTGCTTATTGATTGCGGGTTATTTCAAGGCGAAGACTCTAAAGTCGATCTTTCAATTGAGTTTAATATTACCCATGTTACTGCCCTTATTGTTACCCATTGCCATATTGACCATGTTGGCCGAATTCCTTATTTATTAGCAGCCGGTTTTAAAGGCCCTATTTTTACAAGTCTTGCATCAGCCAGCTTATTACCTTTAGTAATAGAAGATGCTTTAAAAGTGGGTGTAACCCGCGACCCTAAAATTATAGCTGCCTGCTTAAGCTTATTAAATAAACGCATAGTTGCTGTAGATTATAAAACGTGGTTTGAACTACCTTGCAAAGGGCTCAATAAAGCTAAAGCGCGGTTTCAGCGTGCAGGCCATATATTAGGTTCTGCCTACGTTGAAATTGATATTACAAATAATGATAACAACAAACATCGCGTTGTGTTTTCAGGGGATTTAGGCGCACCGCATACCCCGCTACTCCCTTCGCCTAAAGCGCCCTATAAAGCCGATACCCTCGTTATTGAATCAACCTACGGGGATAAAAATCATCAAGGCCGTAAAGAGCGCACTCAAACGCTAAAAAACATTATTGAACGCGCTGTTAGCGATAATGGCGTGGTGTTAGTGCCAGCTTTTAGTATTGGCCGCACACAAGAGCTGCTATATGAGCTTGAGCAACTCATACATAGCTCATCTAAAAAGTCTAAGTGGCGAGACATTCACGTAATACTCGACTCCCCTATGGCAGCCAATTTTACTGAGCAATACAAAAAGTTTAAACACCTATGGGATAGCGAGGCCAAACGCAAAGTTGCAAACGGTAGGCACCCGCTCGATTTTAAAAACCTAACTACGGTTAATTCACACAAAGAGCACATAGCTACTATTAACTATTTAAGTTCGCGGCCAACACCAGCCATAATATTAGCAGCAAGCGGTATGTGCACTGGTGGCCGAATAGTTAATTATCTTGAGCGATTTTTAAGTGACAAAACCACCGATGTATTGTTTGTAGGTTACCAAGGAAACAAAACGTTAGGCCGCGAAATACAAAAATATGGCCCGCGTGATGGGTATGTTTTTATAAATGATGCTCGCATTACTATAAACGCAAAAGTACATACAATTAGCGGGTACAGCGCCCATGCCGATCAAAACGGATTAATTAAGTTTGTAACGGGTATGTATAAAAAGCCAAGCCATATAAAAATTGTGCATGGCGATGATGATGCAAAAGGTGCGTTAGCAGTAAGGTACAAAGAGGTTTTAGATAATGATGTTGAAGTTGAGATAGGTAAGTAATAAAGCTTTAATTTGAGAATTACTTAAAGCTGATACGCACATACTTCAAATAGAAGATAATTAAACACTTGTATTTAGACTGTTTTTCCTTCAAAAAAAGTCATGAGAGTGCAGCCAAACAACTGTTAATAGTCGCTTAGTGAAATGATCGAATATTTTTAATTGTTTATTAGGCTAACTTTAAAAATGTTTATGCATTTATTTGTGGTTAACCTAATTGTAGCAGCCAAAGAAAGTTTGCTAAGGCTTAATTCCTGATATTTTTTTTGCAATAAAGCTTTTACTTTCAAAAATTTCATTTTTAAAAAAGAAAAATAAGCTCAATAATATCAGACACCAATATAACGCAAAATAATTTTGTAAACTGCTACCGTATAATGCATGTATAACAGAACCAAATACCAGTAAAGTTGTATAAATATACATACCCAACCTAGGAATTGCTTTCCAAAAGTAAATAGAAAATTCAGTTCTTAATATAAAAAATACCCAGAAAGAAAAACACGTACTTATAGCGGCGCCAATTGCACCATACTTTGGAATTAACCAGACGTTTCCTAGCAAGTTAACTCCAAAAGCAACTACAGAAGCAAGCATTGAAAATCCGGTGCGCCGGGTAATACCTAGGCCTACGACGCTTGTTTCGGATAGAGTATAAAGCAATGGATATCCTAAACACGGAACTAAAATCCACTGAACCGCTTTGTAATTATCCGGTAGTATAAACGTTACTACCGCAGAGAGTAGGCCAGCCAAACAAAATAAAATAATAACGACTAATAATACATATCGGTTTACTTTAAATATTTTATCAAGGTTTTCATTTGCTGCAGCCCACTTATATACAACGGGAACCCAAACAGTAGAGAAAACACTCTGAATAATGGTCGCAGCGGCAGCAAAACTAACAGCAACAGAGTAAAGCCCTAACTGCTCAAAATTTGAGAGCTCTTTTAATAATATTTTATCTGACGCAGTTAGCCCCCAGAATGCCAAGCTGCCAAAAATCAGTGGCATACCAAAGCTTAAAAGACCTTTCAACTGATTAAAATCTAGCTTTTCCTTAAGTCCTGCAATCCACTCGCTTTTTGTATTCCACGCATATATAAAAAAAACTAATGATATAGCTGCAACATTGGCTATTACAAGATTAGTAATATTTTTATTAACAGAAAATAAAACATAACCTAAGATAATAATTATTAGAAGTAGCTTAGGAA
Source organism: Pseudoalteromonas sp. EB27 (assembly GCF_001974875.1). Classification (GTDB taxonomy): domain Bacteria; phylum Pseudomonadota; class Gammaproteobacteria; order Enterobacterales; family Alteromonadaceae; genus Pseudoalteromonas. The sequence continues at coordinate 549,567 of NZ_MTQD01000001.1, forward strand.
GCAGTTGACTCATTGAGTAGGCGAAGCCTTGCTCATTCATTCGCAAAATTAAAGATAAAAACCTAGACATAAAAGCACATAAAACAGCTAAAGCTACTAACAGGCTGAGAAATTGGCTATTAACTTCAAATAACCATAACGAGATTGTATTACCATAACTGAATAGTAAACATAAGCTAATAATTAATAAGCTTAAACCTGGGAAAAATGACGCTTTTAATAGGCCTGGTTTATTACTTACTTCGTGAAATTCACGTACATACGCTTGATCTAACCCTAAGCTAAAAAAGAGTGTGCAAAAACCTACCACTACATTTAGCATAGCTATACGACCAATATCTTCTTGAGTAAAAAACCAAGTGATAATTGGCAAACTGACAAAACCTAAAAGAGCACCACCTACTGGGCCCAATGCGAAAGATAGAATTTTTTTTGGGGTCATATTTTTTATGTTCCAACATACTAGTAAACCCCAATAGAATATTATTTATAAAACAACGACTATTAAAGATTTTGAAGTAGTTACTTATCAAATAATTGGGTAAGTTGCTTTTTATAGTTATCTGTAGAGAAGTAATTTTTTACAATTTCAATATTTTTGGGCGATTTGTGGCAATCTAAATTAATGAGCTTTTCAATATCGCCAACGTTAATACCTTTTTTAGCAAAAAAATGCCATTGTGTGGTTCCACTTCGCAAGTAAACAGTTTTACCAAGGCCTAATAAAGTTATTGTATTCCCCATAGCTTGTTGCCGCTTATGATTAAAAAAGGCAATATCAATTGAGCTTAAAAATAATAAATAATCATCAAATGGCATAAACTCCGTAAGGGGTTGAAACTTATCACCAAACCATTCTTTACCCTGCTTTATTACTTGCTGCGCATATTCTTGATGCCCATACGATAAAGGTACATAAATACAAATATCTTGATGTTTAAACGGTAATAACTTTTCCAACGCCTCTATATGATTGTTACTCGGGTCGGCTGAGTTGCCTACTTGAATATTTACCCTCACCTTATCAACTGCGGGAAGTTTGTATTGTTTGTATAAATTACTCGTGTACATTAAGCACTCATGGTAATTTCCTTTAGCCCCATACCAGTCTTTTGCAAGAGCTACATCTCCTTCTAAGTATGTAACTAAATGCCCAAGCCCACTTATTACCCTGTGCCTTAAAAATTCATTTATCTTTTCTTTGAGAGTGACACGCTTTAATTGATAGGCGTATAAGTCTGCTCCCCATATCATCCAATAACACTTTTTAAGCAACCAAGGCATAACACTTAGTATTTGAACCATTTTTATATCGATTAAACTGTGTAATATAATTTTATCAGCTCGGTGCATTTTTATTATTAACTGAGTATGGTGCTTTACCTTTAATAAAGTCGAACGCCCTGACAAGCAGATATTCTTAGCATCTTCAAGCTCATCATCAGCCATGCCATTTTTAATTAAAAACTCATGCTCATCACTATTAAAGTTTTGGTTTATAAATCTAATATATGGAGGAATAAATTTATCACATTCTGCTACATGTAATATCCTTTTAGCCCCCACGGAGAAAATCCTCAACTGCTTTAACAACCTTTTCTTGTTCAACGTGGGTCATTCCGAAGTACAGTGGTAAACGGACAAGTTTTGCGCTTTCATGGGTCGTGTAAGTATTATCACCTACAAATTCTCCAAACATTTCTCCCGCAGGGCTTGAGTGCAGTGGAATATAATGAAAAGGTGTCGTAATTCCCTGCTTTTTCATATAACTAATAAATTCATTTCGCTCTTCATTTGAGCTTAATTTTATATAAAACATATGCGCGTTATGCTTTATTGAATCGGGAATATAAGGTAACTGTTCCGCTTTTAGTTTTAGGCTAAGTTTACTGTAATAATAATCCCATATTGATAAACGAAAATTATTTATAGTGTCTGCTGCTTCAAGTTGAGCATACAAATAAGCCGCTTGTAACTCGCTTGGTAAAAAGCTCGACCCTATGTCTTGCCACGTATATTTATCGACGATGCCATGCAGGAACTGGCTACGATTTGTTCCTTTCTCACGTATAATCTCAGCTCTTTCAATCAATTTAGGGTCATTAATTAAAATTGCCCCACCTTCACCACCCGATGAGTAGTTTTTAGTTTCATGAAAGCTATAGCAGCCTATATGACCAATAGTTCCTAGTGCTTTCCCTTTATAGGTAGACATTACGCCTTGTGCAGCATCTTCTACTACCCACAAGTCATGTTTTTCTGCGATAGCGAGTATTGTATCCATTTCACAAGCGACACCGGCATAATGTACGGGCACTATTGCTTTTGTTTTAGCCGTAACCGCTGCTTCAATGAGTGTTTCATCAATATTCATTGTGTCCGGGCGAACGTCAACAAATATAATTTTTGCACCACGTAATACAAACGCATTCGCTGTAGATACAAATGTATATGAAGGCATTATAACTTCATCACCTGGCTGAATATTAATTAAAATAGCCGCAAGCTCTAGGGCTGCTGTGCACGAAGGCGTTAGCAGTGCTTTTGTGGTATTAAAATTACTTTCTATCCATGCTTCACATTTTTTTGAAAATTGCCCATCACCACATAACTTATCAGAGTTAATAGCTTGCTCTATGTATTTTAACTCGTTGCCTGTTTTAGGAGGCATATTAAAAGGGATCATCTTTAAACCTGTTTGTAGAACCAATACGAAATATCAGCAATAGCAAAACCATTTTTACTATATAAATTTGCAGCCGAAATATTACTTGTTTGTGTTGCAACCTTTATTACTCTAGCTTTTTTAGCAATGCAATAGCTTTCAACAAGTGCGAGTAGTTTTTTGCCTAAACCCTGTCCTTGGTAGGGTAAAGCAACACCAATAAGCCCTACTGTTGCTTCTTCCTCTCGAACCCTGACTGTTACAAAACCAGATATAACATCATCATTTTTTATCACTAGGCAACAATCATCAAACTTTGAAAGGACGGCATTTTCAACCCATTTTTGGTAAAAACTGTCTCGCTCTTGTGCCGAAAACCAAGGTTCTCGAAAGCGACTATTAATATATAAGTCACTTACGATACATTTAAGCTCTTCAATAGCGCCATGATTAGCTATGTAAGCTTCAAAACTTGTAAAAGCTTTTGAGTTTGCCTTGATATCTTTTTTAAATACCAACTCGCCTTCAATAAAACTAAAGCAATACTCATTTATAGTATTTAAGCTTAGGTAATCTGTAGAGCTAGCTTTTATAGTTATAAGTGAGTCTATAGGCCAATCATTACTTTTTATCTTAGGAACAGGTAATTCTAACGAAAATATTTTACGCTCGAAAAACTGGCTATCCCATTCTCTTTGAGAAAAATAGTTGCTCATTACTTTGATATTAAATCCATTAGATACTTACCGTAGCTATTTTTCAGCATAGGTGCAGCTAACTCTTCCACTTTATGTTTTGTTAGCCAACCATTATTAAAACCAATCTCTTCTAAACACGCTATTTTGTAACCTTGACGCTTTTCTATGGTTTCAACAAACTGCGCTGCTTCAAGTAAGCTTTCATGCGTACCTGTATCAAGCCAGGCAAAGCCGCGACCAAGTATTTCAACATTTAGCTTATTTTGCTTTAAATAAATTTCATTTAAGCACGTTATCTCTAGCTCACCTCTATGCGAGGGCTTAACTTGTTTGGCTATTTCTACAACAGAATTATCGTAAAAATATAAACCGGTTACCGCTAAATCAGACTTTGGTTTAGCTGGCTTCTCTTCAATGGAAATAGCCTTTTGGTTCTCATCAAATTCAACGACACCAAAACGTTCCGGGTCTTTTACTTGGTAACCAAATACAGTCGCTCCTTGCCCATTTTTGGCATTCTCGACTGCATGTTTTAACTTAGGACTAAATCCTTGACCATAAAAAATATTATCACCAAGAACTAAGCACACATCATCGTTGCCAATAAAGTATTCACCTAAAATAAACGCTTGGGCTAATCCATCTGGGCTAGGTTGAATTGCGTAATTAAGCTCAATACCAAATCGTGAACCATCACCAAGTAAACGCTTAAATGAAGCACTATCCTCAGGGGTCGTAATAATTAATATTTCACGAATTCCCGCTAACATTAAAACTGATAGCGGGTAATAGATCATTGGCTTATCGTAAATTGGAAGTAACTGCTTGGATACACCCATAGTAATAGGATAAAGGCGTGTACCGGAGCCTCCGGCAAGGATAATTCCTTTCATGCTATTTTCCTTTAGCTGTCATATTTATTTCGCCCAGTCGCTCACGCTGATATGAACCATCTTGTACGTTTTGACACCACGTTTGATTATCTAAATACCACTTAACCGTTTTACGTAGGCCTGTTTCAAAGGTTTCTATTGGTGTCCAGTTTAGCTCTGTACTCATTTTTGACGAGTCGATGGCATAGCGTCGATCGTGGCCAGGACGATCTGTCACATACGTTATCTGCTCTGAGTACGAGTAATCTTTAGGTACTAAAGTATCTAGAATGCTGCAAATACTTTTAACAACTTCAATGTTTTGCTTTTCGTTATGGCCACCAATATTATAGGTTTCACCAACTTTACCTTCAGTTACTACCTTATATAAAGCTCGAGCATGATCTTCAACGAATAACCAATCACGAATTTGATCGCCTTTACCATAAATAGGTAAATCTTTTCCTTCTAGGGCATTAAGTATCACTAAAGGTATTAATTTTTCAGGAAAATGATAAGGCCCATAGTTGTTTGAACAATTGGTTACGATAGTAGGTAATCCATATGTTCGTAACCAGGCTCGCACTAGGTGATCACTCGATGCTTTACTTGCAGAATAAGGGCTACTTGGTGAATAAGATGTTTGTTCAGTAAACAAAGGTAGCTCTTTACCCAAGGCATTACCTTCTTGCTCATCTGGATGTGGAAGGTCGCCGTAAACTTCGTCAGTTGAAATATGATGAAATCTAAATGATTTTTTATCATCGTCATTTAATGTATTCCAGTATTCACGAGCCGCTTCTAATAAGTTGTAAGTGCCTACAATATTAGTTTGTATAAATTCGGCCGGCCCAGTAATTGAACGATCAACATGACTTTCAGCAGCTAAATGCATTACTGCATCTGGTTTATGTATTTTAAAAACACGATCGAGTTCAGTACGATTACATATATCAACTTGCTCAAATACGTAGCGGTCATCACTAGCAATTGAATTTAATGATTCTAAATTACCAGCATAAGTTAACTTATCGAGATTAATAACTGAATCATTAGTGTTTTCTATAATATGGCGAATTACAGCAGAGCCTATAAAGCCCGCCCCGCCAGTTATGAGTATTTTCACTATACACCCTAATATATTTGATAAAATTAGGTATATTAACTATCTATTAATACCTAACTTAGAATTTTAATTTGTATTCATTTAAGCTAACCGCTATAGGCTGGCTAGCTATTGAGCAAGCGTTGCAGAGATAAATAATAAAGCTCTATAACATCTTCTAAATCTAAATGTCTGACTAGGCCTTTTAATTGCTCTGTATCTACACACATATCATTAAGCGAGTTTATTGCTTTTGCTAAGCTATCTATATCACCTACAGGGTAAATGCTACAGTTTGGATAAGGCACACGTAATACATCATCTTCATAACTGACTCTTAAAAGTTCTGCAGGGCCTGTTTTACAATTAGTAGTAATAATAGGAATACCCAAAGCAAGAGATTCTACTAAACAATTAGGAAAACCTTCAGTTTCTGACGCTAATAACATTGCTTCTGATTTAAGAATGTATGGATAGGGGTTACTTGAATGCCCAACAAAAAATACTCTATCTTCTATGTCTAATTCTTTAGCTAATGCAGTTAAATCATCACGAGTATCGCCATCTCCAACTATTACTAGATTCTTTTTTTTGTTACAGGCTTTTAAAGCCAGTAATATATCCTTTATTCGTTTTGACTCAACTAGGCGCCCTACTGAAATCAAAAAGTTTTGAAATGGAATTGGACTGACATCTTTAAAAGAAAGATCTTGATAATTTTTTAAATCATGTGGATTATATATTTTCTCAATGTCATCTCTAGATAAAAATATCTTTGCTTGTTTCTGCATTTCTTCAGAAATGCATACTATACTATTAGCTTTTTTATAGGCAAGGCGAATGATGCATGCATTTCTGCTACGCTGAAATCTCTCAAAACTACTGTGGCAGACTAGCTGTGATTTATACCTCATAAAGACAGATAAAAAAGAGTTTATAATATTTGGATACAACAGATGAGATTGAACAACATCAGGTTTAAATTTTAAGATAAGGAAAATAAACTTAAAAAAGCCTGAAATCTTCCAAAACTTACTTACTGAACCTTCTTGTAAATACAAGTGCTTAGTTTCACAACTGCTATGTTTTGTAAATCCATCAACTAGGCTATTAAAAACTTTTTCAGCGCCTCCCCCAGAGGAGGAATTAGTTAGAAGCAGTAGTTTCATCTGTGCAACCTGCTTTATAGCTTTGTAAGTATTCTGAACACATTCGCTCTAAACTAAAATCTTTTAAAAGCTTCTTATGTTGCGCTTGAATAACTTCCTCTCTTAAAGATTGAGATTCAATTAAGTTACTAAAAGTTTCTTGCAACTCTTTATCATTATTAAATAAAATACTTTCAGATACCGTAGGATCCAAAATCAAACTATGCGCTGGAATATTTGATAGCAAAATAGGTAGTTTAGCGGCCATTCCTTCCAGTACAGAAATTGGCAACCCTTCCTCTCTAGATAACGATAAAAAAATATCTGACGATACGAGTAGCTCATTTATATTTTCAACTTTTCCTAAAAATTCGATAGCAGCATTATCACTAGCTAAACTCAAAACCTCGGCTTTAAATTGCTCACTTTCTATGGCGCCTGCAATCGAGAAAGTGAATCTATAATCAGGATATGATTTATTAAGGTACTGAATAAGTGAACTTAAACGATCATAACCTTTTCTATATTTAACGTTTCCTACCAAAACTACTTTTACATTTTTAGTTAATATAGATTTTTCTTTTACTTTAAAGTTAGAAATATCTACTGAATTTTCAATAACTTTAAACTTACTTCCAAACGCCTGTGTAAACCTATCAATATCTTGCTTTGAAACACCAACAATCACATCTGCGGCTTTATTAATAAAAAATTTATGTATTCTACCAATAAGGCGGTTTGAAAAACTATTCCCATAATAAAAGTCATATGAGTTTCTTAAACTTACAACGTAAACAAAATCTTTTTTTATAAGGCCAGTAAGAATCAAAAAAGAAAAAATTAAATCCGCACCTTTTAACTGACTCTGAATGGCATCAAAATTTTGACCTTTTAAGTATTTAGGTATAGCAAATATAGACTTTAATGCACCAACAAGTGGAGAGTTAGCATCTGTTACTTGAGTCAACTCCCTGCCATTCCAAAAATTCTTTTGAACATTATTATGGTTCCACAAAAGGGCAACCTTGCCTTGAACAAATTTTCGATCGACCATTCTCCGGATTGATGCTTCAGCACCACCAACTCCATTTGAGTTTAATAAATAAAGAACTTTCATATATTCCTTAAAATGAATTAATTAAACTTTGCTAAAAAGTTTTTTAATGAAAATACTAAACTTCCTAAAAAGGAATGTTTAAGAAAAAAATAAACAGCTCTTTTCGATTGTGAACTAGACAAAAGAGCAACTACTAACCACAGGGGGATTTTTTGCCCTCGATTTACAAGATCATTCAGTAACCAGAATGTTACTTTGTCTTTCAAATACTCAGCATGTTTACTTAAAAACTGTATAGCACCTGTTGCTGTTTTAGTGCCCGTTGTAATTCTTTCTCTATTTGGATCCACATTTACTTTATATAGCTTTTTTCCCAGTTTTAAAAAAGGCTTATTTTGAGCTAAAACAACGCGAAACCAACAGTCATAGTCCTGCCATGCAACCATTTTTTCATCAAAAATATTATTTTTTAAAGTATCTAACTTTGTAAATACTTGGTTCCCCACGTAATTTTTTTCAACGAGATCAAAGTGTGTATACTCAGTTTTATTTAAATCAAACCTGTTTGAGTGCACCCCAAAGATAGAATAATCAGCACAAAGTAATGCATATCTATCATTCCAAGCTGCAAGGTAACTTTGAATACAATCGGGTTCCATTATATCATCATCGTCTAGCCCAGTTATAAAGTCCCCAGAGGCCATATCAATAGCACGATTCCTTGCATTACATGCCCCTTTAGGTTGCTCATTAACTAAGAATTTTAGCCTATGGTCTTTATTTGCAATGCCTTCTAAAAGAGAAATAGAGTCTTCACACTTCCCATCCAAGGCTACTATCACCTCAATATTAGTATGTGTTTGAATCAGAACCGAATTGAGTGATCTACTAAGGTCACTAGGACGATAGTGAGAGGGAATATATACACTTACTAATTGTTCTTGATTAGACACGTTTTTCACCTAAGTTATATACAAATGGAACTACTAAAAAAAGTATCCAGTATGGGTACACCCACATTTCATTAGAAATTGAGAGAAAACAAAATATTATTATTAGGTATCTATTAGCTCTTTTTTGCGTATTAAATAACATATATGTAAAACCAGAAATAATAAGCGTAAATAACACTATCCCATGATCTACTAATATAGCTAACCATCCATTATGAGGTTGAACATAACGCATACTTAACTCGAGTAAACTCCTTACCCCTGTTATCCCATACCCTAATACCGGTCTTTCGTAAAATCCATCTAGAGCTAATCGCCACATAACTAATCGCTGAGAAAACGTTGATAAGTGCTCAAAAAGAGAGAAAGCAATTACAGCGCCGAACAAAATAAAAGCAATGAAACCTATGTTGAAAATTACTTTAATTTTTAATTTAATAAACATTAACCTAACCAACAGGAGAGCACTGATTAATAAAACAGTTTTTGAACCTGAGGCAAAAAGGGTAAGCAAACAGACTAATAATAGAGCTCTATTAAAAATAGTTTTTTTAATATTAACAATAATATAAATACTAAAAACCATTAGTAGTGAAGTATAGTTTGGATCGTGTGCATAACCTGATGGCCTTACACCTAATAATGATAGTTTATCCTCAAATGCTTCACCGGAAGACCCTATAGATACAAATGGTAAATCGCCAGTCATAGCTTGGTACAAGCAAGAAAGAGACAAAAAAAAGCTAGATAAGAGCACTGAATTTATTAATACTTTATCATTTAAATATTTTTTATTTAGCAAAAAATAAATAGCTATTAAAAAATTATATATATACAAAATAATTACATTTTTATATACGGTAGTATTCTTATCAATATCAGAAAATTGCCAAGCAATTTGATCTTGAATCACTATTAATGTAAGTAATAATGTTAGTAAAACAGCGCGAGTAGGTACTACCCAATCACCAAATTTTACTTTTACTAGCAATGCAATAATTAAACTCGAAATAAAAAACGGGAAAACTAAAAACCGAATATCAAAACCAAGCGAAAATGTTCGGTTATAAATCGAGAAAATTAAAATGCTTATAAATATTGCGCTTAGTGATCTATTTAAGCCTAATTTATTTTTTTTAACGGCTTCATGAAGCTGCATTTATTGATTTAACCCTTCACGCTGTTAGCGGCCCATACCAAAAATTACAGTTTTAATTGTAAGCATAAGAATTTTTAAATCTAATATTGTAGAGTGGTGCTTAATATAATAAATGTCGTATTTATGCTTCCAAATTGCATCTTCTACCGATGCGCCATATGGGTACCTAACCTGCGCTAAACCGGTAACACCGGGTTTCACTGCATGGCGGAAGCGGTAGTACGGAATTTCTTTTTCAAGATCTTTGATAAAGACTTCTCGCTCGGGCCTAGGACCGACTATTGACATACTTCCCTGTAGAACATTTATTAGCTGAGGTATTTCATCAATCCGTGTTTTTCGAATGAATTTACCTACTTTTGTGATTCTTACATCATTTTCACTAGCCCATTGAGCACCATTTTTTTCAGCATCACTACGCATTGACCTAAATTTGTAAACTTTAAACTCTTCATTGTATTGGCCTGTTCTTTTTTGTTTATATAAAATAGGGCCAGGGCTTTCTAATTTAATAAATAATGCAGCAGTTAATGAAAACGGTAACGTTACAATAAGTAAAAATACTGAACTTACGATGTCTAAAACTCTTTTAGTTATTTGAGTTCTTTTATTAGATAAGATTGAAAATGCCTTTTGATGTAGAAAGTAGCTACTATTCAATAAATGTACTTCTGTATAGTTTAATCTACCATCTAGATAACTAACTAATGGCTCTACCCAGGCACCACTTTCCGTTGCCCTTACTAAAAAAGCGCGCTGTTCATCTGTAAGCTGCGCACTTCTATAATGACATATGACTTTTTCAGTAAAGTCAATTAGTGAGAAGTCATTAATTACAAGCTCAAATGAATGGGCATTAATAATTTCTACGATATTAGAAACACACTCATTTGGGCAAAATACATATATTTTATTTTGCTTTAATGCTTCTTTTTTTGATTTAAAACTCTTAGTAAACAATTAAAAATTCCAATTTGTCTTATGTGTAAATAAATACCGTGTTACTTATGACTCAAAGTTTAATCATCGAAAGTAGTGTTTATTTAAAATTTATTTATAGTTTTAACCTAATCTGACTTATTTTATAGGTTTACTATTTCCCTGTTTAATAAAATATCTCATTAAGACAAAGACACAACTAATAAAAAACCCTAACAAAACCCCTACAAAGCAAATCAAAGCTCTTTGCGGTTTAAACTTTTTCTCTGGCACGATAGCTGGATCAATTGTTTTGAAAACATATTCATCTCGTACATTAGCGAACATAATGGTTTTTGTTTGCTCTTCTACTAATTTATAAAGTACAGCACGAATATCAGCAATTTTGGTTTGTTGTATTTGTGAAATTAAAAAACTAGTGCTTTTATTTGCTTCGACTACATCGCGCTGTTTCATGGTTGAGTTTATTTCTTGTATTAGCCAACTTACCCATTGCTCTGCAATATATGGTGATACATGCTCTACTGAAATAGTCACCATACCATTTTCTTTATTCGCATTTGTAGAAAGTACTTTTGTAAACTCTTTGTAAGCTTCTTGCATTGAAGGTTCAGCCTTAAAAGGAGGTTCAACTTCACGAACCCATTTAGCTTCACCTTTTAAATAAAGGTCTTTGTTATAATTTATTGTGTTATTTTGACTATTCCACGATTTTGCGGCCATTAAATCAGGCAATATATTATATTTTTTAATAAACTCGCTGGTAAATTTACGCGATTGCAACACTTCAAGTGCCATCTGAGTTTTATCTACACTACCGCCACCTAAACTAACACCTGCTAAACTAGCCAAACCGCCAAACTGACCTGCTAATGCACCTAGTCCTCCCTGCTGCTCTTGCTCTGCAGGTGCTAATAAAGCTTCTGACTTATAAATGTTAGGCTGATTAATCGCATAAAAAACAGACGCCACTGCAAATAAAATGGTTACTACAATAATAATCCATTTACCCTGCCAAATAGCAGTAAGCAGTTCTCTTAAGTCGATTTCGTCATCAGCAATGTCATAAGCAATCATAGGCTTATTTTTATCTGTATGATTATTAGAGCTATTATCCATTTACATCTCATATTTTGCTATCAGCTATTAAAATAGTTTTAATAGCGCTAATACAAACTTAAGTTAGAAATACTTTCGTTCTACTCAAGCCATTAGAAAAAACATACTTTCTATTAAATACCACTAATAGCAGCAACCGCTACACCTAGTTGGTACATAATCTGCGTTGCTGTACTCCAAAGTGTTAGCTTATCCATATGACTTGCATCCATTGGTATCACTATTGTATCACCAGGCTCTAACTGCTCTGTATTATTAGCCGTAAACCAGCCACCTGTATCAGGAATTTTCACCGAACCGTTAGCTTTAATTATGTAAATGCTATCTTCATCAGCGCGCTCTTTAAGACCACCGCTCAGACCAATGTAATCATCAACGCTAACGCCCGTTTTGTACAAGTGTGATGTTGAGTAATTAACCTCACCAATCACACTGATTGAATCACGCTTACTAGGTACATACAAAACATCACCATCTTGAAGTACTAAGTTTTGTTTGTTTTCAACAATTAAAGGTAAATCGATAACTAAGCGCCCCACAGCTTCTACACTTGCTAAATCATTTAGAAGCATATTCATTTCATCATACGAAAGTGTGTTGCTGCTTACTGAATTTTGAAAGCTTTTTGATGCAATATCACGGCGTAGCTCTGTTGATAAACGAGCTAACTGCTCTTGCTCCTGTTCCTTTATAGAAGCTCGAGTAAATACTGCAGCCTTCTCCTCTGCAAATTCAGAGAAGCCGCCTGCGCGCTCTAATAGCTCTGTTAATGTTTCGCCACGGCGGATAGTGTAAGTGCCCGGGAATCTAAGTTCACCTTTAAGTTCTACTTTTACGTTTTCTTGCCAATTTGGGATAGCAAATACGTTAATACTGTCTTTACTCTTTAGCATGATATTGCTCTGTAAATCGCCGCGCATTGCGCTTTCTAAATCTAGGCGTAAGTGCTCAATTTGAGAGCTGTCGCTTTCAACAATCCGAGTAATCTCTGCCTGTTTTACATAAGCCGACTCCAGCAATCCACCGGCAGCAGTAACTAAATCACGCACTTCACCACCAACCATTAATGGGTAAATACCTGGAAATGTAACGTTCCCGCTAATTTCAACAAGTTGCATAGCTTGACTCACTGAAGCTTGCTGCTTAAATCTAGCTATAATTGGCGCTAATAAATTATAGCGACTAAATAATGCATAATCTTCAGGTTTGAGTTCTTGGTCTTCTTCTTTTGCTTTGCGTTTAGAAATTTCAGCAATAGTGAGTATTTTATTGTCTTCAAGAACAAGCTCTTCACCTTCTTGATTAACACCAATGTATTTTTCGAACTCTTTTTGCTCAAACTTATGCCATTGCTCGGCTTTTTGTTGCTGCTCTTGTTGCTCTTGGCTAAGAGCCATATTTGCTAGAGCTGATTGTTCTACTTCTTTTTCTTCAAAACGGCTAAATACAACAATTTTGTCATTAGCTTTAAGTTGTAAGTTGTTTTCAGGGTTTTTAATAATCGCTTGAGCAACGTCGAACTGATGCGCTTCTATATCGCCGTTTATATTTATTTCGCGGATTACGAGTCCATAGCTTAAATCTGCTTGCGGTAGTAAGTCACCACGTACTGATTTAAGTACATCAGAAATACGCTTACCTTGGTGCCATTGATAATTGCCTGGGCGTGCTACTGCACCAATTAGGCTAACCGAATTTTGATATTGAGAGCTAACTGAATTAAAGCGAATACGGTCGCCATCTTGTGGAATATAGTTAATTTGTGATTTTGAAAAATCTACCGAGAGTACTTCTTTACGATCGAAGTTAAAGCGCTCTACAATTGCACTTTTGGCATAGGCATTTGGTTTAAGACCTCCGGCCATTGCTAATAACTGCTTGGCCGACTCGCCTTTTTTAAGTTCAAATATAGCTGGTCGCTTTACTGCCCCTTCAACTCTTACTTGAGCACCAACCGATGGAATAAATACTGCATCGCCCGATTTTAATACAATATCGTTACTGCTATCGCCATTAATAAGTAAGTCGTAAAGGTCAAAATTTGCAACTACGTTGCCAGCTCGTTTAACTTGAATGTTACGAAGAGAAGCAATATCTGATACACCACCACTTACAAATAATGCATGCGAGACTGTTGTTAATGAAGAAACACTGTAGCTACCTGGCTTATAAGCTTCACCTAGCACTAAAATACGCATGCTACGAAGCTGACCAAGCGATACAAAAGCTTTTACACCTATTACCTCTTGCTCTACTTTTACTTTTATTAGTTCTTTAATTTCAGCAAAGGTTAAACCAGCCACTTCTACAGGGCTTAGATCAGGGATACTAATACGCCCTTCACGGTCAACTATGACTTCGAAGCTGTCACTTTCTTTGCCATAAAAGTTGATTTTTAACTGATCGCCAGGACCTACAATATAGGTATCTGGTACTGCAGCATTTTCGCTTGGCATAAATGTAGTGGGTTCACCTGCAAACAACTCGTAACCATATGGTTTTAATTCGTCTTCTTTTGGTTTGAACCGCTCTTCATCTGTTAGCTGCTCTTTCTCTGGCTCTGCACGCTCGCCAACAGTGCTTTTCTGCTCTGTATTATTTTCATTATTAGATTGGTTTGTACCAGTGATCGTTGATACATCGACACCGTATTGTTTTGCTAGGGCTTCTTGCTGAGCTTTTGGCAGCTTTTTAAATTGCTCAATTTGAGAAGCTGTTGGCGTAAAAGCCAAAGTACTAAAACTACAAAGTAGAATAAAAGCACTAATAAATTGTATAAAAACTTTCACGAGTAGGTATATCCCTAGGTCTACAACCAAAATTGGTGGCTATAATACATTAATTTTGAGCAAATAAAAAAGGGACTTTCGTCCCTTTTGTCACTTTAGTGTCATTAACTTAGTTACATTGGTTAAAAACTGTAAACCAACGTGAATGACGTTTCAGTGTCAGTGCTTTCTTTGTCGTCAGCAACATCTGAGTTGTTAGTGACATTAAAAGCGACTTTCATTTGTAACGAGCCGTTTATTTTTGCAAGTAATGCAGTTTCAGAGCGAGTTTTAGTGTTTGTATCACCGTACTCAACAGCAACTAATTGAGTAAAACGTGCATTCTCAGAAATTTGCCAGTTGTAATCTAACTTACCCAAGGCAATTACTTCGCCTTCAAATTCACCAGCAAGAGAGTTACCGTTGTCATCAATTTCAGTGCTGTCATCTGGGTATTCAAAGTATTTATAACCAGGACCAATTTCAGCACTTAACCACATGGTTTTTTCGTTTAATAAACGTAAACCGTAACCTGCAGAAATTACTGACTCACTTCTATAAGCTCCAAAATAATCTGAAACGTGTGAACCATAAATGAATAAATGAGAATGATCTTCATTTAATTTGTAATTACCTTGTGCAGAAATTGAATACTTTTCGTTAGTGCGCTGCTTGTTTTTGTCGCCATTAGCATCTTCAACTTCATCTTCTTTGTAGATACCATCTAGCTTGTATTCGTTGTTCCAGTGTTCAAGATTGTGCTGTACCTTGATACCACCTTTGAGTGTGGTCGTTTCTGTATTACCACTTGTGACAATAGCACCAAGCTCACTAGTAACTTCCCACGTTTTTTGATCTACGTCTGCCGCGAATGCATTTGTTGCAGCAGAGACTGCAACTAAAACTGATAAAAACTTTAATTTCATTAAAAAACAACCTTTGTATAAATGTATATCTATTTTATTAAAGCATTACTTGTTAGAGCAAGCTAAACAGCTAAGTAATAATGTAAAAAATTTCATGCAGTAAATACTGCATGAAATTTTATAACTAATAGCTATTTTATCACTACAACAATTAAAGATAACTTTAATTAAATAACTATTTAAAATTAGTCTTGCTTGTGAAAGTGAACATCCATTTGTGGAAATGGGATAGTAATATCTGCATCATCTAATGCGATTTTAATATTTTCCATTAATGACCAGTAAGTAGGCCAATAATCAGCAGCGTTAACCCAAGGGCGAACAATAAAGTTAACACTTGAATCACCTAACTCATTTACAGATACATTGTAAGCTGGATCTTTAAGTATGCGCGTTTCTGCATCTAATACAGATTTTAATACTTCTTTTGCATGACGTAAATCAGCATCGTAACCAACGCCAATAACTAAATCGATACGACGAGTAGACTCTCGCGAGAAGTTAGTAATAGCACCAGACATTATTTGAGAGTTTGGTACGATGATTACTTTATTGTCTGGAGTACGAAGCTCAGTTGAAAATATTTCGATTTTCTTAACAGTACCCATTTTATTACCAGCTTCAACAAAGTCACCAGATTTAAACGGGCGAAGTAAAATAATAAGTACGCCTGATGCGAAGTTAGATAATGAACCTTGTAATGCTAAGCCTACAGCTAAGCCTGCAGCACCTAAAATAGCAATGAACGAAGTTGTTTCAATGCCAATTTGCGAAAGCGCCATTAAAATGGTTACTGCGAACACAAGAGTGAACACGATGCTAGCAACAAAAGATCCAACTGCCTTATCTACTTTCTTCTTAGCAAAACCTTTTTCAGTTAAGTTAGAACAAAACTTAGCAACACGACTACCAATTAAAAAGATAACAAGCGCAACAACAGCTTGAATACCATAATGTAAGATTAGGCCTGAGTTTTCGTTGAGCCAATTAAGTACTGAATCCATATTTACTCCAAATGTTTTTTATTAAGCGTTTTCGGGCATTATTATACATTAATTTACAATTTATTCTCATGAAATAATGAATTGATACTATTAAATGCAACTGTATTCGATTTTTTACAGGCAATTATGTGCCAAATATCCCCCCGGGTATGGGTAAATATTAATTGCCCAACGCTGATTACATTCGCATGGTTTAAATTATTTTAATTTATTTCACTTTTGGGCTTCACAACATTTATTATTTTATGTATTATGCGCGCCACACCAAACAAGGTGTGTGTAGTGGCGGTTGTAGCTCAGTTGGTAGAGCCCCGGATTGTGATTCCGGTTGTCGCGGGTTCAAGCCCCGTCAATCGCCCCACTTTTTCTCCTAGTAATACCTTTATATATATTTTAATAATCCCCCCTAAATTATCTTTTTATATCCTATACAACATACCTAATCTTCGTTATCAAAATTAATTACTATTTTAAGCTAAAGCAGTTTATCAGCAACCTCTCCTATTTTAATAAGTTTAATTTGAAGATTTATTAAACAAGTATTTAGCCTAAATT
>NZ_MTQD01000020.1 GCF_001974875.1 Pseudoalteromonas sp. EB27
AGCTGATACGGCTATACAAAAGCTTACTGTTGATATGGTGAAGCTTAGTAAATCTTTACCTTCTTTTAAATCATATACCCATACAGCAAGAAAAGCTGAAAGTAGAACAAGTAATAATATTGTAAAATATAACATTTTTGATGTGCGCATATGTCTTCCAGACTTGGGTCGAGCTAACAATCTAATATTGCTGATTTATAACACGAAAAACGCAGACTTCACACGCAAACTAAGAGTTACATAAGTTATTTATTATCGAGCTGTAAAGCCTTTACTGAACGTAAATAATTAAATATTTGTATCACTTCTCCCACTTGCCCAACGCTTGTTTGTCACTTTGTTTAAACTCAACCCAGTTTGATGAGTCTTTAAAGTGCTCTTTCTTCCAAAATGTGGCGTGGTTTTTTAAATAATCCATTATAAATTGTGCGCCTTCGAACGCGGCTTGGCGATGGCGGGAAGTGACGCCAACAAACACAATTTGCTCGCCAAGGGCTAAGTAACCAACGCGGTGAATAATACATATTCGCGCTAGTTGCCAGCGCGTTTGTGCTTGCTCTGCAATAGATTGAAGAAGTTGCTCGGTCATACCAGGGTAGTGTTCAAGCTCAAGTGCAATAACGTTGTCACCACTGCTGAACTCTCTTACCAAACCTGTAAAGGTGACAACAGCGCCATCGCTTTTATTATTACTACAAAGCGTATTGTGCTCGTCACCTACATTAAAATCATCAGTTTGTACTTGAATGTGTATGCTCATTAGCCACCTGTAACCGGCGGAAAAAAGGCAAGCTCATCCCCTGCTTTCACTATTTCGTCGCTTGATGACATAGTTTGATTAAGCGCTGCAAGTAGCTCACGCTCTTCCAGCCACGGTTGCCAATGCGGATATTGGCTCACTAATCTTAATTTAAGTTCTGAAATAGTAAGCGGCCGCGTAATCTCAAGGCTTAATTTACTGCACTTCAAGCGCTCTTTTAGTTGCCCAAAAAACAATATCTCTACATTTTGGGCGTTAGATACAACATCGTTTGGATTAATCGCGCTGCCAACTGCCATTTTTGCCCCCTGCTTTTTGAGTAACGCGCATGCCACTGATTTCCATTAGTGGATCGGCGGCTTTACACATATCAAACAAAGTAAGGCTAGCCACAGATACCGCAGTGAGCGCTTCCATTTCGACCCCAGTTTTACCGGCAAGTTTACAGTAGCTGGTTACTTTAATTTGGCTGTTTGCTTCATCAAGTTCAAAATCGACTGCTACTTTACTAAGTGCAAGGGGATGACAAAGCGGGATTAAATCAGCGCACTTTTTAGCGCCTTGAATACCCGCAATACGTGCCACGCCTAACACATCGCCCTTTTTATTTTGATTAAGCATAACTTGCTCAAAGGCAAGCTTGCTCATGCTAATAAAGGCTTCAGCTGAGGCGTCGCGCAGAGTTACGTCTTTAAGCGATACATCAACCATATTAGCTTGGCCGTTTTCGTCAACGTGGCTTAACATACTATTGCTCACGCGATTCACACTTTTTACCAATGGTAATGTGCGGTGCAAAGTTACACGGTTTATGCATTGAGTTAAGTTGATCTTTTATAATGCCTGTCCACGCTGTTTTACATGCGCCTGTAGAGCCCGGCATACAAAAAATAACGGTGTTGTTAGCAAGTCCTGCAAGTGCACGAGATTGAATAGTTGAGTTACCAATTTCACCGTACGATATATGTCTAAATAGCTCACCAAAGCCGTCTACGCTTTTATCAAACAGCGGCGCAAATGCCTCAGGTGTTGAATCACGTTCGGTAAATCCTGTACCACCAGTCACTAAAATAGCGTGAATGGTGTCATCGGCTATCCACTGTGATGCAATAGCGCGCATTTGGTAAACATCATCTTTTACAATTTCTTTATCCGCTAAGTGATGACCCGCCTCAGTTAGCGCTTTAATTAAGTAATGACCAGAAGTATCGGTAATCGCATCGCGCGTGTCGCTTACTGTAAGCACGGCAATGTTTAAGGCTATTTGTGACTCTGTTGTGTGGCTCATAATGTTCTTCTCAATTGGTTAATGCTTTGGACAAAATGCTCATTTACAGCTTTAAATTGCGCCGGTGTATTGGTGTTTATTAATGCATGCGCTTTATTACATAAAAGCGTTTGCACACCAATGCTTTGGGTAAACTGTTTTATTGATTTATGACTGTTTGCGTTTGTGAGTATGTGTTTTAAATGATTTTTTACACTGCTTGTATTACGAATATACAGCGGTAGTGGTTCATTTTCAAAGTGCCAAGCATGTATTTGTGATTGATTTAATTGATTGCTCACACTTTGTACGTTATTTGACTGAGAAGCCAGCACTATTGTGCTTAACAAACTACTCGTAAGTAGAGGCATATCTACCGCAGTAATAAGTAAATCGTACTCGGTGGCTATTAATGTTGAGTAAATACCGCCAAGGGGTCCACTATTGGGGTATACATCTTTAACGTACTTTTCTGAAGGATAATCGCTCGGCGAATAATGGCTCGATGACTTGAGCGGATTTATAACATTGCGGCTTATTAGTATATTTTTAGCACCTGCGTCTTTTAATAAATCACACGTATTGTGCAATAGTGTTTTATTTTTTAAAACTAAATCGGCTTTGTCTGTGCCCATTCTTGATGACTTACCACCAGCAAGCACAACACCTGTAAAATCTCGCTTAACTTTCATATTAGCTTTTATATGAGTATTCACATCAGCTCCCATATTAACCACCTAACATGGCTAAGTGAGTTGTCGCACCTGTTAAGCGTTTATCTAGCTCATGGCTTATTTCTTTATTGCCCATAGCAGCTCGAATAGCCTTTACTGTCGCTGCAGTATCGTCCTCGTTTAGTAGCTCGCGTAAATCGATTCCTTGCTCGGCAAATAAACATAGGTGTAATTTACCCAGCGCCGATACCCTTAAGCGATTACAGCTTTTACAAAAATCTTTGCTGTAAGGCATTATTAAACCAATACGACCATCGTAATCAGGATGACAAAATTCCTCGGCGGGTCCGTTTAGTTTCCCCCTCACAACTTGTAACCAACCTTGGTCGAGTAATTGGGCTTTAACTGTTTGTCCACTTAAGTGGTTTTCTTCAAAAAAGGTTGCGCCGTCACCTGTTTCCATTAGTTCTATAAAGCGCACCGTAACTCTGTGGTGTTTTACCCACGCTAAAAAATCCTTCAATTGGTTTTTATTAAACTGCTTGGCAAGCACCGCATTTATTTTTATATCTTTTATTCCCAGCTCTACCGCGCGTTCAATTCCTTTTAAAATAAGGTTAAGTTTGTCGTGCCCTGTTATGAGTTTAAACATACTCGGATTTAAACTATCAATACTGACGTTGAGCGCATCAAGCCCTGCTTCTGCAAATTCATCAATTTTCTTTAATAAATTAAAGCCGTTGGTAGTAATGGCTACTTTTTCTATGCCGGGCGTGTTTTTACAAAGCTTTATAATATCGGTTACGTCGTTTCGTAAGCATGGTTCGCCACCTGTAATACGCACTTTTTTAGTATCTAGTTCTGCAAACGCATTTACAAGCGTGCTAATTTCATTTTTATTTAAAAAATTACGCGGCGTATCGCACTGATACCCGTTTGGTAAACAATAACTACAACTAAAATTACATACATCGGTTATTGAGAGGCGCAAATAGTTAAACTGCCGACCAAATTGATCATTAAGCATATGCTTCCTTTTTTCTTTACATTACAACAGCAACATCAATGCTGCTAGAACCTGCTTTGTAATGTTGTTTTATTAATTGGCTTAATTGCGTTTTACACGAACCGCAGTTCGTTCCACATTTAAGTTCAGACCCCAATTGCTCGACTGTGTTTGCACCGTTTTTAATGGCGTTTATAATTGGTTGCTCTCTTACTTTAAAGCAGCTACACACTTGCATACCTTGGGTAAATTCTTCATCTGGAGTTGCATAAAGCAAAGACTGTAACTGTGTAAACGTCAGTAATGGCTCTGCAAACAAATGGTTTATCCACTCAAGTGATATTTCTTTTTGCTCATTAGATATAACACCAACAAACGCTAATTGATCGTTTTGAATACACTGCACATGCATAGCTTTTGCCGTATTCATAGCCGACCACTGCCCTTGCAAACCGGTTAAGGTTTGGCAGAAATACAGTAAATCACTTTGTGGTTCATTAAGCGCCAACTGATAATTAAAGCAATTACTTGCATTAACTTTGAGCCAAAAATCACTTTTTATAACAAGTTCGTTTTTAGCAAACAGCTGCATATATTGCGCATACGGTGCTTTAACTATATTAACAGCGCCGTGTTTACACTCAGCCTGACCAGATAGTGGGTCAACTACCGATTGATACAGCCCGCTTACTGTTGCTGATGACGCAAATTGCTTGTTCCAATGAATAGGCATAAAGCATTCGCCTTTTCGCACGGCATCGGTTACTTTTGCATGCGCGGTAACCTGCCCTGTTTGGGCAATCGCACTAATTAAATCGTTTTGTTTAATTGCTAATTTACTGGCATCAAGCGGATTAATTTCAATATACGGGCGTGTAATATGCGATGAAAGCGCGGTACTTTTACCGGTGCGGCTCATGGTATGCCATTGGTCGCGTATACGACCCGAGTTCATTACAAACGGATAAGCACTTGATGTTTGTTGCACCGGTAATTGCGGCGTTATAGGTATAAAGCGTGCTTTTTTATCAGCGGTGCTAAATTGGTTATCTGTAAAAACCTGACCATTTTTATAAGGCTGATTTTTAACAACCGGCCACATAATGGGTTTTAAATTATCGTACTGGCTTTTTGTGAGCCCAACTAAACCAGAAAGATTTAGTAATCGGCTGCCGTTATTTTCAAAATCAGTTAATTGTGCCCATTCTTCAAAAATGCCACTAGGTTCTATAAAATCAAACCCTTCAAAGCCCATTTTTTTAGCAACGTCGCACATAATTTGCCAATCGTTTTTAGCACCCGAATAAGGCGCTACTAACGGTCGTTGCCTTGATATTCTGCGTTCTGAATTAGTCACAGTGCCGTTTTTTTCACCCCATCCAGTTGATGGAAAAGCAACATCGGCAAATTTTAACGTATCACTTTTTGCAATACAGTCAGATACAACCACCAACTCGCAGGTCTCTAATGCCTTTTTAATAGCGGCGTTATTAGGCAAGCTCACCATTGGGTTTGTTGCCATTATCCACACTGCTTTTATTTTGCCTGCGGCTATTTCATCAAACATATCAATGGCATTCCTGCCTGCTTTTTTAGCGATAGTTGGCGAGAGCCAAAAACGTTGTACAAGTGATTGATGCGCTTCGTTTTCAATATCTAAATGCGCCGCTAACTGATTAGCCAAACCACCTACTTCGCGCCCGCCCATCGCATTGGGTTGTCCAGTAATCGAAAACGGACCGCTACCTGGCTTAAGTAATTTACCTGAGGCTAAATGCGCATTAATAATGGCGTTGCATTTATCTACACCCGAGCTTGATTGATTTATACCCATCGAGTAAAAGCTAATCGCACTTCGGCTTTTAGCAAATAGCGTGTAAAACTCAGTGACTTGCTCAATTGTTATATCGCAAAAGTCGCTAACTGCCTGGCAGCTCCATTTTTGTGCCTCTTGCAGTGCGCTTTCAAAGCCGTTTGTGTGCTGAGCAATAAATTGCGTATCGAGGTGGTTATGCTCATTTAAATAATTAAGCAAGCCGTTATAAAGGGCGGCGTCACTGCCTGGTTTTATATTTAAAAATGTGTCGGCAAGCTCAGCAGTGTCGGTTTTTCGCGGGTCAATAACCACCACTTTCATATTTGGGTTAAGCTGCTTTGCACGTTCCATTCGCTGATACAAAACCGGGTGAGTCCATGCGGCATTAGAGCCAATTAAAATAAGCAGCTCAGTTTGCTCTAAATCCTCGTAGGTACACGGCACTACGTCTTCACCAAAAGCGCGTTTATAACCTGCCACAGCAGATGACATACACAGGCGCGAATTTGTATCAATATTGCCTGAGCCTATGTAGCCTTTCATTAACTTATTAGCGATGTAGTAATCTTCAGTAAGTAACTGCCCCGACACATAAAATGCCACAGCATCGGGTCCGTGCTTTTGTATTATGTCGTTAAATTTATTGGCAACATGGTCGGTGGCTTCATCCCACGTAACGGCTTGGTTATTAATAAGAGGCGACGTTAAGCGATTATCACTGCCTGTCGTGTCGAGCAAGTGGGTGCCTTTTACACATAAACGACCAAAGTTTGCGGGGTGCTCTCGCATGCCTTCAAGCTTGGTTGGCACATTATTAAAAAGTGAAATATCAACACCACACCCTACACCACAGTAAGCACATGTTGTTTGTTTTAAACTGGTTTTATTTATAGTTGGTGACGTGTTTGCGGTTGTCATGCTACTGCTCTCTTTTAGTGTGCTTTAATTAGTACGTTTTAATTTATGCAGGTTGCTTTACAGGCTCATTAAGGGTAACTACGTTAATGGTGTTACTAGCTTTTGCGAGTGCGCTGTTTATTACGTTTTGAACGAGTTTTTCACACCCTCCACAACCTGTACTAGCTTTGGTGCTTTGCTGCACACTTGCTAGGTCTATAAAGCCTTTAGCGACTGTTTGCTCAATGGTGTGTTTAGTTACTTTATGACAAGCGCAAATAATGGCGTCATCAGGCAAGTCGTCGGCGCTTAGCTCTGCGATGTCGCCGGCAAAGGGCATGATGAGCGCTTCGGGGGCGGTGGTAAGTTCAATGTCGTTTAAATGATATTGCAGTAAATTATCGTAATCGCTGGTATCGCCAACAAGTACTGCGCCAATCAGCTTATTACTTTGTGAATTAGTGACTACTTTTTTATAAATGCCATTGGGTTGGTCTTCAAAGTAATAGCTTATTGCGCCTTCGCTGCGTGCATGTGCATCGCCAATAGAGCCTACTTCAACACCCATTAATTTAAGCTTGGTGCTCATATCGGCACCGCTAAATTCATCAGCTTTATTGTCTAAGCCAGTACTTTGCAAAGTACCCTGCTGTGTATATTGTAAAATATGCCCAACTGCTATTTTAGCCATAGAGTAACCGGGTGCCACTAAGCCAAAAATAAAATTATTCCACAATGCACATTCACCAATCGCGTATATGTTTTTGTCGCTCGTTTGGCAATGGTTATTAATTACAATACCGCCGCGCTCACCTATCTCTAAATTAAACTCGCGGGCTAAATTATCATAAGGGCGAATACCCGCAGAAAATACAATCATGTCGGTTTCAAGGGTTTTACCGCCTTTAAAACACATTTTGTAACGGCAACTTTCACCTTCTACTATTTCCTCAGTTGCTACCGATGTATGCACAGTAACGCCCAAATCTGTAATTTTGCTTTTTAGCAACCGACCGCCCCCCGCATCAACTTGTACGCCCATAAGTTGCGGTGCAAATTCTATTACGTGAGTGTGTAAACCCAGCTGCTTTAATGCGTTTGCAGCCTCAAGCCCCAGTAAACCGCCACCAATTACCACGCCTACTTTACTACCGTGGGCTGAGTTTTTTATTGCGTGTAAATCGTTAATGGTGCGATAAACAAGGCAATGCTCGCGATCTTTACCCTGTATAGGAGGTACAAATGGAAATGACCCCGTAGCAAGCACCAGTTTGTCGTATTCAAACGACTCCCCTTTAGCGGTTGTTACAATTTGCGCATCACGATTTATATCAACCACTTTAGAATGAGTACGAAAGCGTACTTGCCAATCGTCATAGATTTTATTGCATGTAAGTGCGAGGTCGTCTGCGGTTTTACCTTTAAAAAAGGAAGATAGTTGCACTCGGTCATACGCTAAACGGTCTTCACCGCTCAGTACCGTAATTTCAAATTGTTCATCAGCTTGATTTTGAGAAACTAGCTGCTGCACAAAATGGTGCCCCACCATTCCGTTTCCTACCACTACAACACGCTGCTTGCTTAGCATTTACCCACCTCAAAGTGATATCTCCTTTAGTAATTGACTAAAATTGAAATCGAATAATTTGTTATAGGATTGTTATAGCAATATGCAAGCCAAATATATAAGCATTCTAAATCAGTAAGTTGCCTACTTTGGTGCAGAGGTAAAAAGCGTAAAGCCCCACAAGATGGTGCAATTGCACCATCTTGTGTCGCTATAAATTACAAGAGGATATTAGAAGATAGTGAGGGTTAAAATTTAGCACTCATCCATACCCATAATTTTTGGGTATCGACTTTATTAGCAGCAGTATCCCCCGCTGAGTAATCGGCGTATTTAACGCCCACTGCGTATTGTTTATTAATAGGTTTAACGTATTGTACGTTTAGCTCACTGCCTAAATCGTCAACCCCATTTGATTGCTCATTGGCATCAAAACTGTGATAAGCCATCAGCCATTTTCCGTCAAACGCTTTACCGTTTAAACTAATATAAGTGTCGTCCAAGCCTTGTGATGGTGTATTTAAAAACGTATCGGCCCAACCATTAAATTTATGTAAAGTAGCAAGCGGTGTTGCAAACCCGTACTCGCCATTGTCAGAGCCAAGTGACTCTATGCCGACTTTTAATGTTACTGTTTTTATACCCAACCCATTTAAATCAACAGCGCCTTCAAGTGCATAGTAATCGGCATCAAAATCGTTCACGCTTGTTGAGGCAGACTGCGTTGCATATTCCGCTTTGTAATAAAATTTTATGTCGTTTAGAGTTTTATTACCGTTAAAAGAAACGCCATAAGTGTCTAAACTGTGGTCTTGTATAGCATCGTCACTTAATAAATAACTGTATAAAACCACTTTACCGTAGTCTGTTTTAAAGCTTGCATTAATTAGATGATCGGACGACTCAATGTCTTTATCGTCAGCAAATATGCGGTTACGCTTATTTAAATAACTGTATTGTAAATCTATGTTATTAAATGCGTAATTAACGGTTGCTGCATCAAAGGTTTGCCTGTCTTGGCGCCAACCTACGTGCCCAACAAAACGCTGCCCATCAAGTGCTATTACTTGGCGCCCTACTTTTAGCGATAAACCATCGCGTACATATTTAACAAAGCCTTGGTCAATCTCAGTGTTTTCTGGGTCTGTAATAACAGAGTAATTAGTATTTTTCCCCACCGTATTGTTGTAATCATCTACGCCCAATAGGCTGCGAATGTCTTCTACTTCAATAAGGGCTGAAAAACCATTCACCTCATCTGTTTGATGCGTTAAGCGGGTTCTAAGTGTCAAGCCACTTGCATCTTTTAAAGCATTGTCTTGATCAGCGCTTTCAAAACGCAGCCTAAAATCAAGATCAGTTTGCGAAGCTTGGCTTATTGAAGGCGCAGTGAAGCAACCCAGTATAAAAATAATAGGTAAGTTGTTCTTATAGTTAAGCATTTTGGTTCTCTAAGTTTTAATTATTAATACACATACCAAAGCAATAAATAAACACAGCGAAATACATTTCCAGACCATCACTGGATCGCGTTTTAGTATAGAGCTTTTATTGGCGGTACTTTCTAAATAAGGGTTAGGTTTATTGATATCGTTTATAAACTCAGAAAAAGCTTGGTATCTGAGCTCAGGTTTAGGGGCAAGCGCCTTCATAAGGGCTTGATCTAACCAAAACGGAATATCGGCTCTGTGTTTACGAATACTTGTGTAGTGCCAATGGCTATAATCTTTTGGCGCTACGTGGTTAAGTGGCAGTGGTTTGTAAGGCAATTTTGAGCACAATAACTCGTATGCAATAACGCCAAGTGAAAACAAATCACTTTTAAAATCGGCGTGCATAGTAATAAGTGTTTCGGGCGCGGTATAGTCGGCTGTGCCTTGCGGGCAATCATCCGCAATTTGTTTAACCGACTCGTCCATAGCCGCAACACTTACTGTGCCGTAATCAATGAGCGTTACTTTTCCGTGAGCATCTATCATTACGTTATCGAGTTTTAAATCGCGATGTACCATATCGAGTCGCTGAAACGCCCTTAGTGCATGTACTACTTGTTCAATAATACTGCGTACTTGGGTTATTTCTGGGTGCGGCACGTCGTGCTTCCAATCACTCAGTGTTTGCCCGTCCATGTACTCACAAATATGATATAAAAAACGACTTTGCGATTGCGTACTCAGTACTTTCATCACGTTAAGGTGGTTTATGCGTTGTCCAACCCAGCCTTCTCTTATAAAGCCTTGAAGGTAATGCACATCGTCTTCAAAATTAACCGAAGGTGCTTTTAAAACCACTGGCGGTATATCGGGCGCTTGTTGCACTAAATAAATATGCGAGCGACTACTGGCATGCAATTTACGAATAACCGTGTAGTCATCAATTTTTTGCCCAACATTAAGCGCAGGTGGAATTTTGCGACGAGTTAGCGAATGATAAAGCTCATCTAGTTTTTGCTCAGCAATGTTTTCTACTTTTACCAGTAAACAACTTACGTTGTCGTCACTGCCTCGCGCTAATGCAAGTTCGGTAATTGCTTTAGCTGCATTTTCTAAATTAGTGTGCTCATTAATTAATTTAGCTATATCACTACTTGGGAGCACATCGTGTACGCCATCGCAGGTTAATATATAAATATCGTCTGCTTTTAGGTCAACTTCGTAAACATCTATTTCTTGATGAAGTTGTGCTCCAAGCGCACGTGTTAGCGTATCGTTTACTTTGTGATCCCGTGTTATCGCCTCTATTTTAGTCCCGCGTAGGCGGGTAATACGCGTATCACCTAAGTGAAAGATATAACCCGTTGCCGACTTTAAAATAAGCGCTGTAAAAGTCGTCATCCAATCAGCTTGGCGCTGACCTAAGTGATTGTAATTAACCGATTGCGAATACAGCCACTGATTTAAACTTGCTAACACCTTCGACACTGACTTTTTAACCGCCCAACTTTCGGGGGTATTTAAATACTCATTTATAAAATGAGTAACCGAAAGTTGAGACGCTTGTTTAGCATTTTTTGCTGATGAACACCCATCGGCTAAGCAGGCAATAACACCTTTAGACTCTTTTTCTTGCGCTTTGGTGTTCAGAGCAGCAAACGCATCTTGGTTTTCTGCTTTTAACCCTTTAGCGCTGTGCCCGCCAAATGAAACGTTGAGTTCATTTTTGAGTGCTTTAGCGTGGAGTGTTTCATCAAACATAGTCAATAATGCCTTAAGTCACTGAAATAAGTTCAACGGTGCCGTCTTCATTTACTTCGGTAATATGGCCATCTGGTTCTTTCATAAAAAATAGTGCAGCTAGGCCAAGTAATGCACTACCGGCAATAATGAAAAAGAAAGTTTGATAATCAACAAGTGACAATGCCGTTAAGTAAACTACCGCACCTACATTACCATAAGCCCCTGTCATACCAGCAATTTGCCCAGTTAAACGACGCTTAATTAGTGGTACTGCCGCAAATACGGCGCCTTCACCGGCTTGCACAAAGAACGAACATGCCATAGCAGCTACTACAGCAAGCCATAAAGGCCACGATGCATCAACCAAGCCCATTACAAAATAACCAACAGCAAGACCCATCGTAAGTACAATAAGTGTTATACGACGACCTAATTTATCTGAAATCCAACCGCCACCTGGGCGAGATGCTAAGTTCATAAATGCATAAGCAGAGGCTAAAATACCGGCATACACCATATCAAGCGCAAACACATCCATAAAAAACAGCGGCAACATAGAAACAACCGCAAGCTCAGAACCAAAAGTTGTAAAATATAAAATATTTAAAACAGCCACTTGCTTAAACTCATAACGATGCGACTCAGGTACAGGCTCTTTAAAAATATGACCATTTACGTCAAAGGTTTTATACACTTCGTAAATATAAAGTAGGACTAAAAAAGCATACACAGCAAGTACAAAATTAGCCGAAATTAAGTTAGCACCGGTTGGCGAAAGCTTCCAAGTAAGTAATGCTAATGCGCCGTACATAGGGATTTTCATAATAAGCAGTAATACAAAGTCGCCTTTACTGGTAACTTCCATTGCGCCTACTTTTTTAGGCTTAAAGTATGTACCGCCTTTTGGCGTATCGGTTACATTTAAGTACCAAATAACACCAAATATAACGCTTAATACACCGGTTAAACCTACTGCATAACGCCAGCCATCTTCGCCGCCAAACATTAGTGCAATAATTGGCAATAACATAGCCGCAGCTGCTGAACCAAAATTACCCCAGCCGCCATAAATACCTTCTGCTATACCCAACTCGTTAGCAGGAAACCATTCACTCACCATTCTAATGCCTACAACAAAGCCAGCACCAATAAAGCCTAAAGCAAAACGCGCTATTGCGGCTTGCTCAAATGTAGTTGCCATAGCAAACATAAAACATGGAATACTACAGCTAATAAGTAGTGCCGCGTAAACAATACGGGGACCAAATTTATCGGTTAGCATACCCACCACAACACGCGCTGGAATAGTTAACGCTACATTTAAAATTAGTAATGTTTTAACCTGTGCCATGGTAATACCAAGTGAACCCGCTATGGCACCTAATAAAGGAGCATGGTTAAACCATACAAAAAATGACACAAAAAAGACCATCCAACTAAGATGTAATACTTTCATTTTTCCGCTAAACGATATTAGGTTAAACCCAGAACTCGGTTGCATGTTTATTTTCCTCGTAAACGTATTATTGTTTTATTAATGCCCCACCCTTTTATACGAGTAGCAGCCCAATTTTTGTTAAATTTAAGTTAACCCGATATAGCAATTACTGAGCCACTAATTAAAAACTATAAATTTCATATGGTTACATGCAACAGCTGTTTTTATACGTTATAGTTGCACTATATAAGTGAAGGGCTCTGGGTTGTTAGAGTGCAAATAAAAAGCGTTACTACTTGCTCTTGGATTTAACAACTTGGTATTGTTCAAAAAAAGTATGAGAAGTTTGAAAATGCAAAAAACACCGCTAACTTACCAGCAGCAACTGCGCTATTCACGGCACATTATGCTCCCGCAGCTTGATATAGACGGACAAGAGCGACTATGGCAATCGCATGCTTTAATTATTGGTGTGGGTGGGCTTGGTTGCGCGGTAGGTCAATACTTAGCGGCATCTGGCGTTGGCACGCTTACCTTAGTTGATAACGATGAAATAGACGTGACCAACCTGCAAAGGCAAATACTGTATAAAGAAAGCGACATTGGTAGCTCAAAATGCAGTGTTGCTAAAAAACAGCTTAACGCGCTTAATAGTGAAATAAACATAAATACTATTGAGGCATTTTTTGATGCAAATACCTCTACAGAGCAGCTATTTAATAACATTGATATAGTAATTGATTGCTCAGATAACCTAGCAACGCGTAATGCACTTAATAGCGCCTGTTTTAAAGCTAAAGTTCCGCTAGTGTCAGGCTCTGCAATACGAATGGAAGGACAAGTCGCGTGTTTTACTATGGATGGAAACAGCCACTGTTATGGTTGTTTATCGCAATTTTTTAGTGAACAAACACAAAGCTGCTCTGAATCCGGTGTGCTCTCTCCTATTGTGGGGCTAATAGGCAGTATTCAGGCTACTGAAGCACTAAAAATGCTTGCTGGTTTGCCAAGTGGCTTAGACAAACACTTATTGCTGGTGGATGGTTTAAGCATGGAGTTTAATCGTTTTAAAATAGCTAAAAACAGTCAATGTGCGGTGTGCAGCATTTAGTTATTCTAGATTACTGATTGTTGTATAAAGCACATCGCCCACTTTAAAGTTGTTTTTGTCCCACACTCGTCTTGAAGCCAAGCAATACAAAGTTTGCCCATCTACATTAAGCGTTAACTGCCACTTGTTGTTAATAAGCTCAGCCTGAGTTAATACCGTCTTTAAAACATTACTGTGCGTTGTTTGCTCAGGCTTTAACGCACTAAGCGACATTTGCTCACTTTCTATAATTAGCTTGTTACTGCTATCTACAAGTGCAGGAAGCACAAAAAGCGGCTGCTCACTTTGCTGTAATTGCAGTTGATATAGCCCGTAGTCTTCATCAAATTTAACAACATCGTAATTAATTAAGCTCAGCGGTGTTTGCCTATCGTTTGCATAAATAGCTTTTGCAACGTGTGCACTTGCACCTTGGTTTATCACCTTACCTTTATCAAGCTGAATAAGGGTATCGCAGCAAAATAGCAGCTCTTTTAATGAGTGACTTACTATTATAAATTTAATATTAAACTTAACTGCAATCTCGCTAAGTTTAGTGAGTGTTTTAAAACGCAATGACCAATCAAGCGCGCTAAAAGGCTCATCAAGCATTATAAATTTTTGACCAGCAAGCAAAGTGCGTGCAAATACTACACGTTGGCGTTCGCCGCCCGATAAGCTTTGTACATCACGGTTTAGTAAGTCTTGTAATTCAAGTGTTTTAACAACGTATTCTAGCGTTAAGCTTGTTTGTTTATTCCCGCAGTGTTTTTGTGTAAACGCTAAATTACCTGCCACATCTAAATGAGGAAACAACGGGCACGATTGCAACTGAAGCGTTATACCGCGTTTATCGCTTGGCAACTCATGCACTGACTGATTGTTTACATAAACACTTTTTGCAGGCTCTAAACCACTAATACAACGCAGTAATGTTGACTTACCCGAGCCAGAAGGTCCGTAAACACCGAGTACATTAAACGACTCAAGCTTAAGGTTTATATCTAAATCAAAATTATTGAGTGCTTTAAAAAGGCTTAACTTAATCATGTTATTGCTTAACCCCTACAATGCTTTTATTAAACTTAAATAACAGCACTAAACAGGCAAACGAAATAGCCAGTAAAATAAGTGAAAGCTGATGCGCCGCCGTATAATTTAACGATTCAACATGGTCGTAAAGTGCAATAGACACCACCTGTGTTTGCCCCTGAATATTACCGCCAATCATTAATACCAAACCAAACTCACCCAATGTATGCGCAAAGCCTAAAGCAAATGCGCTACCAATACTGGGTTTTAAAAGCGGAATAATTAAATGCACAAAGCGTTTAAACGGGCTTAACCCAAGCGCAATGGCAGCTTCGTTATAGGTTTGATTAATATGCTTAAACCCAGCCACAAGTGGCTGCATAACAAAAGGCAGCGAATAAAAAAGCGAGCCAATAACCACACCCTGAAAACTAAACGCAAGCTGTGTACCCGTTAGCCAAAACCAAAACTGCCCAAAAGCGTGATCAGGCGAAAATAAAACAAGTAAGTAAAACCCTAATAACGTAGGCGGCAGCACTAAAGGCATTGCAATTAATGCCTCTAAAAATGGTTTAAATTTACCGTTATAGCCAGCGAGCTTGTAAGCCAGTGGAATACAAAAAACAAGAAGGAGCACTGCGGTTATAAAGGCAAGTTTTATAGTTAACCACAGCGCGGTTAAATCACTTTGAAGCATTGTTGTCCTTTATTCTGTAACCTAATTCAATTAACTGCTGCTGCGTAGCTTCTGCCATTAAAAATTGCATAAGTTGCTTAGCGCTAGCATGCTTTTTAGTCGAGCTAATAATAACGCCTTGTTGAATTATATCGGGGTATTGATTGGTAGGCAGCACGGTGTAATCTAAATATTTTTGATCTTGCGTGTTACTGTAAGCCGCCTTTAGTGATGAAACAGCCACCAGCCCTACTCCTACATTACCACTTTCAACAAACTGAAACGCATGCGTAATATTATTACCATACACATAATTTACTGGCTTTTTAAAATGGTTATTAGCGTAGTGCTCTGAGGCACGCCCGTATGGTGAAAAACGCGGATTAGCAATAGCTACTTTATCATTTACTTTTTCAGCTTTTGGTTGCCACAAAGCAAGTTCGCCTAACGCGTAAGTGATTAAACTACTTTGCTCGGCATAACCTTCTTTAATAAGTGATTGCGGTCGA
This sequence comes from Pseudoalteromonas sp. EB27, assembly GCF_001974875.1. GTDB lineage: Bacteria > Pseudomonadota > Gammaproteobacteria > Enterobacterales > Alteromonadaceae > Pseudoalteromonas. The sequence goes on from NZ_MTQD01000020.1 coordinate 15,909, forward strand.
AAATCGTCAGCCGATAAAAACACATCAAATGGCGCGCCATGCACTATTTGCGAATATAAAACACCGCTAGAAGCAGCTGATATTTTCACGTCAACATTAGGTAATGGGGATTTTTTTAGTAGGGTTTGCAATACAGTTTTAAAATTACTCGCTACGGCTACTTGCAGCGTTTCTTTTGCGTTTACGCTGCACGAAAGCATGCATGCTATACACAAAAAATAACCCAACCATGTATTGTAAAGCTTTGACATTATAAGTATTGTTTCAAAATAAAATGATTTAAGTAAGCAATATATATGAACGATGTTTGCAATGCACCCGGTTTATTACCAATTGAAACAGCAATACAAAATATACTTGGCTCAATAACGCCTGTTAAGGACGTTGAAACCATCACTATAATGCAAAGTGTTGATCGCGTTTTAGCAAGCGATGTTAAATCAACTATAAACGTACCCGCTCATAACAACTCTGCAATGGATGGCTATGCGCTGTGTATTTCAGATAAAAGCTTAACTTATACACAAGTAGGTAGCGTGTTTGCGGGTCAAGTTTTTGAAGGAACGCTTACCCCTGGGCAATGCGTAAGAATAATGACCGGAGCCGCCATTGCACCAGGCGCTAACGGCGTTGTAATGCAAGAAAAGGCCTCGGTAGATGGCGATAAAATTACGTTCACCGCGCAACCAGAGCTAAATGAAAACGTGCGTTTTGCTGGCGAAGATATTGCAATAGACGATGTTATTTTAAAAGCAGGCAATAAATTAAAAGCCGTTGATGTGGGGTTACTTGCATCTTTAGGGATTGCCAATATAGACGTGGTGAGAACTTTAAAAATAGCCGTACTTTCTACAGGCGATGAGCTAATTGAACCTGGTCAGCCTCTTAAGCAAGGCGCTATTTTTGAAAGTAACCGCGCTGTTATTATTAGTGCGCTGCAACAAAAAAATATCGACGTGATCGATTTAGGAATAATCCCTGATGACAAAGAACTCATCACCAATGCATTTTTAAAAGCGAATGAACTCGCCGATGCCGTAATAAGCTCAGGCGGCGTATCAGTTGGAGAAGCCGACTTTACTAAAGAAGTGCTCAACGAAATTGGTGAAATTCACTTTTGGAAAATAGCCATGAAACCAGGCAAACCTTTTGCCTTTGGTAAACTAAGTAACAGTTACTTTTTTGGCTTGCCAGGTAACCCTGTGTCGGCCGCTGTTACATTTAATCAGTTAGTAGAGCCTGCACTGCAAAAACTGTCGGGTCTTGGTGAAGTAAACCCTAAAATGCGCTTTAACGCTGTTACTACATCCGTTATTAAAAAGCGCCCTGGCAGAGCCGACTTTCAACGCGGTACTGCAACAATTAACGAACAAGGTGACTTGATGGTTGCCCCGTTTAATAAACAGGGCTCGGGTGTACTTTCGTCGCTTAGTAAAGCTAACTGCTTAATTGTAGTGCCAGCACAAAGCGGCAATATCGAAAAAGGCGCAACAGTAAGTATTGAGTTGCTATAAAGTATTGAGGTGTTATAAAGCCTAACATGCTACAGCTAACTGTATAATTTAGCTGTAGCGCTACTCTAATTTAAAATATTTTTATGTTTAGAGTTTGGATTAAACAGTTTAACTTTTCGCTACGTCCTACAAACTCTTCTTTGCTCAACCTATTAACACACTTCAGCGCATTTTTAGTCGCAAAGTATCTATCATAACTTAAGCTTCTTTCGCATTTAACACTATACGTTGAGGGCCAAGAGCCACCGGCACCCGTTGCTATGCCAACAACGTTACATGTAGCATCTATATACTGCTCCCATGCTTTTATTTGCGCTTTAACTGCATCTACTTGGTAATCATCAGTTAGTTGTGGGTAGATCTCACCCATCATTTTACTGATTTTAGTTTTGTACCTATTGCCCTCTAAATTATAAGTATTGCCCGTGTGCATTGCACCGCCTTCAGGCCAATCATCAGTACTTTGTGCAAATGCGCCAAATGATGAAATAGCAAAAGCAAACCCAATAATAATTTTATTCATTTTAAATCCCTTTAATACCAATCTGCTTATATATGGGGTCTATTTAACGTTAAGAAAATTACGCTAGAACTAGGCAAAAATTTTTGTATCTAGTTGTTCTAAATAAAAAATTTTTAACGACGTTATAGTGCAATTTAATTCGTTAAATTGATCAAAGATTTATGCAGGTTGGTATAATAGTTATACCAGATACCTATAAAAAACGCCTATAAAAAATGCCGCTAAGCTTAACTGAGCGGCATTATATTATTCAATAAGCTTTTAAAGAGGCCTATTAAAAACCAAATATTTTTAAATCAAAAAACTTAGTCGCCACTGTATTTATAAATATTACAGCTAGAATGACAGGAATAAACGTTGAAAGTGAAAAGTTAACGTACTTTTCCATCAAGCTTCCCGCATAATTAGGCGAACCTAAGCTTAGCTCTTGTGTTAAGCGTGCTTTTTTCCAGCGGTACATTACAAACAAACACACCATTAAGCCGTTAAGTGGTAAAATTGTGTCGTAAAATACATCAACAATAATATCAAAAAAGCTCTTACTAACGCCGCCATAACTGGTGAAAGATGTAAGGCTGTCAATCATACCAAACGACATTGTACATAAAATAGTAAGTACACCGGTTGAAAGTGTAAGGATGCCCAATGCTTTTTTACGGCTAATACCTTTACGATCACTTAGTGTTGCAGTCGGGACTTCCACTATTGAAACAAGTGAAGTAATCGCTGCAAAAAATACTAATAAAAAGAATGAGAACGCAACAATAGACGCACCTACATAACCAATATCATTTTGCAGTGCTAATAATATTTTAGGTAGGTATACAAAAATCATTGATACGGACGAATCAGAAAGTGCTGATGGGTCTGTATTTGGGTCAAAGCTAAATATCGCTGGCAACACCATTAGCCCCGCTACAAACGCAACGAGTGAGTCAGTAATAGCGACCATTTTAGCACTGCTTACAATGTCATCTTTTTTAGAAATGTACGACGCGTAAGTCATTAATATACCCATACCCAGCGATAGCGAGAAAAACGCTTGGCTTAATGCGCCATTAAGTACACTTGCACTCATCTTAGAAAAATCAGGAATAATGTAGTATTTAACACCGGCCATTGCGTTATCAAGCGTTAATACATAAGTAACTAGAGCTAGTAGCATAACTAATAAAGCGGGCATTAAAAATTTGGCGGCTTTTTCTATTCCTTGTTTAACACCACCTAACAAAATTAAGTTAACGATAATAACCACAACAGCCATATAACCAAACACAGTGTAACTATTAATAAAAACACCAAAATGGCCAGGATCTGCAAGTAAATCTAAATTACCGAGGCCTGTTTGCGTTAAATAACCAAAGATCCAAACCGTAATCACCATATAAAATACAGCAATCATAAATGGTGTAAGCACCGCAAAAAACCCAGCTAACTTCCATTTTTTATCGTTATTAGATAATAGTTTGTACGAACCAAGTGGATCTTTTTGAGCGTTACGACCCATTGCCATTTCAGCCATCATGACTGGTAAACAAATGAATATGACAAATAAAGCGTAAATTAATAAGAATGCGCCACCACCATTTTTAGTAGCAGAAACCGGAAAACCAACTAAATTACCAATACCAACAGCTGAACCGGCCGCTGCCATTATGAATCCAAGGCGGGAACTAAATCGTTCTCTATTTTCGCTCATGCATAAAACCTTTTTATTATTTTGTATATTTCAGCGACTCTACCAGTGTTACACAGAGATTTTCAAGCAATTACAGCTTAAAAATAAAATCGAAGTGTAAACCTGTGTAAATACGCTTTTAATTCACCAATTTTCAACGCTGTGGTAGTATTGCGTTAATCAAATTTAACAATTTTTATGAGATTCCTTATGTTGTACATGATTCACTCAACAGACGTTGAAAACAGCTTAGAGCTTAGAAAAGCAGCACGCCCAGCACATTTAGAGCGCCTAAGTGAACTTGACTCACAAAACCGTCTACTTACCGCCGGTCCATTACCAGCAGTTGATAGTGAAGATCCACAAGAAGCAGGTTTTACTGGTTCATTAGTGGTTGCTGAATTTGAATCAATTGAAGCAGCTCGAGAGTGGGCAGCAGCAGATCCTTATGTTGCCGCGGGCATCTATGAAAATACAATTGTTAAACCTTTTAAAAAGGTATTTCCTGCTTAAAAAGTATTAAACCCTAGAGCGTGCGTTGCACTGTAATTCAGGGTTTGTTCACAGGATTTTAATTAAAATTATCAGGATAAAAACGAATTTACCGTTTTTACTTGAATTTTAGTAACTTAGTTAATTAAACTAAGTGAGTCTGGTCTAGGAGTTTTCCATTATGCGCGTATTATTAAGCCTCGGTTTTATTGCTTGTGTTAGCTTAGCTAACTTTAGTCAAGCAGCAACCGCCACCCAAGCATCTCATGCTGAGGTGGACAAAAAGAAAGCCGTAATACTCGCAAAGAAAACAATTGGCGGTAAGACATTAAAGATCACTGAAAAAACAGATTTTTATACCGTACGAATACTCAAATCTGACGGCCACGTCGTTGATTTACATATTAATAAAAAAACCGGCGAAGTGAAAAAGGATTAAAAATGCGAATTTTAGTTATAGAAGACGATTTACATTTAGCAGATAACCTACGTAATGCCTTAGAAAAAGAACGTTACAGCGTGGATTTATGCCACGATGGTGAAGCAGGTCTTTTCCACATTACAGAATACCCGCTTGATATGGCCGTAGTTGATTTAGGTTTACCTAAAATAGACGGTATTGAGCTAATTAATAAAGCACGAGCACAAGGCATTACAATCCCTATTTTAATCTTAACCGCGCGCGATCGCTGGCAAGATAAAGTAGAAGGTTTAGATGCAGGTGCCGATGACTACCTTACTAAGCCATTTCATGTTGAAGAGCTTATTGCCCGTTGTAATGCATTAATTCGTCGCAGTGCTGGTAAAGCAAATCCAGAAATGACTGCAGGTCCAATTAAAATCCATACACGTTCACAACAAGTATGGGTTGATGACAAAGAACTTAGCCTGACAGCTTACGAATATAAAGTACTTGAATACTTAATGGTAAATCCGCAAAAAGTAATTTCTAAATCAGAACTGACTGAGCACATTTACGACCAAGATTTCGACCTTGATTCAAACGTAATCGAAGTATTTGTACTACGTTTGCGTAAAAAGCTTGACCCTGAAGGCGTACTAAACCCAGTAGAAACACTACGTGGGCGTGGTTACAGGCTTAAAAGCCAGTGGTAATACCGCAAATATCGTTAAAAATAAGGCAAGGATTTATCCTTGTCTTTGTTTTGTTAGTCGCACTTCCTATCTTATTTTATTCAATTGGTAAGGCGTATTACGCTTCACTTGTTGATGCGACAGAAAAAACCCTCGAAGCACAACTCTACTCGCTAATATCTGAAGTCGATTTTACTGAGCATGGTATTATTATGCCCAGCACTATTTTAGCGCCTGAGTTAAACAGATTAAATTCTGATACCTACGCAATGATCTACCGCGATGATGACCCGGTTTGGAACTCAGAGTCGGCTGTAAATTTAAACTATGTACCTCAGCAAATAGAGACCAAAGCAGGTGCTGCCGACTTTAGGCGTGTAGAATATAATAATACCGCTTATTGGCAACTTAGCCTGACTGTAATTTTAAACAACATAGATCAATCAGAACAAGCTCGCTTTATATTAGTTAAACGTAACGACGCTCTACTTCGTTTAATGGATGGCTTTAAGCAAACCCTTGTAGATTGGATGTTTATCATGGGGATTGCAATCGCAGGCCTGATGGCGATTGGTTTCATTTGGAGCGCTCGCCCACTCCAACGACTCGATAAAGAAATAAAAGCGATTGAATCAGGCGATATTCAAGAAATTAAAGGCCTCTACCCAGTAGAACTGCAAACAATAAAAGCAGATCTAAACTTGCTACTTGAGTCGCAACAACGCCAAAAGGAACGCTATAGAGCCTCATTGAGCGACCTTGCTCATGCACTCAAAACGCCGCTGGCTGTATTAAAATCAAGTCCATTGGCAAACGATGCCGATGCACAAGAACAACTCGACCGCATTAATGTGATGATCGAGCACCAATTAAAACGTGCTGCAACAGGCGCATCAGACACATGGAAAAAACAAACCCCTGTTAAGCCAGTACTCGATTCAATACTCAGTGCTATGGCAAAAGTATATCGTGATAAAGATATTATTTTTAGCTGCACTGTAACCGAAAAAGATTATTTTTTAGGCGATCAAACAGATTTAATGGAATTACTCGGTAACTTGATTGATAACGCGTGTAAAGCATGTCGCTCGCAAGTAGAAATACAGGTCATTCAAAGCAAAACCCTGTGTATTGGAATTAGCGACGATGGTCCTGGCGTGCCAGAAGATAAGCGCGAATCTTTACTTACACGTGGTACTCGCCTCGATACTTACGAAAGCGGACACGGCGTAGGCATGGCGATTGTATCAGATTTAGTTAAGTCGTATCACGGTACGCTAACCATTACCGATGCTGATAAGTTAGCCGGCGCTCAATTTATCTTAGAGTTTAATTACAATGACAAAAAGTAACTATTTATTAAAACTCACTGCCATTGTGCTATTAGCTACAAGCCAGTACAGCTTGGCAGATGAGGCATGTACTTTAGCCGCTAAAGCAACAACCGATGAAGCTAAGCGGTATATTCAATGCCTAGATACCCAAATTGATAAAGCAAAGCAAGTACAAGGCAGTTGGATACAAAAGCGCAAATATGAGCTAACTAAATCACAAGAAAGCACAGGTAATACTCAAGTACTTCCGTTATTTATGCGTAGCATTACTAATAGCGAAAAGTACCTGGAGAGCGCCTGCCAATGGCGCTATTTAATAAAACTTCCTAATGCTACAACAGCTGCAATTAGCTATAAGCTCTGTGAAATTGAGCTTATAAATCAATTTACAGAATCACTAAAACACCCATTCTAACGAAACTAATTAGTTAAGTTATTCTGTACACTCCCCGCTCCGCTTGACAATTTATTTATATCAAAACAAACTATCTACTAGTAGATTGCTAAATAGGTAATAAAAATGACTAAACCAGTAATAATTATAGGTGGTGGACTTGCCGGCTTATACAGTGCGTATAAATTACAACAACTTAATATTCCGTTCTTATTACTGGAAGCTAAATCGCAATTAGGCGGTCGAATTTTTGCCGCGCAATCACCAATAAATAACGATGTTAGTTTTGATTTGGGCCCTACGTGGATATTTCCCCACCAACCAAAAATTCAAGCTTTAGTAAAGTCACTCAACTTGAGTATATTTGAGCAATACAACAAAGGTGATGTGTTATATCAAGCACCTAATTCCAAGCAGCCTCAACAAATTGCAGGTGCTGGAGATATGCAGTTATTTAGGCTTAAGCACGGCATGAATACCTTAATAACTGCCTTATACGCGCAACTTAATCCTGATTCTGTGTTATTAGAACACAATGTCACTGAGCTTAAAAAAGGTGATAACAACTGGCAAATTACGGTTAATCACTTAGGTAATATAAAGCACTTTACTACTGAAAAACTAATTTCAGCAATTCCTGCTCGTATGGTTACAACGCATTTAACACCTGAACTATGGGCTACTCCAACACTCATAAACCGCCTTAGTAGTGTACCTACATGGATGGCAGGACAAGCCAAATTTATAGCTACTTTTGAACATGTATTTTGGCGTGATAAAAACTTATCAGGGCAGTGCTTTAGCCGCGTAGGCCCTATGGTCGAAATTCACGACGCCAGTGCTGAAGATGGCAATTACGCCGCATTATTTGGCTTTATAGGTGTGCCCTACTTATCACGAAACCAAGTAACTCAAGAGCAATTAATTCAAGCCTGTGCCCAGCAGCTTAGCTACTTTTATGGTAAAGATGCAGAAAAGGCAACGGGGTACTTTATTAAAGACTGGGCAGACGATAAGTTTGTAGCGAATAGAGACGATCAAACTCAGCCTTCACAGCACCCTGAATTTGATTTTTCTGGCTTGGATGAGCAATTAAATAACCTAAATATTAATTTTGTAGCGAGTGAGTTTGCAAAACAAGAAGCGGGATATTTAGAAGGCGCAATAAACGCAGTGGATGACGCTATTAAATTGTTTGTTAATTAATAGTCTTGTATTTACTGTTAACGTAGCCATCAAGGGCTTTAATTTTACAGCCCTTGATGGTTATAGATGTTAGTTATTTTTAGCAACCTCTTCGCCACTGCCTAGTAGAGTGGCAACCCACCTACCTTCTGCACTGGCTTCTAGGGCTATTTTTACAATCATAGTTAATGGCACAGATAAAAGCATACCTACAGTACCTAATAACCAGCCCCAAAATATTAATGATAAAAATACTACTAGCGTTGAAAGACCTAGCCCTTTGCCCAAAAATTTAGGCTCTACAATATTACCCATTACCGTATTTATTGTTAAATAACCTGCAGCAACCAATCCCGCAATTAACGGGCCTTGAGTAATAAGTGCAAGTAATACTGCCGGTACAGCCGCAATAATTGACCCAATATTAGGAATGTAATTGAACATAAACGCCAATACGCCCCAAAGCACAAAGTAGTCTACATCCAAAATCCATAAGTAAAACGCAGCAATAATACCCGTACCTAAACTTACTAGCGTTTTAATTGCCAAATATGAATTAATAGACTCTAGAAAGCGGTCAATTTGCTTCATTTTGCTATCAGGATCTTCAAGTGCCATGTGTATTTTTTTGCTCAGCATTGGCCCTTCAAACAGCATAAAAACAACAGTTAAAATAATTAAAAACATGTTTGCCATTACGCCACCTAAACCGGTGAGCATATTGGTGGCTACATCAACCATTTTACCTGGGTCGAACATATTGATTAACTGATCTTTATTGATCAATATATTGTATTGAGATGCTAAATCTACCAGCCATACAAATTCTTCTTTGAGTTGTGTTTTATACTCAGGAAGTTGCTGCGAAAAATCATTTATTGATTGCCCTACAAGCCCGCCAAGACTCACACCTAAGCCAACTATAATAAGCACTACCAACATAACAGCAATGCCTTTAGGAATTCGGTAGCGCGCAAAAAACTTGATTAGCGGATTACAAATAATGGCAATAAACGCTGCCAAAATAAACGGAATAATAATTACACTTGCTGCTTTTATCCCCGCGAGTACGACCACTAAGGAAGCAAAAACTATTAAGCTTTTATTTACTCCAGTTAAACTTGCCAATTTATTAATCCTTTTATTAATTATATGGCCTTAGTGTAAGGCAAAAGGTAATTAAATGAAATAATGACGAAGTGATCATAAAAGCCTGTTTTACGTATAAATTTGCAAAGCTGTTTGCTAGCGAGTATGTTTTTTAATCACTTGCTACTATTTTATTGTAAGGATTAATAATGCATATATTTGTTACTGGCGCGACGGGATTAATTGGTAAGCACTTATGCCCTTTTTTACTTCATCATAATACTGTTACTGTGCTTAGCCGAAATCCGACTAAAGCAAACGTATTATTGGGCCATAAAGTTAAAGCCGTAAGCAATGTTAATGAAGTAAATTTTAACACCGTTGATATTGTTATTAATCTAGCTGGCGAACCGATTGTAAATAAACGCTGGAGCGACAAGCAAAAGCAAATAATACGCGACAGCCGTATTGATATTACACAACAAATTAGCGAAGCTATTCAAGCTTGTAGCACTCCCCCGCATACTTTTATTTCTGGAAGTGCTGTGGGCTTTTATGGTCGACAAAATAGCAACCCTATTGATGAAACCTGTGAAAATCCGCATGATGAATTTAGCCATCAGCTTTGTAAAGACTGGGAAAGTGCAGCTTTACTTGCGCAATCAGAACAAACCAGAGTGTGCCTATTACGTACGGGTATTGTTTTGGCCAAAAAAGGTGGGGCATTAAGTAAAATGCTACCCGCTTTTAAATTATGCTTGGGTGGCCCTATTGGTGATGGCGAGCAAGGTATGTCGTGGATACACATCGACGATATGATTCAGCTAATACTTTTTATTATTAGACATCCTGAAATATCAGGTCCTGTTAACGCAACTGCACCAAACCCTGTGAGCAACGCTCAGTTTAGTAAAAGCTTAGGCGAGGCGTTATCACGACCTGCATTTATCCCTATGCCAACCGTAGTGCTTAAACTATTAATGGGTGAAATGTCAGACTTACTTACAACGGGGCAATTTGTAGTTCCTAAAAAAGTACTAGCTCATAATTATCGTTTTCATCATCCAGATATTAAATCAGCTTTAGAGAGCTTGGTTTAGCTGGCGTTAATAATTCTTAAGGTAGAATGCAGAAAATTGAAAAGCAATCCTTTTAACCGAATTGACCTTTTCTTATTAATACATAATAATTACACACTTAATTGAATATATATTTCATCATTTTATAATAAAGAGAATAAATCATGTTTCATTTGCCTACTGTGATCTTCCTCTCTTTTATTCTTAACTTACTCATAAGCTTATTCTTTCTCTCAATTTATAAATATAAAAAACAAACATCTTTTCTACTATTTGGTTTAGCCTGTGCCACATTTGCGCTAGCAGAAATACTGGCATGTTTGCGCTTATACATAGACTTTCCTTTGATAACCCACTACTTGGCTAGTATTTCTATGATTATGAGCCCACTTTTAATTATTATTGGACTATATAAATATAAAAATATACAGAATATTAGTCTAATGCCTCTTTACTGCATATTTGGGTTTTCTGGTTTATTGTTATTGGCAATTTATCCTTTCGAAGCAGCAAAAATGCTAACGAGCTTAGTAATTGCCGGATTATTTATTTACACGGCGTATTTAATCAAAAGCATGAGCTTTGTTGCTAAAGCCCAGAAAAAGGCGTTGATCACCTGCTTTTTAGTGCACAGCGGTGTTATGTTTTTAAACGTAATATTTCTACTAATACCGGTACTGAGCTCGAGTATTCAGGATGTAGCAACGCCTTTACAAATTGTGCTTATTAGTCATTTACTATTAGCCACTCTAAGTGCTCTTATACTGCCATTTTTGTTATTTTCTAATAGTGAATACACGCTATCGAACCTTGCGAATACCGACTCTCTTACACAATTATTTAATCGAAGAGGCTTCTTTAATAATGCCAAAGAAACCCTTAAACAACCTAACAACAGTGATAAAAACGTATCTGTAATTATCCTAGATATCGACTTTTTCAAGCGTGTAAATGATAAGTACGGCCACGACACCGGCGATCAAGCAATTAAATGGATTGCGCAGCACATAAAAGAGCAATTTATTGATGAAGGTATTTGCGCCAGAATAGGCGGTGAAGAGTTTGCTATATTACTACCAGACTATTCTCTACGAGCAGCTAAAGAATATGCAGAACACTTACGTGAAAATATTTCTAAGCATCCATTTTATTATCAAAACTCGCATATTAACCTATCTGTAAGCGCCGGTGTGAGTAGTGCACTAAATGGTAAAATGAGTGTAAAAGACTTACTGTCGCTGGCTGATAAGCGCCTTTATCTTGCTAAAGAAACTGGCAGAGATAAAGTAGTCAGCTTTGACGAGAAAAACCTCTTAATGCAGTGCTAATTATTTTATAAGTAATTATAAAAAAGTCCCCTCTTATAAAAACGCGGTACCCCTTTGTATTTATACCGACCAGTTCCTATTAAGTTATATCAATTAGCTCAAGTGTTTATGCAGGTTACCTCTACATAAAAAAAGCCCTTCATTCGAAGGGCTTTGGTATACACACAATAGAGTTAATAAACTACTTACAAGACAGTGTAGCTTCGCCTGCCTTATTTGGCACAAACTGAATATTAGCTACAGAAATTGATGCTTTACCATTGCTGCGTAAGCTAAATGGGCTTGTTAGGTTTGCAAAATTAACACCCTTATCAGCAAAGCAACCTAAATCGATTGATACTGACTGCCATTTATTCTCAATGGCTTTATCCACTACGTTTGCTAAATCAATGCTTGCACCACATTCACCCGAGCAAGTCATAGCAAGTGCTATATCGCTCGTTAGTGCTTCGTTTAATTTAATATCAAAGCTAATCACACTATCGGCTTCAACGTAGGCAATGGTATCTTCTGCAAAGCTTGTTACTATTTCAGCACTGGCTTTTTCTGTACCGCTGAAGTTAAATTGGCGCGCGTCTTCTTGTACTGTTTTATCCTCAGTACGGTATTTAATTGCACCAAATTCATGGGTACTGCTCGATACATCTAAAAGCTCATCGCCCGATTTTAACAATAAGCGCCATGGTGCTACAGGTGCACCAACAAGTATATCCATACTCGTAAGCCCAGAGTTATCAAGTTTAGAGTCTTCATCAAGGTCGTCAGCTAACACGTTTTTATCGCCGTACGATAAGCCAAAACCATAAGGGAGTAATGGGTCGTAATTTTCATCGCCTTTATTAACCGCAGTTTGTACCGCTGATTTAGGCCAAGAAAACGATAATTTACCTTTAAAGTTATTTTGAATGGTGCCGTCTGCCGCTTTTAATAAAACATCAGCAATACCTGCGCCTTCTGTACCTGGCAACCATGCAGCTACAAACGCGTCAGATGCGTTAAGTTCGCTGTTAACCCACATAGGTCGACCTGATATAAACACAGATACAACAGGAATGCCTTGCTCTTTTATTGAGTTTAAAAGTGCTAATGACTTTTTATTCCCGCGCTCAAACTCAAGGTTATCTTTATCGCCGTGCCCTTCTGCGTAAGGTTCTTCACCAAATACAACAATGGCAACATCAGGACGTTGCTCAAACGTACCATCAGCGCTTAAAGTAACACTTCCACCTGCTGCAGATATTTGATCTTCAAGCCCTTTGTAAATTGACGTTGCTCCAGGGAAATCTGCATTTTTGTTATTGGTACCTTGCCACGTAATACTCCAACCACCCGACTGTTTACCTATATTATCGGCACCATCACCTGCAACAAGTACGCGTTGATTAGCTGCAATAGGCAATAGGTTATTTTTATTTTTGAGTAACACAAGTGATTCGCGCACAGCTTGACGTGCTACTTCGCGGTGCTCTTGGGCACCAATTAGCTCTGTTTTTCCAGAGTAAAGACGCTTAGCCGGGCTTGGTTTATCAAATAAACCAGCGCGAAGTTTTACGCGTAATATTCTGCTCACTGCGTCATCAATACGCGACATACTAATTTCGCCTGACTTAACTTGCGCAATTGTATTGTTATAAAGAGGCTTCCAGGCACCTGTTGGCACCATAAAAATATCAAGGCCAGCATTAACGGCTTGTGCACAACTTTCGTTAGTACAGCCTTCAATTTGACCGTGACCGTTCCAATCGCCTACTACAAATCCATCAAAACCCATTCGTGTTTTTAATACATCAGTAAGTAAATATTTATTGCCGTGATTTTTAACGCCATTCCAGCTATTGAACGATGCCATAACCGATTGGCTACCTGCTGATAAACCGCCTACATAGCCTTGTGCGTGAATATCAAATAATGATTGTTCACTGTCGATATTATTACCCTGATCATCACCATCAACCGTGCCACCGTCGCCAATAAAGTGCTTAACGGTACTAATTACACGCTTGTCACTTAAAAAGTCGCCATCGGCTTTACCTTGTAAGCCATTTACTATGGCTGCTGAGTAATCATGTACAATTTTTGGATCTTCTGAGTAACCTTCGTAGGTTCTTCCCCAGCGATCGTCGCGCACTACGGCAACTGTGGGTGCAAATACCCAATCAATACCCGTAGCCATTACCTCTACTGCAGTAATCGATGCTATTTGCTCGATTAAATCAGGATTATTCGCCGCGCCTAAACCAATGTTGTGCGGAAATAACGTGGCACCAATTACATTATTATGGCCATGTACTGCATCGGTGCCCCACATAGTTGGGATACTACTGCCATCAACTGAGTCGTCGACAGAAGCTTGATAAAAGCTCTCTGCTAAGGCTACCCAGTCCATAGGTGTTGCATGTTTGTCGCCATTAGGGAATGCGCCACCGCCATTAAGGTATGAACCGAAGCCATATTTACGCATGTCTTCAACGGTAATATCACGAATTTCTGGCTGAATCATTTGAGCAACCTTTTGCTCAAGTGTCATGGCTTTTAAATAGTTAACTATTTTAGCTTCAATATCGGCATCTTTTTTAACGGCAATATTAAGTTTTGGCCAAATTTGCGCTGTTTTAGATAACGTTTCATTAGTTTCAACCGATGTCACTGCGTCGTTTGAACAAGCCGATAAAGTACCTACTGATGCAATTAATGTTGCTAAGGCTATTTTATTAAGTGTAAAAGGGGTTTTCATTATAGAGTCTCCTGCGCATGAACTGGTTTGCTACCGCTTAAACCATAGAACACGATAAATATGTAACATAAAATAGGTAAAACATACGAAAGTTGAACACCCACACTATCAGCAAGTGCACCTTGTAAAAGTGGCACTATTGCACCACCCACAATCGCCAAACACAAAATACCAGAGCCTTGAGCTGTATGTTTGCCAAGTCCATTTAACGCTAAACTAAAAATAGTGGGGAACATAATAGAATTGAATAAACCAACCAATAGTATTGACCACATTGCTAATTGACCCGACGTGCTCATGGCAATAACGACTAAAATAATAGCCATGGTTGCGTTAAAGCCAAGTACTTTACCAGCAGGTAATTTTTGCATTACAGCAGCACCAATAAAACGCCCAACCATAGCACCACCAAAATAATAAGTGATGTAATGAGCTGCAGCATGCTCTTTTAGCCCTGCTATATTTTCTTGTGCTAAAAAGCTTACTAAAAAGCTACCAATTGCCACTTCGGCGCCTACATACATAAATATACCCACAGCACCTAATACAAGATGGCGATACTGCCAAGCACTGCCTTCAATTGCCTCTGATTTTTCGGCTTCTGCTTTTTGCTCGCTCATAATGTCTGGTAATTTAAGCCATGCAAAAATACCGGCTAGTAAAATAAGCATTGCAGCTAAAAGGAGGTAAGGAAGTTGTACTGATTCTGCATTTTGTGCAGGTGTTAAAAAGGCTTCTGACGCTGAGTCCAGAATTAACAGAGCACCAAATGATGGCGCAACCGTAGTACCCAACGCGTTAAAAGCTTGGGTTAGTGTTAAACGAGACGACGCAGTTTTTGCTGAACCCAACAAACTTACATAAGGATTTGCAGATACTTGTAATAACGTTATGCCACTGGCCAGTACAAATAAAGCAAATAAAAATACAGGATAACTATGTAAAGACGCTGCTGGGTAAAATAAGATACACCCTACTGCCGCAATTAAAAGCCCAACCACGATTCCTTTTTTATAACCAAGCTTTTTAACAATGTATCCACTAGGGAGTGACATTAAAAAGTAAGCGCCAAAAAAGCAAAACTGCACAAGCATTGCTTGAACATAAGTTAAATCGAAAACCGCTTTTAAATGCGGAATCAAAATATCATTTAAGCAGGTAATAAAACCCCACATAAAAAATAGTGAAGTTAAAGATGTAAGTGCAAAACCATAGTTTTTATCTTGGTGGTTTTGCGACTGTGTGTGTGATGTCAGTGGTGCTGAACTAGCCATGTGCTCTCCGCAATTTATTATTATAAATTGATCTTCAGTAAGTAATTAATACAAACCCCGCTAAGGCGCAGTATTAAAGAGTTGACCTGAAGATTAATTAACATTAATCTAAAAATGTAAGCGCTTTCACGGCTAATTAAATACGAACATGTTACATATTTCAACAACTTTTATTTTTAATAATGTTTTGTAACCGCTGAAAGTCAGTAAAAATAGGCGCTAAGCGTGCAATTAAGTTCTCAAAAAGGTTTGTAACCAATGACAAAAATATCATTACCATTTAATTCACCTCTATTAACAAAAGACTTTGTTTATGGTGTAGCAACAGCATCATTTCAGATAGAGGGCGGGTATGAGCATCGCTTACCGTGTATTTGGGATACCTTTTGTAGTACTGCAGGTAAAATTGCTGATAATTCACATGGTCATATTGCCTGCGATCATTACAACAATTGGCAACAAGACATAGATTTAATAGAGTCTCTAGGTGTTGATGCTTACAGGCTTTCTATTTCATGGCCTCGCGTTATGACTCAAGACGGAAAGTTAAATCCTGTAGGCGTTAAGTTTTATACTGATATTTTAGATGAGCTAAAACGAAAAAATATAAAAGCCTTTGTTACTTTGTATCACTGGGATTTACCGCAACACCTTGAAGATGAAGGCGGCTGGCTTAACAGAAAAACAGCTTATGCATTTGAGCAGTACGTAGAACTAATTACTAACGCATTTGGAACACGAGTGTATTCTTACGCTACATTAAACGAACCCTTTTGCAGCGCGTTTTTAGGTTACGAGATTGGCATACATGCCCCAGGTCTAGTAGGCAAGCAGTATGGTAAAAAAGCAGCTCATCACTTATTACTCGCTCATGGTCTGGCTATGAACGTGCTAAATAAAACATCGCCTGATACTCAAAACGGCATTGTGCTTAACTTTACACCCGCCTACCCGCTTACAGATACTCAACAAGACATAGACAGTGCCAAATACGCTGATGACTATTTAAATCAGTGGTATATGAAACCAATAATGGACGGTAAATACCCTGATATAATTAACCAACTACCTGAGGATCATTTACCAGACATACACCCAGGTGATATGGAATTAATTTCTCAGCCAATTGATTACTTAGGCATTAACTTTTATACCCGCCAAGTTTATAAAGCGCACCCTATTGATATTTATGAACCCATTGCACCTACGGGTCCTTTGACAGATATGGGATGGGAGGTTTACCCGCAATCGTTTACCGATTTGCTTGTATCGCTTAATAAGACATACACCCTGCCGCCTATTTATATAACCGAAAATGGCGCAGCAATGCCCGATACATATAATAATGGCGAAGTTAACGACTTAGACCGTTTAAGTTATTATAATACTCATTTAAACGCAGTTCACAATGCAGTTGAACAGGGTGTTGTTATACGTGGCTACTTTGCTTGGAGCTTAATGGACAACTTTGAGTGGGCAGAAGGCTACTTAAAGCGCTTTGGTATTGTTTATGTTGATTATAAAACGCAGCAACGTACTATTAAAAATAGTGGCTTAGCCTATAAAGCACTTATCTCAAATAGATAATAATAAGCACAAAGCGGGACAAACAATCATGGTCAGTGTAAAAGAAAAAATAGCGTATGGCTTAGGCGACACCGCCAGTAATATTATTTTTCAAACAGTTATGATGTTTTTAATGCTGTACTACACAGATGTAGTAGGTTTATCGCCTGCCGTTGTTGGTACTATGTTTTTAGCAGTGCGTATTTTTGATGCCGTAACCGATCCATTAATGGGTAACCTTGCTGATAAAACACATACGCGCTGGGGGCACTTTCGCCCCTACTTACTTTGGCTTGCACTTCCTTTTGCTATTATAAGTATTTTAGCGTTCACTACACCCGATTTAGAAGGCACCGATAAAATAATTTATGCCTTTACTACTTACACACTTCTTATGGTTGTCTACACCGCTATTAATATCCCTTATTGTGCATTGGGCGGCGTACTTACTGCAGACGCAAAAGAACGCGTTACTATTCAGTCTTACCGGTTTGTATTTGGTATGCTAGGCGGCGTAATAGTAGCGGGTTGTACTATGCCAATGGTTGAGTATTTTGGCCAAGGCGATGCTGCCAAAGGCTATCAATACACAATGACTGCAATGAGCATTTTAGGTTTTGTACTGTTTTTACTTTGTTTTTTAGGCACAAAAGAGCGTATACAACAGCCAAAAGAGCAAAACATTCCTTTTGCCAAAAGTGTTAAAGCCTTAATTAAAAACGATCAATGGCGAACACTTTGCTTAGCTGCATTTTTTTTACTTACCGGGCAAGTATTAAGGCTTACGCTTGCTGTTTACTACGTAAAATACTATTTAGGTCGAGACGATTTAATCACCTTATTTATGACGCTAGGTGTTGCAGCCAGCATGGTAGGTTGTGCTTTAGCTCAACCACTTGCAAAGCGCTTTTGTAAGATAAAGGCCTATATAAGCTTACAAGTTATTGCCGCCGCTATTTGTGGTTTTAGTTACTTTATTAGTAAAGACTCTTTAGTATTGGCATTTGCGGCCTTTATTTTATGGAAATTCTTTTTAGATATGGCAACCCCGTTGTTGTGGGCAAAAATGGCCGACACCATAGATTACGGGCATGAAAAAACAGGTGTACGCATTACGGGTTTGGTTTATTCTGGCGTCATATTTTTTATTAAAATGGGTGTGGCTGTAGGCGGTGCAATTGCAGGCTGGTTATTATCTTTTTACAGCTATCAGGCCGATGCAGTACAAACCCTCGACACCCAACACGGTATTTTACTTTCATTTACTGTACTACCTGCTTTTGGCTCATTATTTGTTGCCTACATAATGAAAAAATATACACTAACTAATCAAGTTGTTGAAAATATTCAATCTAAACTAACAGCTAGTTAAGATATATACTCCAAGGTATTATTTAGCCGAAATAGTTAAGGATAAGCGAGTGAACAAATAACATGGCAACAATTTATCAAGTCTCAGAGCTTGCGGGCGTATCGTTAGCCACCGTTTCTCGCGTGATGAACAAAAATACCCGCGTAAGCGATAAAACTAAACAAAAAGTGCTTGATGCCATGGAGCAGCTTGGCTACAAGCCTAATTCAATAGCGCAATCTTTAGCCTCTAACTGCACTAACAGTGTCGGTATTTTAGTGTCTGAGTTACATGGTCCTTTCTTTGCCCAAATGATGGCAGGTATTGAGTCAGAGCTTCGTGCTGCGGGTAAGCACGTTATTATTACCACCGGACACAGTGAAGAAGACAAAGAGCAAGAAGGCATTGAGTTTTTAATTAGCAGACGCTGCGATGCCATTATTTTGCACGTAGAAGCCGTCTCAGATGACTACCTAATAAAGTTAAGCGAAGGCTCTACACCTGTTTATTTAATGAGCCGTTACGTAGAGCAACTAAAAGACAACTGTATCAGCCTAGATAACCAATTAGGTGGCTACCTGGCCACTAAATCGATATTAAATCAAGGGCATACACAAATAGCGTACATTGCAGGTCCTCAGTTTAAAGCCGATGCATTTAATCGCTTAGAGGGTCATAAACAAGCCCTTACAGAAGCTGGCGTTAAATTTGATCCTGCCCTTTATTATATTGGCGACTTTAACGAAACTGGCGGTAGTAAAGCCTTAAAACATTTTATTGATGAAAAACTTAGCTTTACCGCACTGGTATGTGCCAATGACGAAATGGCATCCGGTGCTATGAAGTACGCACGAGAGCACGGTTATAATTTACCAAACGACTTATCGATTGTTGGATTTGATAACGTTATTTTTGCAAACTACCTGTACCCTACACTCACGACCATAGATAATCCGGTCGGGAACATGGGCGAAATGGCAGCAAAACTAGTGCTTAAAGACGTATATCAAAATAAAAACCTCGTTATAAATCGTTTTTTTGAACCCACTTTAATGCAGCGAGACTCTTCAGCACCACTTATTAAATAAAAACTAAAGGCTAAAAACGAGTACAGAATTTGGTACAAAAAAAGCGGCTAAATGCCGCTTTTTATATGTGACCTAATTAACTAAACACTGATCACTTAACAATCCAAGGCGTTACTTTAATAACTTGCGATATATCGCCAAGCACCGCGCTATCATCTTCCCAGCTATCTTCAACTGCAAAGTAACATACTGACTTTTCACACGTTATGCTCTTATCATCAAATTGCATTGGGCTTTTAAATGTAACTGCTACGCCCTTTTGCTCTGGTAATAAAAACCACATTAATTTACTTACAAAAAATCCCGACAAATCAGTTAACAGCTCATCAAGTTCGTCGTTAATGGTATATAACGACTGCTTTGAAAACGCTAAACCTTCAAGTTCGTTTGCTTCTATTTGTAGCTTTAATTGGCAATCGTGTACAGGATTGAGCGGCTCTACTACAATGACCGCTTTATCGGTATCAAGCTGCTTATCGAACGGCAATAGTAATTGTGCTTTATCGGTAAAGTTAAGTGGATACTCGTTTCTTTCGGTTAAAATAGTACCGCTTTTAATCGCACATGTTTCATTAGTACCAATATCACTAATGTAAAAGTTAACTCGCGCATATTGAAAATCGCCTTTGTTAACAATTTTTAAGCGGTCGTAAAAACCGTCATACGACATCACAAACTCTCTCGCATTAACATTAAATGCACTAATGCTCAGCAGTACTAACGCAATAGCGTTGGTACAATTAAAAATGTATTTATTCATCAAAGTAGGCTCTATTTTGGCTAATCATGGTGTTTAACTCTTCTATATACGCTTCACCGCGCTCAGAGTAAGACATTAAACCATGTGTAAGTTCAGTCGCTAAAATTGGTTTTTGCTCAAGACGTAAGTTTTCACGTATTGCGCGCAAATCTTTATAAGCAGGATGCGTATTTATGTTTTTAAAGTAAGAGTTTATAGCAGCTCTTACCGATTTGAACGCAGCAACTTCGTGCGCAGCCCCTGTATTACGGCGTTTTGGCACCATGCCACAACCTTTTGTGTAACACCACTGACCAAAAAAGTTAAGGCCAATACGTGCAAAACGTGATGTGCCCCACGCAGATTCATTTGCAGCTTGCATAAGCGCTAATTCTTTAGGAATTATATCAACACGGCGTAATGCTTGCGTAAGTATGAGCGTATCAACCGTGGTTGGTAAGCCGTATGACTTTAAAATTTTAGCAATATCTTTGCTTTGCTTTTTTTCTAAAGGTAATTCGTTTTGTAGCATCATGCGTGCTATTTCTAGCTTAGCGCGTTGCTGTAGTATTTTTTTGTTTTCGGCTTCTACATGCGGGCGGATAAAGCTAAAAAATGCATGTTTTTTTTCTTTTACATCACTAAATTCAGAAAACTTAGGTAATTTTACGTTATGTAATGGTTTTTCTTTTTTCTTCACTTTTTTGGGTTGTTCTGACGTTTGTTCATCCTGATCAACGTCGTCACTTTGTATAAACGGATATGCAAGCGCCCATACAAAAAATACGGTTAACAAAAACTGAAAAATAATTCTTAGCATGTATTCTCTCTTTCAAACAACTAATTATGCATGGTTAATACACAAGCATACGAAGGCACATTATACCTAAGCCACTTTATAAACGCGAATAACGAAAAGTAGTGCATTTGTTCATTCGCAATTTATAAGTCCATGGGTATACTGGGCAAAGTTTAATAATATTAACTATGTGTGAGTAAGCAGTATGGATAAACAATGGCAAAGCCGAATAATAGAGCAATATAAACATCGCCCTAACGATAACCGCTCGCCGTGGCAGGTCGATCGTTCGCGTATTATTCATGCCGCTGCATTTAGACGTTTGCAAGCTAAAACCCAAATTATGGGTATTGGCCTAAACGACTTTTACCGCACTCGCCTTACCCACTCTTTAGAAGTATCGCAAATTGGTACTGGCATATTGCGCCATTTAAAAGCGCAACATAGTGACTTTACGCACTTTCCATCAACCGGACTGCTCGAAACACTCTGTTTAGCGCACGATATTGGCCATCCGCCTTTTGGCCATGGTGGTGAAATAGCACTCAATTACATGATGCGCGATCACGGTGGTTTCGAAGGTAACGCACAAACACTGCGCATAGTTGCAAAACTTGAGCCCTACAGTAATGGCCACGGCATGAACCTCACTCGTCGTACTTTATTAGGCTTTATAAAATACCCCGCGTTTATTAATACGCTTTGGCATACCATTCCTGACGATACAACCGGTCGTGCATTTATAAAAGCGGATGATTGGAGACCTGCCAAAGGGTTATACAACGACGATGCAGCCATATTTAATTGGATAGTAGAACCACTGAGTCAAAACGATAAAACATTGCTAGGTAGCCATGCTGCTATTGATAAGTACCGCGCTAAAACAACGTATAAATCGCTCGACAGCGCCATAATGGAACACGCCGACGATATAGCGTACGCGGTACACGACTTAGAAGATGCCATTGCAACCCACGTACTTACGTTAGACGATTGGCAAACTCATGCTCTGCCTCATTTAAAAGCACTAAATTTTGCCTGGTTAAACACCATGCTTGAATCGCTGACCCAGCGTTTGTTTTCAAAAAATGATTATGAGCGAAAAGATGCCATAGGTGAGCTGGTTAATACCTTTATTATTCATATACATTTAGATATTCAAAACGATGACTTTGAATGCCCTATTTTAAAGTACACCGCTAAATTAGATGCCCAATACGACAGTGTATTGCAAATACTTAAGCATTTTGTGTTTCAACGTTTAATACGTGACCCCGAAATGCAGCAAATAGAGTTCAAAGGTCAAAATTTACTAATAGAGTTATTTACGGCGTTTGCTAGCGATCCGCTGCGTTTATTGCCCGAAACAACACAAGCACAGTACATAGAAGCACAAAAGCAAAACCAAGGTATGCGTATAATTTGCGATTACTTAAGTGGAATGACCGACGAATACGCTTATAAAACGTATCAACGATTGTTTTCACCTATGCAGTAGTAATATTAAAAAGGCCGAGTAAATTAAATTTACTCGGCCTTTTTGCTCAGCTATTAAAGTTAGCTATTTAGTTAAATCGCTCTTATAACGACTCTACGCCCATGTTGTAAAGCGTAAAACCAAATATATCAGCGTACTGCTCAATTGTTTTGCTTGTTGGAGTACCTGCACCATGCCCTGCATTGGTTTCTATGCGAATAAGCGTTGGATTATTACCCGTTTGCTTTGCTTGAAGCTCAGCTGCAAACTTAAACGAATGCGAAGGGACAACGCGGTCATCATGATCGCCAGTTGTAATCATAGTAGCTGGATACTCAACACCTGCTTTTACATTATGAAGTGGTGAATAACCTTTAATGTATTCAAACATTTCTTTGCTTTGCTCGCTCGTACCGTAGTCGTATGCCCAACCAGCGCCCGCAGTGAATGTATGGTAGCGCAGCATATCAAGTACACCTACAGCAGGTAGAGCCACTTGAAATAAGTCTGGACGCTGCGTCATCACTGCGCCAACTAACAAACCACCATTAGAGCCACCGCGAAGTGCTAAGCGCTTTTTAGACGTGTACTTTTTGTCTTTTAAGTACTCAGCCGCTGCAATAAAGTCGTCAAACACATTTTGCTTTTGCAATTTTGTGCCTGCATTATGCCAGTCTTTACCGTACTCACCGCCACCACGAATATTAGCAACGGCGTACACACCACCTTGTTCAAGCCATACTGCATTAACGGGGCTAAAGCTTGGCGTTAAACTAATATTAAAACCACCGTAACCATATAAAATAGTAGGGTTTGAACCATCAAGCTTAATGCCTGTTTTATAGGTAATTACCATCGGTATTTTAGTACCGTCTTTTGATGTGTAAAACACCTGCTCAGACGTGTAATCATCGCTATTAAAATCAATAGCCGACTTACGATAAACACCCGATTCACCCGTAGTTACATCAAACGTATAAGTAGTACCTGGTGTTTTGTAGTTAGTGAACGAATAATAAAGCGTTGTTTGATCTTTTTTACCGCCAAAACCACGTGCAGTACCCACGCCTGGCAAGGTAATTTCGCGAATTAGCTCGCCTTTTTTGTTGTACTGTTTTACCTGCGAAATAGCATCAACCATGTAGTTGGCAAAAAAGGTATCGCCACCTTTTGTCAGGTTTAGTACGTTTTTGGTTTCAGGAATTAAATCAACCCAATTTTCAGGGCTTGGATTACTTGCATCAACCGTCACTACTTTTTTGTTTGGTGCATTAAGGTTAGTAACTAAAAACAGCTTGCTGCCTTCGTTATCAATAACTGATGTATCTGAATCAGTATTTCCTACAACCGTTACAAACTCACTGTTTTCTTTTGTTAAATCTTTTATAAACAGCTTATTGCCTGAAGTAGACGTACTAGCTGAAATAAGTAAGTAGCGGCCGTCATGAGTTACATCAGCGCCTACATAGCGATGTTTTTGCTCATCAGTTTCACCAAATACAACACTATCAGCAGATTGAGCAGTACCTAGCTTATGGTAATACGCTTTATGCTGATCTGTTTTAGCCGAAAGCTCACTGCCTTTAGGCTTTTCGTAGCTTGAATAATAAAAGCCTTCGTTGCCTAACCAGTCTATACCACTAAATTTAACATCAACAAGCGCTTCTTCAACTTGCTCTTTAGTATGTGCATCAATAACTATAATTTTACGCCAGTCGCTACCGCCTTCAGATATTTGATACGCGAGTAATGAGCCATCTTTTGAAAACGATAAACCCGACATAGACGTCGTACCATCGTCACTAAACTTGTTTGGATCTAAAAATACTTCTACGTCGCCGCCATCTTTACTGCGATACAAAACATACTGATTTTGCAGGCCATCGTTTTTATAAAAATAGGTGTAGTCGCCCTCAGTAAAAGGTGCGCCTATTTTTTCGTAATTCATTAGTTTTTCAAGGCGCTGCTTTAACTTATCGCGATAAGGTATCTGCTCTAAATAAGAAAACGTTAAATTGTTTTGCGTTTTAACCCAATCTGCAGTCTCGCTGCTCATATCATCTTCTAACCAACGATATGGGTCGCTAACTGCTTCTTCAAAGTAGGTGTCTACGATATCGCCTTTTTTTGTTTCTGGGTATATAACTGCATTAACTTGCTTCATTGGTGCTTTTACTTCTTCTTGAGTTACCGTATTAGTTGGCTCTGAACAGCCGCTAAGCGCTACAATTACAGCACATGCTAGAGTGTGTTTAAACATCCTGAGTTCCATTCTTATTTATTAATAGTGCACATAAGTTATTAACTTTTAGCTCTTTTGTCTATTTAGATGCGTTAAGCGCCATTTATCGCTGTAAACAAATGTAAACTTACGCTTTAATAGTTCACAACACTGATAAAATAAAAAACGATAAAAGAGCACACCATGCAAAGTACAAACCCCACGTTTAAAAGCTTTAAAGCCTTCTACCCTTATTATTTAAAAGAGCATCGCAACGTTACTTGCCGCCGCTTACATTTTATAGGAAGCACACTCGTTCTTGCTGTAATCGCAATAGCATTATTGAAACAGCAATATAGTTTATTATGGCTATTACCTGTTATTGGATATGGGTTTGCGTGGGTCGGGCATTTCTTTTTTGAAAAAAACCGCCCAGCTACTTTTAAACACCCCTTTTACAGTTTGTGGGGAGATTGGGTCATGTTTAAAGACATGCTTGTTGGAAAAATTAAATTTTAACACTATTTTTATCATTCTTTTTTATACCAATTACTTATAAAAACAAAATTACTTCATGCTTTAAGATATAGGTTCTAATAAGTAGTACATAATTTATAGTACACCCATTAAATGTTAATTTAATTAACATTTAATGGGTGGTTTTGTGTTTTATGTTTTTAAAAATATTTATAACTCAACAGTTGTTTATTGCCAGCCCAATAAAAATGGCTTTCCACTCATGACTAGTTAAACCTACCAACCTCATCTTACCAGTTAATTAAACGTTAAATTTAACTTTTAAATATAATTCATTATCCATCAATTACTTAGCAACTACCTTCGCTATATAACCAAAACAATGGTCATTATAAAAAACAACCAAATGTAATTATAAAAACACCTAAATTAATTGAATGTTATTCAATTGACTGGCTTTGTAAATTAAGTATATGTTCAAGGTAACAAAGAGGTTTATACCAATCCGCTTAATTAAGTGAGCTATTTTGAGGATGGAAAAACGTGTTGATAGCTAGGCAAAAAATTCGCTATTTAGTTGCTTTAAATGAGAATTTTTTAACGCAGGTAACGGCACGTTTAGCCCCTAAAAATGATTAAGTATTATTGCGGGTTGGTATTAATCTTTTTGTACATAACTAAAATAATTCAATGGGTATGGGGAAATACAGCATGAATAGAAAACCGTTATTTAAATTACAGCAATCGGTACCACAAATATTACTCGCCGTGAGTGCGTCAGCTGCACTACTTGGTTCGCTCTCAGTAAATGCTGCAGAGCAAGACACTAAAGCAGAAGAAAACATCGAACAAATAAGCGTAATTGGCTCTCGCCGATTAGGCCGTACAGTAGAAGACAGCGCAGTACCCATCGATATAATTGGCGCTGATGCCCTTAAAAATTCTGGCTTTACTGAAACGAATGCCTTACTTAGCAGTTTATTACCCAGCTTTAACTTCCCGCAGGCATCACTTACTGATGGCAGCGACCATGTGCGCCCCGCTCAGCTTCGTGGCTTAGCCCCCGATCACACCTTAGTGCTTGTTAATGGTAAACGCCGCCACAGCAACGCATTACTTAACTTAAATGGCTCAACGGGTCGTGGTTCATCATCGGTTGATTTAAATGCAATACCAGCAAATGCTATTGCCCGTATTGAAGTATTACGCGATGGTGCAGCAGCGCAATATGGCTCTGACGCTATAGCGGGTGTTATTAATATTGTGCTTAAAAGCGCAAGTAGTGGTGGCTCAGTTGCGGCTATTTATGGTGCTAACGTAACCGAAATGGACGGTGTACCACAGCTTGAATCTGTATCTGAAGGTAGCGACGGAAATTTAGCATTTACCGAAGGTGGCGATCGCTCTTTAACAGACGGTCAAACACTCACACTTCAAGGTAATATGGGTTTTGAACTTGGCGATAATGGCTTTTTAAACATCTCAACAGAATACCGCGACCGCCATTCAACTAACCGCTCAGACTACGATAACCGTGAAAACTACGCACGATTAGATGATGGCTCGTTAGACCCTCGTGAACTTACCGTAAACCGTTATAACCATAACTTTGGTAATGGCGATGTTGAAGACTTTTCAATGTTTTATAACGCAGGTTATCAATTAACAAACGATATCGATTTATATTCGTTTGGCTCTTACAGCAAACGTGAAGGCGAAGGTGGCGGGTTTTATCGCCGCGCGAGTGATAGCCGTAATATAGAAGAAGTATACCCTGATGGCTTTTTGCCGGTTATCACTTCAGACATAGATGACTTTTCGCTGGCACTTGGCGCTAAAGGTTTTGCAAACGAATGGAATTACGATGTATCGGCCGTATATGGTCAAGATGCGTTCGAGTTTGGCGTTATAAATAGCTTAAATACCTCATACGGCCCTACTAGCCAAACAAGCTTTGATGCCGGAACACTTACCTACGATCAACTTACCTTAAATGTTGATTTTAATCGTGAGGTAGACGTCAGCTTTTTAGAAAGTTCAGTAAGTGTGGCCGTAGGTGCTGAGTATCGCCGCGAAGGGTACCAAATTGATGCAGGCGAAGAAGCTTCATATGCACAAGGCACATTTGGCCCAGGTGGTGCAGTAACCGACCCAGTTGATGGCCCATTTGGCGCAGCGGGTTCACAAGTATTTCCAGGTTTTACACCCGAATCAGAAGGCGACAATAGCCGCCATAACGTGAGCTTTTATATCGACCTTGAAACCTACCTAACCGACGATTGGAATTTAGCAGTTGCCGCCCGTTATGAAGATTATTCAGACTTTGGCGATACCATTAATGGTAAAATTGCCACGCGTTATTCGTTAACTGAAGACTTAGCGCTGCGCGCATCGGTTTCTACTGGTTTTAGAGCACCGTCGTTACAACAGCAATACTTTACCTCGGTAGCCACTGTATTTGTTGATGGCGAACCAACCGAAACCGGCACATTTGCACCAGGCAGCGATGTAGCAAAAGCGCTAGGCTCACCAGGTCTTGATGCCGAGGAAGCAACAAACTACGGCGTTGGTTTTACATGGTCTACCGACTTTAATTTCAGCTTATCGGTTGATTACTACCAAATATTAATTGATGACCGCATTGTGTTATCAAACAACTTATCGGGTGCTGCTATTGAGCAACTACTTGAAGGTACCGGTGCTAATCAGGGGCGCTTCTTCTTAAACGCAATTGACAGTAAAACCCGTGGTGTTGATGTGGTTGCCTCTTATAATGTAGCAACCGATGGTTACGGCGATTTAGCCTTTAACTTAGGTTATAACTACGGTAAAAATGAAGTGACCAATATCATCGACCCACCAGCAGAACTACAAGGCGCTGGGTTTGATCAAGACAACTTATTCTCTGGTAATGAGCTGCGTCGCTTTGAAGTAAGCACACCGCGTAATAAGTACAACTTAAGTGCAACGTGGACTAACGATGATATTCGTACAACGCTTAGAACAACACGCTACGGTGAAACTCAAGATCCATCATCAACGGCAGAGCTAAATGAAGTACTAAAACCAAAATGGATCACTGATTTAGACGTAGCTTATGCACTTACCAATAACGTATCGTTAAGCTTGGGAGCGAATAACATTTTTGATATTTACCCAGACGCAACACGCGAAAATGTTGACGAAGTAAGCACTTTCTCACGCTTGTTTGCATACTCTAGCTTTTCACCGTATGGATTTAACGGACGTTACGTGTACGGTAAAATAGAAATGAAGTTCTAACCACTAATTAAAATATCTGTATGATTAGCAACCATTCAGATATTCCAAAACAGTGTAATATATTCAAAGTTAGAAAAATCGGTTTTGATGAGCTCTATAACTAAAACCAGAGCAAAGTAATCATAAGCAACTATTTAGTTTTGAAAGCGATTAATTAACGTGAATTTATTGGCTATTTGGTTTACTTATTTCAGGCTGTGGCCAAAGATAATTAAAACAAATCAAATGAACTTGTAATTAACACAACGTTATTAAAATTCACCTATTCTTGGAAGCGTGCTTAATCGTCTTTATTCCAAAAATAGCCCAACTTCACCAACGCGCTCAGACTCTTGAGAAAATAAAAAGTAATAACCGCCACCATCATATGTACCAATAACCACTCCATTGCTTTTTACTGATTGATATGATGAATCATTTTTATAAAGTTGCCGAAAGTAATTGTCCTTTCTTATAGTGCTACATAGCTTTTCATGTCTTTTATTCTCACCAACTAAACACCATGGTGCCATTTCAAAATTGCTTTGCCACTTATAATCTTATCCTAACAATAACGACGCTTGGTAATTTATTCAATTTAATAAATATAAACACAGTTAAAAATTCAAAAACATTTAAATATAATGTAATTTATGTTTAGATAAACCAAGTTATTTTTGTTTGATGACTCTTTTTTAAAATGGTATTCATCAACTATCAAAGGAATGTTTATTTCATGCGTAAATTCGTCAACATTATATTTGTCACTCTTTTTGCAGTCTTAATCTCGGGGTGTTTAGATAAACCAGATACACCAACACTAGAAAAGCAAAGTACTCTCCTTCGTAATGCAATAAATATAAATAATTTATCTCTATTAGCTGATGCATCCTCAATTCCTTTTATAGTTACTAAGCAAGAATGGGAAACTGCAGATGACGGTTACGGTTTTGTATTAGGTGAAAAAAGTACTTTACTAGCTAGTAATGCCAAAGAGCTAAACGATGTACTTAAAATATTAGAGCCTATTAAAATTGAAGGTGAAGAACCCATAAAGCAACAGTTCACTATTTCAGATTTTACCGAAGAATTTAATAGTATTGATGAACATTGGAAATCTCTTGATATTATTGTTTTTCTTCGTGGGCAAAGCGATGTAGAGCACATAGTTATTTTAGGATTTGATAAAGAATCTTTGAAGTTACGAGCAATATATTTTAATTAGTTTAAACAATAAATAGGAGCTAGGATGGCTAGTATATTCGATCCAAAAGGAAAAAATTTTTCACAACGTATTAATGCATTTTTAGATGATGCAAAAGCAACTTATGGCATTACCGTTGG
The DNA here is from genome assembly GCF_001974875.1 of Pseudoalteromonas sp. EB27. Lineage (GTDB taxonomy): Bacteria > Pseudomonadota > Gammaproteobacteria > Enterobacterales > Alteromonadaceae > Pseudoalteromonas. Next base: position 45,951 of record NZ_MTQD01000020.1, read on the forward strand.
TAAGGATTCTGGTCGCACAGTTGATTGGCAGCAAAAACACCACGTTGCTCATATGTTTTTATACAATTCGTACAAATCAACTAAACCTGCAAAGGTTGATATAGGGAAAAGAACAATCTCATGGTCACACTTTTCTGATCCAAAAGTTATTTGGGCTACAGTAAAATTCAGTGATTTTTTGAGGACAGCTAAAAATAGTGTTCCTGTAAAAGATGGTACAAAATGGAAAGTTGGTTTTGAACCCGATCAAAAAGCAACAGAAAAGCATGTAAAATCATTGCAAACCACCGCAGGAATAGGTAATTCAGGCAAGGCGATGGTATCGTCAGGCTTAAAGCCTTGTGGTCAACCTTGTAAATGTGGAGCAGGTCGGTCTAAGCATTTAGATGGGATAGCCTCAGATCTTAACAGCGGTAATTTAGCTACACTTTCAGCAAAACTTACGGCAGCAAAAGCTGGTACATTAGATAACTACTTAGCTCAATTTGGTTTATATAGACCATTACTAAATCATCCAACAAGCCCTGAAAAGTGGCATGTTGAGGCGAAACCTTAAACGCTTATTTGCTTACTCTAGCTTTTCACCGTATGGATTTAACGGACGTTACGTGTACGGTAAAATAGAAATGAAGTTTTAATAAGCACAGCTTAAAGTACCCAAACACACAAAAGCCACCGATTAGGTGGCTTTTTAATGCGAGTTGCTATTAAATCTATTATTAGATTTTAGTTAACCAGCCGTGCTTGTCTTCACTTTTACCCCATTGAATATCGTTCAATGCTTGGCGAAGGCGTGCTGTCGTTGGGCCTGGTTCGCCAGTACCAACTTTGTATTCTTTATCGTTATGAATAAACGTACCCACAGCAGTTAGTACAGCTGCAGTGCCCGAAAGCGCAGCTTCAGTGCCAGGTTTAGCCGCACGCTCTAGTAGCTCAGTAACGCTAAAGTTACGCTCGCTTACCGTCATACCTAAATCTTTTGCAATGGTTAAAATACTGTTGCGTGTAACACCGTGTAAAAAGGTGCTATCGAGTGCTTTAGTAATAATCTCGTTGCCATCAATAAGTATAAAGTTAGCGGCACCGGTTTCTTGTACGTCGCCACCTGGGCAAAACAAAATTTGATCGGCTTGATACTTAATACGTGCAGCGCTAATAGGTGCTAGTGCACTGGCGTAGTTACCACCACTTTTTACCATACCCATGTGCGGAGCGCAGCGCATGCCATCTTCTTCAAGCAATACACGTAGTGCAGTTGCACCACCGGCAAAGTAATCACCTACTGGCGATAGTAATGTGTATAAAAGCGAGCTCATTGATGGCGCTGCGGCTTTACCAATTGCAGCCTCAGTACCAATGTGCGTTGGGCGAATATACATAGAACCCGGCGGTAATGGCGTTTCATCTGCATATTCACGCATAATATCGATAATCATCGTTTTTAGCATATCGCTGTCAAAACTCGGTAAGCTTAGTAGCGCTGAGCTTTGTTGCATACGTGCAATGTTTGCATCCATTCTAAAAAGATAAACAGAACCATCTTCATGGCGAAAGGCTTTTAAGCCTTCAAAACATGTACTTGAATAATGAAGAACGTGCGCACCAGCATGAAGTTCAAGTTTATCGGAAGGAACAATTGAGCTTTCGCTCCATTTATTATCAGAAAAACGAGCTTGAATCATCTGCGGCATAAACACGGTACCAAATGCGGCCATTTTAATCTCTCTTGTGTGGTCTATTTCCCTCCATTGTATGACAATCACACGCTATTTAACCATAGCTAAAGTAAGGCTTTTTTAATTAACTATGAGAATTTTTTGCAAGTGCTGTTTACTAATCAACCGCATTGGGTGCTATAAACAAAAAAATCGACCTATGCTGTTACATAGATCGATTTTTTAAAACAAATAATTTATTTAAACGAGTATTTAATAATACGTTTTAATACCGACGTATACTGTCTAAAAAAGCCACCAGTGTGATAATCAATACCGTGTTTTTGCAAAACAGCTTGTACTTGAGGTGCAACTTCTTGATAGCGCGAAGACGGCATATCTGGAAATAAGTGATGCTCTATTTGGCAGCTCAAATGCCCTGTTAAAACATGAAACCAATGCGACCCTTTAATATTAGACGAGCCCAGTACTTGTCGGTAATACCACTGCCCTTGGGTTTCGTTTACGCAGTCTTCTTGTTTAAAGGTTTCGGTTTCTTCAGTAAAGTGACCACAAAATATTATGGTCGACGTCCATAAATTACGGATTAAGTTAGCTACCAAGTTACCCGCCAATACCCATAAAAATAAAGGCCCTGCAAGTAACGGAAATATCGCATAATCTTTAATTAATTGGCGAGCGCCTTTACTAAAAAAGCGTTGCTTTAGTGTTGAGTGCGATACAAGCCCTTCGCGGTTTTCTTTCTTTTTACCAATAAAAACACGCTCTGCAGCCAACTCGTGATACGACACGCCCCACTGAAATAGCACACTTAAATTAATATACGTAAAAAACTGCCATACATTTTTAAAACGCCACTTAAAATCATCGCTCAGGCGTAATAATCCATAACCAAAGTCTCTGTCTTTACCAATAATATTAGTATACGTATGGTGTTCAAAGTTATGAACGCGGTGCCAGCTTTGTCCATCGCACGCAATGTCCCATTCATAATGCTGTGAGTTAAGTTGCTTGTCGTTCATCCAATCGTATTGACCATGCATTACATTGTGGCCAATTTCCATATTGTCTAAAATTTTAGCCAGCGCTAGTAATAACACGCCTGCAACCCATAATAATGGCTGAATAAAACCAAGCATAAGCAAAATTCGCCCGCTCCATTCACACACTCGCTGTTTGCGCACAACAGAGCGAATGTAGTCGGCATCTTGTTGGCCTACTTTGCCAAGGGTGTCCATTTTAATGGCATCTAGCTCGCTTGCGAGCATGTCATAGTTAATGTTTTTCATAATTGTAACTCCAAATCACTAACAGGTTGGCTTACGCAAAGTTGTATTAATTGCTCGCCGTTGTCACTCAATTCACCTGTTTTTAAATTACGTATCACGCCTGACTTTTTAATACATTGGCATTGATGGCAAATACCAATACCGCAACCGCGTTTAACGGGTAGCTTTTTTTCTTCAAACTGAGTCAGTAAAACATCGTTGCCCGATACAACATGGGCACTGGCGTTAATTTTTACATTAAATTGGCTGTCATCGTTTAAGCTAGGCAGCGCCAAACCAAAGGCTTCTTGGTAGTAATTTAGCTTGTGCGTTTTAGCAAAATCGCTCACCGTCTGCATAAATTCAGCAGGGCCACAGCAGTAAATATCTGGATTTTCCCACGGCTTAATATTGCTGGTTATATCGCTTGATTGCTCACGCGTTAATAATAAAAACGAAAAATGCTCAAATTGCGCTGCCAACTCACTTAGCTCATCAACACATTGGTGCTCAGTGGCTTTTGCGTAATACACTAACGAGACTTTTTGCGTAGTCTGGCCTAAGTAATCATCAAGCATAGCCAGCATAGGTGTTATACCCGACCCACCGGCAACAAAAGTAGCCGGTGTATGTGTATTTTTAAATACAAAGTCGCCGTTTGGCGCAGAAATATTGCACCATAAACCCGCTTTTAATGCGCTACTGAGTAAACCTGTAAAGCGCCCTTGCGCATTTGTTTTGATTAGTAAGCGCACCAAACCTGTATTTTTAAATTGCTTAGCGCTTGAGGCCACGGTAAAAACGCGTGTTAATAATCGCCCATTAATTTCAAGCGTTAAACTTATATGCTGCCCTGACGTATGTGTCTGCCATTGTTTGCTTGGCTTAAGCTGCACACTTAAAAAGCCGCCATCAAGCATAGCGGTACTAACTACTTGCGCTCTAAACTGCCCTGCACGCCACGCAGGTTTAAACACCTGCATTATTGGCTCTATGTAGCCTGCAAAACTTTGATGGTGTAAAAACCATTTTGAAAATTGGTTTAATACTTGTGTCATCATGGTTAAATCTCTATCAAATCTTAATTATTTTGAACTTACACGTGTACGCTCAAACTTCAGCGCACAAGTGTACGCTCAAATTTTAAGTTTTCAACCCCAATAGAGTAATTATTCAATTTTTTATTAGCGCTAATTGCTAAAACAATTTCCTGTGAAGAGGTAATTTTATAAATATATAAGTGTGTATTTTTCATTCAACTCAACACTTAACAAATTTATTTATGCCATGTTAAGGTTATAAAAGACTGAATTAATTTTGGAAGCCATAATGATAAATTTAATGTCACATAACACACTCCCTAAACTAATAAGTGCAGGCCTAGCCATTGCTATATTTGCTACTAACGCACCCGCGCATGCAAAAAGCGATTACGTAAAAAACTATAAACAGCTCGATACTTTAGCGCTTAGCGTTAACGCAGTAACAGCTGCAGAAGGTGTGGTTATACCTTGGGCTATTGAGCCTTTAGCTAATGGTGATTTATTAATATCTGAGCGCAGTGGAACGTTATTTTTATTACCTAAAAATACCACTAAATTAACTGAGGTCTCTGGGCTGCCAGGCATTGACGCTAATGGCCAAGGTGGATTACTTGATTTATCACTACACACCGATAGTAAGCAAAACCAATGGCTGTACTTTAGTTACTCAAGTAGTGAGGGCAAAGGAAGCGGAAGTAACACCGCCTTAATGCGCGCCAAGCTAAGTAGCGATCATACGCTGTTGTCTGATCAGCAATTGCTATACAAAGGCGAGCATAATAGTACCAAAGGCCAACACTACGGCAGCCGTATTGTGTTTGATGATGAAGGTTATGTTTATTTTTCAATTGGCGATCGCGGCTCGCGCGATATAAACCCACAAGATCTCACCCGTGATGGCGGTAAAATTTATCGCTTACACGAAAATGGTAATATCCCAAGTGATAATCCGTTTGTTGAACAAAAAAATGCAAAACATGCGGTATGGTCTTATGGGCACCGTAATCCACAAGGTATGTGGTTTGATAATCAAAATAATACTTTATGGTCTCACGAACACGGGCCACGCGGCGGCGATGAGCTTAATATAATAAAAAAAGGCGCTAACTACGGATGGCCTTTAGTAAGCTATGGCGTTAACTACAGCGGTACCAAGTTTACCGACCTTAAAGAAAAAGACGGCATGCAATCGCCCGTATTACATTGGACCCCTTCAATTGCCCCTTCCGATATGTTGTACGTAACGAGTGACAAATACCCAAAGCTTAAAGGTAAGCTATTACTAGCATCAATGAAATTTGCATTTATTAGCGCATTGGAAATCTCAAAGGGTAAGGTTGCTAAGCAATATAAAATACTCGATGGAATTGGCAGAGTACGCAGCCTAGCCCAAGGCAACGATGGTTTTATTTATTTAGGTATTGATGGTCAAGGTATTAAACGCCTGGAGCCAGAAACGTAAACACTAGAACTAGCACACAGTATGCAAAATTACACCGTGTTTACTTTGCGCTTTTAAAGCGCAAAGTAAACATTTTCACCAAACAAAGAACTATTAAGCCCATTAATGCGTACACTAACTAAATATAATTTAATAAATTAAGAGAATACTAATGTTTTCATTTTTAAAGCCTGATCCCGTAAAAAAACTGCGTAAAGAATACGATGTAAAACTAGAGCAAGGCATGCAGGCACAAAGAAAAGGCGACATTAAAAGCTTCGCAATGTTAAGCGCCGAAGCCGAAAAGATCTGGAGTGAAATAGAAACTCTAGAGGCAAAAAAAGCTAAATAATACCAATCGTGTTAAGTTATTAGACATTTATAGCGACGGATAAATAGAGTGATAACAAGGCATAAATTTCGACATGTAGTTGTTCTACATGAGAAATTTATAACGCCGCTAACGCTTTATTTAGCACGCTAGAAAGGCTAAATATTTAAGTCGATTGGTATCAGTATATTTAACGTGTCACCCCTGTTTCAAAAGCAGGAAGACGCGTTTAGTAAATAATTCATGACCTCGTTTTTACAGCTTCCACCAGCCAAAAATCACCTTTTATAATATGCTTACACAAACAAGTGTACTTAAAGCGGTTACTTGCATTATCGCCGCCGTTTTTTAGTGGCTGTTAAATCATTTAAAAAGGCTTTTGGTTTTCATTTTAAATATGTAATTGCTGCATTTACGTACAGTACTGGCGTTTTTCCTCCTAAGTCAAAAAATGAGGACGTTTTCCTCATTTGTGCATATCATTAAAAGAACAACCCGCCTGAAAGTTTATAACTGGCAATGTGTTACAAGATTTGCTATTACTATTAAAAATAACTAAGAGGATATACTTTGCTCATAAAAAGAGGAAAGTGTCCTCTGATAAAGCTATTATATGTTTAGGGAATGTTCAGAGTATGGATGAAAAATTTGAAGAAGTAGTCGGCCGGTATTTAGAAAAAGCGATTGAAGTTGAAACTGAGACTTCAATGTCTCAAGCAAGCTCTTCAATGCTATTTGCTACCGCTTGCTACAATGCTCAAAACATTCTTGATAAATCATCCCCAAACAACCTCGAAGCTAATATTACAGAGTATATTGAAATGTATGAGGATATGCTTAGGAACTCTATTGAGCACTACTCCAGCAAATAAACATATAACAAGTGACTATGGTGTCAATTCCTAATTTCAAACAATTTTAGGATCCCACATGATACCATCCCTCGCCATAGAATTTATGATTACTATAAGCTTTCTTATACAGGCAATAATAGCCACTTTTTTAGGTTTCCCTGCCGCGACTAGCCGATGATAAATAGCTTTAAATTTAGGGTTGCATTGAATAGCTGACATCATTGCCATATACATTGCGGTTCTAATTTTTGGCCGTCCACCTCGTATCATCCGTTTACCCTGATAAGCACCACTTTCTCGATTAAATGGTGCAACACCAACCAGTGATGCAGCCTCTTTATTGTTTACACACCCAAGCTCAGGCATGTCACTAAGTAAGTTAAACGCGACAACATTACCAACGCCAGGCACACTTTGAATAATGTCATTCTTGACCTTATATTCGTCACATTCTTTGATGAGTTTTTGTAGTTTCAAATCTACTTTTTCAATCTGATTTTTTAATGCCGTTAGGATAGGTTTTATTAGTGATGATATTGTTTTTGGCATTATCTGTGAACGATTTTTCTCCATCGTTTGCATATCCATTAACTGCCTTCTTCTAGAAAGTAAATCACTCATCAAGCGCATCTGCTCTGGCTTTAAAGAAGAGAGTGGTGGCTTTATTGCTTCACCAAAATGAGCGATGAGTTGCGCATCAAGTTTATCTGTTTTTGCTTTTTGGCCAATAGCGCCTGCGAAACGTTTAATATTAACGGGGTTAGCAACAACGAAAGGGATATTCGCTTGAGCACACGCCATAACAAAGGGGTGTTCGAGGCGCCCAGTTGCTTCAATAGTAACACGCGTTATTGGGTGCTTTTTTAGTGTTTTTATAGCGTGTTTAATGCCGCCGTCACTGTTTTCTACGGTGAAATATATATCTAACGGTCGGATGTAAATATCGAGTTGAGTTTTACCTGTATCGACACCGACGTTAATTTCATTTTGATTATTGAGTGTATTCATAATAAGCTGACTCTGCCTTGCGATTCGGGCTCGAGGCCCCGTTGACTATCCGAGTTTAGTGCTTGGAGTTTATACAGCGTTCTTTCTTGTTATCGGTCTCTCAATAGAGGAGCCTTCAATCAATCGAACTACTGTATAAAGGCTTTGGTTGCAGCCAAAGCTTGGGCCTCACATTACCCGAACTAGGTTAAAGTATTAATTAATTTATGGGTTTATTATCCATACAAGAACATTAAACGAAAAAATTACAAAAGGAGTTTGGCGGTGTTTGAGAGTATTGCGATCTATTCAGGATTAATAGCAACAATCTGGATATTTATTGGTATTTATGTAGCAAGTAGATTTTATGCTGGTTACAGTCATTCTAAACAATTTTGTAGTGAGTTAGGTGCTACTGGCAGTCCTACTGAAAAATTGTCTCCTTTAATTAATAATTATCCTCTTGGTTTTCTATTTTGCTTTTTCGGTTGGTATCTAGCACAACTTTTAGATGTTTCAGCCTTAGTAAATGCTGCGGGTTGGTTGGTTATAGCTCATGGTGTTGGTACATGGGTTGCTGGTTACTTCCCAATGGACGCCGATCCATTTACTAAAAATCCAACTTTTAATTGTAAGGTGCATTCTTGGGCAGGTTTTATCATGTTACTTTCATTAGTTGTAGCACCAATATTAATTGCTATAAGTCCAACGACTGAAATTATCCCATTATATTTCCGTATTTTTTCATTGGTTTCTGTTGTTGCCGCTGTTTATTATCTTTTCGCAATGGCTAAAGCTGTAAAATCTCAAAGCAATCCTGGTATCCATCAGCGTATTTCATATGGTTTTCAATTACTTTGGCTAACTGCTTTTTCACTAGTATTGGCGTAATTGTAAACTAACAAGGTTCTTCGAGAGATCGCTTTTGAAAATGCAATGGAAAAATTCCCAGATATCGAAATATTTGGGGTTACGTATTTAGATGCTTTAAACGCTGATAAATGGAAAAAACTACCTAAACAGCAAGGTCGTTTAAAAAGAAGTTCATGGTCTTGGGCTAAAGAATACCCATATTACCAAAGAAGACCAAACAGATTTGAAGTGACGTTAAAAAAGGTGGGATATTAGGTGCGATATGCTTTGGGCAGTTATCAAAACATGGTAATAACGTACGGATGAACCTAATTGAATCAACATCTATTCGACCTAGTGTTTTAGGACGAAAAGCGTTGCCAATATTATCTCATGTATCTGCGGTGTTTGCTCAAGCTGTCGAAGCGACAGAAATTTGGGTTGTAGATCCAGATGTCAACCATGAAGAACAAAAAAATTAGGATGGCACCCATCCTAATTACCTTGAACCGACTTTCCTTTAAATAAAAAGCGGAACATTACAGTGAACAAAGGTATGAATAAATTGACCTTACGGGGTCAAATGAAAGTGAATGCCTTACTTCACGCTGCGGCAACTGTATTGCCTTGTTCATAATATAGAAAAGCTGCAAAACACGATGCATTAAGAAGGTTAAGCCCTTTTACCCTAAATAAAAGCCACTCAAACACCCGTAATCCCGTCCAAAACGCCAATTAAAACAACACCAAATTCCCACTTTATATTCTGCATAAAATACAGTAATCGATTGAATCAAAATAGGAACTCAGCTATGGTTTATTTATCAATAAAAAGAAATAAAAAACGAGTTAATCTACAGGCTCGTTATGACCAAAATCGAGGTTTAGTGTTAATGGTAAAGGTTTTAAAGAACGGCGGGATTTCGCTACACACTAACTTAAGTAATATTAAAATTACAGATATTAAACATAAAATAAGACACCCAGTAGAATCTCTTGAGATTAAATTAAAAAAGATAGTAACAGCTTTAAATGCTTTGGATGAAGCATTTGAAAGTAATGAAAATGATACAATATTTGACCACGATGGATCTGTTGAAAAAAGAATATTTGATTATGTACAGTCTTTAGATGAACTCTACGACATATCTTTCCTTGTAATGAAAGCCGTAAATGAAACTATTAGCAATGATAATAACAATGCAATCTTATGGTGCAAAGAAAACTGCAAAGATAAATATTCTAACTTTAAAGGTGCGGTTGATAGATATCATAAAACCATTCGAATAATATCAAATAAAATCAAGCATGATTCATTAAAAGTTGATTTTGTAACTTTGGTCGGTAATAAAGACAATCCAATATCAGGGTTCTACTTTTCAAATATTATAGGTAAAAACAATTTAAACGGTTCTGACTCAGATATTCATGAAGTATATGAGGGGTCCAGTACTGCATTTTCGTATAATCACTTTATTAAGTCTACTGTAGGGTTTGTCTTTTATATGCTTGATAAACTGAACTCTACTTTATTTAAAGAAATGAAATTGAAAAATGATGACCTGTTAACTTTATCTGAAAGTCTTTCGTTAATTTCTGTAGCTGAGAAATATAAACCTCATTTTTTTCCTGATGAATACAGTAGATATGTATTATCTATTGTAGAAAGTAAAAAATCTTTTAATATCGATTTTCCATACAAACAAGGTGAAAATAAAAGCTTTGTATTAACGAATGTTCAATCTTCATTTCGTATTAATAACATTGGCGGGACTAGCAGTGGCCATAATCAAATACCATATCACAAGTTAATTTGGCCATAATCAGGGAGCCGGAGGTCTCTAACCTCCAGCCCCCACGCCACCCATCATGCGGGTCTGCAATGGGCAGTTCATCTCCTGTAATGAATACCGATCCAAATATCTCTCAATGACACTAAACCTTGTGATGCTAAATAGTCATTGCCTAGCGCAATGTTAATTCCTTTTGTTTTTGAGCTTCGACAAGGCCCTTTACTGGTGATACCACAGGCTATAACGAGTCGTACACTGCCCCCCAGTTTTATTAAACTGCGTACTTTGGTGCGTGGTCTACGCCATCAAAAAAATTAGGATGGCACCCATCCTAATTACCTTGAACCGACTTTCCTTTAAATAAAAAGCGGAACATTACAGTGAACAAAGGTATGAATAAATTGACCTTACGGGGTCAAATGAAAGTGAATGCCTTACTTCACGCTGCGGCAACTGTATTGCCTTGTTCATAATATAGAAAAGCTGTAAAACACGATGCATTAAGAAGGATAAGCCATTTTACCCTAAATAAAAGCCACTCAAACACCCGTCCCCCCTTCCAAAACGCTAATTAAAACAATATCAAACACTTCAATATTCTACGTAAAAATACAGTAATCAATTGAACCAAAATAGGAACTCAGCTATGGTTTATTTATCAATAAAAAAATTTAAAAACGAGTTAATCTACAGGCTCGTTAAGTTACCAAGGAAGATATGCGTAAATTTCTGGCATTGGATATAAAATCTCAAATAGACTTGCGAGAAAAGTATCCAGATCTAGATAAGTTGTATGCTGTAGAAGATACAGATGCATATACTTACATGGCGGTTTCGGTTTTCGATCGTTGGTTGGGAGTAGAAGACTCAATTAAATACTTATCTGATGTTGCTGATGAGGAGCAACAAAGTAGAGATGCAAAATTCGTTAAATTTGCGAAAAAATTAATCGACAACACTGAGGTTCTAAACTTTACATTTAAAGGTCGTTGGAGTTCAGCTAAACCACAGTTTCGCAAATTCACCTCGGACGCTGCTAAAGAAGCTTACCTAATGTGCGCTCCACATAATGTAGATAGTAGTCATTTTTATAAAGTGATGCTGCCTGAGTTGGAGGCTGTATATTTTGAAAGCTGGGACGACACTAATGTTTTCTATTTACGTAATCCTAAACACGCAGAAAAAATTGAAAAATGGGCTAATGAATGTGGCTTATACCGTCTAAATAGGTAACTTAATAAGCGCATCAAAAATGACGTCAAACGCTTGGCTGACGCTCATTCTTCGCTAATTTTAGCCAAGTATTATCCGCATTTTATACGGGCGCTAGCAGTACTAGCTATAGAGAATTTTTCATGAAACATAATGCAATCAATTTTAAAGAAAAGTTTACTAAGTTTACAGATCATTGGTCTCCTCGTATAATTGCAGAAATGAATGACTATCAGTTTAAATTGGTCAAAGTAGAAGGTGAATTTGTATGGCATGATCACCCGGATACTGACGAAGTTTTCATTGTAATTGAAGGGTGCCTTAACATTGAATTTCGCGATGGAGTCGTTACATTAGAATCAGGTGAAATGTTTGTAATCCCTAAAGGCATTGAACATAAACCTATAGCAACTTCAGAATGTAAAATCATGATAGTTGAACCTAAAGGTGTTGTTAATACTGGTGATTCAGGTAGCGAACTTACAGCAGAAGATGATGTTTGGGTGTAATGCACAGCTAACAAGAACATTAGACGGAATTTACTCTTCCCCCATTTAATAGGTATCACGATTGTTTTTACCATACACATTCTCAGGACTTATTTGCATTAGTAGTGCGGGGTTGTCTATTGATTTAAACCCGTATTGTGCATAAAGACCATGCGCATCAGAAGTCGCTAATAAAAAGCGCCTGAGCCCTTGCAGCTCAGGGTGCTCTACTATTGTTCTAATAAGTAACTTACTCAGCCCATTACCTTGCAAGTGCGGGGCAATAAATACATCGGCTAAATAGGCAAAGGTTGCTTTATCGGTCACTACTCGGGCAAAGCCAACTTGTTCGTTATGAGCGCTGTAAACACCAAAGCACATTGAGTTATCAATAGCTGATTGCATCACGCTTTTAGGAATGCCTTTGGCCCAATAGCTATTAGCAATAAAGTTATAAATAACATTAAAGTTAAGTTTGCTTTTGTCTGTGCTGATTGAGTAATCACTAGTGTTTGCAGTCATAAGTTAATAGTCTTTTATTAATATTTTATAAGCGTTTCTATATAGTCTTTAACGTCCCTATAGCCTATAAATAATCTTTAACGTTTTTAAGCTGTTTGTCGTGTACTTTTGAAAGCATTAACAACGAGCAAATAGCCCCAAATAACGCCAGTCCCATATCTGATTGGGTATCCCACACGTAACCTTGCGTGCCTAAAAACGCTTCTGCGTTTTCGCCGCTTAATACTGCAACCCACCATTCTATTAATTCGTAAAACGCGCTAAATGCTAAACATACCGAAATAACAAAGGTGATTAACCAGCCTCGACCATTTACTACTTTTTTGCGCAGTAAAATTTCGCGTGCTAGTAGTGCAGGTACAAACCCTTGAAAAAAGTGCCCTACTTTGTCGTAGTTATTACGCTCGCTACCAAATAGATTATCGAAAAAAGGAACTTCGGCGTAGGTGTAATGCCCGCCAATCATCAGCACTATGCAATGCGCTAAAATAAATGTATATAAAATAGGGGTAAGTTTAAAGTGGCTATAGGTACTTGCTAGCAGCACTAAACCAATAATTGCGGGGATAACTTCAAGCAGCCATGTAAATTGATCTTTTGGGTTAATACCAGACCAAATTAATACAATAAAAAACAGGCTCAGCCATAAATACTTCATTTAGAATCCTTTTCTAAATTGATCAAATTTACGGCATTTTACGCCTTTGAAATAAACGACGCTACCTATAGTTTGTTTTTGCGGTAATGCGATTAAACAAAGTAGGAAAAAAGCGCTTAATTGTAGGCGCCCAACCACTTAAACCTTTGCCAATAATCACTTCGTCTTTTTTATTACTAATGGCACGAATCATTTTTGAAGCTGCTACGCTTACATCCATGCCATTTTCTATCGACTCTTCTGGTTTATTTTGCGCTATGCCTTGCTCGTTTAATGAGTTATGCGCAATTGCTGTTTTAATAGAACCTGGGCAAATTGTTAAACAATGAATGTTATGTTGTGCTACTTCTGCACGTAGGCAATCCATAAAACCAACAACCGCATATTTAGAACCCGAATAACCCGTTCTAAATTTTGAACCTACTTTACCCGCCACACTACTAATAGACACAATTGAGCCACTGCGCCTTGCCACCATAGTAGGTAGTACGGCTTTAGTAAGTGCAATTAAGCCAAAGTAATTAACCTCCATTAATTGGCGATACACGTTAAAGTCGTTTTCTAAAAATAAACTGCGCTGCGATACCCCGCCGTTATTAATTAAAATATCTATTGTAGGAAGCTCGTTCATTTTTGCTGTTATTGTGCTCAGTACGTGTTCTGGCTGGGCTAAGTCCAGCGGCACAACTAAGTGCCCTTCACCTTTAAGCGTTGCTTTTAAATCGTTTAGTTTATCTACATTGCGCGCCGATAAAATAACGCGCGCTCCAAGCTCGGCAAATTGTATAGCAAGCTCTTTACCAATACCTGACGATGCGCCGGTGATCCACACGGTTTTATTATTATATTGCATGCGTTATCTGCCCTTTTATTGTTATTTATTAGGTTTTATAAAGGTACTTAGTAAAGTATTTTACGCCTTTGTAGGGCCAGCTATTGCGTTTACTTCATCTTCTAATATTTTATAAAAGCCCATTAAAAATAGTAGTTCAACGGTTACGTACAAAGGGCCAATAACTAAACCAATTAGGTCATCTACAAACGCCGGTTTTTTACCTTCGTAATAGTGCCCAATAAACTGCAGTACCCAGCCAAATACAAACACACCTACGCCAATACTCAACCAAGGCCAAAACGCCATTGCCGCAATGGGCTGAGCAGCAACAAGGAGTAAAGTGAATATCACAGCCATAATAAAGCCAAGCGAAAAGCTCAGCATAAAATAATAAACAACCGACGCTAATACAAAAAGTTGTGCGCCATCAATTACTACACTACCAAGGGGTATTTGAATGCGCGCTAGTAAACACAAGGCTGCAAATACAATGAGCGGAATACCAAAAAAATGCGTTATTACATTACGTTTAGAACGATGATATAAACCATATTTACCAAGTTGCTGTTGCAGTGTTTTCATTGTTTTGCCTCTATTTTTATCTATAAAACTTACTTTAGCAAAAGTAGACACAACAACAATGTCAGGTATCCGACATTTTGTAAATTAAACAAATGCAGAAATTATTTTACCCGGCTCATGCTCACCTTTCATATCCGTTCGCTCGCGCCCTTTTTGATACTCTTGCTCAAGCATTTTTTGAAGTTCCTCTATTTTATCAGCAATTGCGTCAGGGTCTGCGCCCTCTCCTTGTAGCTCTTTAGTGAGTTCTTCTATTGTCGCTTCTAGCTCGTCTATTTTGTTTTTGTTTACACCTAAGCGCTGATAAACCAGCGCTTCTTGAGCACTTTCTAAAAACGTTGGTTCTTTAGGAGCTGAGGTAATGCCTTTAACATCATTTGTTTTTTCGTTAGGGAGGGTATTAGTTGCCGCAACTTCGCTTAGTCCTGCCGCTTTATTTAATGCAGGAGAGTTATAGTTACTATATTGATTTTTAAAGGTTATTGTAGTCATTAGCTCAAATCCATTGTTGCGTTACATTATCTGTAGCAATTTTGGTTCCAACTAAATAAAAAAGTCTCTATTTAAGCTTGTGTAGCACGCGCCTGTAACTTTTGTTTATCTAAAACAGTTATGCGTTGATACCCCAAACTAATGGCTTGTAGGCTAACAAGCTGTTGCAGTATTTGATTAATAGTTTGGCGCGTTAGGTAGGTCATATCAGCAAGTTGCTGCTGAGATAAAACAAGCGGTGTTAAGTGCTCTGTATGTTCGCTAAGCATTAAAAGTCGATTGCATACTTTTTGCTCAGCGCTTAGTAATGCGTGATCTTCCATTGAGGTAAACATTAGGCGTAACTTTTGTGCCAGCAATAAACCAAACTCTTGCCAATATTGTGGCTGTTCGTTTAATAGCTGTTCAAGCTCGCGTTGGGGCACGTAAAAAAGCACAACATCAGTTTGTGCATATACATCATGAGTGCGCAGGCCACCATCAAACAAGGTAACTTCGCCAAACCACAGTGATGAATCAATAAAGCTCAATACAGCTTCTTTGCCTTCGTTACTTACGCCACTAATACGCACCACGCCGCTAAGTACGGCATAAATTCCATCGTGCTTATCACCTCGCAAAAATAATGATTGCTGAGCCTTTAGTGAGAGCGTTTTGCCCTGCGTTAATAAAAAGCTTTTTAAATAAGCGCTACGGTTTTTAAACCAATGCCCTTGCTCTATAACGTTTTGCTGCTGTGGAGTCATTATTTACTGCATTTGCTTATTAAATGGCTGTTTTTCGATAACCAATTTTTTAGGGAAATTTAAATCGGTTGCTATAACAAAATCATCGTATGGATCATTACCCGAAAACAGCTCCGAAATTAATGTATCGTTTTTATAAACATTAACGGTTACACCGCTACCCATGCCGCCTGAGTTAATAATATAATAATGATATTCGCCGTTACTAAAAAATAAAATACTCTGGCCAATACGCCCTATTTGCCTGTAGTAACTACCAAATGGTGCATCTGGTGAAGCTTCTTTTTCAAGCCCTATGTCATTAATACGACCAAATCGATAACTAAGCGATGAGTCATCTTTTGCAACACAAACAGAAAGTACCTTCTCGGTAGGCTCTAACTTGTAAGCTGTATTTTCATCTGGGTTGCGCACAACTTTATGCATTTTTGCGTTAATGTAGGCTGCTTCATTACTTTTACAGTGCGTAGCTAGCATACCGACGACTAAAGCGGGTTCGTTTTTTTGAACTACAGGAGGTGTGTTTACTTTGTTATTAGTGGGTAAGTTACTTGCATTATTATTTAGCTGAGGGCTATCTTGCATTGCCATACTTTGGTCGTCACAACCAAACAGTGCAAACAAGAAGAAAGAATAAAAGCTCGCTAAAAATTTAATGCGCATAATAAAATCCATCTATTAGAGAGCCTTTAAAATAGCGATAAAACTAGTGACCCGCAACACTCTTATGCGTAATACTTTATAAGTTTATTTTTAAACCATTTTCTGCAAAAACTACGTTACTTTTTAGTGATTTAATTAACGATTTTTTAAACAACCTCTGATTTTTTAATGACCAATTTATAAAATGAGACACCCTCTGTTTTAGGTGCCTAGGTTTAGTCACCAACGCTCTACCTATTAATTTTAGCCTGTAGTAAAAGCTGATGTTGAAACACCATAAAGTGTCTAAATAACTAAATGAATCAGTAATCGAGTTTCTTATAATAAAATGTTGTTACAGCACTGTTTTTGAATGGCTTTCCATAACCAACTGTAATTTATGATTTAAATCTAAAAAACACACATTTTGAAAACAATTTAGTCTCATTTTATTAAAACAATAGTTGACCCTATTTAAAATTTAAACTAGCATTTCTGGAAGCGCTTCCACAAAGCTAAATTAAATATGTTTTTCTGGAAGCGCTTCCATACATTTGACAATGTTTACAACTACACAATAACAGCCCCATACAAGCTGTTAATAATAATGATAAAAGCGCGAGGGAAACCGAATGTCTAACCATATTGTAAGAAAAACAAAGATAGCAACCAGCCTATCTCTGATTTTAGGCGCATCAATCTCTTTACCTGTATATGCACAAGAAGCAAATACAGATGTTGAAGTAATTCAAGTTACTGGTTTTAAAAGTAGTATTAAAGAGTCGACTCGTTTAAAACGCGACGCCGCAGGCGTTGTAGATGCTATATCAGCTGAAGATATTGGTAAATTCCCAGATACCAACTTAGCAGAGTCGCTACAGCGTATTACGGGTGTGTCGATTGATCGCTCAAATGGTGAAGGCTCTAAAGTAACAGTTCGCGGTTTTGGCCCCGACTACAATATGGTAACCCTAAACGGACGTACTATGCCGGCAGCTTCATTGCCTTCAGGCGGCGGTACACCCAGTTCTCGTGCTTTTGATTTTGCAAACTTAGCGTCTGATAGCGTTAAATCGGTTGAAGTATATAAAACGGGTAAAGCAAGCATTGCATCAGGTGGTATTGGCGCAACAATTAATATTAATACCGCTCGCCCACTTGATAACCCAGGCTTTGTTTCAAGCATTGGCGTAAAAGCATTACACGATTCAACAAACCGCGTTGGTGATGACATAACACCAGAGCTTTCGGGCTTAATTAGCTGGACCGACAGTGAAGCTAAATTTGGTGCCTCGTTAACTGCAAGCATGCAACAGCGCGATAGCTCATCAACAGGTGCGTTTGTAAATCAATGGAATACATCAGCTTTTGACGGCACAATCCCACAAGCTGCAGACGATATTGTTTTAACTAATGCACCCGCTGTTGGTCAGCTTTATTCAATGCCATCAGATTTGCGCTACACCATTGCCGACAGAGAACGTACGCGTACAAACGCACAATTAACGCTGCAATACAGCCCAATTGACGATTTAACAGCCACGCTTGATTACACATATTCTAAGCAAGATTTATTCGAAGCCCGTGCTGAGCAATCAATATGGATGGATAACTACAAAAGCGCGCTAACGTTTGACGATAACACAGTAAAAACCCCTATTTATTACCGAGAAGAACGTCGCGATCAGCAAACACGCGATTTAGGCTTAGCGTTTCAAGAGCTAAACCAAGTTAACCAAAACGACTCTATTGGTTTAAACGTTGAGTACTACTTTAACTCTGAGTTGAGCTTTATGTTTGATGCGCACAATTCAAAAGCCACTAGCAAACCAGATGCACCATACGGCAGCTGGGTAAACGCAGGCTTAGGCGCAAACGTAGTTAACGCACAAGAAGTTGATTTTAGCCGCGAACTGCCATCAATGAGTATCGATTTTGATGATTGTCGCCGAGACAACCTAAATTGTAATAACACGTTAGATGCCTCTGATGTGGGTACGTCTATTTTAGATTCTAACTTTGCTCGCCAAGAGTCTGAAATCACAGAATTTAGAATCCATGGTAAATACGAAATTGAAAACGGTGCAATTGACTTTGGTATAGAGTCTCGCTCTATGGAAAGCCATTCACTGCAATCACTTACACGTAATACTATGGGTAACTGGGGTATAGAAAACCCAGGCGAACTACCTGATGGCTACCTAAACCCAACAAACTTTTTAGCTGAGTTTGACGACTACGATACATCGGGTTCGTACAACCAAGGTTATACCGGCAGCGCATCGCAAATTGGTTACTGGGCAGGTGAAGAATACGGATTTAACTTTGCAGCCGATGGCGCATTTGCAACTAACCGCACCATTGAAGAAGATATAACCGCAGCGTTTGTGCAATTTACTTACAACGGCTACATTGGCGATATGCCATACAACATTGTTATTGGAGCGCGCCAAGAGTCTACCGACATTACCTCAACGGCTAATATCGACTTACCTAACGCAGTCGCGTGGGAAGGTAATAACGACTTTAACGTTCGTTTTGGCTCAGATAAAGAAGATTTCACCCTTAAATCTAGCTACGATCACTTTTTACCAAGCTTTGACTTTGACATTGAAGTAATCGAAAACGTAAAAGCGCGGTTTTCTTATAGCACTACAATTGCTCGCCCAACTTACGACAACTTAAGTTCAGCAGCGACTGTTGGTGTACCGGGTGCCCCTACTCTTTTAGCGGGTTCTTCACCGGCTACAGCGTCAACGGGTAACCCTGGCTTAGTGCCGCTTGAATCAGACAATATTGATGTATCGGCTGAGTGGTACTTTGCAGAAACAAGTTATGTGTCGGTAGGTTATTACACTAAAGACATCGAAAACTTTATTGGTTTGACACCAATGACGCAAAACTACTACGGATTACGCGATGCAACAGCAGGCCCTCGCGCACAAGCTGCGATTGCTGAACTAGAATCTCGCGGACTTGCCCTAACCGATTCAAACTTATTTCAAATGGTTGCCGCAACAGAAAACAACGTTGATTTTGACTCTATGACCTACGAAGAGTTTGAAGCCGCTTACGATGTAATTGCTAACAGCGATGACCCATTACTAGAATTTACAGCACAAGTACCTACCAACAATAAAAATGCCACCATTGATGGTTTTGAAATTGCCTTTCAGCACTTTTTTGGTGAAAGCGGTTTTGGTGTGCAAGCAAACTACACCACAGTTAACGGCGACATAGACTTTGATGTAAACGCAGACCCTACTACAACACAATTTGCACTAGTGGGTTTAAGCGATACAGCTAACTTTATTGCAATGTACGAAAACGATGATTTTCAAGCGCGTATTGCTTACAACTGGCGTGATAAGTTTTTAAATAGCGCAGCTCGATACGTTAATGAGCCAGGCTTTACTGAAGAATATTATCAAATCGACTTTAATGTTGCGTACAACTACAGCGAGCAACTCTCGTTTTTTGTTGAAGGCCTTAACATAACTGAGCAAAACAGCCGCGAACATGGCCGTACTTCAGTTCAATTGTGGAACCTACAACAGCTAGGCGCACGTTACAATATTGGTATGCGTTACAACTTCTAAAGGTAATACAAAGTAAAGCCGTTAGTTTTTACTAGCGGCTTTTTTGTATTTAAAACAGTATTAATGCTAGTTTAATTGTTATCAATTTTAGGGTGTTAACTCATGACCAAATCAATAACAAAAATAGTCGTTTTAGGTGGTGGCACTGCCGGTTGGCTAAGTGCAGGTTTATTAGCCGCCGAACACCCGCACCTTAGTGTAACGTTAGTGGAGTCGGCAAATGTGCCTATATTGGGCGTGGGCGAAGGTACGTGGCCATCAATGCGTAACACGCTGCAACGTATTGGTATTAAAGAAATTGATTTTATAACCCAGTGCGACGCGTCGTTTAAGCAAGGTTCTAAATTTATAAATTGGCGCAACCTCAGCGAGGGAGAAAACTACTATCACCCTTTTATGAATCCACAAGGCTATGAGCAAACCAATTTACACGCCAGCTGGCAACGCATTGCACCTAATCAAAAATTTGCCGACATTGTTAATATGCAAAGCTTTGTATGCCAAGCAGCCCTTGCGCCAAAGCAATTACAAACACCCGAATACGCAGCAGTCACCAACTATGGTTATCATTTAGATGCGGGTAAATTTGCTGATTTTTTAAAAAATCACTGCGTTAAAAACCTAAACGTTACACATATTACTGACGATGTAACCGAGGTTATTAACGACGAGCATGGCTATATTGCCGCAATAAAGACAAATAATAATGGCGATATAACAGGTGATTTATTTATAGATTGCTCAGGCTCTCGCGCTCGTTTAATTGGTGAGCATTTTAATAGCGAGTTTATAGCGCAAGATCATATTTTATTTAATAACAGCGCTGTTGCAGCGCAAATACCTAATGCACACACCAATCAGCCAATTGCCTCTGCTACGCTATCTACTGCGCAAAGTAACGGTTGGATTTGGGATATAGCCCTACCAACGCGCCGTGGCACAGGTTATGTATTTAGTAGTAAATATCAAAGTGATGAAAGCGCAACAAATACTCTAAAAAGCTACATAGCTAAAAGTACCAGTGAGCAACAAGCTGAGCAACTTAACTACCGCGTATTAAAATTCAGCCCCGGCTACAGGCAAAAATTTTGGATTAAAAACTGTGTTGCCGTGGGTATGTCAGCTGGCTTTTTAGAGCCACTTGAAGCGTCAGCACTTGCCATGGTTGAGCTTTCAATTAGCATGATAAGCGAACAACTCCCGCAAAACCGCACACACATGAGCCAGCTTGAAACGCGTTTTAATGATCGTTTTAGCACCCGTTGGCAGCGCGTTGTTGAATTTTTAAAGCTTCATTATGTGCTAAGCGAGCGCGACGACACTCCTTATTGGCAAGATATTAGTAATTTAAATACCGCGCCCGAGCGCCTGCAAAACTTACTTAAACTTTGGCAATTTCAACCCCCTAGCCGCTTTGATTTTATTGAAAACGAAGAAGTGTTTTCATCAAGCAGTTACCAATACGTTTTATATGGCATGGGCTTTAATACGCAAACTGTATCTGCACAAAATACATTTAACGACCCACGTGCTGGGGATTACTATTATCAGCAAAACCGCGAAAAAATAGCGCAGTACTTAAATGGACTGCCAAGTAATCGCGCGCTTTTAAATCATCTTTTATCAAATAATGGGCAGCCACATAATGACTAAAACAAACGCTGTTAAAAACGTAGTAATTGCTGGGGGCGGCACTGCAGGTTGGATGGCTGCAGCAGCACTTGCTAAATTAGTTGGCAACAATATAAACATAACCCTTGTTGAATCTGACGATATTGGCACTGTGGGCGTTGGCGAAGCAACAATTCCGCCTATTCGTACATTTCATAAATTGCTGGGTATAAACGAGCAAGCATTTATGAAAGCCACTCAAGCCAGTTTTAAACTCGGTATTAGCTTTGAAAACTGGGGCGATGAAAACACGCATTATATTCACTCATTTGGCGCAACAGGCAAAGAATGTTGGGCGGGTGAATTTCATCACTTTTGGCTGCAAGGTAAAGCACTTGGAATAAACAACCCATTTGGCGATTACTGCTACGAGCTGCAAGCGGCTAAAGCCGGTAAATTTGCGTTTAATCAGCAAAACCCCATTAACTATGCCTACCATATGGATGCCACGCGTTACGCGCAGTTTTTACGTGAATTTTCAGAGCCGTTAGGTGTAAAACGTATTGAAGGCAAAATACAAAAAGTAGTAAAAAACACTAAAACAGGCCATATAGAGTCATTAACTTTAAATAGTGGCGAGTATATTAATGGCGACTTTTTTATTGATTGCACCGGCTTTAGAGGCTTATTAATAGAGCAAGCATTGCATACTGGCTACGAAGACTGGTCGCACTTATTACCGTGTAACAGCGCCATTGCCGTGCAAACAAAATCCACCAGCGATACCGTATTGCCACTTACCCGATCTATTGCCCACAAAAGCGGCTGGCAATGGCGTATACCGCTGCAAAACCGTGTAGGTAACGGATTAGTATACTGCAGCCAATATATGGATGACGAACAAGCCAAAGCGCTACTATTAAATAACATTGAAGGTGAGGCGCTTACAGAGCCGCGTACTATTAAATTTAAAACAGGCCGGCGCTTAAAAGGCTGGAACAAAAACTGCTTAGCACTTGGCCTTGCTAGCGGTTTTGTAGAGCCACTTGAGTCCACCAGCATTCACTTAATTATGTCGGGTATTATTCGCTTTATGCGTTTATTTCCGTTTAATGGCATTACCAATCACGCCATTGACGAATACAACAAACAGCTTAAAAGTGAAATAGAAAATATTCGCGACTTTATTGTGCTGCACTACAAAGTAACTAATCGCGATGACAGTGAGTTTTGGCAACACTGTAGCGCGATGGAGGTGCCAAAAACACTTCAACATAAAATTGATTTGTTTAAACAAACCGGCCGTGTATTTTTAGACGATGGCGACATTTTTAGAGTCGACTCGTGGGTGCAAGTAATGCTTGGTCAAGGTATTGAGCCTAATCAGCATCACTTAATAGCCAGCATGATGAGCGATGAAGAACTCACCCGTTTTTTACACGGTATTAAACAGCAAATAGAACAGCGCGTTAGCCAATTACCGCCACATCATGAGTTTTTAAAACAATATTGCCCAGCATAAAAAAAGCCCTTATTAGGGCGTGTTGTTCTTTGGTGGTTGAATTTGCAGCAGTATGTTTGGTTTTTAGGCAAGGCAGAGCCTATGTAGTGTGGTTATTCCCCACAAATAGGCGATAACGTAGCATAAATGCCAAACATGCGCTGCCCGTAGGGTTCTGCCTAGGGGCAATTTACTCTTTGTTGCTCGGTTTTTACTTAGCCCACTAGGTTACAAACCTCTCGCCGCGATTAAATTGCCCCTAGATTGAACAAATTTCAATCCACAAAGATCAACATGCCCTCAGGGTTTTGGTTACACACAACAACTTTTACGTTTTATTATTCACACTTAACCACGGCGCTTTTAGCGCTTTGTGGTTCAAAGCTAATATCTGCAACTGAAACGCTAAGCTCTCCTGCTGTTTTAATAATAAAAGGGCTGGTTATTCTGGCAAAATCAACGCCCTTTTTAGCAAAACAGGTTAAATCTATACTCATGGTTTGCCATGTATTTAAATCAGCATTTTCAAGCTCATTAGTAATATCAAGCTCGACACCACAAGCTTGTTCGCACTTCATTGCAAGGTATGTATGTGAGCTAGGTATTTGGTTTACTTTATAGCTAAAGCTAAGGGCCGAATTTGCTTCAATGTAGGCCACTTTGTCTTCGGTAAAGTTACTATTAATTTCGATGTAGCTGGATGCAGTGCCATCAAAGTTAAATTGCATCGCATCTTCTTGAATCGCTTTGTCTTCAGTGCGATAAGTAATGCCGCCAAGCTTTACACTGTTACTTGCTACTTGGTGCTGCTCGCTGTTTGAATTTAAAAACAAACGCCACGGCGTTTTAAAACTGCCATTAAATATAGACAGCGGTGCAAGGTTACTAATATCAACACCTGAGTCTTCATTTAGATTATTGGCAAGCGTACTTTCATCTTTATATGTTAAACCAAAGCCATAGGGTAATAATGGTGAGTAATCAGCATCGCCCTTATTTACTGCGGTTTGTAGTGGCGATTTAGGCCATGAGAACGACAACTTACCTTTAAAGTCGTACTGTACCTGCCCACTTGCATCCGCTAATAAAACATCTGCAATGCCTTGTCCTTCAGTGCCAGGAAGCCATGCTGCTACAAATGCATCTGACGCGTTTAGCTCGCTGTTAACCCACATTGGTCTGCCCGATATAAACACAGAAACAACCGGTATATTTTGCTGCTTTAATGTTTTTAATATTTTAAGAGAGCGTTTATTGTTACGTTCAAACTCAAGGTTGTCTTTATCGCCATGCCCCTCTGCGTATGGCTCTTCACCAAATACAACAATGGCTACATCGGGCTTAGTATTAAATTCACCCGTTGGACTTAAAATAGCGTTGCCGCCAGCAGCCTCTATTTGCGTTTTTAATCCGGCATAAATAGACGTTGCCCCAGGAAAATCTGCATTTTGATTATTAGTTCCCTGCCACGTAATACTCCAACCACCCGATTGCTTGCCTATGTTATCAGCCGCATCGCCTGCTATAAGTATGTTGCTTGACGGGTTAAGCGGTAATAAATGGTTGTTGTTTTTAAGCAGTACTAACGACTCTTGTACCGCTTGGCGGGCAATATCGCGATGTGCAGGCGCACCTATTAGTTCTAACTTACCTGAATATTTTCGATTTGCGGGGCTTGGTTTATCAAATAAACCCGCGCGTAATTTAACGCGTAAAATACGTGCCACGGCGTCATCTATTCGCGCCATTGTTATTGTGCCCGCTTTTACTTGTTTAATTGTATTTTCATAAAGTGGTTTCCAAGCACCCGTTGGCACCATAAAAATATCAAGCCCGGCATTAACAGCTTGCGGGCAGCTTTCATTTGTACAGCCGGCAACTTGTCCGTGCCCGTTCCAATCGCCTACAACAAAGCCATCAAAACCCATTTTTGTTTTTAGTACATCGGTAAGTAAGTATTTATTACCGTGATTTTTTTTACCATTCCAGCTATTAAACGATGCCATAACCGACTGACTACCTGCGGTTAAGCCTCCTATATAACCGTGCGCATGAATGTTATATAACGTCTCTTCGCTATCAATGTTGTCCCCTTGATCGTCGCCATCTACCGTGCCGCCATCGCCTAAAAAGTGCTTAACAGTGCTAATTACGCGTTTGTCACTTAAAAAGTCATCACCAGCTCTGCCTTGTAATCCGTTTACAATTGCGGCTGAATATTCACGTACAATTGCAGGGTCTTCTGAGTAGCCTTCGTACGTTCTGCCCCATCGGTCGTCGCGCACTACAGCAACTGTTGGTGCAAATACCCAATCTATCCCTGTTGCCATTACTTCTATTGCCGTAGCTGCTGCAATTTGCTCAATTAATGCGGGGTTATTAGCAGCACCTAAACCAATATTGTGCGGAAATAATGTCGCGCCAATCACATTATTATGGCCATGTACCGCATCAGTGCCCCACATAGTTGGAATTTTACTGCCATCAATTGAGTCATCAACCGATGCTTGATACATACTTTCAGCAAGTGTTATCCAATCGGCAGGCGTTGCATGCTTATCAGCATTCGGGAACGAGCCACCGCCATTTAAATAAGAACCAAAGCCATATTTGCGCATGTCTGCAGCGGTTATATCGCGAATTTCAGGTTGGATCATCTGCGCTACTTTTTGCTCAAGCGTCATTGTTTTTAAATATTGTGCAATCGTATTTTCAATTTCAGGCGTTTTCACTACTTTGCTTTTAAGCGTTGGCCAAAGTGGTAAATTACCTTGCTCATGTTCAGTATTTTTGGCCACCGCGCTTTCGTTATTATTAGCGTTAGCTTCTTGTTTATTACACGCACTTAAAACGCATAATCCGCCTATTAAAATAGGGAGCATTCGTAACCTATTAGTGTTTAAGCTTTTTTTCATTTTTATAGCCCTGTGTTGTGTCAGTGTGTTTTTGTGCAGCACCTATTTGTTATTTAAATTTAACTATTGACCTACTTAGCAATAGCCACTAACCTAAATATGGAAGCGCTTCCTTAAAGTTATTAAATACCATCCTTAGTGATTAATCAAATTAAATATGGAAGCGCTTCCAACATTGAATTTAATACACGCTATATACAAAGCAACCTTTACCAAAAAAGAAGCAGAGGTTTTCTCTTAATGAAACAATTATCTTTACCTAGTGGCTCACCCCTTTTAGCCAAAAATTTTACCTATGGTGTAGCTACGGCCTCATTTCAAATTGAAGGCGGCGCAACCGATCGCTTGCCATGTATTTGGGATACCTTTTGCAGTAAAGAAGGCAAAATAGTCGATAATTCAAATGGCGATGTAGCCTGCGAGCACTACTCTCGCTGGAAAGACGATATAAACTTAATTGAGTCATTAGGTGTAGACGCTTACAGACTTTCTATTTCGTGGCCGCGCGTAATGACTAAAAATGGCCACCTAAACCCGACAGGTGTTAAATTTTACACCGACATTTTAGATGAATTAAAACGCCGTAACATTAAAACTTTTGTAACGCTGTACCACTGGGATTTACCACAACATATTGAAGACGAAGGCGGTTGGCTAAACCGTAACACCGCTTACGAATTTGCGCATTACACAGATTTAATTACAAAAGCATTTGGTGACCGCGTACACTCGTACGCCACCTTAAACGAGCCGTTTTGTAGCTCTTACTTAGGTTACGAAATAGGCGTACATGCGCCGGGTATTGTAGGTCGCGAGTTTGGTCGTAAAGCTGCGCATCACTTATTACTGGGCCACGGATTAGCTATGCAAGTACTTGCTAAAAATAGCCCAAATACATTAAACGGTATTGTACTTAACTTTACGCCTTGTTACTCAGTTACCCAATGCGAAGAAGATTTAAAAGCGACTGCATTTGCTGATGACTACATAAACCAATGGTACATGCAGCCTGTAATGCAAGGTAAGTACCCTGATATTATTAATCAATTACCTAAAGCCCACCGCCCTGATATTTTGGATGGCGACATGGAAATAATTGCTCAACCACTAGATTACCTAGGGGTTAACTTTTATACCCGCATGCATTATCAAGCAAGCGAAACCGACTTTTACCATGAGCTGCCACATAAAACGCCAATGACCGATATAGGCTGGGAAATTTATCCTAAAGCACTTACAGAGTTACTTGTATCGTTAAACGAAAAATACACCCTACCGCCTATTTATATTACCGAAAATGGCGCAGCCATGGCTGACGAATTTAAAGACGGTGAAGTGAACGATAACGACCGTATTGAATATTACCACGAGCATTTAAATGCCCTACATAACGCAGCTGAGCAAGGCGTAAAAGTAGATGGCTACTTTGCTTGGAGCTTAATGGATAACTTTGAATGGGCTGAAGGATATTTAAAACGTTTTGGAATAGTACACGTAGACTACAACACACAAAAACGAACTATTAAAGCCAGCGGTAAGGCGTACACTAAACTAATAACTAGCCGATAAATTATCGGCTTATAACAATAAGAACACACACTGTGAACAAACTCCCTTTATACGAAAAAGTCGGTTACGCCATGGGTGATGCCGGCGCTAACTTAGTGTGGCGCGGCGCGCTTGCTTATTTAGCGGTGTTTTACACCGATACATTTGGCATATCGGCGGCTGCCGCTGCCATGTTGTTTTTAGTGGTAAGGCTATCTGATGGCGTAACCGATATTATTATGGGTATGATTGCCGACAGAACGCAGTCGCGCTTTGGTAAGTTTCGCCCGTGGATACTCTACTCGGCACCATTTTTGGGCTTGTTTATGGTGTTGTGTTTTACTACCCCCGACTTTAGCACCACCAACAAACTTATTTATGCCTACGTAACTTACATTGGTTTAACGCTTGCTTACACTGTAAGTAACGTACCCTACTCGGCACTTATGGGCGTTATGACACCCGACGACACAGAGCGCACAAAGCTCTCTGGTTTTAGGTTTGCAGGTGCGTTTACTGGTGGTTTATTGGTTATGGGTTTTTTACCTGAGCTAGTGGCATTTTTTGGTGGCGGCGACAACGCTAAAGGCTATCAGCTTACTATGTACTTATTTGCCAGCTTACTTATTATTTTAATGATTATAACGTTTGCGACCACGAAAGAGCGTGTAACACCGCACGCCTCAAATGAAGGGAATTTAAAATCAGAATTATTTGATTTAACCAAAAGCCTGCCATTTATAATCCTACCTTTGCTTGCTACTACCTTGTTTTTTTATTACCGCGATTTATACAGCGGCGTATTTTTTGCCCTTGTTATGGCTGCAATGACATTCGTTATTAAAAAATTACTCAAGAAAGATAAGCAAAGCTTAACGGGTTCACAGCGCGACATGGTTGATCTTCTGACCAACAAACCCTGGCTGGTATTACTCGGTATTGGTTTTTTAACCATGATGTTTAATGGCATAAAATACGGCGTAATTGCATATTACTTTAAATACCACGTAGCTAATGAACTCATGGCTGGGCAATACTTTATTGCCTTATTGATTGTATCTATATTAGGCGCACTTGCCACAGGTAAACTGGCCGAAATAATGGGTAAACGAAACCTCTTTATTGCATCATTAATGCTAAGCGGGTTACTCACTACTGCATTTTACTGGGTACCTAGCGATAACCTGGTTGCAGTATTTACCTTTGGTTGCGCTGCTGAATTTTTTGCCGCCATGATGCCGACATTGTTCTTTAGTATGCTTGGCGATTCAGCCGATTACTCAGAGTGGAAAAATAAACGCCGCGCAACAGGGCTTATTTATTCTGCGGGTACGTTTGTGCAAAAAACCGGTGGTGGTTTTGCAGGTGCATTAGTATTAGTGGTACTTGCAGGCTACGGTTATAACGGCATGGATGAGCTAACAATTACCCAAGCTCTACCTGGCATGCAGTTACTTATGAGTTGGATACCTGCCGCATTTGCTTTTTTAGGCGCCGCATTGATGCTTATTTATCCGCTTACCTCAGCAATGACGCAAAAAATAACAGAAGACTTAGCAATTAGACGCAGTAATGTGTAAATTAACTTTTAATGACCCTTCGCGCTTTATATTTTATAAAGCGCGAGTAAAAACACATATAAGCTAGGACATCAATGGCGACAATTTATCAAGTATCAGAAATGGCAGGTGTGTCTTTATCAACTGTTTCAAGGGTACTTAACGACAACGACTACGTAAGCAAAAAAACTAAAAAAAAGGTATTAGAAGCAATGAAAGAGCTAGGCTATCAGCCAAGTTCTATTGCACGCTCTTTAGCCTCTAGCACTACAAACAGCGTCGGTATTTTAGTTTCGGAGTTGGATGGTCCGTTTTTTGGTCAAATGATGTCAGCCATTGAAGAACATCTTCGTATTGCGGGTAAACACGTTATTATTACCCCAGGGCACAGTGACGAGAAAAAAGAAAAAAGCGGCTTTGAATTTTTAATAGGCCGTAATTGCGACGCTATTATTGCCCACGTAGAAGCGGTATCAAACGAGTATTTAATTGAGTTAAGTAAAGGCAAAACCCCTATTTACTTAATGAGCCGCTACGTTAAAGAAATTGAAGAAAACTGCATTAGCCTCGACAACGTAATGGGCGGCTACTTAGCCACTAAAGCCATGATCAACAAAGGTCATAAAAACATTGCGTACATAGCAGGCCCGCAGTTTAAAGAAGATGCGTCAAATCGTTTGAAAGGTCACAAACAAGCACTAGCAGAATACAACATCACCTTTGACGAAAACTTATATTATGTAGGTGACTTTAAAGAAACTGGTGGCAGCGACGGCTTAAGGCATTTTATTCAAAATAAAGCGCAAATAACTGCTCTTGTATGTGCCAATGACGAAATGGCATCGGGTGCTATGAAATACGCCCGCGAACACGGTTTTAACCTACCAAAAGATTTAGCCATTATTGGGTTCGATAACGTAATTTTTACCAATTACCTCTACCCAACGCTTACTACAATAGATAACCCAGTTCCCGAAATGGGCCGAGCTGCGGCTAACTTAGTACTTAAAGACATTTATAAAAAAAGCGGCATAACAGTAAAGCACGTGTTTCAGCCAAAGCTTATTTTAAGAGACTCAACACCCGATATTAATTAACTTTAAACCTAATTTAAATCTAGTTTAAATCTAAGTTATGTAACTCATTACGCACCCACTGTGTACCTAAATATTGCTCTACGTGCTGCTGCGCAAACTTTAAAAAGTTACGTGCAGCATGCGATATGTGCCTATCTGTTCGCATTACAAAATACCAATGACTCGCTAAATGAGTATCGGTTACGTTTAAAATTTTAAAACTTGTATCGTCTGTTGCAAGTACATGGCGTGATAAAACCGCAATGCCCATCCCCGATGCAACCGCAACGCGTATTGCTTCATTACTCGCCATTTGTACGCTATCGCTCAGCACTAAGCCTCGGCTTTGTAACTCGCTTTCAAATAACATACGGGTCGCTGAGCCATTTTCTCGGAGTAAAAAGCGATACTGCATTAAATCCGTTAATTTAACGGCTTTTACGTGAGCTAGCGGGTGGTTTAGTGGCACTATAAATTCAAGTGGATTATGCAAAAAGCGCGCAGCTTGTGCGCTCTCAAGCGACGGCGGGTGGCTAAATACATAAATATCGTCCTCTCCTCGCTCAAACCTATCAAGCACCTCTGCCCTGTTACCAATCTCAAGCGGAAGTTCAACGTGGGGATGTAAATTACTATAGGGGCCAAGTAATTTCGGTAAAATATATTGCGCCGTATTAACCATCGCAATTTTACAACGACCGCGTGCCCCACCGTTAAGCTCGGTTAAAAAATCTTGATAATCGTCAAAATGACCAAACACCTGCTGGCAAGTTTTAAATAGCTCAAGTCCGGCATCGGTTACGTGTAGCTTTTGCTGTTGCATAAGTAATAACGGCTCACCTACCGCTTCTTGTAATCGCTTTATTTGTAGCGATACCGTTGGCTGCGTTAGGTGTAAACGCCTTGCAGTTTCGCTTATTGAACCCGTTTTAACTACGCTCATAAATACTTCGAGCAACCTAAACGATATATGTCGTAAATCCATACCTACCTCATAAACCTAACAAACAGCACTTAATAAATCAGATATAGATATTTATCTATAACTAACTCGTATTTATTTTATTATTTACTATACAAAGTTTTATCTACAATAGCGCCACTTAATTTACCACCTAGTAAGGAAAGCCAGTGCCTGATATTGTTGTTATGTTTTTTATTTTAGGATTAGTCGCGGGTATTTTACGTTCTGACTTGGCTATTCCAAAAGCCACCTATGACACATTAAGCTTATTGCTCATGTTAACCATCGGCTTAAAAGGCGGTATGGTGCTCCATGGCAACTTAAGCTGGCAACTACTGCCCGAAATGGGATCGGTAATGCTACTTGGCGCACTTATACCATTGATGCTTTACCCTATTTTAAAATACGTGATTAAACTCTCTGTTGCTAATAGTGCCAGCATTGCCGCACATTATGGCTCAGTAAGTGCGGGGACATTTGCTGTAGCGCTTGCCTATGCCGAATCAGCTAAATTGGTAGTGGGTGCAGAAGTAACCCTGTATTTAGTGATGTTAGAACTCCCTGCAATCATTGTTGGTTTATTGCTTTACCGAAAACTTGATAAACAAAACAGCCAAAAAAGTGAACCATCGTTAAAAGCGCTTTGGCACGAAACTCTTACGAACAAAAGTGTCATTTTGCTTATCGGTGGTGTCGTCATAGGTATGATGTACGGCACGGTTCAAGGCAGCCAAGTAACGAGCCTTTTAACCAGTAGCTTTAAAGTTGTTCTGGCATTATTTTTACTAGAAATGGGTTTAGTAGCCGCGCAAACTTTGCGCCCTATCCCCTGGGAACATTGGAAGCTCGCGGTATTTGCTATTGTCACCCCGCTATTTTTAGGTACGATTGGCACAGCAGTAGGCACACTTTTAAATTTAGAATTAGGCTCGGTAGTTATATTGGGAAGTTTAGTAGCCAGCGCCTCTTACATAGCCGCACCCGCTGCAATAAAAGCGGCAATTCCTAAAGCCGATATTGGTCTTGCTATGCTGAGCTCTCTCGGTGTAACTTTCCCGTTTAATGTGATTGTTGGTATTGGTTTATATCACCACCTTGCACTAGCAATACAATAAACAAATAAATGTTAATTTTATCACTTTAAAAACTGTTGAACCCTATTTTACATAGGGTTTAACACTTATAAATACTCACAAATATAAAACAATATCTACATAAAAACACTACAATAAAAAGTATACTCGATCCGATAATTTACCAAAACGATCGTTTTAAAATATATTTATATTGTTTAATAAAATATCACTTTACTTATTTTTAATTTGGCTCTAAATTCGCGCAAATTTTATTATTAAAGTAACCTCTAAAACTTTAAAACAGTGGTTATTTACCTTGATGAGTCGATAAACACACATGGCCGAATTAGCCGCCACAAGCACCTCTAATAACCCTTTAGCGCCTGTTATAGGGCTGTCATTTTTTGCTATCGCATCCGGCTTTTTAATGAGCCTTATTCCACTGTCGTTACCCGCATTCAAACTCGATGAAAACCTAGCGCCTTGGCTTGCGAGCATTTTTTACTTTGGCTTACTTATTGGCGCAACCACAATAGAGCGCATTGTGGTAAAAATTGGTCATCGCTTCGCATTTATATTATTTTTAAGCTTATTAATAGTCAGCGTGCTTGCACAACTTGCACTACCAAATACCGTTAACTGGTTAATTGCACGATTTGTAGCAGGTGTTGCTGTTGCCGGTGTATTTGTAGTTGTTGAGTCTTGGTTATTAATGACCAATACCGCAAAGTCGCGTGCAAAACGTTTGGGCTTATACATGACCTCACTTTATGGGGGCAGCGCGGTTGGTCAACTTGCTATAGGGCCGCTTGGCACCGAAGGTTCAACGCCTTATTTATTTGTAGCCTCGTTATTATTTTTAGCTATTTTAGCGCCTTTATTAATAACTAAAGGTCAGCCAGAAAAACAACATCTTGAAAAACTACCACTAAAAGAAATAAAATCACTAAGCCACCCAGCTATGCTCGGATGCTTAGCATCAGGCTTATTACTGGGCCCTATTTACGGCTTAATGCCTGTTTATATTGCAGCACAGACTGATCAAGCTCAGTACACAGGGACACTGATGGCGGTTATTATTTTAGGCGGCATGGTCGTGCAGCCGCTTGTGAGTTACTTATCTACTCGGCTTGAAAAAAGCTTACTGATGGGTATGTTTTGTTTAGTAGGCGCAGCTGGTGCTGTGGGTATATTACAAGCAAACACTTTAGCAGGATTAATAGTGAGCTACTTAATACTAGGCGCGTGCAGCTTTGCACTTTACCCGATTGCTATAACACTTGCGTGCGACTCATTGCCAATAGCAAAAATAGTCTCAGCAACTGAGGTCATGCTTCTAAGTTACAGTATTGGCTCGGTATTTGGCCCTATGCTTGCTGCCAATTTATCTGATGCATCAAACGGTATTGTGTTTTATTTAGCAGGCTGTTTAATCACTACCTGTATTTATATGTTTATTAAAAGCATTAAAAATATTCGCGCGGGTAAAACCCCAGTTGCAGGCTAATTAGTTTTTAATTTGTCGTGTGGACTCAAAAAAAACATCTTTTTCCAGCCTTGGCTTTGTGTTGTATAAAGCCATGGCATGGGCACTAACGATAAAATAGAATAATGTACATGAGGCTGCTTCCCTGCGGCATTTCCGGTATCGCCTAGTAACCCAATTTGACTGTTTATGCTTACAACATCACCTGCACTTACCGAGTAGTCATTTAAATGTGCAAAATAATGTATACGCCATTTAGGCCCAAGCACCGCAACCACTTTACCACCACGAGTTAATTCACCTGCAAATATAACAATCCCGTTTGTTGAGGCAACTACAGGAGTGTTCTTTATGCCAAAAATATCAATTCCTTTGTGCACACCCGACCTGCCCCAAGGCTCATACCAAAATGTATTATGGTTCCAATCTTTAGGTGTAGCACCTTGTACCGGAATCATTATTTTTTCGGGAATTAGTAAGCCTATAATTAATAAAGTAGCTATTCCAATTGCAATCCACTTAAGTACTTTCACTGCTCTATCCTTGATATTTAAATAACTTATACTGGTAAATTATTAGCCATAGTAACTGAACTCCTCATGAGTCGTATTTATGGTTTTATTTATGGAGTTTTATTTGAATGAAATACCCGACTAACATGTACTAAGCTGATCAACTTTAAAACAGGCTTTATAAGTAATTGGGCACTGCCCGCTATAAACAACCATGTGCCACTCTCTACTAATGAGTCATTTAAAAAGAAAAAACTACCAATTAAAAACCACACGGCAATCAAAAAATCGTTAAATGCACCCAGCGCTTCATATCGACGCTGGATGGTAATATGCTCTTGCCCTAAATCTAAAATAAACTGGTTACTGCTGGAGTCCATAAGTACTGCTCACTCTTTTATTTCATAATTTTAAAAGCCGGTTTTACAAGCTAAGCCTGCCATACAATAACAAAATTTACGCAATAAAAAACGTTGGCCAATGCGAATTAGCCAACGTTTTTATTGTTTGTACAATACTTAACTATTGTTTATTTTTTATCTTTTTCTAAACGTTTTTTAAGACTTAATGCTGCATCAGCGGCTAATAAGCGCATAAATTCAGAGCCATTACTTTGCTCGCCTTGGCTCCCGCCTATTACAATTTCAGGCACTAAACGGCTATTGCCTAAACTTGTAAATAAAGCAGTTTGAATTTTAACTTCTGCTTTTAGCGTTTCATCAAATACATACTTTGGATCAAGTGCAGCAGACTTAGCTCTTAAACGAGCCTCAGCTAAAACGTCCATACCTAATGCTTCTAAGCGTTGTTGCTTTAAAATCTCTTCTTGTTCTTTTGCAAGCTCGGCTTTTACAGCAACTCGTTGCTGCGCAGAAATAATGGCATTTGCCTTAATTCGTTCAGCATCAATTTGCTCTTTTATTTTTAGCTTTTCAGATTCAGCACGTTGCTTAGCAATTGCTTGTTCACCTAAAGCCACTTCGGTACGTGCTTGTTGCTCAGCTTTTTTAAGGTTTTGACGCGCTAGTGCTTCATCTGCAGCTGCTTGCTTTTGCGCTTCAAGGCGAGCGTTTACTTTGCTTTCGTAGTCAATATCAATAATGCTGGCATCAACTACTGTAATACCATAAGCGCCTAAAATAGGTGCATTACGCAGTGTATTACCTTCATCGTCCATTTTAATATTAATAGTGACGCGCTGCTGTTTACTTAAATTACCTAAATCGTCAGATTTATCGCGCTCACCGGTACTAATAATTTGTTCAGTAACAAAAATACCGTTGGTTAATTGATCAGCAAAATCTTGGCTTAATTGACCATTACCACCAGAGTAATGTTGCTCTACCGACATCATACGCGCCGATGCTTTTACATTTTCAGTGGTAGCACGCATTAATAAATTAGATATTAATGTTTCTTGTGAACCAAACTCTTCGTGTATTTTAAGTAAACCACGTAGAGCACCCGATTCTGCTGCTGGTACATTGCCTGGCAATCTAAAACGAGAAACACCGCGTGCGCCACCCGTTGTCGTATCTAAAAATCGAATGGGTATTAGCGGTACAATTGCGCTTGCTGTTGCGCCTGCGTCACCCGTAAAATTAATCGAAATTACTTTTTTATAAGCCGATGTAGTACCAAACGCTTTTAAATAAGGGCCGGCTTGATTTATTACGGTTAAGTTACCTGTAAAAGCCGATTGATGGACTAAACGCTCATCAGCTTCATTCCATGAAACAACTTGCGATGTCAGCGTTGCAATTACCGCTAATACAACAACAATTGATGAAACAACAATTACATTACGACGACCAAATCGACTCATAAATGAGCCACTTTTTACTGCTGGGACTGCTTTTTCGCTATCCATTTTTACTACTCTCCATGTTTAATTTCTTTTTAACAAAGTAAATAATTTC
The DNA here is from genome assembly GCF_001974875.1 of Pseudoalteromonas sp. EB27. Classification (GTDB taxonomy): domain Bacteria; phylum Pseudomonadota; class Gammaproteobacteria; order Enterobacterales; family Alteromonadaceae; genus Pseudoalteromonas. The sequence goes on from NZ_MTQD01000020.1 coordinate 82,139, forward strand.
CTGTTCACTCAAATGTGCGCAAAAGCTACCAGAGCGATGTAACTCAACAAATGTTGCAAGGATTTCTTCTTTACCTTTTGCTGTTTTATCTTGGTTTTCTTGTGTTTGATTTTTTTCTGTTAGTTGAGTGATTAAATCATCCACTATCGTGTCTTTATCAAACAGTACGTTGTATTCCTTGGATTTTCTTACCCGACTTTTATGTACGTTGCTGTAAATTACATAAAGTGCAACGCATAAAATAATAACCAGTAAACTTAACCCAATAATATAAAAAATCATAAGCTCTACTTAAATTAGTTTAAATACTTAACGAGCAATAACAATTGTAAGCACTGCTTAACAAATGTTAACCCAGTAATTTTACAGTAAACCCGAGTAAAAAACAGATTAAAAATAAAGTTCAGCAGGTATATAGTAAAAACCGCACGTAAAAGTAAGCTTTTTTGAACAAAAAAATGCATGTCAGTTATTAACTGACAGGCATTAAACTAATATTTATTAAAGTGCTTTTTAAATTATTCGCATTGCACCCAATCAACACCATTTTCACCGCACTCATGCAGCATTGTTCCATCTTCTTGGCGGGTATCTCTAAACCATTTCCCTTCAATTGTTTTCGTAATACGTACGTTATCTGTGGTTTTGTATTTACGCCAAAAGCTAGCATCAATAGATGTTTCGTCATCAAACTTATAGGGCATAGCAGCGAGTACAGTAACTAAATCTTGAGTTTCTAAATCAGCAGCTTTGTCTTTAACATTTACCCAATTAGATAATGTTTGAAAATCGGCATTTTCTTCTCTAAAGGCAAAGTCAGTTTGATAAAACGATCCTGACTCAGTATAGCTAATGCTAAAACCTCGCTCGAACGGTGTATCTAAATTAGCACTAACGCATTCATCTGCTGCAGGAAAGTTAACCGATGGGCTTGTATTATCAACGCCATAAAGCACATTGCTTTGCTCAAAACTAACGTTCTCAATGCTAGAGCATCGGTAAGTACGATCGGCGTTAATGTAAACATCGTCTCTAACTGTTAATTTTCCATTTAATGATTCTTCGCCCCAAGGCGTATCTGTTGAATCCAATCGAGACAAAATAACGTCAATTGTGTCGAGTTCGTCTGTATTTTGAAGCTTTACTTGCTCATAAATAAGCTCAGCGCCTGCAAAAATAACTTTGTCGCGGTACCATGCATTTTCAAACCCATACTCTGCATCTTTTGCTGTGTCTTGGTAAATAACTGCTCTTACTTCTTCTGCATCAGGAAACTGAGCATCTAGCTCTTGCTTGAATTTATAGGCAGCTTTTAGTCCTTTAACAATTGCTTGTGCTCTGTCGTAAGCATCACTGTCACTATTGGCAATAAAATCTGAGTACATTTGTTCAGTAGACAAATTATAATGCGCTACCAAGTTTTGCATAACATTTGTTATTTCGCTTTGAAGATTTGCAAGTAACTCAGTATTTTCTTTGAGTGCATCACAACTTAAATTATTGCTACCAACTTTTTGTAATTGAAGGCTCAATTGCTCCCAAATAACGGTTGTTAAAGGTGATATATTTCGAATGTCTTCATCAGTTAAAGCCTCAATTGAGGGCGGAAATGACATTTGATACGCTTGTGTTACCTCTCCTAAATCCTCGTCAATTGCGCCAACAGGTACATCAACATACATAGTTGAATACGGCACACACAGCGCCTGCTCTTCTGTAAAATTAAAACTATAATTACCCGATTCTTCAGAGACTACAGAAGGTTCTGTTTGCTCGTCAAAAGTACCATCGCCATCAATATCTAGCCATACTATTGCACCAGATACATAGCCATCAATAACCTTTCCAGTAAGAGAGATAGTGTTAACTTCTACGGGATCTACTTTTATAGGATCAGGCTTAGCTACAACTGGCTCTACAACGACCACTTTATCATCGCCACCGCCGCCACATCCAACAAGGCCTAGCGTAAACGCTAATGAAATAGCTAACTGACTTTTTTTAAAAAACATACAAAGACTTCCTTTTTTGCACTTTAATTATTATTAAAAATCATATTGTTATAAATTAAATAAATAGATTTAAACAACAGAAATTTATTGAATTTTTATGGGGGGATGGCAACAAGTTAACATGCCCTGTACCTATATAATGACACGCCATGTTAAGTTTAGCTTTTACATTTGTTAATTAAATATAACTAATACCAGTTATTATTGACTAATATGGACTGCAAGTGCCTAGAGTAAAGGGCTCAAGTGATGACCGAGTTTTGTAAACGAATGTATATTACACATGGGTTGGTTTAGAGCGCTGCGATGACTATAAAACAATTATATAAGCAAACCATCTGTATTTTTGATTAGCTTCTAAAAGCAAAAAGCCACCTAAATAAGGTGGCTAAAGCTTATAGTATCGTATTATTAATTTGCCTGACTATCGTTTTCTTCGCGTTTATAAATATACGTTTGCTGAGTTTTGAAGCCAAAACCAATTGGTTCAGCGCCATTTACTAGCTTAACTTTTCCATCTTCAATATTTAAATTTGGTCCAAGTATTTCAATAGCTTTTATTGGCTTATCAGAACCCTCAATCCCAGGGCCTATTAAATAAAACTGACTAATTTGCGTTACATCCGTTTCATCATCCCAATCGCACTTACCATTGGCATCACTATCTTCACACGAAGGTCCTTCTCCAAAAAATAGTTGTGGTGTATCTGGTACATCATTACTTGTTGCAAATTTCACATCGTCATAAACCTTCGTTCCGTAATGCAAATGAAAGGCATAAAGCGACCCACCGCCACCTGTTAACGAGCATTGGTTTTGAGTTGATGAGGAAGATGCGGGCGTAAAGGAAGTAAAGTAAGCAACCCCACCAACGACTGTAGCTGCAGCAAGGGACTTCTCACCTGTCCCTAATTCATATCGCCACCCTTTAAATTCAGCTAACTTAACTTCAAGGTTAACAAACTTATCAACGTCATCAAGTGCGTTACCAAATGGGTCTTCATTCATTTTCATTAAATCATCTGGCACTATTGGATCTGGAAATTCAGTAAATATTTTTGTTAAGGTGTTTTCATCACGGATCATATAAAGCTGATCTTGCTCATTAGTAGCAAGTGGGTTTGAGCGGTTTCCGCTGCCTATCACAATTGCGTCGTACGGGGTGTCTAAACGAGTCGTGATCATTTCACCATCATAATTGGTCTTAGTAACTTTACTAAACAGCGTTCTAGCAACTAACGGTTTATAAAAAAAACGTCTGTCTTGTGACGCTAATGTACTGCCAAGCTCCGCAAGTTTAAAGTGAGTAATCTCATCTTCATCATCGGTGGGAATATCTACACGCCAAATATTACCGCCAGTATCGGTTGCATAAATTCGGTCAATATACCCATCGTAATCTGAGTCAAGCGTAGTTACATCCGCTGCAATACTGTGCTCACCGGTAAAACCATGTTCATCTGGAGTGAGCGCCCATACCTTTTCGCCAGTTTTAGCATTAACAATGTAAATACCTAGCCCGGTTTCATCTGTTGTTCTAATCGCATTATCTTTGTTTGTATCGTAGCCTGCGCCAAATATCAGCAATGGATCCTCACCAAACGCTTTAATATACGCAATTTGGGGCTTAGACCATGTTTGTGCTAAATATTTAAATTCTTCAGAGCCACCAACAATTGGCTTATTCCATAATTTTTTAGGTTTATCTGGGTCACTTATATCCAGGCCGTAGTAATTTTTACCGCCTCGGCGCATGCCTGTAAATGCCCAAACTTCATCGCCCTCACTTGCTTTAACAACGCCATCATTTAAACCATCAGTGTTTAAACTTTTATTATTAAAGAACACACTTATAGGGCCATCCATGCCATACACTTTTGTATTTGCGAGATTACTCCGCAAAGCCGGAATGTTTTTTAATAAGGCTGCAGGTGTAAAAGCCCACCTTTCTTCAACTGTATCGCCTTTGTCTTCAAACATATGTAAAAAGCCGGCATTGGTACCAACAAGTATATGAATACTTCCATCGCCGTAATCTATAGATACCGGTTTTGAATGCAAAGGGTCGCCAAAAATATTGATTCGCTGATCGACTGATGAGTCATCTCCATCTTCATTATCAACATCAACTCCTCGTGCCCAGCTAATATCATCTTCCTCTAAAGTTAACCCAATATTAGGAATCAAATCAGGGGCAAGATCGGTAACGGTACTTGTCGCTAAATTTAAAATGGTTTGTACTTTATCAAAAGTAAAATCAATAATACTGCCCGTTTTATCTATGTAAATTTTACGACTATCAGGGTCTAGGGTTGATAAAAGTAAATTTACGCCCCCCTGAGCTACTAAATTACCGTCTGCAGGCTTATTAGTTGGCAGCCAAAAAGTTCGTGCTTTTTCATCAATCAACCCATTATTATCTAAAGCTATTTTATCAGTTGAATCTACAATATTTGCACCAGACACTTTAAGCTTTTTTAAATTCCCGCTCCAGCGTGCGCCTGTTTCTGGGTAAAACATCGCAAAATAAATTGACTCTCGGCTACGAGTTTGGTCAACATTGTTACTTGCTACCGTAGGAGATGAAAAACTATCGTTAACTTCGCGTATTTTCGATATTGTATTATTAAGCGCTTCAGAAAGTTCAGTTGATGTATCTGCATGTAAGTACTCGCCTCCTCCCAATAAAGCGGTTTTTTCTAATAGTTTTTTACCATTTGTACTCATGCCACTACCAAAGCCGATAGTAAAAACTCGCCCAGTATCGGCAACCTCTGGCGTGGTGTCGTACAAGTCCACCTCAACATCTCTTGTACCATGTATTATTTGAGCTAAAGCAGCCAAATAGCTATTACTTGTAGTACTAGGATATGAACCAAAAGTAGATTTGTATAAAGCTCTTATATCATCATTTCGGGTAATATCTTGTGTCGGATCACCATCAGTCATTAATATTAAGCTAATTGAGTTATCACAACGCTCATCTGCACCAACAGCCTGTTGAAATGGAGAAACATAACGAGGTATATCACTACCACTTTGCTCTCTCTCAATCGTAGTATCTCGTTTGTCCGTATTTTGCCCATACCAAACCGTCTGCCCCGTCATATATAGGTAAGCTTCCCATAACGTCTCAGTGATAGGTGTATTCCCGCTAGCAGGCAGCTTTTTCATTTGATCCAATATTTTATCATGTGAGGAGCCTAGGCCAGCCATAACATAACCACCATCATTGCCATTAAAACGCATTAAACCAAAATCAATCGAGCTGTTATCATTTACTAATTGGGTCATCGCGCTTATACCAGCATCGATTTTTTTAGGGCCCCCATTAGGCAGCTTAGTCTTCATACTTCCTGATGTATCAAACACAATAAGCACGCGAGGGTTTTCGTCGGTTTCAACATTATGGTTTACGTATAGTTCTATATCTTCGGCAAATACAGAAAGGCTAATACCCACCCCGAATAACAAGGCAGCTATTTTTTTTAGTTTGAATTGCATTTTTAAATCCCTTTATTTGCGCTTTTTATTTTTATTGCGCAAGTTAATAACTACTCTATTCCGTGTTTAATTATTAGTAATATGGAGGTGGGACTAAAAATTAAAACAAAGGTAATATCTAGCTATTTATCACAAAACAGTGATTAGCATTCACATCTCGTTAATACTATAAAATATATATCATTTCGATTTTTAAATAAAAACAGACTAAAGTCAAAGGTATTAGGT
>NZ_MTQD01000021.1 GCF_001974875.1 Pseudoalteromonas sp. EB27
GTTCAAAAAGTAGCAACTAGTGCAAAAGCTCTAAAAGTGCTTTATTTTCATAAATATAACTTTTTATTGTTACTGCATGTACAAAAATGAGTTAAGTAAACACACAAACACGTTAAAAGTGTTTTTACTCTAATTCAGTATACGTAATTCTAAACTCCCTGGACGTATTAAAGTGAATATATTGATGAATTTTTACTTGTGTAAGCTGAATAAAAATTTACAAAACCATTTAATTTAATCTGTTATTTGAGTTACCCACTATACAGTGCTAATAAATGGCTAAAACACGTTAGTTTGCTTTTAAACTTTCATAGAAAAACAGGCCATTTTGGTTTAAACTGCGCGCAATTTAATTACATCCATACTCCCTTGGAGGGTAGCGCTATTATTAGTACAGCTAATGTCACCATGCAATTTGGTGCTAAACCATTATTTGAAAATATCTCAGCAAAATTTGGCGATGGAAACCGTTACGGTTTAATCGGTGCAAATGGTTGTGGTAAATCAACATTTATGAAAATTTTAAGTGGTGAGCTTGAAGCGTCTTCAGGTAATGTTAGTACTGATCCTAATGAACGCGTTGCTAAACTAAACCAAGACCAGTTTGCCTACGAAGAATACTCAGTAATTGATACTGTGATCATGGGTCACAAAGAGTTGTGGAAAATTAAACAAGAACGCGACCGTATTTACTCTTTACCAGAAATGAGTGAAGACGACGGTATGAAAGTAGCCGATCTTGAAACTGAATTTGCCGAAATGGATGGTTACTCTGCTGAATCTAAAGCAGGCGAGCTTTTATTAGGCGTAGGTATTGGTACGGATCAACACTTTGGCCCAATGTCAGAAATTGCACCTGGTTTTAAACTGCGTGTGCTACTTGCTCAAGTATTGTTCTCAGACCCAGACATTATGCTACTGGATGAGCCTACCAATAACTTGGATATTTACACCATCAAGTGGTTAGAAGACGTGTTAAACCAACGCGACTGTACCATGATAATCATCTCGCATGACCGTCACTTTTTAAACTCTGTGTGTACTCACATGGCCGATATTGACTACGGCGAGCTACGTATTTACTCAGGTAACTACGACGAATACATGTTTGCAGCAACGCAAGCACGTGAGCAGCTACTTAGCGAAAACGCGAAGAAGAAAAACCAAATTGCTGAACTTCAACAGTTTGTATCACGTTTCTCTGCTAACGCATCTAAAGCTAAGCAAGCAACATCGCGCGCTAAACGTATCGACAAAATTCAGTTAGACGAAGTTAAAGCCTCTTCACGTCAAACGCCGTTTATTCGTTTCGACCAAGAAAAGCAGTTATTCAGAAACGCGCTTGAAATGAATAACCTAACGCAAGGTTTTGACGACAACACGTTGTTTTCTGGACTTGAAGGTTTAGTAGAAGTTGGCGAGCGTATTGCTATTATTGGTGAAAATGGTGTTGGTAAAACAACATTACTTAATACATTAGCAGGGCGCTTAGCTCCTAAAGCCGGTGAGTTTAAGTTTTCTGAAAACGCGAACATTGGTTACTACGCGCAAGATCACGCAGATGAGTTTGCAACCGACATGAACTTGTTTCAGTGGATGGAACAGTGGCAACAAGAAGGCGACGACGAACAAGTGGTTCGCAGTTTTTTAGGTCGTATGTTGTTCTCTCAAAACGATATTAAAAAGTCAGTTAAAGTAATTTCAGGTGGTGAGCAAGGTCGCATGCTGTTTGGTAAAATTATGATGCATAAACCAAACATATTGTTAATGGATGAGCCAACTAACCACATGGATATGGAATCTATTGAAGCGCTTAACTTAGCACTTGAAGCCTACGAAGGTACATTAATGTTTGTATCGCACGATCGTCAATTTGTATCATCGGTAGCTACCCGTATTTGGGAAGTTAAAGATGGTAAAATTATTGACTTTAGAGGCAACTACGCAGAATACCTAGCGAGTAAAGAAGCTTAATTAGCTATTTACCCGTTAACCCTAAAAAGCCATGTTAAAACATGGCTTTTTTTGTTTTTGTGGCTTTGTATTAGTCGCAATTAATATGGCTTTGGGTATAATACCCGGCTTAAACAGGACATAAGTCCGCTATTTTGAAAATACATTACTGAGGAGTATTTATGACTGTTGGCATTATTATGGGTTCTAAATCAGATTGGCCAACCATGGAACATGCAGCACTTATGCTAGAGCATTTTGGCATTAAGTACGAAACTAAAGTCGTGTCTGCACACCGCACTCCTCAATTACTTGCTGATTATGCAAGTTCAGCCGCAGAACGCGGGATTAAAGTTATTATTGCAGGCGCTGGCGGCGCTGCGCATTTACCGGGTATGGCTGCTGCTTTTACGTCGCTTCCTGTACTGGGCGTGCCTGTAAAATCAAAAGCATTAAATGGTGTTGATTCACTTTTATCTATTTGCCAAATGCCTAAAGGCGTTGCAGTGGGCACACTTGCAATTGGTGAGCCGGGCGCAGCAAACGCAGGTTTACTAGCCGCGCAAATTTTAGGGTGTCAAAATCCAGAAATTTTTGCAAAAATTGAAGCGTTTCGTAAAGCTCAAACCGACACTATATTAGCTAATCCAAACCCTGCAGAGTAATAATGAATATTTTAATATTAGGTGCAGGGCAACTTGCACGTATGATGAGCCTTGCAGGCGCGCCGCTTAATTTAAACGTAGTGGCGTATGATGTAGGCAGCAAGCAAATTATGCACCCGCTAACTGGTGAGGTTTATAGCACGTCACTTGAGCAAGCAATATCGAACGCTGATGCCATTACTGCAGAGTTTGAGCACATTCCTGATGATGTACTAACACTTTGCTGTAACAGCAATAAATTTTACCCAGGTAAGGCCGCTATTAAAACCGGTGGCGATCGCTCGCTTGAAAAAGCATTGCTTGATAAAACAAACGTAACCTGTGCGCCATATCAATTAATTACTGAAAAAGCGCACCTTGAACACGCTGTTAAAACCCTAGGTAAGCCACTTGTTATTAAAACATGCCAAGCGGGTTATGACGGGAAAGGCCAATGGCGTTTAAAATCGGATAATCAAATAGACGAAATTTGGTCACAAATGGCTGATTTTATTGCATCAGGTAAGAAGCTTTCGCCACATACAATTATTGCTGAAAAAATGATCCCGTTTGATCGTGAAGTATCTATTATTGGTGCGCGCGATAAACACGGTAATGTTGCTATTTATCCGCTAACAGAAAACGAGCACACTAATGGTGTATTAACGCTTTCTATTGCCGGTAAAAATAATCAAAGTGTTGAAGCTCAAGCAAACGATGCCTTTACAAAAATAGCAAACGAGCTTAACTATGTTGGCGTATTAGCAATTGAGTTTTTTGATGTACAAGGTACGTTACTCGTTAACGAAATTGCCCCGCGTGTACACAACTCAGGCCACTGGACGCAACAAGGCTGCCATAGCTCACAGTTTGAAAACCACATGCGTGCTGTTGCAGGTTTACCGCTTGGTAATACAGAACTTAAACACATTACCGCGATGATAAACGTACTAGGGCAACCTAGTATTCCAGCTGACGTACTAAAATACGCAGATGTAACTAGCCACTGGTACGGTAAAACTGCAAAACCAGGTCGTAAAATGGGCCATATAAACGTATCGGCCAGCAGCATAAATGACCTAGCAGATAAATTAGGTGAGCTTACTGAATATTTACCTGAGCAAGACTACCCAGGTATTTTAAAAGCGGCAGCAAATTTAATACTAAGCCAATAATTTCTAATTATAGAATTAATTTGTTAATACCGGCTTGAGCCGGTATTTTTTTGTCATAAAAAAAGCTTTTGAATATGTAATACTGTTAAAGTCTAATTTTAAATTTGTGAAGTAAAACAATGAAACTAAAAACAATATATGGCGCGCTAGCCATTGCTACATTATTCAGCTTAAATGCATTTGCATCAGACTCTCTTCGTGTTGCTACTTTTAATGTAAGTATGGATGCGACAAATCACACGCCTAAAGGCGAGCAAGTTAAAAGTGATGCTTTAGCTAATGCACTTAAAGCAAACCACCAGCAAATTAAGAACATAGCGGAAATTATTCAACGAGTTCGCCCTGATATTATTTTACTTAACGAATTTGATTACATCCCAAAAGAGCAGGGCATTGAATACTTTAATGAGCACTTTTTAAATATAGGTCAGCAAAAACAAGATGCTATTAACTACCCTTACTCTTACATTGCCCCGGTAAATACTGGGCTTGCCACCGAGTTTGATTTAGATAACGATGGCAAAAAAAATGGTGTTATGGGCGATGCACAAGGCTTTGGCTTTTTTGAAGGGCATTACGGTATGGCTATTTTGTCAAAATACCCAATCGATTTTGATAAAGTTAGAACCCTTCAAACCTTTAAATATAAAGACATGCCAAATGCACTAATGCCAATGATGCCTAAAACAGGTGAAAACTGGTATAACGCACAAGAATGGCAAGCGCTTAGACTCAGCTCTAAATCGTTTTGGGATTTACCTATTAACGTAAACGATAAAACCATTCATGTTATTGCATCTCACCCAACACCGCCTGTATTTGACGGTAAAGAGGATAGAAACGGCAAGCGTAACCACGATGAAGTAAGGCTAATTGCCGATTACGTTTCAAACGCTAAGTATATTTACGATGATAAAGGCGAAAAAGGCGGTTTAAAAACTTACTCTCGCTTTGTTATTTTAGGTGATTTAAATGCCGCCCCTGAGGGTGATAAAGCCCGTACAAACACCACAGATCAACTACTTAAAAATCCACTTATTAACGCTCAATTTTTTCCAAAAAGTGAAGGCGCTAAAGAGCAGTATGACGTGCCTTATGCACAAAATTACAGTGCAAATTGGCAAGCGCGTGTTGATTACGTACTACCCTCAAACTATGGCTTAAAAATTAAGGACGGTGGTGTATTTTGGCCTACTAAAACTAGTAGTGAATATCGTTTAATTAAAGATAGAAACGCATCGAGCGATCACCGCATGGTGTGGCTTGATTTAATCGTTGAATAACGTCCACTAATAAAGGGGGCGTTAGTAAACTGAGCTTTACCCTGTTTAATGGCTATTTATCTTAAAAAATTGCAATAACTTGAGTGCTTCTGCTTAAATACGGCTTAATTATAATAACCGTATAGAAGCACTATGATTTTTAATCTTTCTTCATCTAAAACGTTAGTGGCCTTAGCTGTTGCCTCAAGTGTTATGCTTGCAGGTTGTAGCGCTACCGCTAACACCTCTTCAACACAGCAAAGTACATTACCAGCAACTAAAATTGCTGCGGTTGTAAACACGCCAGCAGATATCGGCTCACAAAAAATAACGCTAGAACAAGCAATGGCCGATCCGGATTGGATGGGTAATCAGCCAGAGGGGGCTTACTGGGCGAGCGATTCGTCTACTATTATTTATGCTCAAAAAGAGCAGGGTAATACACTACGCGATTTATTTAGCCAATCGGTTACTAGCCAAACAGCAGAGCAAGTAGCTCTTAATAAACTTCATACTGTGGGTTCAAATAAAGCCGTTTATTCTAAAAATAAAACAATTGCGGCCTACACATTTAAAGGCAATGTATTTGTTAAAAACCTAAAAACCGGCGAACTTAAACAAATTACAGCTACATCAGCGGGCGAGTCAAAGCCACAATTTTTAAATAATGGCGATTTAGTTTACCGTCAAGGCAATGTATTTTTTAAAGTTGATTTAAAAACAGGCTTAACGAGCGAGCTTGCTAACTTAAAACTTGCTGATGAGCCAAAAGGTATTGAAGAGCCAAGCACGTATATTGCTAAAGAGCAGCATAAATTGATTAAATTTGTGGCGCTTCAACAAAAAAATAAAAAAGATAAGCAAGCACGCAGTGAGCAAATTAATGAACAAAACGATTCAATTGCTAACACAGCTTATTACTTAGGCGAAGGAAATACCGTTGCAGAAGCGCAGCTTTCGCCAAATGGTGATGCGCTGTTAGTCGTTGTACAAAAGCAAACAGACTGGCGTGGTGATGGCGATATTATGCCTAACTACATTACAAATGACGCCACTATAGAACCTAAAAAAGCACGCCGCCGTGTAGCCGACGCTAAAGAAGAAACCTCAAAGCTTGTCTACATCAATTTAACTAACAAAGAGCAAACATCACTTAGCTTTAATACCTTACCGGGCTTTGACGAAGATGTTTTAGCCGCAGTTAAAAAAGAAAATTATGCACGTGATGGTAAAACATATAAGTCTAAAAAGGCACCTCGTGGTATCAACCTTATTATGGACTGGGGTTTTGAGCAAAGCCCAATAGTATGGAACGACGATGGCTCACAAGTAGCTGTCATGCTAGAAGCGTGGGACAACAAAGACCGCTGGCTTGCAACGGTAGATTTTAAAAACAACAAACTTGTGTCGCAACATCGCCTGCATGACGATGCATGGATTGCTTACGCATTTAACGACTTTGGGTGGTTACATAACTCAAACACGCTTTATTACCTATCGGAAGAGTCAGGTTACAGCCAGCTTTATAAAAAGCCTGTAAATGGTAGTGCAACCGCGCTAACACAAGGCCAATTTGAGGTTTCTAACTTAACGCTTACCAGCGACGACAGCGCAATTTATTACAAAGCGAATGTTGAGCATCCAGGGCTTTACGAAATTTACCGTGTTAACCCGCAAACAGCTAATAGCGAGCAAATTACTGACTTAAATGGCATGACTGACTACACGTTAAGCCCAGATGAAAATAAGTTACTCCTTAAGCACTCTACAATTACTATGCCTAATGAGCTTTACGTAGCAGATGCCAAAGCAAATACAAAAGCAACGCGCTTAACGCATACTGTGTCGGATGAGTTTTTAGCTAAAAAGCTAACAGCCCCTAAAATTGTTGCCGTACCATCGAGCCATACTGATCAACCAATATATGCAAAAGTATATTATCCAGCAGATTACGTTGAGGGTGAAGTAGGCAAAAACCGTAAAGCGGTTATTTTTAACCACGGCGCAGGTTACTTACAAAATTCACACATGGGGTTTTCGGTTTATTTTCGTGAATTTATGTTTCATTCATTACTCGCTGATGAAGGTTACATAGTAATGGATATGGATTACCGCGCATCTAAAGGTTACGGGCGTGATTGGCGTACTGCGATTTATCGTCAAATGGGCACGCCTGAAACACAAGATTTAGCCGATGGCGTTAAATGGATGGCGCAAAATGCCAACGTTGATACCAAAGCCGTAGGCACTTATGGTGGCTCTTACGGCGGTTTTATGACCTTTATGGCATTGTTTACCGCGCCTGAGTTATTTCAATCGGGTGCGGCACTTAGACCTGTTACCGATTGGGCGCATTACAACACAGGTTATACGGCTAATATATTAAACCACCCTGATGTTGACCCGATTGCGTATGAGCGCAGCTCGCCAATTTATTATGCTGAGGGTTTAAACAAGCGTTTATTAATTAACTCACCAATGGTTGACGATAACGTGTTTTTTCAAGATTCAGTACGTTTAGTGCAGCGCTTAATAGAGCTTCAAAAACAAAACTTTGAAACAGCTATATTTCCTGTTGAACCACATGGTTTTGTACAGCCTTCAAGCTGGTTAGACGAATACCGCCGTATTCATAAGTTATTTAAAGAAACACTTTAATCTTTAACTCTTAAAGTATAAAAACAAAAACGCCGCATTAGTTTAGTTAACTAATGCGGCGTTTTTATTGGATTGAACACAATCTAACTTTATTTTTGCTTTTTAAAGTTCTTTTTAAAGAGCTCTATAGCCAATGGTATGGCAAGCAGAGTCCCGCCAATAACACCAATTAAATGTGCATCAATAGCTACAGTGGAGTTAATAAGCTTTCCTATATCAGCATTAGGGCCGCTAAATTGTTCAAACCCTATTTTAATCCATACGCCTATAAATAATAAATAACCTGACTTAAGCCCTACAGTTATATCTTTAACTGCACCCCAAATAATTACACCATGTAGTAGAGCACTTAATCCGGTATAAATATGAATGCTTGGGCAAAACCAATACACGCCGAGTCCGCACCACAGTGCTAGCGCAGTTGTATTAAAAGCGTAGCGAGTAGGTGATGTGTATTCGCCATGTAAAAGCCATATTAATAAAACACCACTGGCATTTAATCCCAAATGAGCCCAATTAGCATGAACAAATTGGCTTGAAAAGATTCGCCATAGTTCACCTTCATCAATTAGACTTCGGTTAAATTCAAGTAAATTATTTAAATCAAATGCAGCAAAAATGGTACTAAAAAGCAGCAGAATAATAGGCGGTAATATATAACGAGGTTGAATAGGTAAATTAAGCATTTTATTATATTTTTTTAGTCAAAATTTTTGCATATTGTGCCCGTTTAACTTTAAGATGCCAAATACAACTACGTAATTAAGTGTTTTTAGTATTTTTATGCATTTTAAACTTAACTCATTATTTGCCATTGGACTGTGCGCAGTATCGCTGCCTTCATTTGCACAGCAAGCAACTCAAATTGAAACTCGCGAACCTGAAGCCGCTACCGGATTAATCCATAAAGAAGTAGTGCAGGGTAATAAATACATGGTTGCTGCGGCAAATCCATATGCCTCAAGAGCCGGTCAACGAATTTTAGCCCAAGGTGGCAGTGCCGTAGATGCTGCGATTGCTACTCAACTAGTGCTTACTTTAGTTGAACCGCAATCGTCAGGTATTGGCGGTGGTACATTTATGATGTATTACAACAAAGCTAACAATAAATTGACTAGTTTTGATGGCCGCGAAACAGCACCTGCAAATGCAGACGAAACGCTGTTTTTAGATAAGCACGGCAAAGCCGTTAAATGGATTGAAGCCGTAGTAGGCGGACGCTCTGTTGGTGTGCCTGGTATTTTACATGCCTTTGCAAGCGCGCATAAACAATACGGTACATTGCCGTGGGAAGCGCTTTTTAAACCGGCTATTGAACTTGCAGAGCAAGGCTTTGTAATTTCGCCGCGTTTACATGGCTTATTAGCACGCCAATTAAACCCTGGTGTATTGAGTATGCCGATTATTAACGAATACTTTTACCCAAATGGTAAGTTAATTGAAGTAGGTAGTGTTAAAAAGAATCAACCGCTTGCTGATTTATACAAAGACATTGCAAAGCAGGGCATTGATGCATTTTACAAAGGCGAAAACGCTAAACAAATGGTTAATGCTGTACAGCACTCTAAAATAGCCCCTGGTAAATTAAGTGTGCAAGATTTAGCAGATTACAAAAGTAAAGAACGCGATGCGGTATGTATACAATACCGTGCTTATAACGTGTGTTCTATGGCGCCACCAAGTAGTGGCGGTGTAGCTGTGCTACAAATGCTTGGCCTACTTGAGCATAAAGATATGAGCGCACTTAAACCAAATGGCGAAAAGGCGATTCATTACTTTAGCCAAGCTTCGCGTATTGCATTTGCCGATCGCGATATGTACATGGGCGATCCCGATTTCACGCAAGTACCTACAAAAGAGCTATTAAACAAAGATTACATTGCCTCACGCGCTAAATTAATTACCGAAACAGACCAAAAAGCCGTAGCCGGTAATCCAGTAGGGTACCTAAGTTATGCAATGGATGATTCATACGAGTTACCTTCTACTTCTCATGTCTCTATTGTAGATAGTAAAGGTAATGCCGTTTCGATGACTAGTTCAATTGAAATGGCGTTTGGCTCCACGGTTATGGTTAATGGCTTTATTTTAAATAACCAACTAACTGACTTTTCGTTATCGCCACGTAAAAACGGCAAGCTTGTAGCAAACCGTGTAGAGGCTGGTAAACGCCCGCGTAGCTCTATGTCACCGGTAATGGTATTTAATAAAGATGGCAGCTTACGTTTAATTGTAGGCTCACCTGGCGGTAGTCGTATCATAGATTACGTTGCACAAGTTGTTGTGGGTGTTATTGACTGGAATTTATCAGCGCAAGACGCTATTAACTTACCGCGTACAACAAATCGTAACGATTACACCAGCCTTGAAAAAGGCACAGCCATTGAAGCCATTGCACCTGCACTTACTAAACGCGGCCACAATGTACGTATTATTGACTTAAACTCGGGCTTACACGCAGTTGAAGTTAAAAATGACAAACTTTACGGCGGAGCTGATCCACGCCGTGAAGGTGTTGCGTTATCTGATTTAACTGATAATAACGCCACTATACAATTTTAAATTATGTATAATATACATGCGGGCAGTGAAGCCTGCATGTATTTTCTCTCAATGGTCTGACTAGCTTAATTGTCGTTGCAATTAAACCTTTAACACTGATAATGACAGATCATAACTTAAGACTCCGTTAAAGCCTGGAAATATGACAACTAATACTGATCCTAACTACTTATATATTCATCATTCTGGCCCTGGCCTAATTGAAACACCGCTATTAAATAAAGGCAGCGCCTTTAGTAAAAAAGAACGCGAAAATTTCAATCTTGCTGGTTTACTTCCTCCTCGCTTTGAAACAATTGAAGAGCAAGTCGAGCGTTGTTATCAGCAATATTCTAGCTTTACCGACAACCTTAATAAGCATATTTACTTACGTGCGATTCAAGATAACAACGAAACACTTTACTACCGTTTAGTGCGGGATCATCTTGAAGAAATGATGCCAATCATTTACACGCCTACAGTTGGGGATGCTTGTGAAAAATTCTCAGACATTTACCGCAGCGCGCGTGGCTTATTTATTTCGTATGAAGATCGTTACCAAATTGACGACATTTTACGCAACGCTACTAAAGGTAAAGTAAAAGTTATTGTTGTAACCGATGGCGAGCGTATTTTAGGCCTTGGCGATCAAGGTATTGGCGGCATGGGTATCCCAATTGGTAAATTGTCACTTTACACTGCGTGTGGTGGTATAAGCCCAGCATACACATTACCTGTAATGCTTGATGTGGGTACTAATAACGAAAAGCTTTTAAACGATCCTATGTACATGGGTGCACGCCATAAGCGTATTGCCCAAGACGAATACGATGAGTTTTTAGATTTATTCATTAAAGCGGTTAAACGTCGCTGGCCAAATGTGTTACTTCAGTTTGAAGATTTTGCACAACCAAATGCAATGCCGTTACTTAAGCGCTACCGCAATGAAATTTGTAGCTTTAACGATGACATTCAAGGTACTGCGGCTGTAACGGTAGGTTCTTTACTTGCAGCGTGTCGCGTTAAAAATTCAACCCTTAGCCAACAAAAAGTAGTTTTTGTGGGTGCAGGCTCTGCTGGTTGTGGTATTGCTGAGCAAATTATTAGCCAAATGGTTTTTGAAGGTATTAGTGAAGCTCAAGCGCGTAGCCAAGTATTTATGGTTGACCGTTTTGGCCTACTTACAGAGGGTATGGAAGGCTTACGCGATTTCCAACAAGCACTTGCACAACCGCAAAGCTCGGTAAGTGATTGGACTTACAGCGGTGAATACGCATCACTTCTTGATGTTATGCACTGTGCACAACCAGACATTTTAATTGGTGTTTCAGGTCAACCTGGTTTGTTTACTGAGCAAGCTATTCGAGCAATGCACGCCGGTTGTGAACAGCCAATTATTTTCCCATTAAGTAATCCATCTAAGCAGGTAGAAGCGCATCCTGCTGATGTAATTAAGTGGACTGACGGTAAAGCACTTGTTGCAACAGGTAGCCCATTTGATCCGGTAGAACACAACGGTGAAATTTTTCCAATCCCACAATGTAACAATAGCTATATTTTCCCGGGTATTGGTTTAGGTGTTATTGCCGCTAAAGCGACACGCATTACAGATGCAATGTTAAGTGTGTCTAGCGAAATGCTTGCAGAGTCGTCGCCACGTGCAAACACAGGTAAAGGTAGTTTATTACCAGCCCTTACGGAAATTGAAACGCTAAGTAAGCGTATTGCATTTGCCATTGCTAAAAAAGCAATCGAAGAGGGCGTTGCTCTTGAGATTACTGATGATGCGTTATGGGCAGCAATCGACAAAAATTACTGGTTACCAAAATACCGTAACTATAAACGTTGTAGTGTTTAATAACGGTACCCGTAATTTAAAGTAAATGAGGCTGTACGTTAAGTTACAGCCATTAACAAAAAACAGGCAATTGCCTGTTTTTTTGTGCTTGTTCATATTTAATTAACCACGTAAGGTCTTTAATAGCATTTACAAAATTAAAGGATCGACTCAATGAAAACACTGACTCTTGTTTTAGGTAGTGCACTGGCTTTTAACGTACTTAGTTTTGATGCACTTGCGGCAGCGACCCCCGATGCTCCTCATATTTATGTTAAAGGCGAAGCAACTCTTACCACAATGCCAGATTACGTACAGCTTAGTGTAGGTATTACCGAAGTTGATAAAGACTTAATTGCTGCTAAAAATAAAACCGACCTAACCATCGCTAAAGCAATTAAGCTCGTAAAAGAAATTGGTGTTAAAGAGGGAGATATAAACGCCGGACAAATTTCAATAAACCGTGATAGCCAATATAACCGCACTACCGGTAATCAAGAATTTAAAGGCTTTAAGGTTTCTCGTACATTAACTGTAAAACTTAGCGATATAAATAAATACCCTGAATTACTACAAAGCTTAGTTAACAACGGTATTAACGAAATTAATCAAACGCAATTTTTAGCAAGTAACTACAACGAGCTGCACAAAAAAGCGCAAAAGTTAGCAATTAAAGACGCACGGGATGCAGCAAAAGAGTTTAGTGAAGATTATGGCGTTGATTTAAAAGGAGTGTACAGCGCATCACTGAGTCCACTCAATGTTCAGTCGCAGCCTTATATGCGCGCAGAAAAAGTAATGATGGCTGATAGCGCACCAAGTAACTATGTACCTGATGCCTACCATGCTGGAGAGATTAAAGTAACGGCTTCAAGCTATGCCGTGTACTACATAGATTAAATTTATTTTTGGTGGTGCTCAAAACGTGCCACCAACTTCTCACCTTGCTCTTGGCTAATGCGCGCTATTGAGTTGAGCATATTAGTCACTTCGCGTCTGTCGTATTCATTAGTTACATGTTCATTTATGTCATCAACAATCGCATTTAAGTAATTAAATAAACTGTTTCGTGCATCGGTATCTTTATGGGCAATAAACAAAATGTTTTTAAATGCCTCAAGCACATTTGTCATTACGTATGCATCGCCTTTGGCGTAATTACGCAGCGGTGTAAAGTTGTCATGTAATAACTCATCAAAGCTTGTTTCATGAAGGTATAGTAATGGTCCATTATCACTGTGCTCAAACGAGTAGTTAATATCGTTAATTGACAGCCGTTGAATAAGTAAAATACTCAGCATATCAATTGATTTAACCGCAGTACCTGGATCGTTTATGCCCGGGCTCATTGCCTTAACTGCAATTTCTGATATTTGCGTTAACCCATAACGGTAATGATCGCTAATGTACTCTTCTATATAAAAAATAAAGCAGTCGAGAATTTTATTTATCAGCTCTTCATCGTTTGATATGTCTTTATTACACTTTAAAAAAGGATAGCCTTTAACTGTAAAATAGCCTTGGTTAACAGAGATATACACCTTTATATCTTGCTCTGCCAAAATGGCACAGAGCTTATCGGTTTGCACGCCTTTGTAATAGCCCTCTGTTTTACTGCTAACCGAATGCCACTTACTAAAGTCTGGAAAGTCCTCAACTGGGTTTTCTTGTTGTCTTTGTATTATTGTTTTAATTTCGTTTTTAGTTTGGCTAAACAAGCCATTTAATACGTTATCAACCTGAATAGCACGAGAGATTGAATGTATAAAAAATACAAATAAACCTAATGAAATCAATCCAAAAACAAGTGCGAATAACACACCAATTGAAGGAATAGCCGTACTGCCACCTTCAAGTTTATTAATATTTATAAGCATAATAATTGAGTAAATTATGCTGCCTAAATAAAAGCCCAAAACCATTTGATGTGATTTACGCGTAATAAG
Source organism: Pseudoalteromonas sp. EB27 (assembly GCF_001974875.1). Classification (GTDB taxonomy): domain Bacteria; phylum Pseudomonadota; class Gammaproteobacteria; order Enterobacterales; family Alteromonadaceae; genus Pseudoalteromonas. The sequence goes on from NZ_MTQD01000021.1 coordinate 14,017, forward strand.
CCCAGGTACTACGCGGGGCGATAAACTCGCACTGGCCGAATTTAAAACGACCATTACCATTGAAAAACTAAACACGGTAAGCGAAATAATACTCCCCGCTAAGGTGCTTAAAATAGTACGTGCGTTTTCAGCGCTATCAACAAGTACAACCGATATAAACGATTTTAGCTGCTCAATAGGCGCTAAATATTCAACCGACATAGTAATAATGGCAAATGCTAAAAAGCCCACTGAAAGCATCGAAGGGTAAAAGCCAATACTGTTAATCATTTCACGGTAACTGTCGGCTACTTTGCGAGGTACAAACATAAAATCCTTATGTAATTTCTACTTACTTAATACCCTAGCTTAGCATAGGCATTTATTAAACTTCTGATAATGCTGCTCAAATTTATATGTTATTATCACGCCCACAATAATAAAGCGCATGCTTATGCGATAAAAATAACAGGAAAACGCCGTGATCATTTCAACTTATGCTGCATTACTTGCCTTCTTTTACATTTATTTGAGCTTTAACGTAATAAAAGTGCGCCGCGCTGAGCAGATATCACTTGGTGATAACGGTAACGCAACGCTGCAACGTGCTGTACGTGCCCACGCTAACTTTATGGAATACGTGCCAATTGCTTTAATTTTACTCTTTTTGGCAGAGTACCAAGGACTTGCTAGCCATTACTGCCATATATTAGGTGGTGCGTTATTAATAGGGCGTGTATTTCAAAATTTAGGCATAGTAGAAAAAAGTCTGAAATATCGCCAAATTGGTACTATTGCTACATTTTTGGTGATTATTGTTAGCGCCTTTTTATTGCTAGTAACACGTGGCTAATTAAAGAAAAGCTAATGAGCAAAATATTTATAATAGGTTTACCGCGTACCGGCACAACGAGTGTGTGCCACGCATTTTTAGAGCTCGGCATTACAACGGCGCATACCGCGTATACTAATGCTTGTTTTGAAAATGCTAACGCGATTGCCGACACTCCCATATTTAACGACTTTAAAGCACTTGATATTCATTACCCAGACTCTAAGTTTATTTATTTAGAGCGCGAATTGAGTGCATGGCTACCTTCAATAAAGCAGCTTTTAACGCGTATGCACACTAATTTAACCCGTGCAGACGGGGGCTTTAATATTCATATAAAACGCTGTTATTTAAATACGTTTAATGAGCTTTCGCTTGATAATATTAGCGACGATAGTTACTTAGTAGACTGTTATGATACACATTTTAATGATGCTCAAACGTACTTTAATAACCGTGACGACGATTTTTTATCCATTGATATAGCAAAGCCTAATAGTTACAAAAAGTTGTGTAATTTTTTAGGGTTAGAAAGTGATAAAACTGATTTTGAAAAAATGAATATGGGCGGAAAAGTCACCGCATGGAACGATATTAAACACCCGTTAAAAGTTGAGTCTACGGCTAAAGGGCGCATAGATAAATTACTGCCTTACAAGATTTTTTAAATCAAATACGTTAAAATCCCCGCATTATTATTTAAGTTGTACAGAACATGTTTGAATTAAAATACCACACCCCATTTGAATGGACCGAAGTTGTCCTTGCTGACTTTAATACTTTTTTACAAGATCATGCCGCTGCTGAAAAAAAAGCATCGGGTATGGCTATGTCTATGCTTTCGCATTACCCAGACAAACGTAAATTAGTAAAAGCCATGACCGATTTAGCACTAGAAGAATTAATACACTTTAAACAAGTGCTTAAGTTACTTTTAGAGCGCGATGTAAACCTAGGTGACGACAAAAAAGATCCGTACATAAAACAAATACGTGCACTATTTAGACACGGTCGTGATGGTTTTTTAATGGACCGATTACTGGTTGGCGGTGTAATTGAAGCACGTGGCCACGAGCGTTTTTCTTTAGTAGCACAAGCACTTCCTGAGGGTAAAGAAAAAGACTTTTATGTTGCTATTGCCAAATCAGAAGAAAAACATAAAAACCTATTTGTAGAGCTTGCTTACGAATACTTTGAAAAAGAAGAGGTTGATGTTCGCCTAGAAGAGCTACTTATAGCTGAAGCAAAAATTTGTGAAAGCATCCCGTTTACAGCCGCTTTGCATTAATTAAAACTAGCGCAGAGCTTATTTTACTCGCTTTGCGCCATACCTCTCAGCTCTTATTCCTATGATAATCTCTTCATGACTTGTTGATTTGCAATTTGCGAATCAAAATAATAAAAACCACATTTATAAACTTCAATCTACTGATAATAAAAATAAAAACCCTTGGTCTCATACTTGCTACCTATTCAATAAGCAAATTGAGGGAAAGGCTTATGTTAAAGTTTATTTTTATACTATTACTAATATCTTTTACCGCCATGGGCAGTGAAAGTCATTTAGATTATATAGAAAATGCAAATGGTGAGCGGGTACAAAAAGTATCGCACTTGGTTAAATGGACGCATACTCGCTTTGTGTTTACCCGTGATATTTCTCGCATTGCACTTGGCCATGAAACAACGCTTGATGTGAACGTGGTTAATGGCCGTGAGCTACTAATTTTAGCTAAAAAGTTGGGCCGTACATCTATGATGGTGTGGTACGACGATAAAAGCTCTGAAACATTTTTACTTGGCGTAACCGAAGATTACAGCGTGCTTGAAAATGCCCTCAACGATATTCATCCTGACGTGCAGCTAACCATAGCGCCTGATCGCCATGCTGTTGTATTACGTGGTGAAGTACCGACTATAAATTATCGTCATGCTGCTTATGAAGCTGCAAAAACGACCTTTATGCCAGTAGCTCACAAGCATCACAACCCGTTATTACCTCAAATCCTAACCAAGGTGTGTTTAATTCACTTGCTCAACGCTTGCAAAGCTTAGGTAACGCAAACGGCGGCAGCTCTCAAAACTCGAGTAAAGTCGCTATTATTAATTTAATAAAAGTAACTCAAGCGCCCAAGCCAAAAGAAGAGCGTATTAACGAAGTAATTAAATCAATGGGTGCAGATAAAGTAACTATTAAGCGCATCTCGGTTGATGAATTGTCAAATGACGACAACGATGTATTTTTACTCTCGTGCTCTGTAAGAAACCAGATTGAGCTAGTGCGCTTATTAAATACAATTAATAAATTATTCGAACCAGAGCAGACATTACAAACTCAGGGTTCTCCTCTTGATCCTAATAACTTAATGGGCGGCGCAACGCAGGATAAAAGCTCTGGTATTGAAGTACTTGCCAACGAGTCGGGCGGGTTAATAAACGATGCTACATCAGGATTAAACTTAAGTAATGTGAGTTCTAATATTGCAAGAGCAACGCTTCTTTCAGTGGCTGGCGGTAAAGTTTTGTCGAGCATTGAAGTTGAAGATTTACCGCAAGTTCGTGTGTCGGTGCAATTATACGAAGTAAATCAACGTAGGTTAAAGCAATGGCGCCCAGATATTAGAGTGCTCTCAAATGGATACGAAAAAGAAGCAGGCTTGTTTGGCCGTGACGGTATGACTAATCGCGAATCTGGCTCTGCAACAATAGAAAATGCGCTGCAATTAATTGGTGGTCAATTAACTAATAACTTACAGCTTTCTACCTCACAGTTTGCCATTGATATGTTGTTTTCATTACTTGAACAAGAAGGTATATCGCGAACGCTTTCTCGCCCTACAATTACGGTTTTAGCCGGTGAAAGTGCCGTGTTTAAAGTCGGTGGTGAAGTACCTGTACCTACAAGTTATAGCCCATCTGGCATTACAAGCGGTCAGCAAGATAGTAGTGGGTCGGTGTTTAGCGGTACGGAATTTAAATCATTCGGAGTTGAATTAAATGTACGCGCGATGGTTGACGACAAAGACAGAATAACACTTGATCTAAACCCAGTAATTTCACTACCCGATACCACGTTAACCGCCGAAATTGCACAAAGCACAGGCAGCAGTTTAAACAGTAGTGCATTTAATACACGCAGCATGCAAACATCAACGCGTTTAAAAGATGGGCAGCCTCTTATTATTGGTGGCTTAATTAGCACAGATAACAATGCAAGCCACGACTTTGTACCTGATGGCAACGGCAATAGCATGCTAGGCAAGTTAAGCGAAACAACCAGTAAAAGTGAAAACAACCGCGAGCTGATAATTGTTGTAACTCCAAACCTGGTGCGTGAACCAATTAACACATTACGTTCGTGGGAACAGGCAAATATAGACACCCAGGTACTTAGCTATATACAGGAGCAAGGGCTATGAAAATATTTTATATTATTTTACTGCTTACTTTATCGGGTTGCGCTCATATTGATTACAAGCCAACAGTAAATCCTTACAGTGCGTTGGGTGACATAGTAAAAAAATACCAATTAAATGCCCAACCATTAAAGTGCGAAGGTATTAATGCAAGTAACTGTTTGAACTTAGTCCATGAGGTGAATCAGCTCATGCTTGAACACCCTGATAACACAGCAATACTGTCGATATCGGCCTATGTACTTTATAAAAGTGGCCGTGCTAATCAGTCTCAACAAGTTACAAATACTCTGCTTAATAAAGCTAACCCGCCGTTAAACGCAATAACTTTAGGGGTTACGTTAGCAATAGAGCAAGGTAATTTAGCTAAAGCAAAAAGCATTGCTCAATACGGCGTTGATGTTTTTGGTACACATGCTTCACCATACCTACAAATGGCTTCTTTACATTATGCGCAGGGCAGTTACGTTATAGCTTCAAATTACTTAGAGCTTTCGGTTAAGTTTGGTTTAAATAGCACCGCCTATTTTTACCATAAAGGGTTAATTGAAGAAGCGAATGCTAATAATTTATTGGCCTGTGGCTACTATGAGCAAGTTTTACGTGCAGAACCCACGCATCAAAAAGCACTTGCTAGGCGCGGAAAACTCTCCGTTTTAGGTAGTTGCTACTCTTAAGGCCTCAGGGCCTTTTTTTATGCCTACAATTTGGCATTATTAAGGAGCCAAAACCACTTTATTATTTATTAAAAATAGGAGTAAAGCTTTCGCGCATCCTACCTTTTATACGTAATCTCACAAGTCTCATTTTAATATTGATTTGCATTTTGCAAATCAAAAATAAAAAAAGCTAAAAAAACACACATAAAAACTATAACCACCTGTATTTAATAGCCATTTTCAATTGGCACGGTCCTCGCTATATATAAAGTGAGCATAAGCTCTTTTAATTTAAAGGCTACGATTATGAAAACTATTAAACATAACTTAAATGGCAAAAAGCAAAAAGGTTTTGTACTAACGTCAGAGCTAATCATTCTTTCTACATCAATGGTAGCAGCACTTGTAATTGGTTTATCTACATTACGTGACTCTGTAACCAGCGAGCTTGAAGATGTAGCTGAAGCAATTGGCTCACTTGACCAAAGCTATGTATTTGACGGCATGATTAACGCCGAAGGCACAGCTGAAGTGTCTGGCTCTGGGTTTGTAGATTCAGTTGACGTGTACGCAGGCGATGGTAGTTCATTCACTTTTGTTGCATCAGACTTTAGTGAAAGTGCCGCACTTGTTAATGCAACACCAAGCGGCGATGCTGCAACACGTACAGCAGCAGGCGGTTCACAAGGTAACTAACACAAGGTAACCAGGTTTGAATACCAAGCTTAAGGCTCACTGCCATAAAAGTGTGGCAGTGAAAGTTACTCCGGAGGAATATTATGAAAAGTAACAAAGGCGCAACCACTGCGGCTCTCACATTACTCATCACCTCTGGCATGTTAGCTTCAGCTTTGGGAATTAGACAGGTAAACGATGAAAATAACGTAACAGCCTGGGTAGTAAACAAAAATATGTCTGCCGGCCAAACAGTAACTGTTCACGATGTAGAGCAAAAGAGTATAGATCCAAGTAACTATTCAAATATTGCACTGAGCATTCAAAACCCACGTGCATTAATCGGTCAAAAATTAGCTACTAATAAAATGGTTGAACAACCCTTGTTTGACACCGATTTTATCAGAGCAAAAAGCCAAAAAGTTAGCCCGAGTATAATTAAAAATAGTATTAGCGCTTTAAGTAGTCGTTTTCCACCTACATGGCGCTTACATGTGCAACCTATGAATAAAATAGTACGCCCACAAATAACTAAATATAGTTTAATTAGATTAGGGTTAATCTCTTTTTGTGTATTTGCCTTTGTGTATTATTTTTTACGTTTGCCAAGACGTTTACACAACGAAATAAAACAAAAAAATCAGTTAATACTCAATAGAGAAGAGCTTTTTTCAAGTTCTCTTGATGCACTGCCGCATGGGTTTGCTATTTTTAATAGCCACGAATTTCCTGTGATCACCAACAATGCATTTAACCTTTTATTTGCACAAGTGAATAAACAAAATAGTCAGCTATCGTATAGCCAGCTGGTAAGTATTGCGCAGCAGAATAATATTATAAATCACTACCATGAACATCATAAGCTTGATGATGATCGTAACCAATTAATAGATATAGGTTTTACAGACGGGAAGTGGATAACTGTATTACAAAGACATACAGATTTTAATGGTTTCGTTTGCTACTTTAGAGATGATACAGAGGCACATCAAAAAGAATGTTTACTCGCTGATGTTCTTGAAAAATCAAAACAGACAAATCAATTAAAAGAAAAATTTGTTACAAGGCTTAGCCGTCAATTAAAAACGCCTTTATCATCTTTAAAGTCATTAGTTCAAATATCTAAAGATCCAATAAGCTTTAACGAATTTAAAAACAATGTGGGGAATATTTCTGATGCATGCGACCAGCTCGAAAGTGTAATTCAACAACCCGTAAATATAAATAAATCGGAAATAGGTAAGTTAAAACTGCAGGCCAAAAACGTTAACCTGAATCATATGATCAATAATAATATTTCGATTTTAACTAAAGAAGCTGAAAACAAAAAAATAGTTCTTAAAAATAATATTACGCCTGGGTTAACCGTGGTAAGCGATGAAAAGTTAATTTCTCAATTGGTTATTCAGTTAGTGACAGAGGTTTTGGATTCGTCAAATAATACAACGCTATCTATTAACGCTCAGATTAAAAATGAAAGTAACCGTAATTACTTACACCTAGACTTTTCATTAAGCAATTTAATCGACAGTAGTTACTTTATAACTGAGCTTAAAAGTATATCGGGTGATGACATAATGCGCTTTATAGATGATAAAGACGTTTCATTAGAGTTAAAGTTTTTTATCTCAATATTTAAAATGTTAGGTGGTAAAGCGATAACTGTAAGTAGTAACGCGAATAAATCAACGATAACGCTTTCTATGCTGGTAAACAAAGCAACTAAGCAAGATAAAGACAATGTGCAAAAAGTACCAAGTAGCTCATTAAATACTGATTTAGTAAAAGCGAGTTTAGTGACTAAAAATCACCAAAACACGCTACTACTTGTTGATGACGATCCACTTGTAGAAATTGTGATTAGGGCAATGCTAAAAGATCAGAATATCATAATAGATTACGCATGCAGTGCGATAGAGGCTATGTTGATGGTTCCGCAAAATAGTTACGACATTATTCTAATGGATATAGTAATGCCAGAATTGTCGGGAACTGACGCTATGTTAAAAATTAAAAAACACAGTGATAATTCTAAAACTAAAATAATTGCGCATACATCGACACCCGATACAGAATCTAAATATGTAAATCAGGGCTTTGATGACATGTTATTAAAGCCAGTGAAACAAGGTGTTTTAATAAACCAAATAACACGTATTTTAAAAAGATAAGCCGCTGGGGTAATAAATGAAAAACATTAATGAAAATATGGCAGAAGTTATCGAGTTTAAAGTAACGCCAATAAATAAAACTAAACGACTACTTTTAGTAGATGATGACTTACTAATAGAAATAGTAATAAGAAAAATGCTTAATGAAGAAAATATTTTAATAGATTTCGCATCAAGTGCTATAGAGGCGCTATTGATGGTTTCTCAAAATATTTACGATATTATTTTAATGGATATAGTAATGCCGCAATTTACAGGCACTGATGCAATGCTAAAAATCAGGAAGCATGCTGACGCATCAGCAACAAAAATTATAGCTCATACATTTAGTGAAAACGAAAATAGTGATAATAAGTACGTGAAGCTTGGGTTTAACGGTCTTTTGTTAAAGCCAGTTAAGCAAAGCGTATTAATTGAAAATATTAGAACTTTCTTGGAATGATAAATAGAAACAGTAGGGCGGTTAACTATTTTTATTTATAGCTTATTAAAAAATTAAATTATAATTTTTTAAAGACTAATATTTATTTAGCGCTTTTGTGTATATGAACCTTTAATATATTTAAATTTGTAAAAATCCTTTAATAAGAATAATTACTTTAAATTATTACAAACTACGCTTTTGTAATTGTTGCATGTATACGAGTCATCGTTTCACACTTTTTAAAGCGGTTAATAATCTCAATTATTAAACGCTGTAATATTATAAAGTTAGTAAATTTATTTAGCCTAGAGCCCACGTACCACAAGGGTTTAACTTTTAAAACATTAATATTTTTTAATAATTAATAAATGCACATCTTGGGATGGAATTTGCTTTATAAGGTTATATTCTAATTTTATAGTTTATTAAACATTATAATTTTTAAAGTTAACGAGGCAAAATTATGAGCAAAACACAGTACGTTACAGTAGAAGGTCATCAAATTGCTTATCAAGAAATGGGACAAGGCACACCTTTATTATTAATACATGGCATACCAACTAACAAATTTTTATGGCGGAATGTGATACCCAAACTCGCATCAGAACATCGAGTAATAGCGCCTGATTTACTAAACTTTGGTGAATCAGATATGCCAATTAACACCGATGTATCTATAAATGCGCAATGTAGAATAATGTGTAAGTTTATGGAAGAACTCGGTATTTCTAAAGTTAATATTGCTGCACATGATATTGGTGGTGGTGTTGCTCAATTAATGGCGGTAAATCATCCTGATAAAGTAAACGGATTAGTTTTAATAGATAGTGTATGTTTTGATTCTTGGCCAATACCAGAATTTGAACCTTTGCTAGAACCTGGAGTAGAAGAAAAGACAAGTGTAGCTGAATTTGTTGATACATTAAGAGATTTCATCCCTAAAGGTGTATACGATTCTAGCGTAATGACTGAAGAGTTAATGGAAATATACTTAAAACCATGGAGCAACGAGCAAGGAAAAGCCGCTTTATTTAGTAACATGCGCAGACTCAATAAAGAATATACACAAGCTATTGCAGGCGATCTTAAAAGCTTACCTCATGAAGCACTCATATTATGGGGTGAAGAAGACAAATTTCAAAAGCCAAAATATGCGCCAATGTTAGAAGAAGCAATTCCAAATTCATCATTGGTTTGGATAGATAAAGCCGCACATTGGGTTGTTGATGAGTATCCAGATAAAGTATCTGAGCTTATTAGTGAATTTATGAATGATAAAAAATTCTAAAGTCTCAGCAAGTACATCACTAGGATAGTTAAAAAGCCATTAAATTCAACATCTTGAATTTTACTGGATGAAATATCTACTAGGAAGTTATTGTTAATACCGCTTGGATATATTAATAATCAAGCGGTATTTTTATATGTTCAAGAAGCTAATAGCGTAAATGGGAAAAACATTAACTATTAAGATAAGTAGGTTAATGCTTATTAAATAGTCAAAATATCGCGTTTATACGTTAATTAATGAAGGTGAGTAACTTGGTTATGTATTTATTTATGCTATTTAACATAATATAAATTATAGGTAGTTAATGCATATATTATAAGGGCGCTTAAATGCGCCCTTGCTATGTCCAATACTAGGCGGTATCGGACATTAAGTGCTTTTATTACAATAACTGGTATTACTAATACGGATACTTTATTTACCAAATTGTTTAATCAACACTTAGTAAACGCTCAGCTGTATATTCGTTAGTAATTAATCCACTGATCATGTTTGACCTTACTGCGCCCAAAATGGCAAACACTTTTTCTTCACCAGCAGCTATCGCATAAATCTGTTTGTTAGCATTTGTTTTTAATGGCGTACTTGCTACGCGCTGATTAACTGTGCAATCTAAAAGCTTACCGTTTTTATCAAACACCCAACTAATCATTTCACCAACGGCACCAAGATCTTGCAACTCTTTAAGTTCTTGCGCATCAATAAAACCATCTATATGTAATGGCGACTTTTCACCTAAGCTACCAATACCCACAAATGTTACATCGGCATCTTTAGCGAGTTTTAAATTACCGGTAATATTTTGTTGTGCATGTAACTGTTCTTTTTCTTCAATACTTCTTGGTAAAACTGGTAATGGCATTGGGTAATGTTTTGCATTGGTGTGTTCGGCCATTCTTACTACAACATCATAAGGTGAAGCCGATCCATCTAAAGCCATATTACCTAGCATTGCTACAATTTTATGTTGCGGACAATCAACGGTTCTAAGCTCATCGACACATGCACGTAAAACTCGACCGGTTCCCATAGCAAGTACTTTGGGTTGTTCTGATTTTAAATGGCGTTCTATTTCTGCCGCGCCAGCTTGAGCCAATCCTAATGTAGATGATGGTTCAGACGGATCACTCGGTACAACTTCACACGAATCTAACCCAAAACGGCTTTTTAATTTTTCGGCCAAATCCATACATTTAGCAATCGGGTGGTCAAGTCTAACTTTAATTAATCCTTGGCTAACAGATAGTGCGACCATTCTTTGTGCAGATTGACGCGATATATTTAGCTTTTTAGCAATTTCATCTTGTGTGTTACCGCCAACATAATATAACCACCCTGCTCTTGCTGCATCATCTAGCTTTCTAATTTCTGTATTTGATAGCTTTACCACGTAAACCTCTTAAAATAGAAGGAAAACCAAGTCCTTATTTTCATTACATAATTTTAATTATATGTGCTGCTATATAAATTATTTTATTAATTTTGGAGCATCTATTTATCAATAACGTTTTTGTTATTTATAATTGTAAATATACCATCCCTTAATAAAAAATACCTAGGTTTCATAGGATTATGTAATTAGAATTTAGTTAATAGCACCCTTATAAAGGTGCTATTTAAGGTAATTAAAAATAGGCTTTAGCGAATTGTTAAACCGTTATTATCAAACTTTAATACTTTATCAGCCGGTGCGCTTAGGTAAATACTGTCGCCATATTTTAATGGGCAATCACCATCTGCTTTTACTGTTACGGTCCCTTTGCCTTCAATATTTATATGTAAAAAGCTCTCCGAACCTAAATGCTCAATTACACCTACAGTTCCAGCCCAAGTACCTTGCTCAGTAGAGAGTGTTATATGCTCTGGTCGAATACCAATACAGCTAACATTCGCATCTTCATTTTGTGGAGCATCTATAAAATTCATTTTTGGCGAACCTATAAAACCAGCTACAAATTTGTTTACAGGGTTTTTATAAAGCTCTAAAGGTGTGCCTACTTGTTCAATAATACCGGCATTAAATACCGCGATTCTATCTGCCATTGTCATGGCTTCAACCTGATCGTGCGTAACATAAATCATTGTTGTGACTAAACTTTTATGTAATTCAGATATTTCTAAACGCATATTTACACGTAATGACGCATCAAGATTCGAAAGCGGTTCATCAAACAAAAAGGCTGAAGGCTGACGTACAATTGCGCGCCCTATTGCTACGCGCTGACGTTGACCGCCCGATAATTGCCCAGGCTTTCGATCTAAATAATCGGTCAAATTAAGAATTTTAGCAGCGTTAGCAATTTTACTCTCAATTTCTGCAGGGCTTACCTTGGCTCTTTTTAAAGGAAAAGCAATATTGTTACGCACGGTCATATGCGGGTATAACGCATATGATTGAAACACCATTGCCAAGCCTCTTTTTGCCGGCGGTGTTTTTGTGGCATCTATACCATCGATTTCTATATTACCACTGGTGGTATCTTCAAGACCTGCGATCATACGAAGTAATGTAGATTTACCACAGCCCGATGGCCCAACAAAAACGATGAATTCACCGTCTTTAATTTCTAAGTCGAGCGGTTTAATTACGTTTACTTCATCAAAGTTTTTAGTGACTTGTTTTAGTGTGATGCTGCCCATGTGTATTCTCCTATTTTACTGCGCCGAAACTTAATCCACGCACTAATTGTTTTTGACTAAACCAACCAAGTATTAAAATTGGCACAATGGCCATGGCAGATGCTGCCGATAACTTAGCGTAAAATAACCCCTCAGGGCTTGAGTAACTGGCAATAAATGCCGTTAAAGGTGCAGCATTTGCAGCGGTTAAAATAAGTGTCCAAAACGCTTCGTTCCACGACAAAATAACATTGAGTAATAGCGTTGAGGCTATACCTGGTAAGGCTATTGGCAATAAAACATGGAATATTTCTTCACCAATTGTTGCGCCATCCATACGAGAAGCTTCAAGTATTTCGTTTGGTATTTCTCTAAAGTAGGTGTAAAGCATCCATACCATTATTGGTAAGTTAATGAGTGTCATTACAATAACCAAACCTAATTTTGTATCGAGTAATGCAAAGTCGCGAAACAATAAATAGATAGGAATAAGTACGCCTACTGGTGGTAACATTTTGGTTGAAAGCATCCACATTAATAAGTGCTTTGTTTTTTTAGTTTGCACAAACGCCATAGACCACGCAGCAGGTACCGCAATTAATAACCCCAGTAAACTTGAACCTAGTGATATAACTACAGAGTTCCAAAAATGGTTAAAGTATGGCGAGCGCGACAGTACATCGCGGTAATTTTCGAGCGTCCAATCAAACGCATATAAGCTTGGGCTTGCTGAAATTGCTTCGGCTTCCGTTTTAAAACTGGTGATTAACGTCCATAAAATTGGAAAGAAAATCATGCCGCTTATTGTCCATGCAGCAATGGTATAAATTAGTTTGGAACGACGGCTATCTTTTATAGTCATAATTAACCCTCCAAGTTTTTGCCAATTAAGCGCATTAAAAATATAGCGACTATATTTGCAATAATAACTGCAACTATGCCCCCTGCCGAACCGCCGCCTACATCAAACTGAAGTAGCGATTGCGTATAAATTAAGTACGTTATATTGGTTGACGAATAACCAGGACCGCCACTGGTTGTAACTAATATTTCAGCAAAAATTGACAGTAAAAATATAGTTTCGATTAAAATTACAGCGGTTACCGCACGTGATAAATGCGGTAAAACGATGTAGAAGAACTTACTAAATGGGCCAGCTCCGTCTAAATCAGCCGCTTCTAATTGTTCACGGTCGAGTGATTGTATTGCTGTTAGCAGTATTAAAGCTGCAAATGGTAACCACTGCCAAGACACAATTATGATGATTGAAAATAACGGCATTTGAGCAAAAAAGTCGATAGGTTCAAAGCCAAGCCAAATAGCAAAGTGTGCAAATAAGCCATTAACTGGGTTCATTAGCATGTTTTTCCATACCAATGCCGACACAGTTGGCATTACAAAAAATGGGGCTAGTACCATAATGCGAACGTAGTTTCGCCCCCATATTGCTTGGTCTAGTAAAATAGCTAAGCCAATACCACCACAAATAGTGATAAGTAAAACCCCAGTTACTAGGTAGAGCGTGTTAAAAAATGATTCAAAAAAAGCCGGATCAGTTAGGAAAAATTCATAGTTTAAAAAGCCTACAAACTCTTTATCCCCTGGAACGAGTAAGTTGTAATCAATAAAAGAAAAATACAGTGTCATACACAGCGGAACTATCATCCAAGCAAGTAATAAAATTACACTTGGAAGAAGCATAAACCGAGCAAGCGTGCGCGAGTTAGTTGTTGCCATAAAGGTGACCTTAAAAAAGCCAATTCTATTTACTTGTTAACTATCAAGTGAAAATCAGAAACCCTTGATAGCGTTTATAACTAACAAGTAAATAGAATTGACATAAAATATTGGGTAAGTTTGAGTACTTACCCGCCCATTACATGCTATTTAGGATAGCGAGCTTTACGCATTGTTCGCTCAACAAGGTGCTGAGACGTACTAAGCGCTTGCTTAACGGTCATTTGGCCAGTTAATGCTGCTGAAAATTGTTGCCCAACAGCTGTACCAATTCCTTGAAACTCAGGAATAGCAACAAACTGAATACCTACATAAGGCACCGGTTTAACGGTTGGATTTTTAGGATCTGCAGATTGGATAGAATCTAAGGTAATTTGCGCAAACGGTGCTGCGTCCATGTACTTTTGATTACTGTAAAGTGATTTACGTGTACCTGGCGGTACTTTTGCCCAACCTTTTTTGTCAGCTACAAGTTGAGTGTATTCTTTTGATGTCGCCCAGCTAATAAATTTCATTGCGGCATCTGGTTTTTTGCTGCTTGCCGGTACGGCTAAAGTCCAAGACCATAACCAGTTACCGCGTTTACCTAGACCATTATCTGGCGCAAGTGCAAACCCTACTTTATCGGCAACTTCTGAGTCTTTTTTATTAGTAACAAATGCGCCTGCAACGGTTGCATCAATCCAAATACCACATTTTCCGGTTTGGAATAGTGCAAGATTTTCGTTAAACCCGTTTGCAGATGAACCAGCAGGTCCCGACTCTTTCATTACATCGACATAATACTGAAGGGTATTTTCCCACTCTGGGGTATTAAACTGTGGCTTCCAATTCTCATCAAACCAACGAGCACCAAACGAATTAGCCATTGATGTAATAAGCGCAACGTTTTCGCCCCAACCTGCTTTACCACGTAAACAAAGGCCGTAAACACCTTCTTTTTTATCTGTCATCGCTTTAGCAGCTTTGCGTATAAAGTCCCATGTTGGGGCTTTAGGCATTGTCAGCCCCGCTTTATCCATTAAATCGGTGCGGTACATAACCATTGAGCTTTCGCCATAAAATGGGGCAGCATAAAGTTTGTCGTTAATCGTCAAACCGCTTCGGATTGCTGGGATTAAATCGTCTAAATCGTAGTTTTCACCTAAATTGTCCAGCTCTTTTAACCAATTTTGTTTGCCCCAAATTGGTACTTCATAAGTACCTATGGTCATAACATCGTATTGGCCGCCTTTTGTTGCTACATCGGTTGTGACACGTTGGCGAAGAATGTTTTCTTCTAGGGTGACCCATTTTAGATCTATATCAGGGTTTTGGCTGGTAAAGTCACTGCTTAATTCTTTCATGGTGATCATGTCACCGTTGTTAACAGTCGCTATTGTAATTGTTTCTTTTGCCGCAGCGCCCATGCTTATGAAGCCACACGCGAGCATAATTAATTTATTTTTCATCGGGTATTCCCCATACACGTTATGTTTTAACAAGTGCTATTAAATTTTAATCTATTGCCAATTCTATTTATGGCAGTTTTAAAACATAAAACTGCCCGCAAAGTGCCTTTTTAGGTTCTTTGTACAAATAGTTAGACTAGTCGGTTAACGACTTAAAATTTAACAGAGATCTCAGAAGTGAAGCCGTCAAATCCTTTACCGATTTGGCCGCCCGAATTAACACCTTCTTCTTGGTTAACATACTCAACTTTTAAAAGCGTTTTATCGTTAAACCAGTAACCTGCAGCTACTTGAATACGCTCTACTGTGTTGTCTGTTTGTTCAATTAAGTCGGAAGTGTTTTCGGCTTCTGCATAACGAGCCGCTACATATAGTTTTTTAGGGATTAAATATTGTTGTGCTTCAAACACGAAGTACTCAACCGATGAGTCACCTTCTATTACACTGTTTGAATCAAAAGTAGTGCCGTTTTCATCAGCTATGCCATTAGTACCAAAGTAGGTAATACCGGCAACTGCATTACCAGCTGCATCTGCGAAAGTATAATCATCAGATGATTTACCAATCATAAAAATTAAGCTAGTTTCGTCAGATGGTTGATAAGCTAAATTTAACTGGATAATTGATTGCTCAAGGCCAGGCATGGCGCCAACATGTGTGTCACGCTCGTTTGAAGGTGACGCTGAGAAATTGTAGTTTTCACCATCGCCGAAGCGATAGTTTGTTGTGGTTACACCATCAAGGCTGGCTACACCATTTTCAAAACGTAACTGGTCGCCTTGATTCGCTTTTAATAAATTTAAGCCTGCTTTAAAACCACCTTCAAATTCTAGAGTACCTTGAAGTCGGTAATTGTAACCTCTGTCTTCTTGAAACGCTTCACCGAAACTAGAAGTCGTAATGTGACCTGTAACATTATAAGCACGTACGACACCACTATCGAATGTTTCGCTATAGCTTAGCTGTGCGCCGTTTTCTGCGGTTGCGTAATCGGTAATACCATTACCAATAAGTGCATTACTTTGGTTATCTGCGCCGTCTTGAAAACCTTTAAATTGAAAAGGTGAGCCACCAATGTTACCTAAACGCAGTGTTAAATTAGCGCTTTCTTTTGGTGTGCCATAAAGACCTAGTAAATCAAACTCAACACCTGCGAAATCGTTGTGAAATGAAAAGTCACGATCTTCGCCACCAAAGTCATTAGGCTCTTCTGCAATATCTATATCGGCAGTGATGAACTCGTTAATATGAAATTTAAGCATTAGATTAGCTCTAATACGGCCAAAACCTGATTCTTGTTCTTCATCTTCTGGACGAAATGCGCCGTCTTTAGCTTGAATTGACTGAAAGTTTTGCATTAGTAAAAAGTCTACGTCAACGCGATCTAAATATTCAGAAATATCAGCCTGTGCTGGTGCTGATGTAGCCATAGCTGCCGCTATGAGAGAAATTGCAAATTTAGTCTTTTTATTATTCAACATAATAAGCTCTTTATTTAGTGTGGTGTGTGATGCCAACTTTATTAAATTACATATGCATTTAATGAAATTGGTATTAATTCAGTGTGTATAGATGAGGCTATTTGAGCAAAACATTAAACAATTAATGAAGTTGCACTTGTGAGCATAAGCCCATCTAGTGAGCATAATCACAGAATGAATTTGGAAGGTCAACGATTTTTTATTACAAAACGTTTACAAAAAAACGAATTTATATGTAAATATCTTTGAATCAATAAGTTAAGTAGCAAATTTGTTACATCAAACTTTGAGGAAATAAGGTGTTGGGTTAACGAATTTATTGTAGATGCGTCATTATTGTTCAATACAATTAATGTATATATAAGTTAGTAGAAGATATAAAAGCAGGTAATCCTTTAAAAATAGGCTGTTGGGCAAACCTATAAACAGTTTATTTATTAGTGTTTTTTAAGTAACGTTCTTGAGCTTATGATGGGGTTAGCTTAGTATTAAAGCACTTAGATGTATTCAAAATAGAAGTAACCTACATATGGAATTTGTTCGCCCGCTAGAGCCCATCCTCATTATTGATGACGTTAAGGAAATTCGTGATTATCTAAACCAAATTTTAACTGACTTAGGGTTTGAAGATATATTAGAAAGCGCTGATTTTAGCTCTGCTAAATCTATTATGGACAATAAACCGCCAGGCGTAATATTTGTAGATGTCGATTTACCTGACTCTAACGGTGAAGATATATTGGAATACATTAATAGTGCTTACCCACACACTCATGTTGTTATGTGTTCGGGCCACAATAGTCTCGAAAACGTACAAAACACGTGGGAAATGGGTGCTAAAGGCTTTATTGCAAAACCCTTTAACACAAAAAAAGTCGACACTGTAATGAAGCGTCTTGAAATAATAGAATAATAATAAGGTTAGCATGCATAGTACTGTTACTGCGATTATAGAAGATCTTTCGACTGTTATATTTGGTAAACAACAGCAAATAAAACTGGCACTTACATGCTTATTTAGCGAAGGGCATTTACTCATTGAAGATTTGCCTGGTATGGGAAAAACCACTCTCTCTCATGCATTGTCAGCTGTATTAGGTTTATCATATCAACGTATACAATTTACTAGTGATCTTCTTCCTGCTGATATTCTTGGGACTAATGTATTTAACTCTACCGAGCATAGCTTTACGTTTCATAAAGGCCCTATTTTTAGCCAAGTAGTTTTAGCAGATGAAATAAACCGCGCAGGCCCCAAAACACAAAGTGCGTTGCTTGAAGCAATGGAAGAGCAACAAGTAACAGTAGATGGAAAAAAATATACGCTGCCAAATCCATTTTTTGTTATCGCAACACAAAACCCGCTGTATCAATCGGGTACTTATCCGTTACCCGAGTCACAATTAGACCGTTTTTTAATGCGCATAAGCTTGGGGTTTCCTCCTAAAGATGCCGAAAAACGCTTAATTTTGAATATGCAAAAACGAGATTATAGCCAATTACCACAGCGTATTAACCAACAAGAGTTAGCGGCAATTCAAACCCAGATAAGCCAAATTACTTTAAGTAGTCCAGTAGTTGACTACGTTATTGAACTCGTTAATTACACACGCACAAGCAATGCGTTTGCTGCATCGTTATCACCTCGTGCCAGTATGGCTCTCGCTAAAGCGGCTA
Organism: Pseudoalteromonas sp. EB27; assembly: GCF_001974875.1. Lineage (GTDB taxonomy): Bacteria > Pseudomonadota > Gammaproteobacteria > Enterobacterales > Alteromonadaceae > Pseudoalteromonas. The sequence goes on from NZ_MTQD01000021.1 coordinate 32,429, forward strand.
GGTCGTGGGCCTTTATTGATGGCCGTGACTTTGTAATGCCAGAAGATGTTCAAGCCGTATTTTCAAGTGTGTGTCAGCATCGATTAGGTTTACATAATGAGTCAGGTGAGGCGCAAGTAAACGATATTTTAAAAAACGTTTTAGTTCCGGTATAAGCTTTTATGCCAAAAAAAACAGCTAAGCGCCCTTCTTTATTTAAGTCATTTAAGCAAAGTTTATTTAATAAGTTATTAAAAAATAAGCATTTAAAAAACTCAATTACACTTGAACACAGAACAATTTATGTATTGCCATCATCCCTTGGTTGGTACTTTGTAATTGTGGCTATTTTAAACTTTGTAATGGGCATTAATTATCAAAATAATTTAATTTTAATAATGTCTTATCTTATGTTTGTGGTTATGATTATTGCTGTATTAATGGGCTACAGTAACGCTAAAGGCTTAACAGTTAAATTTAAAGATGCATTTAACAGCTACGCTCCTCAGAAACCGAGTATTGTATTTGAATTACAAAGTCCTACAGTTACCCAATCTATTAATTTAACATATCAAGGTAGTGAGCAAACTCACAAATATACCGACGAAGTTGATAATAAACCTCAGATACTCACTCTTTGCTTACCCTACAGCTCACGCGGTAAATACACAGTGCAACGTATTAAAATAGCGAGTAACTATCCATTTGGTTTAATAACTGTTTGGAGCTACATTCAATTACAGACAGATGTATTTGTATACCCGTCGCTTGAACAAGTACACAGTGATGCGCATGTTTCTATGCTAGATGAGCAAGCCGATAAAGGTATTTCTACACAATCGGGTAGCGAAGAGTTTGAGGCACTCATCCCACACTTGCCGGAAATGGGCTTGCAAAGAGTGTCGTGGAAGCATTACGCAAAAACACAGCAATTGTTAGTTAAAGAGTTTGTAGACTTTAAAATAGCGAATGCGCTCTTCGATTTTACGTTAATGAATGGAGATACAGAGCAGCGCTTAAGTCAGTTATGCTTTTTAGTGTGTGAAGCAACCGAGAAAAACACCCCTTTTATGTTAAAGCTACCGAGTAAAACGATAAACACAAATACCGGACAGCAGCATAAGCAGCAATGTTTAGCGTTATTATGTTCATATAATGGTGGTGTTTAATGAGCATAATTAAAAACGAAAAAGTAATAAATTTTTCACTGTCTTTTATATATGCCTGTTTGATTGTATTTTTTATAGCGCATTTACCCCTTGTTTTTGTTGGTGTACTTGCACTTATTTGTGCATGGAACTTTTACATAACGCTGAGTAATAAACCAAAGCCAAATGCTTGGCTGGCAAACATACTCGCAGGTGTGTCACTAGTTTTAATGCTCTACACCATAGGCATGTCGGATACGGTTATTTTATTTGTGGCCATGCTGCTACTTGCTAGTTTATTTAAGCTGCTGCAGGCTAAAACCAAAAAACACTATCATGTAATTACAACGCTTACATTTTTTTCACTCTCATCTGTGTATTTATTCAACCAAAGCATTTTAACGACTTTAACTGTAAGTGGTTTATACATATTAAACTTTGCAGTACTTGGCTTACTCGAGTCCAAACATAATTTAAAAATAGCCTCTAAGCAAAGTGGTAAATTGCTACTTTTAGCGCTTCCTTTAGCTATATTTTTACTGCTTTTTTTACCCAAAATGCCCGCCTTTTGGCAACTTCCTGGACCTAAGCTTGCAAAAACAGGGCTTTCTGAACAAGTCGATCCATTCGATATCGCAAAGCTTTCAAACTCAGATGAACTTGTCTTTAGAGCTGAATTTAACGAAGAAAAACCTGTAGCGCCTTATTATTGGCGAGCAATCGTCCATGATGAATTTAATGGCAATGCGTGGCTTACGTCTGACTTTTTAAAATATAATAACTTAAAAGCAAATACGCAGAGCAAAAATGATGAGCAACTTATTGCAAGCTACTCAGTTATTACAGAGCCTGCTACACAAAAGTGGCTTTATGGTTTAGCGTATTCCAGTAGTAACTCACAAAATGTTGAAGGTAATTCGCTAGGTTTATTGCGAAAAAAAAACCGACAAGCTAAAAGCTTACAATACGATGTAAATAGCTTTAACTTTGTAACTTTACCGCTTGGCGAATTTGAAGAAAAACGCTACAAATACCTAACCCATAAAAAGAATATAAAAACATCATCACTTGCTAAAAACTTAAAGCAAAAAACACACTCTGACCGCGATTTTTACAATAGCTTATTACAATACTTTGCAGGTACGGGATTTACTTACACGCTAACTCCTACACCTATGAGCGGCGATAATACAATTGACCAATTTTTATTTGATAATAAACGAGGTTTTTGTGGTCATTATGCAAGCGCTGCTGCGTACATTTTTAGAACCGCAGGTATACCCGCTCGATTAGTAAGTGGTTATTTAGGTGGTGAATTAAATCAAGATAATAATACGCTCACTGTTCGCCAGTACGACGCACACGCATGGGTAGAAGTATATTTACAAAACGAGGGTTGGGTTATTTTTGATGCAACCGCTGTTGTAGCACCAGAGCGTTTAAATGGCTCACTTTCTCAAAACCAAGAGCTGAATAACGAATTTAAAAGTAATCTTGATTTTGGTTTAGTGAGTTTAAGTAATTTCCCTGCTATTAATTGGTTAAGGTTGGAACTTGAAAATCTCGATTATCAATGGTCTAGCTGGGTACTTGGTTTTGATGAAGAAAAACAAAATGATTTTTTAAAATCAATTTTTGGTAGTAAAAACATTTGGCTTGTACCGTTAATAGTTTTATTAACAGCTGGTTTTTGTTTTGTCGGTTATTTTGTTTATTTAAACTTACCAAAACGTCCGGCTAAATTAGCGCCTATGGTTAAAGAGTTCTATGAAATAAAAGCATGGGCGAAAAAACAAAAAATAAATACACCCGATAATTTAACACCTAGTCAGCAGTTACATTTTTTTGCTGAGCAACTTCCTCATTCTGCACAATCTATAAACACATTTAGCCAGTTATTTAACCAAGTACGCTATGGTAAAAAACCTTTTACGAAAGAGCGTAAAACTCAGGCTAAAGATCTGATAAAATTAATTAAAATTTCCAAATAGAGAATACTATGAATGCTGTTGTTATAGGCGTTATTTTAATGCTCGGGCTATCTCTGGCTCGCGTTAACGTCATTGTTGCCATGATCATAAGTGCTTTAGTTGCTGGTTTAACCGCAGGCTTGGGTATAAAAGAAAGTGTTGATGCATTTAATTCTGGCCTTTCTGCCGGAGCTGAAATTGCACTAAGTTATGCCATGCTTGGTGCGTTTGCCGTTGCTATTTCTAAGTCGGGTTTAACACGCATTCTCGCTGATAAGTTACTTGCTAAAGTAAATGCTAAAGGCAGCGGGAATGAAACATTTTTAAGTTACTTCATTTTATTAATTATTTTAGGTTGTGCGATTTCTTCGCAAAACTTAGTACCTGTACACATAGCGTTTATTCCTATTTTAATTCCACCGTTACTCGTTGTTTTTAATCAGCTAAGGTTAGACAGGCGTGCTATAGCATGTATTTTAACATTTGGATTAGCAACCTCTTATATGGTTCTGCCTTATGGCTTTGGGGGTATTTACTTATATTCTATTTTGCATAAAAACCTGGTCGATAACGGCTTAGACATTGTAAATACACAAGTCCCTATGGCGATGATTATTCCTGCATTGGGTATGTTTATTGGATTACTTATTGCGGTATTTATTACCTACAAAAAACGTCGTGAATACACAGAGCTCCCATTAACAACTGTGAGTAAATCTGCTGATGTCGAAAAGCCTAAAAAAGTGATGATTGTAGGACTTTGCGCTGTGTTAGCCTCACTTGTTGCACAAAACCTAAGTGGCTCAATGATTTTAGGTGGTCTAGTAGGTGTAATGATATTTAGTGTATTTGGTGTAGTTAAGTGGGAAGAAAACGGCGACGTATTTAGTAAAGGCGTTGCGATGATGGCGATGATTGGTTTTATTATGATATCGGCACAAGGCTTTGCATCGGTTATGCAAGCTACTGGCGATGTAGCGAGCTTAGTACACAGTGGAGCCGCCCTTTTTGATGGTAATAAACCCCTTGCTGCAGGTGTTATTTTGTTAGTTGGTTTATTAATTACAATGGGAATTGGTAGTTCGTTTTCAACAGTGCCTATTATTGCAACGTTGTTTGTACCTCTATGTTTAGACCTTGGCTTTTCTGTTATGGCTACCGCTGCACTTGTTGGTACTGCGGGCGCTTTAGGTGATGCCGGATCTCCTGCTTCAGACTCAACGCTTGGCCCAACCTCAGGTTTAAATGCCGATGGTCAGCACGACCATATTAGAGACTCTGTTATTCCAACGTTTATTCACTTTAACATTCCGCTGCTGATATTTGGCTGGATTGCAGCAATGGTGCTTTAATACCAACCTGCATAAATCTTTGATCAATTTAACGAATTAAATTGCACTATAACGTCGTTAAAAGTTTTTTATTTACGACTGCATGGATGCAGGAGGTAGAGCAATTGCCGAGAACAACTAGATATAAAAACTTTTGCCTAGCGTAATTTTCTTAACGTTAAATAGACCCCATATATAAGCAGATTGGTATAAGTAGTATTCATGTAAGTATTAAAACATTTAATTAAAAGCTGAAGATAACCAAAAAGGTATGTTAAAAGCATACCTTTTTAGTATCCAAATCCAACAACTCTCCCCCCTATCAATCCCACCAGTTTGATTACTTTTTTTAGTTAATATTAACTCTGTTGTTGAGGTTATATTTAATAATCATTAAGTATGATGTGTTCTTTGTGGGTTTTTATATAAGCACCAACTAAGGTGCTCATATAACTTTACTCTATCTTGTATTTAAAGCTTTAAATTAGTCAAAACCATAAATCATTTTATCGCATACTACCGGTGTTGGTCTGTGGTTATCATCAACTGCAACAAACGTAAAGCTACCACTAATGGCTGAGTGCTTATCGTCTCTGTGCATAGTTTCTAAGAGTATATCTACATCAACTTTTAAGCTTGTGTTACCTACATGCACTACTTTAGCTATTAACTCTGCAAACGTACCTGCTGGTATCGCTTCTTTAAAATCAACTCTATCAGAGGATATAGTAACCAAAGGCTTACGACAAAAACGAGTCGCCGCTATAAATGCAACTTCATCCATCCACGCCAGTGCATCACCACCAAATAATGTATTGTGATGATTGGTGCGCCCTGGAAACACTGTTTTAGTTACCGATGTGGTTGAGTCTTCAATACGCTGAGCAATTATTGCATCGCGATTTACGTCAGTCATAATCTCTACTTTTTGTTTGCTAATGTATCTTGCATTAATAATGCAGGATCAAGGCGTTCGCCTTTCCAGTTAAAACGCCAATCTAGGTGAGGACCCGTTACACGCCCTGTTGCACCAATTTCAGCCACTTTGTTGCCTTGCGTTATTGTGTCACCCACTTTTACATTAAGCTTACTTAAATGAATGTAAGTTGAGGTAATACCATGACCATGATCAATAATTAATGTACCGCCTGAGTAATATAAATCAGGTTCGGCATATACCACTGTGCCACTAATTGGAGCATAAACAGGAGAGCCTGTTTTATTAGCTATGTCTAAGCCAAAGTGTGGGCGACGAGGCTCGCCATTAAAATAACGTTGGCTGCCATAAACACCCGATATACGTCCTTCTGCAGGCTTTAACACAGGGTCTAAAAAGTACAGTAAATCAGAGTCAACTTCTCTCGCTTTACGAACAGCAACAGCTTCGCGGCTTATACGTGCACTGACTTCTTTTGGCGGAGATACATACTTTTTAGCTACACCAGTAATTTTATCAATTTTGTACTCGCGCTTAGTAATAGCTATCGATTGTGAATGCGATTTACCATTGTTATCTACCCATTTTAAAGTATGAGTAGTATCAGCGTCACGACCAAAACCAAATACAAAATCACCATTTGGCGAAAGCTTTAAGCTTTTGCCATCTAAACTTACTGATTTAGCGTTTTCTAGCTTACCTGTAACTAAACCGCCTTGTGTTAAATGCCCTTTTAACTCAAGCGCCATAGCACTAAAGCTAGCAGAAGCGACAAGCGCTGTTGCTATAAGTGTTTTAAACATAACTAATCGATCCTTTTCCAACCCCTTCATAAGCGGTAACTTTTACTGCTTTTTCTGGGTATTGGGCTTTAATTTGGCCAGCTACATGTTCAGCAATACATTCTACAGTGGTGTCTACTGGTAAAATGTCACAACGAGACTCGCTTATAGCCATTTCAAAATAGCCTTGTGCCGATGTGTAAGCAAAACATACATCATCCGCTTTGGCTGTTAGGTGTTTTAAATCAGGTGCGTTAATTTGATCTTCACTAGTGGCTAAGTAAATATCTTCCCACTTTTGAGACCATTCTTTTTGCAAGCGCGGCATAGAGATGCCGTCTAGGCTAATACCAATTTGAGAACGATGCCCATGAATAATACGTTGGCAATTACCGTCATGCTTTTTAAGGCCATGGCTGTAATGATAGTAAAAGCTCTGGCTGTGCTCAGGCTTAAGAGACAACTCAATTTTTTCTATGTTATCTGGTAGCTTTGGTAAAATAGTCGCAATTAAAAATTCAGTTACCGATTCAACAGTGACTTCGTTTGCGTTAATCATGCAATAAGCTTGATGAGGAGCACTCATAGCCAAGTGGTTGTTTTCACCAAATGTACAGTCGAGTGTTTTATGCTCGTCAAATTCAGATACAGTGCCATTAAGGCCCGTAGGAATTGCTAATCGGTGATCAATACACTCATCTATAATGCCTTTAATTTGCTTTTTAACTAAACCAAAGTCTAAAACCATAGACTCTTCGTTAAGTTTACCGTGCAAAGTTAAATCAACAATCCAGCTCTCGCCAACGGCGCCGCGTTTGTTACATAAGTAAGAAAAATCAATCACAGTTAGTGAGTTAACAAAAAGGATCATAAACTTCCTTTAGACTGGTTATAAGACAGTGCCAATTATAATGATTTCTGATTGTAATTGCGCGGTTTTATAGTGCAAAAACCAATCGCGCTGATTGATTGGTGATTTAATATGCAATATTTTGATTTTTTAACTGCTCCGAGTTGTTTAGCGTACAAGTGTACGCTAAAGTACTTGGCAATTTCTAAGCGAAGATAAGTGTTATGGAACCTAAAAATAGCTATACAAAAGAAGATTTGATCCTTTGCGGTCAAGGTGAAATGTTTGGTGAAGGCAACTGCCGTTTACCAAGTGACAACATGTTAATGATGGACCGCATTACCTCTATTACCGCTGATGGCGGAATTCATGGTAAAGGCGAGATTGTTGCTGAGCTTGATATTGACCCTAGCCTTTGGTTTTTCGATTGCCATTTTAAAGGCGACCCAGTAATGCCAGGTTGTTTAGGCTTAGATGCTATGTGGCAACTAGTTGGTTTTTACTTAGGTTGGTCTGGTGGCCCTGGTCTTGGCCGCGCGCTAGGTGTGGGTGAAGTTAAATTTACTGGCCAAATTTTACCAACTAATAAAAAAGTAACTTACCGCCTTGTAATGAAACGCGTAATTAAACGTAAATTGTTTATGGGCGTTGCTGACGGCACTGTAGAAGTAGATGGCCGAGTAATCTACGAAGCAAAAGATTTAAAAGTGGGCTTGTTCCAAGACACTAGCGCATTTTAATTTTTAAACGCACAAACAAAAAGGCCTCCAATGTGGAGGCCTTTTTGCTTAAATTCGATTATTGATTTTAGGTTTTGTACATGTTGCGGTTTTCAATCGCTTCACGCCAACCCCCTAACCACTCTGATTTTGGATCTACTTGTTGATAAGGGCATAGCTCTTTTGAGCGGCCTGCTAAACCTGCTTTAAAACCTTGAGAATGAGCTCTTTCTAAACGATCTCTTTTCTGTCTCTTCATCGGTAATATCCTCACCTTTTTATTTATATATTGTGTAGCATTAGTGAAATCTACATTTAATGAATAGTTAATAAAAATGTAAAATTCAAATCGTAAAAGCAATTAAATTGTTTGACTTTAACTAAGCTGCTGATGCAAAAATGAATTAACATTTAAAAAAGTAAGTGGTCATACAACATTTAATTTGACCGGTTTTATGCTAAATAAAATGCGACTCAATAATCGCTAAAATGTACTTAAGTACATAAATTACGACCTGAGTAATTTAACTAAGTTCCAAGCAAAAATGTAATCGTGACACTTTTATTTCAGTTATTATTACTCGCCTAATTTAAACTATTTTTAAACAATTTAAATTTACACTTGATTATTTAAAGTCGATCGGTCTAATATATACCTATGAACAAAAATACATCAACACCAATACGCCGTGGTCGCCCACCTAAAATAGCCAGAGAGAACGCCGATACAAAAGCGTTACTTATTCGCACGGGCCTAGAAACACTAACCGAATTTGGTTTTAGCGCCACAGGCCTCGATACTATTTTAAAAAAAGCCGCTGTACCTAAAGGCTCTTTTTATCATTACTTTAAAAGTAAAGAAGCCTACGGTATTGCGTTAGTTGATGCATACGACAATTATTTTATTGCCAAGCTTACCTATTACTTACAGCAAGAAGATGTTCCCCCACTGGAGCGAATCGTTAATTTTACCCAAAGCGCAATTAAGGGGATGAAAAAATACGATTACAAACGTGGCTGCTTAGTCGGTAACTTAAACCAAGAGCTTAATCATTTAAGTGAAGAGTTTAAAACCAGATTAATGCAAAGCTACACCGCTTGGCAAAACCATGTAGAAGTTTGCTTAAACCAAGCTAAGCAGCAAGGCACTATTGCAAGCCATGTAAACACAAAATTAATGAGTGAGTACTTTTGGATTGGTTGGGAAGGTGCTGTTATGCGCGCCAAGCTCACTAAATCAAATACCCCACTTACTTTGTATACAGAAATGTTTTTACGCGCATTATTAACCTAATGCGTTTTTACTTACCAATTAAAAGACGATCGGTCTAAAAGGATATCCCATGAGTAACCCAATTAAAGCCATTGTTATTAATAAAGAAGATAATAACTATAGCGCTTCATTATCTACTATCGAACATAGTGATTTACCAAACGAAAACGTATCTATCGACGTGCTATACAGCACACTTAACTATAAAGATGGCTTAGCAATTACTGGCAAAGGCCCCGTTGTACGTAGTTTTCCTATGGTGCCAGGTATTGATTTAGTGGGTACGGTTACAAGTTCCACCAGCGATGAATTTAAAAGCGGTGATAACGTAATATTAAATGGCTTTGGTGTAGGCGAAAAACATTGGGGTGGGCTTGCTCAAAAAGCGGCACTTAATAGCGACTGGTTAATCCCCTTGCCTGCTGGTATTTCACCAAAACAAGCCATGCAAATTGGTACAGCCGGTTATACCGCCATGCTAAGTGTTATAGCGCTTGAAAAACAGGGTATTACGCCTGAGTCTGGCGAAATACTGGTAACGGGTGCTAATGGTGGCGTAGGCAGCTTTGCTATTTATTTATTAAATCAACTTGGGTTTAACGTAACAGCAGCAACGGGCCGATTAGATCAAAGTGAGTATTTAAAAGAGTTAGGCGCTAAACACGTAATTGACAGAAATGAGCTTTCAAACCCAGGTAAGCCCCTTCAAAAAGAGCGCTTTGCTGCAGCAATAGACTCTGTAGGGAGCCATACACTTGCCAATATTTGTGCATCACTAAAATATGGTGGCGTAGTAACCGCCTGCGGACTTGCACAAGGTATGGATTTATCAGGGTCAGTTGCGCCATTCATATTACGTGGCATATCGTTAATGGGGATTGATAGCGTAATGCGCCCTAAAGCCGACAGAATCGAAGCATGGGATCGTTTAGCTAAATTAGTAAGCGCTGGTTATTTAGATAAAATCTCGACAGAAATATCTCTCGAACATGTAATTGATAACGCAGAGCAACTTATGGAAGGTAAAATTCGTGGTCGTGTTGTAGTTAATTGCCAAAGTTAAGATATTTACTCTGTTAAAGCCTCGTTATTAAATTTATAATGCAATTTGTATTTTAATAACGAGGCAACACTTATGAGCAACCAAGAACTTTTCAGTAATAACCCACTGCAAGGCGTAAAATTAGAACAAGTGGTTGAAGAGCTGGTTGAACAATATGGGTGGGAACTCCTACACGCTTATTTACAACTTAACTGCTTTAAAAACAATCCTGATATAAAATCCGCAGTTAAATTTTTACGTAAAACACAATGGGCACAAGAAAAAGTAGATAACTTTTACCTTTATCGTCTTAAAAACTTACCTAAGCCTGATGATGTTCAATACGAATTGCCGCCACGAGATCGTGTGATCCCAGCTGATCATAAACCTGGTGAGCCATGTGAACTTAGCTTTGTTGACGCTAAACGTATTATAGAAAAGAAAGAATCAAAGCAACGTGCTCGCGATCGCAAACAGCGTTCAAACTCGAGTAACCCTTGGGGTAACTAAAAACTTACTAATTTAAGGTCGAAGATCTATTTATAAGTAGCTCTTCGACTATCTTCTCATTAACTTCAATTATATCCGCGCTACATACAATAAATAACAATCAATATCCCCGGTTTTTCCAAAAGTCTGTTTCAGTGCGCTCTGCCTCTAATGCCACGTTAAATGTCTTATCCGCAATAACTTTGCCATTAAGCTCAACCGTCATACGCCAATCACCCAATTTATTTTCTATTGGCAGCCAAAGCGTATCGCCTAAGTAAAAGTTCCAATCGCTATTTTTAACGTATACATCGCCTTCAAATGGGTCCATTACATCGCCGTTACTATCTGGAATATCTGGATGGTAAATACAATAATGAAGCTTTTCGCCTTTACCTTTTTTAATATTTACGATTAAACCAAACTCAATATCTACCTCAGCTATTACATTTGTTGTAAATTGCTCTATTTGTGGCAACGCCTTACTTTCGCTATCCCACGTGGAGTAAATGCCGTGGCTTTGTAGCGTAACAACAGGTTTTATTTTAGCCATTAAGTTAGCCTTTTATATTACTTAACTATTGTTAGTTTAACTTTTTGAAATTTTAAAATAAAACACAATCCAATAAAGTTAAATTTCAACTTAGCGTTAATAATCTGCCTATTTACATAATTGCTAATTTGTCATCATTGTTTACACACTATTTGCACAATTGCTGATTATTGTTTGATTAACTTAATTGATCAGGTAGGCAGCAATGAAACAATACGCACTTAATAATAAAAATAGAAATAGAAATAGGGTAAATGCTTTAAAGCTCACTTCTCTGTCTTTAATTGTTTCATCATTAATTGCATGCGGAGGTGGAGAAGGCATAGCTATTGATAGCTCAACAACTACAGATTCATCCCAAACCACCACAGATAATGGCACAGGTACGAGTAGCTCAACCCAGGGTGTACTTTGTGAATATAGCTACAGTGAATATAACGAGTCAGAATCAGTACAAGCCACCAGCGCAGCAGATTGGTCATGCACAGGAACTACACGCGACTTAGTAGCTAATGGCATACCCGATCACGAAGTAGGCACTTTTCCTAATGCCGACAACCCAAATACTATTTCTGAGCAATCTTTAAATGAAAGCTACACACTTGAGCCTATAGAAACAACACAAGCAACCATGCTTGGTGGTCCTCGTGGAATGATAGGCGTTGTACTTAACGGCATTAAAATAGACGCAGGCACAGGCGGGAGTTGCGATGATTCGGGCACCGATTGCGATTTGGGCGACAACAGCGGAAACTGGAACATTGAAGCCCTAAGCCAAGACACGTTTAGTTTTGGAACAGACGACAACAACGCACACGTGCAACCCGATGGTACATACCACTATCACGGTATGCCTGAAGGCTTTGTAGCACTGCGAGGTGGCAATAGCACCACTATGACTTTAATAGGCTGGGCAGCAGACGGCTTTCCTATTTATGCACGTTACGGCTATTCGGACTCAAGTGATGCAACTTCAGCCCTAACCGCAATGACCGGTAGCTACCAACACGTAACAACCGTAAGCGCAAATCGCCCTTCTACCGATATATATCCCTTAGGTACATTTGGACAAGATTGGGAATACGTAGCAGGCTCTGGTGATTTAGATGAATGTAATGGCCGCGTTGGCGTAACACCTGAGTTTCCCGATGGGATATACCACTATTACGCAACAGACACTTACCCGTTTTTTCAACGCTGCGTTAAAGGCGAAGTTTAGTTAGGAGTAAGCTATGCCTTATATAAAATCACATCTGCTAAGCATGACTACCTTGGGTTTGTTGATTATGCCAAATTTAGCAAACGCGCATTTAATGGTTGCAGATCACGGCACGCTAAACTTTGTTGATAATAACGTGTTTATTGTACTTTCAATCCCTATGTCGGCTTTTAAAGGGGTTGATGAAAATAAAGATGGCAAAATATCAATAGTTGAGTTTAATGCTCATAAAAAACAAATAAGTAAACGAGTTACAAAGAACGTTTATTTAGCGGATCATCAGTATAAATTTACTATTGACGGACTTTTGCTAAACCCAGAAGCGTCGCATACACATAAAAGCGACAATATAGACCAAGTAACCATTACTGGGCGCTACTCTATGCCCAGTAAATTAACCAAAGTTAACTTTAACGTTAAGCTATTCAGTAACAATGAGCACAAGCAGCATTATCAAATAACAGCGACTAATAAAACGCAAAAACTTACTCACCAATTTGAGCTATCACCAACGTCGCCCTTTAGTAAGGTGTTTTAATAATTAGTAGTACTTACCAAATAATTAAGTAGCAAAGAGTACAAGTTGAACAAACTTGTGCTCTTTTTTTATCTTTGTCTTTTTATGCAGCTCTCTTTATTTAAGGGCTATTTCTACAAAGGTACAAGCTTGGGATTTTTAGGAAAGTAATACTCTTCTTGCTGCTCACATAAACTAAACTCACGGGTATTTTTATATGGGAGTTTCATAAAGCCCGCAACACCAACGTCTGTAATATTTACCGCGTATTGCATGAGTTTATTAAGAAGGCGTTTAAACTCAACTTCTTTGGTCGAATCGAGTAATCGGTAGTAATGGTGAATTTTCATTCTGTCCGGCAGTGCTTCAAAAATAATACAGCCCGTATGATGAATTTGGTTAAGCTCAAATACGCACTTAATAACTTTTTTAGGTAGCTGTAGTTGCTCGTCAGGGTCTTTACCGTCTTCAAAGTATGAATGCGGGCGGGTTATGTCATTTGCTTTCATACTTACTACTTCGTATTCAAGCTCTGGTAGGCTATCAAACTTAAATGCCCCCGTGCCATCTCGCTCTAGTTGAATAGTTTTACGGGCATCAAACAAACAGCACTTAAATAGCCCTTTTTGATTAATCGCTTGCGCAAGCATCACCGTGTTATTAATCGCATCACTAAACGCATCACCCAATGATTCGTCATGCATAATTAAAGACGATTCAACAAATAACGACTCATCTCTCCAATGAAAACTAAGCCCGCCTACTACAGGATACTTTGCTAATCGGCTTATAGATGCTAAAAATGCTTTTTCGGTATCGCCTGTATCAAACAAAAACTCTTTGTAATAACGGTCAAGTTGCGCGTCGTTTATATCTAGTAATTGTTGATTATGATCAGCCTGGCGTAAAAATTGTTTTCGTGAGCTATACACAACCGTATCTGGCTGCTCATCGCTACCATACCAAAAAGGGATATCTGCTTTTTTTTGTTTTTTAGCAAATTCAGGTAAATACGCTTTCGCCATAGTTGTAATGTTACGCATAAAGTAATCACCAGCACCATCACGTTGTGCCTTACTTTTAGAAAGCATACCGTCAATTACTTTAGCCAGCTCTTTTGGAAGCCCTAAGCTGCTTGCAGGTATAGCTTGTGCACCAAAGCGACACGACTGCGCCGACGCTAGCGCATATAACGTAGCGGCTACACCTTGTTCGTCAAATCGTGGGGATGATTGCTCCCCCGACATTTGCGCTTCACCAATAAAGTACACATCGCCCATACGCGCATTCGTTGTGCTTAAATCGCCCGACATTAAATCCATAAAGTTACTCGCAACAGGATTACCATCACTATCTAACTGTGCATACACAGAGCTACCCCAATCCACTAACGACAGCGCATCAGTGCTTGCATCCCATACAAGGTTTGAAGGCTTTATATCGCCATGCACTATAGGTTGTGGGCTAATGCCATTTTTATGACTGCGTAAATCAACCAGTACATTACGAAGCCTAACCGCGAGCGCCATTATTTGCGCGGCACTAAAGCGCCCTGTTTTAAGCGATACTTTTTCAAGGTCTTCACCAATGGCGCGTGCCATCATTAAAATCCCTTGTTTTTTAATACGTTCAAACGCATAAAAGGTAGGCACTAACGGATTATCAATTTGCGAAAGCATATACGCTTCATCTTCTAAGCGGTCACGCACACTTTGGGCAAGAGTAATACGCGAAAACTTAAATACCCAAGGTAAGCCGTTATCGTCATCTCCTGCAAACACAAAACCAAAAGCACCCGAGCCAATCATTTCAACGTTTTTATAGCCCAACACTGTTAACTGCTTAATACAAATGTTAAGCCACTGACGGTGCTTTTTAGCATCGCGGTGCGAAAGCAAATAAACAGATTGCTCTTCGTTAATGTAAAAATTGCGGATTTCTTTGGCTTTCAATACGGGCTCTCTGTCTTGTTAGTGTTATACAGTTATTTAAAGCACTCGATTATTAGTTTTATGTAATAAGATTACAATAGCGTGCGGCGTAGTTTTTCAGTTACCCATATTTACTCACCTCTAAATAATTACAAATAACCAACAAATGTTGCATCCAATAAATTATCTAAGCCGTATTTAACATAGCTGCATTAATAACAAATACATTAGATAGGGATTTTAGTCATGAGAACATTAGCAATTTTAGCGCTAGGCGCTTTGTATAGTGGTTATAGCTATGCAAACATAGAAAAATTAACCGTTTATGGTCACAGAGATGGGTTAATTGGTGAGTCAATCAGCGCATCTAGCGGTATTATTGGTCAAGGTGAAATTCAGCAGCGCCCAATGTTAAGAAGCGCCGAAATGTTAGAGTTAATCCCAGGTATGGCGGTCACTCAACATAGCGGCTCTGGTAAAGCTAATCAGTACTTTATTAGGGGGTTTAATTTAGATCACGGCACCGACTTTGCCACCAGCATAGATGGCATGCCAATTAATATGCGCAGCCATGGCCACGGACAAGGTTACACCGACCTAAACTTTATAATCCCTGAGTCTATTTCAACTATTAACTATCAAAAAGGCTCATATAGCGCAAGCCAAGGTGACTTTTCAACCGCTGGTAGTGCTCAATTTCAACTTGCTGATAACCTAAAACATCACCAAGTAGAACTCAGCATAGGAGAAGATAATTATAGACGCGCTGTTGTACTGGGATCTACTAACATTGCAACAGGTAAGCTCATTGCAGCGGCAGAATGGCAAGGCTATGACGGCCCATGGGATGATATAAACGAAGATGTAAATAAAAAGAATGCCCTACTGCGCTATGTTGGTAAAGTTTTTGATGGTGACTTATCAATAAGTGCCATGGCATACGACAATACATGGAATTCAGCAGATCAAATTCCACAGCGCGCTATATCACAAAATTTAATTACTCAATTAGGCTCTCTTGACACCACTCTTGGTGGCAGCTCTAGCCGTTATAGCTTATCGAGTAACTGGCAGGGCGAGCATATAAAAGCCAGCGCTTATGTAATTAATTACGATTTAAACCTGTATTCTAATTTTAGTTATTTTTTAAATGATCCAATTAATGGCGATCAGTTTAATCAGCAAGATAGCCGAAATATTTATGGAACAGATATAAGCTACCAGTTTGAAACCAAAACATCAGATATAAACATACAACATACCGTAGGTATTGAGCTTCGCCACGACGACATAGATAACGTAGGGCTTTATAACACACAAGCAAGAGAGCGACTTAGTACGGTTAGGCAAGATGAACTAAAGCAAACGAGCTACTCAAGCTTTTGGGAGTCTAAACTTTTACTTACTCCAAAACTTGAAGCAACCGTTGGCGTTAGGTACGACTATTTTGATACAAACGTGACTAGTATTACCGCCGTAAATTCAGGAAAAGCAAAGGATGATTTAGTAAGTTTTAAAGGGAGTTTAAATTACCGTTTTACAAATTTAGTAGCTGCATATGCTAATTGGGGACAATCTTTTCATTCAAATGATGCGCGCGGATCTACTATTAATATTGACCCTGTTACCGGTGAGCAAGCAGAGCAAGTTGACTTATTAGTTAAAAGTGAAGGCGCTGAAATAGGCGTCCGATTTGCTGATGAGCAAAAGTTTAATCTATCAGCTGCACTTTGGTGGCTAACACTCGACTCAGAGCTTTTATTTGTTGGCGATGCGGGTAACACAGAACCAAGTGATGCATCTAAGCGTTACGGATTAGAAATAAGCGCTTATTATTGGATTAACGACAGCTTTAGTATCGACGCAGAAACCTCGTTCACGCATTCACGTTTAGATATTAATGACAATAATGATTATATAGAAGGTGCTGTTCCGGTTGTTGCAAGTACAGGTTTAAATTGGCACTTAAGTGAGCAATGGCAGTCATCAGTTAGAGTTCGCCATATTGGCAAACGTACATTAACTAGCGATGGTGACGAGCGTTCGGAGCCTTTAACAGTAGTAAATAGCGCAATTAGCTATGAGCAGACTCACTGGAAAGTAAACTTTGAATTACTTAACTTATTTAATAGCACCGACCACGATATAGATTACTATTATGCATCGCGTTTACCTGGCGAATCAGCACAAGGCGTTGAAGATAACCACTTTCATCCAATAGAGCCAAGAACAGCGCGACTAACATTAAGCTTGTTATTTTAGTATTCATTGAGATTTACAGTGGTACTGTATATAAAAACAGTGCCACTGTAAAACATACCCTTAGCCAATAAGTATCTTAGTAATTAATCCGATGCCTCAACAAGCTGACTGATGTTACTCAACAATGCGAAGTTGATTTATTGAGTTAACAGCAACATGTGTTTGATAGTAATATTTATTGGTTTTTCTGCCTTTACTTAAAAAATCGATAGTTACCCGCTTCGCTTCACCTGTTACTTCAATTGTTTTACCAATAAAAAATGTGTTGGCTGATTGTCCGTATTTATCTGTGAGTTTAGCAGCTACGTTTGAATCAATTGAAATTGTAATAGCACGTCGATCACGATAGTCAGCTTCGGTATTTAAAAATACGTCACCGTACTGAGAGCCTGCAGTTTTAATATAAAACTTAAATGTACCGCTAACACCTTGTGGCGCGCTCTGCTCCGAAAGAGCTATTAAATTCATATTAGCAGTAGTGCCTTCGCCAAGCGCCGGTAAGTGTTGTACAGAGCTGCAAGCACTAAGTGTTAATACACTTAAAAGAGTAAGGTATTTCAAGATATAACATCCTTTTTTATAAGTAGATGTTAATAGTAACATTTATATATTTTAAGTTTCTATAAAAGAAACAAATTTAGCCCAGTTAAGGGCTAAATTTGTTATATTTTAAAAGTATTCGTTAAGGGGCATTTCGCTGAGAAGGATCTGTTTTAAAGCTTTTTATCATTTGATGAGGATCTACATTTTCACTATGCTCTTTTGCAGCTTTTGCCCACCAAACCAACTGCCCAAAAGTACGGTGAAAATAATTAAACCACGATGACTGCTCTTCACCAGCTTGCACAGAGCCATTATCGTTAAATACTTCTTGCGCTTTTGGAACATGGATCATTGCAGATACAGGCAAACAGCCAAGCTCTGATAAAAACGAGCGCATACTAATTGCCGCTCTGAGTCCACCCCACTGCCCAGCAGAGTAAGTAACAATAGCACTGGGCTTATATGAAAATAGTGAGCTACCAAAGTGATTAAGTAAGTCAGCGAGAGCTGGGCTCATACTGTGATTATATTCAGGGCTAACCATTACATATCCATCAGCCGCTTTAATTTTATCAGCTAAAGTATTTAGCATTGAAGGCGCCTTACCTTGAGCATAGGCAAAATGTGGTTTAAAAACTTGCTCACTTGGGTAATCAAGTGCATCTATAAGCTCAAACTCATGTTCGGAGAATTGCTCGTTTAAGCACTCCATGCAGGCTTTAGACACTCTCTCACCTAAGCGAGCAGGTTTTGGTGGCGTGCTGTTACGCACTGTCCCTAAAAACACTAAAAACTTCATATGTAATCCTCATATGTATTTGAATAACATCTAAACACTAACACTTTTAGCTAATGTGTATTACACATATCCGTTTTTATTAATTTTGAACACTAATAATTAAATTTAAAACTGCGCTTTAGCAACCACACACTGTTAAAGGTTTTTTATCATGTGCTTATTTTGTCGTTCTCCATACTTTTTGCACATTTAGCCAGTAATATGCCACAGTATAAGTACACCAAAACCTATACTGAAAAGGATACAAGTAATGGGCTCAAATAATTACAGCGCGTTTGCAATCATTATTACCGCAACAGTTTTAACTCTAAGTGGCTGCGACGACTCACCAACGAATAAAAATACTAAGCAAGTCAGTAGCTCCCTTAGTGAAGTACAAAAAACGAATCAAACAATAAATTTATCTATGTTTAAAAAAGGGGCCTTTTTATCTGAGCCTAACATTGTTGATTGCGAAACGGCGCAAGGAACTAAAACTAAGTGTTATGAGTTAATTACATCAGGCGCACCTGCAGGTAGAGAGCCGGGTCCATTTTGCCCGCGCACATCGACCGATGGCGCTGATGTAACTGGCAGTTGGTTTAGTAAAGAAGGTACTGGTGATTTAGTTGATTTGACAGGCGAATTTGTCCTAAAGCTTGATGAATACTACGGCGATGAAAAGTGGGTACTTTACGACACTAAAACAAGTAAAATTAGATATACAGCTACAAAAGAGTCTTGCGCTGGTGCAGCTCGCCCTGATGTTGAAGAGCAATATAAACAAAATTGTATTGAGTGTGAACTTTCGTATTTAGAAGATAATTTTTCATTAACGTATTTAATTCCTGTTACACCTATTCCAGCATCTGATACTGGCCGCTTAAGAACAGTAGGTATAGCACTAGACGGTACTGAGCTATCAGGGCCTGCTCCAATTAATGCAATTTTAGAGAGCTATACCATTGCGGCATTTGATGATTGTGGTGGCCATATAAATTTACACCAAGGTTATCACTATCACTCTACCACTGGTTGTACTGACTCAGCTGCTACAGAAGATGGACATGCACCTCTTATAGGTTATGCAATAGACGGTTATGGTATTTATGCAATGCGTGATACAAGCGGTAAAGAAGAGTCACTTGATGAATGCCGAGGTAATACAGATAAAGTAAGGGGTTATCACTACCACGCAGCCAGTCCTAGCGAAAATATGTTTATAGGGTGCCTACATGGAGAATCAGTTAGGCCTGCAGGTGGACCACCGGGTGATCACAATGGTCCACCGCCAGGCCATGATCCTGAAAAGCATTAAAAAGGAGTTGTTATGTTTATAAAAAGTAGTTGTTTAAGCTTGTTTGGTATGGCTTTACTTGCAGCACCCACATTTTTAAATGCTCATTCAGGGCCGTTAAATGATGTTGCAGTTAAAGCCTGCGCAGATAAAGTAAAATCTCAATCATGTAAATACGAAGGCGGCCATAACGATTTATATATTGGCAGCTGCCAGTATATGGCTGATGATTTAATGTGTGTACGAAGCCAACCGATTCAAAAAATTGATAATGAAATTTCCGCCCCTATAAAAAGCCACACTCACGAAAAAGAAAAGAGTGATTTAAAAATTAACGTTAATAAAGCTATGTAAATTTAGGGCTAATTTTTATTGATAAACTCTTAATAAGCAGCACAACCATTTTATTGTGCTGCTAACTTTTAACGATATAGATAGCTCAGACCAATACCACTCCATAACACGTTTTTTAAGGTTTGATCACCCACAAAACGCTCAGCGTTTTTATTAATTGCCATGGTGTAGCTAGTATATGCGTATACTTCAAGCTGCTTAATAACTTGATACGACACGTTAGCTGTAAGCTTAAGGTTGTTAATACCATTATGGCCCTCACTTACATAACCTGCATTAAACCCTAGCCCCGTTTGAAAATCGATATTAACAGCTTCATTTATCTCGTAGCCTTTATTTATCGCAAGCTCTATAAATATGCCTTGAGAATCAAACGAATAATATGCGCTGCTAGTGAGCTGAAATTTATCATCGTAAAAATACGATAAATCTAAGCTAACCTCATTGTCGAGAGCATTAGAGGTATTTTCACGCGATCTTAAATGGTTGTAACCAATAAACATATCAACGGTATTAAATAACTGAGTTGCATAAATAGCATTTAAGTTAAACTCGGTATAATCGTTATCAACACCCGTTGCAACCCACGGAATAATAGCTAATTCATTATAATTGAATTCAGTTGCGATTGAGGCAATACCTTTACCCGCTAAATTGTCACGACCCTCACTTACATATCGGCTTTCCCAAAGTGGATGCACATGAAAATCAAAACCGTCATCAACATAAGCTATACTTGCCTCATCTAGCTTAATATTTCCGCCAACACCTAATTCAGGCTCAAGTGCATGAACGTCTTGGGCCTGCACTTTAGCTAAAAGAGATGTACAAATAAGAGCTGCAAGCAAAGTACTCAATAACGTTTTATTCATTTATAGATACCTAAAGCCAAAATATATGCGCGTAAAAAATAGTCGCACATAGTATTTCGCAATATAAAAATAAGCTATCAGTATTTAATAATTTGAATTTAAAAGATCAGGAAATCTAGCATTCATACATTTTTTATTCGCCACAACTTAAGGGTACCAAATAAGTAAAATGACCCATAAATGCAGCAGATTATCGAGCTTATAATCCAAAATTGAATAGAATTCTGATGAACGATTTGGCTTGAAGTTAAAAAAGGAATGATTAAACCCGCAATACCTCGTATTAAATACATTGCGGTTATTAATACGAGCGCAGTTTTTAAAAGTGGCAGTTTTAAAATGACGCCCGCACCAGAGAGCGCATAAAAGCCCCAAATAGCAATAATAACTGAAATAGCTAAAGTTACATAAGTAGGATACATACTGCCCTGCTCTGCCATTTGAGCCATTTGCTCACCAGCACCCAAAAGGCGATACCAGTCAGGCCCTCCAAAAACACAGGCTACATGTAAAAGTGATGCTATAAAGCTTAAAATGCCTGCTGTAAATAACGTATTGTTATTCATGTAATTATAATTTAATGACTCATGTAGGCAACAAAGCCAATTAATAGCACGTAAAAGCTAAACCCGAGCACACAAATTAAATAAACATTTTTAGCTTTATTCGCCTTAAACGATACGTAATCGGTAATATCACATTTAAACTTACCAAAGGTAACTATTTTTAAAATTGTACAACCTGTTGAGTAAATAAAAAAACCTAAAATAGTCTCTACCATTAACCAAATAAACAGATCAAATGCAAAACTCATAACGTTCATCCAATAAACACTGTAAAAATAGCCTATCAAATATTTATTAGATTACAAACCTATTACCATCATTAAGGTGTAACAGTAAATTTCGTTAAACCTATTAACTGACCTGATTCGGTGACTACTTTTACTTGCCACTTACCAACAGAGTCTTTAGGAAAGTTTACTTTGTGTGTCCACGCTCTATAACCTAGTTCTCTCCCACCGTTTATATTTAACGTGATCCGATCAACTTCTTTTTTATTATGAAGCCACACATGAAATATTTTTTCGTTTAAGCCTCTTGGTGCTTTAACAGCAGTCCAACTATATAAACCTTGATGGTGCAGCGTATAAGAATCTAACTGTTTAATACTCCCTACTGGCTTTTTATGTTGTAAATCAACTTCATGAGCTAACGTAATATCGGTTAATCGCAGTGCTGCAGGAGGCACATAGCTTCTTAATTGCCACACTGCTGTGCTTAAAGCACATAAAATCAATACAAGAATAGGAAAACGCCACCAGCGAGCATTAGGCATTAAATTGTTTAAACTCGGAAGAGTAACCACGACAGCAGTTACAAGTGCGGCAGCTAAACTTTGGCTCGTTGTAAGGTTTAACAAAATAGGTAACGTAACAAGCAAAACAACAAATAAAGCAAAGTTATGAAACACGCTAAATAGCGTGCGGTTTCTAGCAAGTTTTTTATAATAAAAGGGATCGATAACCGATATAACTGCACACAAAGCAATAAGGGAAGTAAAAATTGCTTGAGTATGATCCCACTGCGTAACCGCTAAAAAAAATGGCAACGCAAAAAATAGGCTTTCTTGTTGCACCATTTGTAGCGCAAAACGCATTACATTAGGAGATACTGCCACACCAAACTTTTCTTCTACTTTATCACGAAGCCAATTATCAATAATTAGCCACAACCAACTAATAAGTAAAAATAACGCAATAAATTGCGAAAAAGACTCTTTTCTATCTACAAGTGCAAAGCTAGCAACGCCCGACAAAAACGCCAGCACAGCCAATAATCCAGGCCGCTTTTGCATCGAGCTTATAAACTTAGCGATTATATTTTTACAGTAATCCATGTATGAGTGTTTCCGTACGGGTACGTACTTTATTATTTTTATTCAGAGTATGATTAGTTTAACCAAGTTTAAATGAACAACAGATAGATGAATGGATTCAAACGCGTCATTTACCAGTAAATAAAACTAACCATTTTAATTAAATAAAAGCTCGGCATAGCGCGTCATTGGTACGTTTATTAATTTTTGTAACGCGTGAGCCTTAGCAAGTAATTCATCCTCACTAAGTACAGGCATTTTATTGTTAAAAGCAAAAACAATTTTATTGCCGCCTTCAATAATAAAACTAAAAATCTGTCCTGCAAATTCTTTCTCAAGAAGTTGATCGAACGCTTCTCTTTGCCCAACTTTGGTATGGCAAATATTAAGTACTAAAACACCATCAAAAGTGAGCGCATTTTTACAATCGCGTAAGTAGGATGATTGCACCTGATCTGATTCCATCCCTTCTGAGCTATATAAATCAGAAAAAATAACATCCGTTTTTATCTGCGTTTTTTCCATGTAGTTTGCCGCATCATCAATGTGAATAAACAAACGTTCTGACACAGGAACTTCAAAATATTTTATAGCCATATCAGCAACGGCTTTACGGTATTCAACGGTATGTATAGTCAGTGCAGGAAACGCATGATAAAGACTTTTTGCTATAGAGCCCGCCCCAAGCCCCATTATCATCGCGGTTTTTAAATTGGGTATAAAAAAAAGCGCAGCCATCATCGCTTGCGTATAAGCTAAACTTAACCCGTTAATATTATTTAATTTAATACAGCTTTGATAAATTTTTCCGTCAAAGCTGAGAATTAGATTCTTTTTTGTTTGATATACATAAACAGGGCCATGCTCATCAATAGTTGATGCAATACAAGTGCCTTTGATATCCACGAATACTCAATAGGTGAGGTGATGAAAAACGAGTATAACTTAGTTAACGTACTGCCATTGCTATTAATATGATTTATAGCGCTTTTATTAATTTACAAGCATTTATATACGTACTCAAAAAGGTCGGTTTATCATTTAGGTTAGATGAGCTGAAGTATCTGCTTTTATAGCTAATTAAAACTTATCCAGTGATGACTCTTAGTAAAAACAATGACTTAACATACTAAAAATTTGGCAAATGTACTGTTATAGCTATAAAAAACCCCTTTGAATATTCCTCATGTTCAACATGAATAAAGTGCACACCACCACCAAAGAAGTCTAAACGGCTAAACATCCATCCGTTATTTTTACTGATTTGTGCCTTTTTTTCGTCAACTGCTACGTAATCGAATCTAACAATAATGATTAATGAATATGACTCATGTTTTATGTGAAATTAAACCGTTTTTCTTCATATACCAATCAACGTATAAATTACTCATCCCTTAGCGCTAAACACTACTAACAACTTAAAGCAGCTGAATACCTAAACCAGCTAAGCCAGCTAAGTAAGTTGCAAGGTTAATAAAGCGCAAAGCATAAATCAGGTTTAAATTATAAAATTGGATATAAACACGATGAAAAAAGATTTTACATTTAATATTAAGAGCGTTTCACTCGACGAAAATTATCATCCATCAACCAATACACGTATCACAACCAACTTTGCTAATTTAGCCAGAGGTGAATACCGCAAAGCAAACTTGCGTAACGCCTTAAACATGATTAACAACCGTTTTAACGCCCTAGCCCACTGGGATAACACCAAAGGTGAGCGTTATGCTGTTGAGCTTGAAATTATCTCTGTTGAAATAGGTATTGAAGATGGCGGCGAAAGCTTCCCCTCTATCGAAATATTAAAAACAAATATTGTTGATCATAAAACAAATAAGCGTATTGAAGGCATTGTAGGAAACAACTTTTCATCGTATGTGCGCGACTACGACTTTAGCGTACTTCTACAAGAGCACAATAAAGGTAAGTCTCAATTTAGTATTCCTGATGACTTTGGGGTATTACATGGCAAGCTATTTCAGTCATTCGTAAATTCGGATACATATAAACAAAACTTTAAAAAACCACCGGTTATATGCCTAAGTGTGTCAGATAACAAAACCTACAACCGCACTGAAAACCAACACCCGGTACTTGGCGTTGAATACGAGCCAAATGAATCGTCTTTAACTGAGCAATACTTCAAAAAAATGGGCTTGCAGGTACGTTACTTTATGCCGCCAAATAGTGCCGCGCCTTTAGCATTGTTTTTCTTTGGTGATTTACTTAATGATTACAGCAATCTTGAGCTTATAAGCACTATTAGTACGATGGAAACGTTTCAAAAAATCTACAGACCAGAGATTTATAATGCCAACGCAACAGCGGGTAAATCATATAAACCAAACTTAAAAAACTTGGATCACTCACTAACGCAAATTGTGTATGACCGAGAAGAGCGCGGCAAGTTAGCAAATGAGCAAGGCAAGTTTGCACAAGAGCATTTTATCAAGCCGTATCAAACAGTTCTTGAGCAATTCTCTACTCGCTATCTGTCATAACAACTAATAGTAACAACCAGTAATAACACGCTTAACGCTACGTTTAATAATTAACTAAAATATACGGCATTATTTATTATGAAAAAATTACTACCTACATCTACCGCTGGCAGTTTACCTAAGCCTTTATGGCTTGCAGAGCCAGAAACACTTTGGTCACCTTGGAAATTACAAGGTGATGAATTAACCCAAGGAAAACACGACGCCCTACGTTTGTCATTATTTGACCAGCAACAAGCAGGTATTGATATTGTTAGCGATGGTGAGCAAACAAGGCAGCATTTTGTAACTACATTTATAGAGCACCTAAATGGCGTTGACTTTGAAAAACGTAAAACAGTAAAAATTCGTGACCGATACGACGCAAGTGTACCTACAGTGGTTGGCCCTGTTAGCCGTCAAAAGTCTGTGTTTGTTGAAGACGCTAAATTTTTACGCAAGCAAACCAAGCAACCAATAAAATGGGCATTGCCAGGCCCAATGACAATGATTGACACGCTTTACGACGATCATTATAAAAGCCGCGAAAAACTAGCATGGGAATTTGCCATAATTCTAAATCAAGAAGCAAAAGAGTTAGAAGCCGCAGGCGTTGATATTATTCAATTTGACGAGCCCGCGTTTAATGTATTTTTTGATGAAGTAAACGACTGGGGAATTGCCTGTTTAGAGCGCGCAATTGAAGGGCTCAAATGCGAAACCGCCGTGCATATTTGCTATGGCTACGGCATTAAAGCCAATACAGATTGGAAAAAAACACTAGGAAGCGAATGGCGCCAGTACGAAGAAGCATTCCCTAAGCTTCAGCAATCTAATATCGATATTATCTCATTAGAGTGCCATAACTCACATGTACCAATGGATTTACTAGAACTCATTCGCGGTAAAAAAGTAATGGTAGGCGCTATTGATGTAGCAAATCATACTATCGAAACGCCAGAAGAAGTAGCTAATACGCTACGTAAAGCACTCCAATTTGTAGATGCCGACAAACTCTACCCATGTACAAACTGCGGCATGGCTCCACTACCTCACTATATAGCTAACGGCAAATTAAATGCCTTGAGCGCAGGGGCAGAAATTATAAGAAAAGAATTACTAAAAGAGAATTAGAAAAGTAGCTATAAAATACAGATTGTAAACAATAACAGCTGTCGCACCATGCCATAGTAAAATCCATAAACATGGTGCGTTAGTTAAAATCTACTAACAAAATTTAGGTTAGATATTTAATTTTTTATATTAAAAAGCTCTAACCTATTTTTTGAAAAATCGATAACTGCTTGGTATTGAGTAAAAAAGGGAGAGCCTAACAAGCCATGTACTCCCTTTTCACCACCCGCCACCTGTACATGGTCAAGATTAAGTGACACAAAGGCAGGACTTTCAAACAAGGTACTACCAAACTCAATTGAATCAACTTCTATATCTCCCATAGCGTGATCCTAAGTGCCCAAGCCTGCTGCATTCTCAACATTGAGTGTCTCTTCAATGCCTAATTCACTTAGGCATCCCCTGTCTAAAACAGATGTCCCAGCGCCAGTATCTAAAATAAAACGTAACAATTTACCGTTAATTTTAGCTTCAACAATTTGGTGGCCTGTTTCTGATATTTCAAACTCAATTACAGTTTTGTTCTCAGATAAATTCATATACGTTCCTTGTTATAGAGTTTTTAAAATATTACTTACTATTTTCAGCTTCCCACAATTAATAGCCAAATTTTACTAGTCGCCCACCTCAGCGCGTTTTGTTAGGTAACGTTTATCACCTGAGGCTCAATATTTGTTAAAACATGAATGATTTCATTTGTAGTCATTACTGAATAATGAAACAGCTTATTGTTGTTTAAACTGAAAGTATTCGTTTTAGTTTGAGCATACTCCAATAAGCTTGAATCAGAATACACGCCGATTACGCCCGAATCACGGTTTTGATGATAGTCATGAAAATGGCTACTTTCATCATAAGCTTCAAATAAAACGGTATTTGTAAACACAACCATAAACCTTACGGGATCATCGCCTTTTATATAAGTTTTAAGGTTCAGTGTTAGTAACCCATCAACATACGATAATTTGTCTAAGCTCCAGTCTTGGTAATTATTTGTGACTTCATCGATGGCAGTATTCATTTAATTACCTAACGAGCCTGTAGATTAACTCGTTTCTATTTGTTTTTATTGATAAACAAACCATAGCTGAGTTCCTATTTTGGTTCAATTGATTACTGTATTTTTACGCAGAATATAAAGAAGTGTTTGCTGTTGGTTTTAATTGGCGTTTTGAAAAGGATTACTGGTGTTTATGTGCAAAATTTAGGATGAGTGCCTTTGTTATTTCCTCTAAGAAAAGAACTAGATAAGTAAAGTCGGGTCTAAATCTACATACGCCCTACGATGAATCAACTTACCTAACGACATTGAAAAGTAAGGGATCACCGCTGTTAAAATTTGCGGTGGAAAGAGAACTTTAGCGCTTGCTGTCCACCTCAGGCCGTGTTGTTATATGTACATTAATTCAAGACTATTTCAGGGTGTTCTTTAATCCCGTACATTTTTTCCATTATTTTTAAGTAAAAATCTAAAGAGGGCATATTCATTTCTTCACGCCGTATATCCACATTAGTTTCATCTTCTATAGGGCTAAACACAACTTTACCTTCACTCACGTCAGCTTGAGTACCATAGATTTGTTTCTTTCCTTGTGCAATAAGAGCTCTATCAGTTAAAAGAGCGACTTGTTGTCCGCTAACACCTTCGCCATTCAAATATGATTGCTTTAAATAAGGAAGCATTTTTACTTTAAATGCAACATCAGGTGAATGCTGTATGACTAAAAATGCTGCTTCAACTCCTTTAACTCCGACTAAATCCTTTGTTACCCAATGATGCTTTTTAATGATAGCTTTAAGTTTTCCTGTATTACTCTCATCTATTTTCATCATTTGTTCTAGGAGGGCTTTAGGTGGGCTTTGCCACCCAGCTTCTCCTATTTTATTTCGAATATGTTGATCTTCAATTTCCATTTCAATTAGTTCTTTTTGCAGAGGAAGGTTAATTTCGGCAAAAGAATAAAAAGGTATTAGCAACAGTAAAAATAGGTAACGCATCAACTGAACTCTCCTTGTACATATAACGAGCCTGTAGATTAACTCGTTTTTAAATTTGTTTTTATTGATAAACAAACCATAGCTGAGTTCCTATTTTGGTTCAATTGATTACTGTATTTTTACGCAAAATATAGAAGTGTTTGATATTGTTTTAATTGACGTTTTAGAAGGGAATACGGGTGTTTGAGTGGCTTTTATTTAGGGTAAAAACGCTTATCCTTCTTAATGCATCGTGTTTTGAAGCTTTTCTATATTATGAACAAGGCAATACAGTTGCCACACAATAAAGTAAAGGCATTCACTTTCATTTGACCTCGTAAGGTCAATTTATTCATCCTTTTATTCACTGTAATGTTCCGCTTTTTATTTAAAAGAAAGCCGGTTCGATACAGCTGAGTCGTTTGCCATTCTTTAATAAACAGCCATTGTCGTCCGATTGAGCTGTCTATTTTTTCTTCCCTTTTGTCTACATAGTTAAGCTTTTTACGTGATTCATTATTTATAACAATGCACTCTTCATACTGTTTTTATTGGCCTTTTTCGTAATAGTTAGGATGGGTGTCATCCTAATTTTGCTCATCATACTGAGCTACTGTTCATATTGTAAATTTTAGTTTTCATCTTGTAATTCTAGGTCTGTTATCGTTACGGATGTCTCACCGTAATTCTTAGCTCTTACTTTCATTAACTCCTTTAACCTGGTTATTTCTCTAGGTGAAAGTCTGAACTTTCCACCTGTGTTCGCGTCTTTAGTGACTTTATCGGTCAATGCATAATTTCTTGATATTCCTATTGATGCTGCTGAGTTAGTAGACATGCCCCCACCAAAGACTCTTTTACTTCCAAATAGATCAGCAATTGCCCAATTACTTACAATGGGTTCAATTTTATCCGACTTATTTATTATTTCTTGGGTTGTTTTATCAGCAAATTGCAACAGATGAACTTTGAGGTCATTGCTAAAATTAGGAAAATAATCAGCATTTCTCGCATAATAACTAGAGACCTCTAAACTATTTAGAGAATCAATTTTTGTACCTCTATTCGAATTGACAAAATCTGTTGCATTATTTTTTAATAACTTATATACATTTTCACCTGAAAAGGCTTTTTTATTGATATTTGGGCTGCCGATATACCCTTGATATAATCCATAAATAATTAAAGGTTCTTTACTATAGTTTTTATCTAAAATCCCATACTGTATGTCACTGAGACTCAACTGAAGACTACCAATATTTACTAGCTTTTTATCCAATAGTGAGTCAGGACCAGTTAATATTTTTTCTAAACTAACTATTGGATACCGCTTAACAATTTCGTTAATTAAAGTAATGTTATAAAGATTAAGCCAATAGGCCAATTGCTCTTGTTTTGAATATAAATTAAGGTTGTTTTTCTCGGGCAATGATTCTAAATATTTTTTAACATCATTGACTAAACTTTTTTGTTTAGGGGATTTTATCAACTCATATGTGAATCTGTTACTTTCATTATGGGTAGCACTGGGAAAAACATTTCTTAACTTAGTACCTATCGGAGGTTCGTCAAGTTTAGCATTTTCTCTTCTGGATGGACCCATATCAAGAACATTCGATTCTAATAATATATCCACAGGTTCAAAGTTTATTGTTAACTTAGATTTAGGTGAATAAACGCTAAATTGAGGGTAGGCTTTATCTTCAGCGAGAAGATATTTTGGGGCACTTAAAAGCAATAACAAACAGCTAAACTTGATCAATAAACTAACTAATTTAAATAAACTCATAAAAAATCCTTATTTTGAGTAGAATAGCCCATATTCTTCATGAGCAACATAACGAGCCTTTAGATTAACTCGTTTTTTATTTATTTTTATTGATAAACAAACCATAGCTGAGTTCCTATTTTGGTTCAATTGATTACTGTATTTTTACGCAAAATATAGAAGTGTTTGATATTGTTTTAATTGACGTTTTAGAAGGGGTTGCGGCTGGTTGAGTAGCTTTAATTTAGGGTAAAAGGGCTTACCCTTCTTAATGCATCGTGTTTTGCAACTTTTCTATTTTATAAACAAGGCAATACAGTTGCCACACAATAAAGTAAAGGCATTCGTTTTCATCTGACCTCGTAAGGTCAGTTTGTTCACCCCTTTATTCACTGTAATGTTCCGCTTTTTATTTAAAGGAAAGCCGGTTCGATACAGCCGAGTCGTTTGCCATTATTTAATCGAGAAAGTGGTGCTTATCAGGGTAAACGGATGATACGAGGTGGACGGCAAAAAATTAGAACCGCAATGTATATGGTAATGATGTCAGCTATCCAATGTAACCCTAAATTTAAAGCTATTTATCATCGGCTAGCCGCGGCAGGGAAATCTAAAAAAGTGGCTATTATTGCCTGTATAAGAAAGCTTATAGTAATCATAAATTCTATGGTGAGGGATGGTGTCATGTGGGATCCTAAAATGGTTTGAAATTAGGAATTGACACCATAGTCACTTGTTATGTGAATTTATATACTGAGCCTGACTTACTGCAAGTCAATTGACCAGTGATAATGCGCTTCATATTTGTTGGGCCATAAGTACATTTAGCTTCTTTATCAATTTTTTCGAAACGGTAAGAAAATGATTTTTTGTTTTTATCGTATTTAGACACAAATACATACTTAAATTTAGGATCTAGTGCAAACTCAATATTTAAAACTTGGTCTACCGGAAACTCCATAAATTCTTGGTAGACCATGCGAATTGATAAGTCATTTTTACCGCTAGGTAAAAGTACAGACATCGCAGACCCTTGCATCGATTTTCTTTGCCACGACTCTTCACCATTCACATATAGCAATACTGCCCTATTCACACCATCGTCGTTCATCCAAACTTCAACAGCGTTTGGAGCATTAGTAAATGATTTTGGTGAGTTGTATTCAGCTACAGTGGTTTGGCAACCAACTAGAAACAGTACGAAAGTAGCAATGGCTAAAAATCTCAAAGAAACCTCCTTATTCACATAACGCCCGCATAAGCTGTGGAGCATATTGGACGCTTTTTGCATCATTTTCTTTTAAGCAAAAAATCGGACAATGTGTGACGTCAGATTTAATGCGCTTGTTAGTTTTCATTTGTCAGCATACACCTGATAAGCTTTGCAAATGAGCGATCTAGATCTTCAGAACAATTTGATTCTATCTGAGACAAATTTTCAATAGATTCTTTTTGGCTCTTTGCTATAGGGTATTCTCCCACTTTAGATTTCATATTGTTTAACTTATCGCAAAGCTGGTCATAATAGTTTTCTGTTATGTCACCATTAGCCAAAAAACGCTTAGCTGTAGATATAGCCACGAAAAAGCTGCCTGACTTTAAGTGTGCTAACGACAACTTATCTATAGCAATAAGCAACTCATCATAATGTTGAAGCGATGTAGAAAGCCAAAATTCACTAGATAAATACCTATTTATGCTTTGGCGTAACCTCAAAGGTTTGGGAAAGTGACCTCTATATACGGTCTCATCAATATTTTTACTCCAATATGCATTAACATATCTGGTGTAAAATCGCTTTGACAGGCTAACATCATATTCAACTTTTTCTAACCACATAAGATATCGGTTCAATACTGTTATGCGCTGAGTTGGTTGTAGGCAACTAAAGATTGTTGATGTATTTTCAGTCCCCTGCATACCATTTGCTTTAAAGTACTCAAAGATCAATGAGGTACAAACTGAAGAAAGGTAGCTAAATGACATGTCTAGCTCCTCACCTGTAATGTTGCCATGTTCAGCAACATGCGCCCCTTTATTTCCAATTAACCTCAAGCTATGTAGCTCTTCGTAAAAAGTACTGTCAAATTCACTATTTTCTTTAATTAGTTCAATCTTCTTATAAACTGGGAGTTTCAACCACTTTTCCAAGTTAACTGTGCTGGGAATAAACTGAAAGAACAAATGCTCAAGCAGCAGTTCGATACAACTTCTAACAGCTACCGCACGATATTTTAGCTTCATAGCAGTATCTGTAACATCTGCTAAGTACTCTTCTTTTATACTCTCCGGGAATAAAATACTTTCCATTTTCACTCCATTGAAAACTAACGCCCTGTTAACAGGCAATAAAATAGTTGGTTAAAATAAGCGACGAAGGTGCAAAAACCAACTGTTTTTTGTCCTTGTTTAACAGCTTGTTAGGCATTTTTTGCCAATTCGAATGCTTCTAGTAAAGGCAGAAGTTTATCTTCTATTTTCTTTTCTCGATTACTAGTTCTAACACCGTCTATAACATCAGTTGAATACCCTTTAATATATGTAGGTGGTAGATGTGCAGCTTCTCTTTCAAAATTGAAAACACATACCCCCTGAAACGTAGATTTATCATCGTCTTTGTCACATGTATAGGTGTAGGTTAAAACACCATCGGTTTCATTAATAAAGGTAGCCTTAGAAATCCACTGGGCGTAAGACTCACCGTTTTCTTTAAAAGCTTCACCACGAATAACAAGGTGATTTAAAGTTTGGTCGAAAGATTCAACCGTTATGATTTTTTCATTGTTAGAACCTTTAAACTCACCAACCCAAGTGCCGTTAAGGAAAGAAGCACCTAACAAGTGTTTTTTAAGCCACAACCAATTTCGAGCAAGACTCGATAATATTTTGGCAAATAAATTGTAAATACCAACCGCTGAAAGTAACGTTACAATTGGTTTAGCTACACCAAATTGATTGAGAAAAGGAGCTACATTCTCAATCATAAAATACATAACCATTACAGTAGCAACGGTCACATATGAATGGAATTTATGCTCAGAAGTCATGAGTTACCCTTAAATGCCTAACGCCCTAATAATGGGCTAAAAATAGTTTGCTAAAATGTTGAGGAACGAAAACAGCGAACTGTTTTTAGTCCTTATTTATTAGCTTGTTAGCTTGTTAGCTTGTTAGCTTACGCCTAGTACAGACCTAAACTCATTAGCTAACCCATTAATTGTTGACTTAATTTGGGTGTTAACTTCTTTGTGTATACTATCCCATTTATCAAGCATATCTTTACCACTTTCCCTTTCAACTTCATTCATAAACTCAAATGCAGTTTTTTGCATGTTTTTAATAATACTTGTAATGTTTTCACTTAACTTTTCAGAAAGATATAGTGAATTCAATTGATGGTAAATTCTCAATTGCTCTAGGTCATTAGCCACACTTAATCGTTTTCCTTCTTTCTCTGCAAGTGTACGAGCCTGAAACACCGTAGTGTAATCCTCTAAAGACGAAAATAGCTCCCACATATACTTATGAATAGTAAATATACTTTCTGCCTGTTTTTCATGAAGATGGCTGATCTGAACATTCGATTTTATTTCAGAAATTTTCAGTGTGGTTTTTAATTCTTCTAACTCGCTATTTGATTGTCGAGTTAGATCATTCTTATATGTAGATAATTTCAAATCATATTCGTATTTCAGTTGTCCTTTGATTTTTTCACTTAAATAGTTTTTTACCAAAAAGACTAGAAATCCAGTAAGTCCACCACTTACTAAAATAGAAGTTACCAATTGAATTACAAACTCAGACACCAAACTCTCCTTAGTAAGCTAACGCCCATAATAACGGGCTAAAAATTGTGGGCTAAAATAGCGGAGCGATAGCCCACTGTTTTTAGTCCTTTTAATTTGTTTGTTAGCAGTGCACTACACAACTGCTAGAATCCTCATTTATATAGCCGTAACCTTCAATGACAACTGATTTAGGTTTTAACCCATAAACTGCGATTGAAGTTGCTACAATTGGAAAATTAAGCTTAGTTAAGTCAGCTTTACTTGGTTTAGAAATACCAAACCAAAAACCTACAACCTCATCTTTTACGAACATACATGGTTGAGAATATTCAATTTCAGTTAAACCGTAATTTATAAAACCAACAAACTCATAGCCTTCTGAATCTAGAAATTTAGTTTTGACGATAATTTTTGAATTAGGATCTAAAGCATCACTTTCATTTGCAGGAACAATAACGGTTTCATCAAAACTATCATTTTTCCACATAGGAAATTGCCAGACAGTATGATCCGATAAGTCTTGAACTGTGATTTCCCAAATTTGCTTGTTCATAACTTCCTTGTACTGCTAACGCCTCATTAAGAGGCTAAAAATAGTTGGTTAAAATAAGCGACGCAGGAGCAAAAACCAACTGTTTTTTGTCCTGCTTTAATGACTTATAGTTCGACCAAGCCACTTAATTTAAAAGTAACTGACTATTATATTAAGTGGAATATGCTTCTGTTGGTTACGAATATTGAATGCCAAACATCTAATGTTTTTAACAAGACGTTCGAGCCAA
>NZ_MTQD01000022.1 GCF_001974875.1 Pseudoalteromonas sp. EB27
CGCCAGCGTTCAATCTGAGCCATGATCAAACTCTTCAATTAAAAAGTTTTATGTCTTTCGACAGCTCAATGAATTCTGAATTTATTTTAATATCTTTCGATATTGAATTGACTGTGCCGAATAATTACCGAAATAACTATTCTGTTGGTCACTCAGTTTTCAATTGAGACTCTAATTTGTTTGCCTCGCTACCTAAGTAGCTTGGCTGTTAGAACTCAATCTGTACGAGTGCCCACACAGATGATTGCTTTATATTGTTAAAGAACGTTTTGAGTCGCTTTAGCGACTCAAGGGATGCGAATAATACACCCTTTATTTTTCGAGTCAACACTTTGTTTTAAACTTTCTTTTTAGAAGATTTAAAACCGAAGTTTTATTTAACTCTCTGAGTTGTTCCTGCCTCGCTATGCGTTGGCGTTTCCCGTCTCAGTGGGGTCGCATTATAGGGAGATCATATTTTTACGCAAGCACTTTTTTAAAGAAAAAGTAAAAAAAGATGCTGTTCGGTTAGTATCTGAACTAAACACCCTGAAACTGATAGTTTTGTAACCAAACAGTGCACTGTATGGTACAAAAATCACCTTGCTGATACACTCAAATACTAATAATCATGATCTAAAAGGTACTAACTATGGCAATTCGTTCTTATAAAGGTGTTACTCCTTCATTTAATACGTCTGTTTATGTTGATGATTCATCGGTTTTGGTTGGTAACATTACTTTAGGTGACAATAGTAGTGTGTGGCCGTTAGTAGCTGCACGTGGTGATGTTAACTATATACGTATTGGTGAGCGTACAAATATACAAGATGGCAGTGTATTGCATTTGTCTCGCGCAACTAAAAGCAATCCTGATGGTTACCCACTTATTATAGGTGACGATGTAACTGTTGGTCATAAGGTAATGCTGCACGGATGTGTATTAGGGAACCGTATACTTGTAGGTATGGGCGCTATTATTATGGATAACGTGGTTGTTGAAGATGATGTAATTATTGGCGGCGGCTCTTTAGTGCCACCAAACAAACGTTTAGAGTCTGGTTACTTATATGTAGGAAGCCCAGCTAAGCAAGCCCGCCTTCTTACAGAGCAAGAACTTACCTTTTTAAAAATATCTGCCGATAACTATGTATCACTTAAAGATGAATACTTAGCTGAAATCGCTAACTTAAGTTAATAAGCTTACTTCAATTTGGCCTGCCGAGTTATAGCTCTCCTCTTCGATGAGTTCCTCGGCACGCTCCTCATAATCAAAACGGTACTTTTCAAAATACTCTGTTGCATGGCTTTCGTCTGTTAATTTAAGTGTATTTACTTGTATTACACACTCCACCAGCATGCCACTAACTTGTGCAAAAAATACTAACTGATGATCAGGCTCTCTAAATTCTAGCCTATCTATAAATTGTATTGCCTGATTCATTTAAGCACCCCTTGTTTAAGCGCATCCACTACGGGAAGTATTTTTGGCATTTTATTACGCCATACATAATATGCTTGAGCAGCTTGACCAACTAACATTCCACTGCCATCTAAAAGCTTAGCGTTAATATTATGCTGTGCAACCCAATTCATAAAAATGGTATTTTGCAGTGAATAAAACATGTCATAAGCTACTTCACAGTTAGTTATGTGTTTTTCATCAAGAGCTGGAAGCTCATCATTCATACTGCTAGATGTAGAGTTTATAATTAGTGAGTAATCGCTTACTGGTAAATCACTAAAGCCGAAGCCAGATACTGGTCCATATTGAGTAAACAGCTCTGCGAGTTCTTTGGCTTTTTGTGCTGTGCGATTAACTATTATTATTTCCTGAGGGTTATGCTCTAACAAAGGTAAAATAACCCCTCGAGCAGCACCGCCCGCACCTATGATTAAAATGCGTTTATTAGTTATGGCTACTTTATTAGCGAGTAAATCATTTACAAAGCCCACACCATCGGTGTTATCACCGAGTAATGTGCCATCATCTCGTTTTTTTAGTGTATTAACAGCCCCTACAATTTTAGCTAATGGCGTAAGCTCATCAGCCATTGCATAGGCTTGCTCTTTAAATGGCATCGTAACGTTAGCACCAACACCACCTTGCCCAAAAAAAGACAATACTGTTTTTTCAAAGTTATCGATAGGTGCTAATATTGCGCGATAGTCGATTTGCTCACCCAGTGATACAGCAAATTGTTTATGTATCGCGGGGGATTTTGAATGTTTAATTGGATTTCCAAAAACCGCATATTTGTCCATTTTAAAGCAACCTCTTTGCAGCATAAACTGCCTATTAACGATGATAAATTATATGATTAAACGACTTTTCTCTAAATCTAAGCCAGCTCCCGAGCAACAGGCTCCTACTCCTGAAAAAACACCGTATGAAATAATAGGTGGAGAGAAAGGGGCGCGTGCTATCTCCAATCGATTCTACGACATAATGGAGTCAGATGAATACGCTAAACCGTTATATGATATGCATCCTCTGCCATTAGATCGAATTCGCCAAGTATTTTTTGAATTTTTATCTGGTTGGTTAGGCGGGCCGAACCTATTTACTGAAAAACATGGCCAGCCAATGCTACGTAAAAGACATATGCCTTTTACTGTAGATAAAGCATTGCGCGATCAATGGATGTACTGCATGAATAAAACGCTGGATATAGAAATAGACAACCCGTTGTTACGTGAAGGCTTAAAGCAATCATTCTCTCAACTAGCAACGCACATGATCAATCAACATTAAATTTGTATTTAGCCACAATGCAAAAAGGCGCTGATTAGCGCCTTTTTGATTACTGTGTAATTGTTATAATTGCCATTCTCTGGCTATCAACTCACTTGGTTGACTCGTTAACCACTCTTGCGGGCGTAAGTAATACTGATATAGGTTAGCTTCTGGGCTACTTGGTTCTGGTTTATAATTATATTCCCAGCGTGCAAGTGGTGGCATAGACATTAATATAGACTCAGTGCGCCCGCCACTTTGTAGCCCAAACAACGTACCTCTATCCCACACTAGATTAAACTCAACGTAGCGTCCGCGACGATAAAGCTGAAAATCACGTTGTTGCTCTGTGTATTCATCATTTTTACGGCGTTCAATAATAGGTAAATAGGCATCTAAAAAGCCATTACCAACCGATTGCATAAACGCAAAGCTCTTTTCAAAACCAAGTTCGTTTAAGTCGTCAAAAAATAAACCGCCGACTCCGCGCGTCTCGTCTCTGTGCTTTAAATAAAAATACTCGTCGCACCATGTTTTGTATTTTGGATAAACTTCACTACCAAATGGTGCACAAATATCATGAGCAACTTGATGCCAATGCTGTACGTCTTCTAATACTGGATAAAAAGGAGTGAGATCAAACCCGCCACCAAACCACCATATTGGCTCTTCGCCTTCTTTTTCAGCAATAAAAAAGCGCACATTGGCATGACTTGTTGGTACATGAGGGTTTTTTGGATGAATAACTAACGACACACCACATGCATGAAAGCTGCGTCCTGCAAGCTCTGGTCTATGCGCTGTTGCCGAACCTGGCATTGAAGCGCCAAATACATGTGAGTAATTTACCCCACCTTGCTCTATCACTGTGCCATTAGTGGTTACACGTGTGCGGCCACCACCGCCCTCTGCTCTTTGCCAGTTATCTTCTATAAATTTAGCACTGCCATCTGCAGCCTCCAAACCTTGGCAAATAGTGTCTTGCAAAGCCATAAAGTATGCTTTTACTTGATCTAATAATTCGCTTTGCATATTAACCTCTAAATATTTTGCCAGTCATGGCGTCTTTTATCGTGCTTGGTTGAGTATTGCCACCTAATGGCTCATCAACGTAAAAGCCAACTTGCTCTGCAAATTGCGTTTTAGCTTGCTCAATACTAATGACCGTTTCTTGCCCTGTTAAGTTTGCACTCGTTGATACAAGCGGTTTGCCAAACTCTTGGCATAAACGTTTTACTGTTGGATGGTTAGTTACTCTTACTGCGATAGTATCAAACTGCCCAGTTAACCACTTGGGTGTATTTTTAGATGCAGGCATAACCCACGTAATTGCAGCAGGCCAACTCGAAAATATATCAGCGCGTTTATCCATAGGTATTTTTGCATCATCTACGTATTTTAATAATTGTCCGTAGTTATCAGCAATTAAAATAAGCCCTTTTTCAACCGGGCGTTGCTTAATAGCTAATAGTGCCTCAACGGCTTGTTGATTATCTGGATCACAACCTAAACCATATACAGCTTCTGTTGGGTATAAAATAACTTCGCCTTGCGTTAAGCACGTTATTGCAGTGGGCGTATTTGAAAGGTCTGACAAAGTAGTCTCCAGATATAATTAAACGTTATTCAGTTGGGGTCAGCTTATGCATGCAACTTTTTTGTGGGCATTGCAATAATGTGCCATTTGCCATATTTCTCTCTATGACGATGGGCCAGCCACATTCAGGACACGGGTGTTCGACCGGTTTATTATTAAGCGTGTATTTACAACTTGGGTAGCAATCACAAGAATAAAATACTTTACCAAATTTATTACTGCGCGCGACTAAATGACCCTTTTTGCATTTAGGGCAACTTGGCAAAGTGTCTTCGCTTTGTTTTTCTTCATTTTCGTTAGCAATGTAATGACATTCTGGATATCCCGTACACCCAATAAACATACCGTAGCGGCCATTTTTAACCACCAGCGGTTTGCTACACTCAGGGCATGCTGAATCTTCTAATATTTTGATTTCGTTACTATCGTGATGTGCCAACGGCCTAATAAAGTCGCATTTAGGATAACTTGCGCATCCTAAAAAAGGGCCTGATTTACTATTGCGGATCACTAACTCTGAACCACACTGTGGGCATATCTCGTATTCTTTTTCGAGGGCGTGCTTGTTCGCCGAGAAAAGCGAATGGTCGATTTTACTCATGGTGATCCTAATAGGTTGGTGAATTTTCGCCTAATATACCCAAACCACTTAAAGATACAAGCAATGCTGTGCTTATCCGTTTAAGTAATTTGAGTACAATTAAGATAATTATCTCTAATGGAGAAGTTCGCTGGGTTCATCAAAAATCAAATCTTCCATTTGCTCATACGCCTCCTCAGAGCCAGGAACATTAAACAAAATCATAAGTACAATCCATTTTAAATCTTCTAGGCTTATGGTTGGTTTATCCAGAGAGGCTAAACAGTCCATTACCATCTCACGAGTTACATTGTTAATTACGCCTATTTGCTCAATAAACATTAAAAAGCCACGACACTCAGCACTGAGCCTTTGGCATTCGCTATCGGTAAATATACGAACTGCATCTTTAGGGTTAGTAATAAGATAAGGAGACTCATCGCTGTGTTGTAAATCGGCGAGTTGCTCTAACCAATCGAGTGCTTTAAATATCTCAGGCTTATTAAAACCCGCGCGCAGTAGCTCGTCGGTTAACTCATTTTGCTCTGCAAATATATCTGCTTCGCTATGAATGTAATTTTCAAAAAGATATAAAAGAATATCAAACATATTACCTTCCTGCGCTTAACTTAATATAACCATCTAGGACGCGCTCAATCTGATCGTCTAATTCTAAATCGAGCAATCTAGCGAGTACTTTGTCTATTGGCCACCGAGCGCGACGCACAATGTCGTCTACGCTGGTTACTTCAAAGCCAATACTATTTAAAACCTCACATTGAGAATTTGCCTGAATTGGCTGTTCTTTATTACATACGCTATTGTCGTAAGTAAAACTCACCTCATCAAGAATGTCAGCCACGTTTTCTACTAACTTAGCGCCTTGCTTTATTAAAAAGTGACTTGCCTGTGCTAGCGGGTTTTTAATAGAACCTGGTACTGCAAATACCTCTTTATTTTGTTCAAGCGCATAACGTACTGTAATTAACGAACCGCTTTTGATTTCAGCCTCAACAATGAGCACCCCCAAAGATAACCCAGAAATAATACGGTTACGGCGCGGAAAGTTATGAGCATGAGCAGCTGCCCCTGGTAAAAACTCACTCACCAGCAGGCCGCTTTCTAACACTTGGTCTGTTAATAGTTTATGGCGTTTAGGATAGTAAATATCAACCCCAGTACCAAGCACAGCTATGGTTTTACCCGTACCAGCAAGAGAGCCCTTATGTGCTGCTCCATCTATTCCCCGCGCCATACCTGAGGTAACTGTAATCCCCGCCAAAGTTAACTCGTATGCAAATTCTGATGCTATTTCAAGCCCGGTAGGTGTGGCATTACGACTCCCTACAATTGCAATTTGTGGGGTAGATAGTAACGAGACATCACCCCTACAAAATAGTAATAAAGGGGCACTGGCAATCTGCCGGAGATCTTCTGGATAAAGCGCATCAAAAATACAGACTACGGTAATGCCCTGCTGCGCAATTAATTGCTCATAATGGCTGATTTGTTGCCAATTAGTGTTGAGTAAATTACTCGCTTGATTAGCGGTTAATCCTAGCTGTAAAAGCTTGTCATGAGGTAAGTCGAATAACGACCCAAGGGAATAGTTTGTAGATAGTGCTAAAAGGGTTTTTATACCCAACCCTTTACACATATAAAAGGCAAGCCAGTGGGCTAGCTTGCCAGATGACTGATCCATGCTCTCTCCTAGAGCACCGACTCGCTACTTCTTAATGAATAACTGCAATATCTCCAATGCGAATTGGGTGCTGGTTTTTAGTTATTAATGCATAACTTATTTTGTCATACACTTTAAAGACAATTAGCTCGCCAACTTTTTCTTTAGGCATAGTCCACGTTGTATTTTCTTCGTCAGACTCATCACCAAATAATTGGCTCACATCAGATAAAAGCTTCTCGTATTTACTAGAGTCTTCTGGGTAACGAGGGCCACGAGGACCATCAATAACCGTTGGCGATTGACGCTCTAGATCTAATACATGACCTTCTTCTATATTTTGTTCACTGCCTAAGTTTAGCACTACAACATCCATTGTGCTGAATTCTCTAACGTGGCGCGGGGAAGCGATAATATTCCCTGTTACAGGCTCAGAAGGACGGTGTATATTAAAGTACGCAGGAAGCATTTGACCTTCCATTGCCGGCATTAAAAAGTCACCTTGCTGAATTTCTCGTTTAACAGATTCAACACGTAATGACGAAGGCACGCCATTGTGTTCATCACCTGCTCTAAACGCACGTGCGATACCCACGTAAGATGCACGCGTTGCTAACACCTCACCAGTTAAGTCGGTGTAAGCATCGCCCTTGTGGTAAATGGCATACGCTTTATGTACTTGTAAGTCGCCTTTAGCATATAAAATATGACCTAACGTTTGTGTTTTAGTGTTTTCGTTAGCACCTAAAATATAAGGTTTGCCTTTAATATCATCACTGTTCATTGCTTGCTCGTAACTGATATAAGGTTTAATCATTTCAAGCGGCAAGGTAGTAATAGCATTACGCCCTTTTGGTGTAATACGCCCCTGAGGAGATAACTTTCTATATCCTTTATTGATCACTAAACGTGGGTTTCCATCTGCATCGTATATCAGCGCTAATGCATCGCCGGGGTAAATTAGGTGCGGGTTGTCAATTTGTGGATTCATTTGCCAAAGTTCAGGCCATAGCCAAGGCTCATCTAAATAGATGCCAGAAATATCCCAAAGTGTATCGCCTTTTTTTACAACATACTGTTTTGGTGCATCTTTTTTTATTTTAAGTACGTCAGCAACTGCGGGGAATGCGGCACTTAACGTAAGCATGATTGCAAGTAATGGAGATTTCATTGAGCTTCCTTGTATTGTTTTTTCATTATTATTGCCCAAAACCTGTTAAAGGTGAACGCGAATGGCTAAAATAAGAGCATACAATACCCTAAATTAAGCACAAGTGAAAAAGGTAACTATGGCTAGGTTAGAAGTTTTAAGATTTCCAGATGAGCGTTTACGTACTATAGCAAAAGATGTTGCACAAGTTGACGACACAGTACGCCAAATTGTAAAAGACATGCTAGAGACAATGTACGATGAAAATGGCATTGGACTTGCGGCCACGCAAGTAGATATTCATCAACGAATCGTTGTTATTGATGTATCAGAAGAGCGTGATGAGCCACTGGTGTTAATTAATCCACAAATAATTAAAAAAGACGGCTCTACCGTTAGCGAAGAAGGCTGTTTATCAGTACCCAACTCGTATGCAAAAGTAGATCGCGCAGA
Organism: Pseudoalteromonas sp. EB27; assembly: GCF_001974875.1. GTDB lineage: Bacteria > Pseudomonadota > Gammaproteobacteria > Enterobacterales > Alteromonadaceae > Pseudoalteromonas. Next base: position 8,178 of record NZ_MTQD01000022.1, read on the forward strand.
AACAGTAACAGTCGCTGCACTTAACGAAAACGGTGAAGAATTTGTACTAGATACAGATGAATTACTGGCTATTTGTATTCAGCATGAACTAGATCACCTTCAAGGTAAGCTGTTCATTGATTACTTATCTCCATTAAAGCGTCAACGTATTCGTAAAAAGCTTGAAAAAGAAGCCAAATTTGCAGATCAGTAATAAGCACCTTAGGAAAACTCAGTGACTCAACCATTACGCATTATATTTGCCGGTACGCCGGACTTTGCAGCACGTCATTTACAAGCGCTGATACAAAGCGAACACCAAATAGTGGGTGTATATAGCCAGCCAGACCGCCCTGCTGGTCGTGGTAAAAAATTAAAAGCCAGTGAAGTGAAAGAGCTAGCGCTTGAGCACAACTTACCGGTTTTTCAGCCACAGTCATTAAAAAATGATGAAGCACTAGCAGAGCTAACAAGCTTAAATGCCGATATTATGATTGTTGTAGCGTATGGCTTAATTTTACCTAAAGCTATATTAGAAGCCCCGCGTTTAGGTTGTTTAAATGTACATGGTTCTATATTACCGCGCTGGCGCGGTGCTGCACCTATTCAACGCGCAATTTGGGCTGATGATGAACAAACCGGCGTAACAATAATGCAAATGGATGAAGGGCTAGATACCGGCGATATGCTACATATAAGTCGCTGCCCTATTAGCACGACAGAAACTAGCGCAAGCTTATACACAAAACTTGCTGAGCTAGGACCAGACGCATTAATTGAAACCATTAATAAATTAGCTAATGGCGAGATCACCCCTGAACCTCAAAATGATGAACTTGCTAACTACGCTAAAAAGCTTTCTAAAGAGGAAGCTAATATCGACTGGTCTATGAGCGCGCTGCAAATTGAGCGCAACATTCGCTCTTTTAATCCATGGCCAGTGTGCTTTACCCAAATGGGTGGGCAAACAGTAAAGATTTATCAAGCGCAGGTTGTGCAGCAATTAGGTGATCCTGGGCAAATTTTATCAAGCGACAAAAATGGCGTAGTAGTGGCGTGTGGCGAACACGCTTTATGTATTACGCAATTACAGCCGCAAGGTAAAAAACCAATGGCAATTAACGACTTTTTAAATGGTCGTAGTGACTGGGTTACCCCTGGCACAATATTAGGCGAAAACAATGAGTAATGTTCCAAACGTAAGAGCGCTTGCCGCTGAAACTTTATATAACGTCGTTGATAAAGGCGCATCGCTTAATCAAGAACTTCCATTTGCCAGCCAAGGCTTGCCGCCTAAAGATAAAGCGTTACTACAGCAAATTTGTTATGGCGTTTTACGCTATTTACCGAGCCTTGAAAATTACTGCCAACACTTAGTAGAGCAGCCATTAAAAGGTAAACGTAGAATATTCCAGTTTTTATTGTACGTAGGTATTTATCAGCTGCAACATATGCGCGTACCACCGCATGCTGCAATTTCAGAAACGGTAAACGCACTGGCTCAACTACGCGCTTTAGGATTGAAAGGATTAATAAATGCAATTTTACGTAGTTTTCAGCGCCAACAAGTAGAGCTTGAAGAAAAAGCAAAGCTGATCCCTGTGTGCTTATACAACCACCCAAATTGGTTTATCAAACAAGTTAAAGAAGCCTATCCAGATAGCTGGGAAGATCTACTTGCAGAAAACCAACAACAAGCACCTATGTGGTTACGTGTAAATCAGTCGCAATTTAGTACGCAAGAATACAGCGATATGCTTAGCGCTAACGACATTGAACACACCTTAAACCCAGATTTTGTAGATGGGATTAAGCTTGCTAAGCCACGCGATGTATTTTCATTGCCTGAGTTTGATACGGGTGCATGTTCAGTACAAGATGCCGCAGCACAACTTGCAGCACGCTTTTTAGAACCTAAAGCAGATGACTACATTTTAGATGCCTGTGCAGCACCTGGCGGTAAGACGTGTCATATATTAGAGCTTGCTGATGCAGAAGTACTTGCACTTGATAGCGATGCAACTCGCCTTGAACGTGTTAAGCAAAACTTAACGCGTATTGGCTTAGGCGCAGATCTTCAATGTGGCGATGCATCACAACCACATACTTGGTGGGACGAAAAATTATTTGATCGTATTTTGCTTGATGTGCCTTGTTCGGCTACTGGCGTAATCCGCCGCCACCCTGATATAAAATGGTTACGTCGCGCATCTGACATCGAAGACTTATCTAAATTACAAAGCGATATTCTTGATAGCATTTGGCCACTATTAAAACCAGGCGGCACATTAGTATATGCTACGTGTTCGGTTCTTCCACAAGAAAACCAGCAGCAAGTTGCTAAGTTTTTAGCTAATAACGATGATGTAGAACATATACCGCTACACGAAAACGATACCTTAACAACTCCTGGTTTGCAGTTATTACCCGGTGAAAGTGATGGATTTTATTACGCTAAACTAGTTAAAAAAGCCTAATAGCCGTACACTGAATAGTTAGCCATTTATGAAACATTAAATGGCTATTTTTTTAATTAAATTATGGTCAATACCACGGGTAAATAATGAAAATAATTATACTCGGTGCCGGGCAAGTTGGCGCTACGCTTGCTGAAAACTTAGTTGGCGAACAAAACGAAATTACTGTTGTTGATATTGACGGTAACCGATTACGTGAACTTCAAGATAAGTACGACTTACAAGGGGTTATGGGCCACAGCGCGCATCCTGATGTATTACGCCGTGCTGGCGCTGAAGATGCCGATATGATTATAGCCGTAACCAGTTCAGATGAAGTGAACATGGTTGCATGCCAAGTGGCGTACAGTATTTTTAATACTCCCACTAAGATTGCCCGTATTCGCTCGGAGCAATATTTAAAGTACCGCGAAAAGCTTTTTCAAAATGATGATTTACCAATCGATCATTATATTGCTCCCGAAGCACTGGTCACTAAGTATATCCGCCGTTTAATTGACTACCCTGGTGCTCTGCAAGTGTTGCAGTTTGCTGATGGCATGCTCTCATTAGTAGCAGTGAAAGCTTACTATGGCGGTTTACTTGTGGGTTATGCGTTATCTGCACTTAAAGAACACATCCCTAATGTAGAAACTCGTGTTGCCGCTATTTATCGTCAAGGTAAAGCAATAAAACCATTAGGTACAACCGTTATTGAAGCAGATGATGAAGTATTCTTTATTGCCGCTACAAAACATATACGCGCAGTAATGAACGAGCTGCAAAAGCTTGAACGCTCTTACAAAAAAATTATGATAGCTGGTGGCGGTAACATTGGCGCTGGCCTTGCCCGCTCACTTGAGAAAAACCACACCGTTAAATTAATTGAGCGCAGTAAAGAACGTGCTGAGCAACTCTCAGAAATGCTCGATAACACGGTCGTTTTTTGTGGTGACGCATCTGATCAAGAACTTCTTTCAGAAGAACATATTGAACAAGTCGATGTATTTATTGCCGTAACCAACGACGATGAAGCTAACATTATGTCAGCCATGCTTGCTAAACGTATGGGCGCACAAAAAACCATGGTGCTTATTCAGCGTGGTGCCTACGTAGATTTAGTCCAAGGCGGCGAAATAGACATTGCCATATCACCACAACAAGCCACTATATCTGCGCTATTAACGCACGTACGCCGTGGTGATATTGTTAACGTGTATTCACTGCGTAAAGGCGCAGCAGAAGCCATTGAAGCCGTTGCTCATGGTGATGAAAACACATCTAAAGTGGTTGGTCGTGCGATTGCCGATATAAAACTTCCTGCAGGAACAACTATTGGGGCAATAGTACGTAATGACGATGTGCTGATAGCCCACGACGATACAATTATTATGTCGGGCGATCATGTCATCATGTTTTTAATCGACAAAAAACATATTACCGTTGTAGAAAAGCTCTTCCAAGTAAGCGCTATATTCCTATAATCATTGTTCTTAAACGCAAAAAAGCCGCTGACTAAGGCGGCTTTAGTGGAGTATGAAGCGTTTGCTTACTGTACTTTTGAAAACTCTTCTTTAGAAATCTCACCATTTCCATCGGTATCTAAATCATCAAAGATTTTTACAAGCTGAGGGTTAACCTTTGCTTCTTCCATTGAGATTACGCCATCGCCATCTGCATCAAAAGAAGAAAAATCGACTGCTGCGTATGCTGCTGATGAAGATGCTAAAACGATAACTGCAAGTGTTGTATTTAATGTTTTCATAATAATATTCCTAGTAAGATGGGAAGTCCTTTTCAAAGATCCCTGACTGTGAAAAAATGTTTAACCTGAAAAAGATTAATTAGTAATTAGCGAACTCTTCTTTAGAAAGCTCACCGCTACCGTCGGTATCTAGCTCAATAAATTCAGCCATTAAGTCTGTATCTACTGCAGCTTCGCTTGGGCTAATTGTGCCGCTACCATCGATATCAAGACTGTCAAAATCTGATGCTGCAAATGCAGCTGAAGAAGACGCTAGTGCGATAAGTGCTAATGCTTTATTTAAATGTTTCATAACTTAATCCTTCAATGTTCTATCAAAAAAATTGCTTCGTTTAACTTAAAACGTAATTTTCACTTCCTTGTTATCCTCTTTCGTAAGCTCCCTTGCCTACTTAGGTTGTCTTTGGCAACTCAGGACAAATACTTTTAAATTATGCTTCTGAAAATTCTTCTTTTGATAACTCACCATTTTGGTTAGTATCAAGCTCTGAGAACATGCTCATTAACTTCGCATCTACTGATGCTTCTGCTTGGCTGATTGTGCCACTGCCATCAACATCAAGTGTGTCAAAGTCTGTTGCAGCAAAAACGGCTGAAGATGATGCTAATGCGATAAGTGCTAAAGTTTTATTAATGCTTTTCATAATATGTATCCTTCAAATTTATGTGTGTGCGATTAAGTATTTCACTTTGAATCACGATTTCGTTCAGTACACCTAGACTATTACAACTTAGATGCCAATATTTAAAAGCTATTAAATTTCAGATAGTTAAATGTAAAAGGCATAAAAAGAAGGGGTTTTTAAAGTAATTACTGTTGCCTTTTAGCAACGCACTTTATAGTGGATATATTAAAACGATTAAAAACATATAGTTATGTTTATATAAAAAGATACATTTTTAAATGCATGGTTTTAAAATGAGTGGTTTTAAAGAGTAATTGAGATAAATTTTAACGAGGTAGATTTAATAACACAAAATAAGCTGCCAAAAACAACACTTAATGTATTGTTTTATATTAATAATATTTTTAATTATGAAAATAATAAAAAATATTTTATAAGCACTGACATAAAACGCCTTTTTGTTGCAAATAAGCGAAAGCTATTTATTCGACGGTAGGTTCGAGTGCAGAAGGGTCTATAAAATGCTCTTTCATAAAGGTTTTCATTTCATCTTCGCTTGCTAGTAGCTTAATCCCACAGTGCACACCTTCGGCATGCTCTTTAACACTGCAAACTTCACCTTCAAAGTCTTTATCGCTGCTATTAAGTATGACAGTGCATTGCATATCTTTAATGCTTTCAACTTGCTGATCGCCTCTAATATCAAACATTACACCGGTAAGTGAAATATCTTTAATAAGGCCTTCAAGTACCCTGTCGTCACTTAGTTTTAGTTTTGCAGGTAGCAAGGTAGGTATTCGCGTTTGCGAGCGTAGTGAAAATAACTGCACTTGCTTAGGGTAGTTAATAAACACGAGCTTAGCCGGGTGAGAAGCTACCGACATAATTTGTTGGCGAAACGCTATAACTTGCCCACCACTGCCTTCAATAAGCGCTCTTACAACAACCATTACGCCATCTCGTAAATAGTCAGTCGCGGCCGGCAAACGCTTGGCATTAGGATAGTTTAAAATAATGAACTGTTTATCGAGTAAACCAACTAATTCAGTTTTAACACGCTTACTGCTTGTAGGTGTTAATATTTCTAGGTCGACTAAGCTGCCTACACCTATATGCTTTAGCTTTTCTAAATTTGTTGGCATATCCCTTTCCCAATGATGAATTTATTGGCTTTTTACCCACGCCAAAATGTAGGCGTAAATAGCACTAATAAAGTAAATATTTCTAAACGGCCAAACACCATTGCAATGGTAAGCAACCATTTAGCACCATCGGTTATAGCCCCATAATGCGAGGCTACATCACCCAAACCTGGGCCTAAGTTATTTAAACAAGCCGCAGTGGCTGAGAATGCAGTTATGTTATCCATACCCGTGCCCATAAGCGCTAACATAATAATAATAAATACCAATGCATACGCAGAGAAAAAGCCCCACACAGCCTCTACTACTTTATCTGGCAATGCCTTTCGACCCAGCTTGATTGAATATATAGCACGAGGATGCACCAAACGATTAAGCTCACGTACACCCTGCAAGTAAAGTAGGAACACACGCACTACTTTCATACCACCACCGGTAGAGCCTGCACAGCCACCAATAAAGCTCGAAAATATAAGTAAAATAGGTAAAAACAAAGGCCATGTTGAAAAGTTATCAGTAGCAAAGCCTGCTGTTGTACTCATTGAAACAGCTTGAAATAGCGCCTGATCGAGGGTTTCATCGCCATTAGCAAATATTTCATTAGAGGAAAGCACAGTAAAACAAATAACCACCAGCGCTAATTGAATACACAAAAACACCTTAAACTCAGGGTCTCGAATATAAACTTGTATGTTACGACTAGCCACTGCGGCGTAGTGCAGGGAGAAGTTAACGGCGGCAATAATTAAAAAGAACACACAAATAAAGTTAATTACAGGGCTATCAAAGTGCCCCATGGATGCATCATAAGTAGAAAAACCACCTATCGCGACCGTTGAAAATGCATGACATATCGCATCAAACCACTCCATTCCCGCAGCCCAATAAGCCAGCATACAAGCAATCGTAAGCGACACATATATATACCAAAGATGCTTTGCTGTATCGGCAATTCGCGGGGTCATTTTAGAATCTTTTACAGGCCCTGGTATTTCGGCTCGGTACAACTGCATACCACCAACACCTAGCATGGGGAGTATAGCAACAGCGAGTACGATTATACCCATACCGCCAAACCACTGGAGTTGCTGGCGATAAAACAACACCGACTTGGGTAGGTACTCAATACCGGTAAGTACTGTAGCGCCGGTGGTGGTTAAGCCAGAGAATGCTTCAAACACCGCATCGGCGAGCGATAAATTAGGTTCTTGTAAAAATATAAGCGGCAAGGACGCAAACGCCCCAAGTACCAGCCAAAACAGGACAACAATTAAAAAGCCTTCACGCGCTTTTAAGTCACCGTTTTCATGGCGGTTTGGGTAATAAGCCATCATGCCAATAACAACACTAAAGATAAATGCTAAAACAAAAGGAACACCACCACCGTCTTTATATATTAAAGACACCAGTGCCGGCGGCACCATGGTAATACTAAACAGCGCAACAAGTTGGCCAAGAATTTTTATGATGGTACGAAATTGCATTTAGCTTGTCGCTTTTATTATTAGTAAATTCAGGCTGAGTAGTATCAACCAAATTAAATAGGGTCAGTATGCATTACATGCAATTTGTCTAGGTTATTACTCTTTAATAGTTAACTCAACTGCGCCGTGACTTAAATCAAAAATATCTTTGATTGCTTGCTGAGCTTCGCGGCTATCTATTGTAATCACCCATTCAATATTAGCAGTAAATTGCTTATCAGTATTAAGCACTTGATACTTTGTTTTTAATAACTGCTCAATCGCACCTTGCATGCTGTACTCGCTACTCCCTGTAATTTCAACACTGGGAACTTTAAGCACTGTTTGCAATTTTACTAATGCATTATTTAATGAGCCACCATAAGCACGTACTAATCCGCCTGTGCCTAATTTTATACCGCCAAAGTAACGTGTGACCACAGCTGTGATTTCGCCAAAGCCTGAACCCACCAGTACATTTAACATAGGCTTTCCTGCAGTGCCGTTTGGTTCACCATCGTCCGAAAAACCATAAACATGACTACCACCGGGGTTGCCTGCTACATGTGCCCAGCAGTTATGACGCGCATCGCTATACTTTTCTTCAATGCTTTTAATAAATGCTTTGGCTGAATTTAAATCGGGGGTATGTGCAATGTGGACTATAAACGTACTTTTTTTAATTTCTTCTTGGTGAAAAACGTCAGCAGCAGGATATTTATATTCAGACATATTTTAAACTTGTAAAAAGGGGGCCAAAAGGCCCCTTTAAGTAATGTACGTATTTTAACGTGTATAAATTAATTAGTGTTAACTAGAATTAATCGAGTTCTAAATTACGCGTCATATTCTCTAGGCTATCTTCGTGAACAATAATGTTATCTTCAATACGAATACCGCCAAATGGCTTGAATGACTCAACCTTTTCCCAATTAATAAACTGTTTATTATCGGTTTGCGCTAAATCACTAAGCAGTGAGTCAATAAAGTATAAACCGGGTTCAATAGTAAACACTTGGTTTTTTTCGATCAGGCGAGTACAACGCAAGAACGGATGCCCTTCAGGCGATGGCTGATGCGTGCCCTTTTCGTCACTCATAAAACCGCCCATATCATGCACTTGTAAACCTAGGTGATGCCCTAGTCCATGCGGGAAGAAAGTAGAGGTAATTTTACGCTCTACAATTTCCTCAGCGGGTAGGTTAACAATTTTAAAGTCACTAAGTATTTGTGCAATACGGTTATGGCATTCAACGTGTAAATCACCATAAAGCATACCCGGCTTCAAACCTTTACCTAGTTCGATTTGTTGAACCGTCATCGCTTGTACAAGCTCGGCAAACTCACCCTGCTTTTTAAAATCATACGTACGAGTAATATCAGCGGCATAACCGTTAAAGTTTGCACCGGCATCTATTAAAAATGAGTTATGTGTTTGTGGCGCTTTTGGATCAAAGTGCGTGTAGTGCAAAATAGCGCAGTTTTCGTTAAGTGCAACAATATTGCCATACGGCATTTCATTTTCGCTTTGACGTGTAGCCATTAAGTACGCTTGCTGAATATCGAACTCACTGCCGCCATTAAAAAATGTATCGCGTGCAGCTTTATGTCCATCTACTGCAATGCGGTTAGCGTTGCGTAAACACTCAAGCTCGTACTGCGTTTTATAAGCGCGGTGGTAATGAAAATAGTTAAGTACAGGCTCTGGATTCATAATACTAAAACCAAGTGCTTGTGCTACTTCAATGTACTCACCCATATAAGCGTACTTAGCTTTATCGTATGGTAATAACTTTTCAACTTGATCAGGTTGCAGTAATAGCTCTATATCAAAGTACTCAGCCCAAAAGTCGCGAGGCTCATCTGGCACTTTATGCCAAAAATCTACCGGGCGATAAAATATTAGTTTTGGCTTGTCGCTACCATTTACCACAATCCAGCAATGAGGATTATCAATAACCGGTAACCACGCTTTAAACTGTGGATTAACTTTAAATGGATAATACATATCATCTAAAAACTGGCGCTTAGCTTGGCCTGAATGAATTACTAATCCTTCTAACCCTTCGCTATTACAAATTGTACGAGTACGCTGTTGCAGTGTTGCAATATGTTCGGCGTATAAAACGGCTAATTTATCCATTGTTAATCCATCTGTTAAATTTAACTTGCTATGAGTCTATCACTTATACCAATTGCATTAAATTAATGATCTATTATAGCGATAAGAAAATAGCTTAATAACAAGGCTAAAATTATGATACATAGTTGTTCTATATAAATAATTTTTAACGCAGTTATTGAATTATTTAATACGCTAGAATGATCACGTTTTTAATAAAATTGGTATTACCCTCAGCGCTCAAAAAAGGGGATATCTAAACGCATTAGATATCCCCCTACTTTAAACTTATGTTTACTAACCGCCCATTTTCATTTCGAGTAGCGGCGCTAATACATTACCTTCTCGGCCCATTCTTGTATGGTAAACCTGCCTGTACGCAAATACATTTTTTACGTAATCGCGGGTTTCGCGATACGGAATAAGCTCTACCCATAACTCAGCCGGAATAGCGTCATCAGGTAACCAACGCTTTATACGGTGATAACCCGCATTATAAGAAGCCGTAGCCAGTACTTCATTGCCATGGTTTTTCTTTTTTAAGTACTGTAAGTAACTCGTACCTAACCTAATATTTGTTTTAGGTTGATATAAACGACTACTTGTCACACTGCCTTTATTTACATACTCAGCAGTACTTGGTAATAACTGCATTAAACCACGCGCATTAGCATGCGAGCGCGCATCTGGCGCAAAAGAGCTTTCGCGCCTTGCAATAGCAATACTCCAAGCAACATCTATCTTGCTACGTTTACTGTAGCGCTCAAAAATATCTTGAAACGCAAACGGAAAACGTTGCTCTACATTATCCCATGCTTTAATTTTTGCTAAAGTAAAAATAGTACTGTCGTGCCAACCTAAGTCGGTAGATAACTGTGATGCTGCCAGCTTTTCTTCATCGCTAGAGGTATCCGTTAAGTAATTCCATTCACGGCGCGCCGACGTAAAGCGCTCAATATCATAAAGTGCTTTTGCACGCTTAAAGCCTGGTGCATTACTCACTTTATCTACAAGTACCTTATCGACTGCTAAAGGCTGATTATTTAAATCAACGGGCAACCCCAAACGTGCTGCGGCTAAAAAGCCGTAATAATCACGATTAGCCGCTACTTTTTTCCAGATGTCGTCTGCTTTTTGTTGCTCGCCACGTTGTGCATAGCTATAAGCTAACCAATATTGCTGACCAAGACTTAAATTTTCTTTACCTGTAAAAAATGCAGCAATCCCTTCCCAATCTTGGGTTTTGAGCATATTGCCCAGTTGCCACTGAATAAGCTTGCTGTCTAGTCGCTCTTTTGGCACTTTATTTAGCCAAAAGCTCGCTTGTTTATGCCCGCTAGAGGCAAGTGACAATGCAAAAGTGTAATACACATCCGCTTTTTCCTCGTCGCTGTACTTAAATATTTTTTCTAGCTTTTCCCATGCTTTTAAAGCTAGCTCTTTATCGCGCCAAACCAAACGCTTAACACCATAAATAGCTATTTGCCCTTCTTTAGCCGACTTGTTTTTATATCTATATAATCCAGCGGCTGCGCTTGGATCTTTTCGCACTTTTAAATATAAGTCAGCTAAGTAACGCTCCTTACTTGGTAATAAAGTTTTTAAGTAAGGTAATAAGCTTTGCGTTCCGCCTTGTGCAGCAAGTGTTACACGCTTCCAAACCGTTTCTTCTTTCATGTAGCCTTTTTTACGCCACGTAGAAAATAAACTATCACAACCATTAGGTTGCGATTTACCTACAGCCCATAAGTCGGTCACCTGATTTAGAATTGCCTTTTCGGGCGCACCTAAATCAAGCTGAAAGTCTAAATAAGTACAAGTAAGCTCCGTATTAGACGTTTCACGATAGTTGCGGATATACGCCGCCTTTTCGTTGTTATCTTTTAAATACTCTAACCACGCTTTACGGACCGGCCACTCAAGCGGCGTATGCTGGTATATATTTAAATATTCTTCTATTTCTGCCTGATGTTTAATGCTCGGATGGCGTTGCCAATACGTTTTTTCAACATAAGGTTTTAACGGATGATTTAGGTTACTAACCGCTTGTTTAAAGTCTTGGTAACTGCCGTACCTTACTTTTTTTTCGGCATCTAAAAATGCATCGTTATCAATACTTGCCTCGGCAGAATGAAGAGGGAAAATGAATGCAGCTGCCGCAATGCTTAATAAATATTTTTTCATAATGTCCTTTAATAAAAAATTAAAGTAGTGAATAAAAACTTTTCAACCACCTTAGCACCAAACCAGCTATATTTTAACCAGTCGATTGTAACCGAGTTAAATTTTTCGTTGCATTTTTAATTTAAAGCAAGCACACTGATTGAAATGCAAACTCATCGTACCAGTCTTAGTTCGTCAACTAGGGAGAATAATAATGTTATATAAAAGCGATTCCTTTGAAGTTAGCTTCCTAAAGGAAAACATCGCCGAGTTTAAGTTTTGTGTTGCAGGTTCTGTAAACACACTATCTCAAAAAACTCTTTCAGATTGCGCAGCAGCATTAAAAGAATTAGCCGCCAATACTGATATCAAAGGCATGATTTTTACCAGTGATAAAGACCACTTTATTATTGGTGCCGATATCTTCGAATTTTTACCTACATTTACTAAACCTGAAGAAGAATTAGTAGTATGGATCAAAAACGCAACCGACGTTTTTGATGCAATTGAAGATTTACCATTCCCAACTCTAAGCGCTATAAACGGTATGGCACTTGGCGGTGGTTGTGAGTGGGCACTTGCTACCGATTATCGTGTGGCAAGCGAAACAGCTAAAATGGGCCTACCAGAAGTTAAACTTGGCATAATGCCAGGTTTTGGTGGCACAGTGCGTTTACCACGTATCATTGGCGCCGATAACGCGATGATGTGGATTACCTCAGGCGCAGAAAACCGCGCAGCAGATGCCCTTAAAGTAGGTGCGTTTGACGCGGTAGTTAGTGCTGACAAACTTTTAGAGTCAAGTGTATCAACACTTGAACTGGCGATTGCTGGCAAGCTAGATTGGCAAGCAAAACGCAACGTAAAACTACAGCCACTTAAATTAAACCGTGTTGAGCAAGGCATGAGCTTTGCTATGGCAGAAGGTATGGTAATGGGTAAAACCAAAGGCCACTATCCTGCACCGGTTATGGCTGTACGTACTATTAAAGCAGCGGCAAACTGTACTCGCGATGAAGCAATGGCAATCGAAAACGCTAACTTTGCTAAATTAGCACGTACACCAGAAGCAGCAGCACAAACTGGTATATTCCTAGCTGATCAATACATTAAAGGTAAAGCACGTAAATTTGCTAAGCACAGCGATGTAGAAATCAAACAAGCCGCTGTATTAGGTGCTGGTATTATGGGTGGCGGTATTGCATACCAGTCTGCTTATAAAGGCACACCTATTATAATGAAAGACATCCAACAAGATGCGCTTGATTTAGGTATGGGTGAAGCATCTAAGTTATTAGGTGCAAAAGTTAAGCGTGGTCACATGCCAATGGAAAAAATGTTGGCAACACTTAGCAAAATTAAGCCAACACTTAACGAGTCAGACCTACAAAGTGCCAACATCATTGTTGAAGCCGTTGTAGAAAACCCTAAAGTTAAGCAAGCAGTACTCGCTGATCTTGAAAAGAACATGCCAGAAGGCACTGTACTTACTTCAAATACATCGACTATTTGTATTGATTTACTAGCACAAGCACTAAATAAGCCAGAAAATTTCTGTGGTATGCACTTTTTCAATCCAGTGCCAAAAATGCCATTAGTAGAAATTATCCGTGGTGCAAAAACCTCAGATAAAACAATTAATGCAGTAGTTGATTACGCGCTTAAATTAGGTAAATCACCAATTGTTGTTAACGATTGCCCAGGCTTTTTTGTAAACCGTGTTTTATTCCCTTACTTTGCAGGTTTTAGCAAATTAGTGGTTGAAGGCGCTAACTTTGCAAAAGTAGATAAAGTAATGGAAAACGTATTTGGCTGGCCTATGGGTCCGGCTTACCTACTTGATGTTGTAGGTATTGATACAGCGTTCCATTGTACTGGCGTAATGGCTGACGGTTTCCCTGAGCGTATGGCGCGTGCTGATAAAGACCCAGTGACTATTTTTGCCAACGAAAAACGTTTTGGTCAAAAGAACAAAGCCGGTTTTTATAAATACGAAACAGATCGTCGCGGTCGTCTTAAAAAGTCTCATGACGAGACAGCAATTGAGCTATTAAGCCCAATTACAGACGCACCAAAAGAATTTGATAAACAAGAAATCATCGACCGTTGTATGATTCCAATGATTAACGAAGTGCTACTGTGTTTGCAAGAAGGCATTGTTGCCTCGCCGCAAGAAGCAGATATGGCATTAGTTTACGGTGTTGGTTTCCCTCCATTTAGAGGCGGCGCGTTCCGTTACTTAGATCAAACTGGTTTAGCTAACTTTGTTGCAGCAGCAGACAAATACGCTCACCTAGGTGCGATTTACCAAGTATCTGAACAAACTCGCAAGTGGGCCGAAGAAGGTCGTGTTTTCTATAAGGTGGAAGGTTAATATCATGAATAATCCAGTAATTGTAGATTGTATCCGCACACCAATGGGTCGCTCTAAAAGTGGTGTATTCAAACATAAACGTGCAGAAGACTTAAGCGCACATTTAATGAAAGGCTTACTAGATCGCAACCCTGCAGTTGATCCTGCATCAATTGACGATATTTATTGGGGTTGTGTACAGCAAACATTAGAGCAAGGCTTTAACGTAGCACGTAACGCATCATTGCTTGCCGGTATTCCGCACAGCGTTCCTGCTGTTACGGTTAACCGTTTATGTGGCTCTTCTATGCAAGCATTGCATGACGCAGCACGCGCAATAATGACAGGCGCTGGCGACACTTACCTAATTGGTGGTGTTGAGCACATGGGTCACGTACCTATGACTCACGGCAACGACTTTCACCCAGGCTTAGCAACATCAATTGCACAAGCGTCTGGCTCTATGGGCTTAACAGCAGAATACCTTGCAACGCTTCATGGCATTAGCCGTGAGCAACAAGATGAATTTGCTTACCGTTCACATCAACGTGCACAAGCTGCAACTGTTGAAGGCCGCTTCCGTCGCGAAATTTTAGCAATGGAAGGTCACGATGCAGATGGTTCGCTTATCTTAGTTGAAGACGACGAAGTAATTCGCCCAGAAACAACAGTAGAAGGTCTATCAAAGCTTCGCCCTGTATTTAATCCTGCATCGGGTACGGTAACAGCCGGTACTTCTTCTGCACTTTCTGACGGCGCATCTGCAATGTTAGTAATGAGCGAAGAAAAAGCAAAAGAACTTGGTTTACCAATTCGTGCGCGTATTAAAGCAATGGCAGTCGCTGGTTGCGATCCATCAATTATGGGTTACGGCCCAGTACCAGCAAGTAAAAAAGCACTTGCACAAGCCGGTATTACAATTGATGACCTAGGCGTAGTAGAACTTAACGAAGCCTTTGCAGCACAATCATTACCTGTAATGAAAGATTTAGGGTTAATGGATGTTGTTGACGAAAAAGTGAATTTAAATGGCGGCGCAATCGCACTTGGTCACCCACTGGGTTGTTCGGGTTCGCGTATTAGCACATCGCTTATTCACTTAATGGAAGACAAAAATGTACGATACGGTTTAGCAACTATGTGTATTGGTTTAGGCCAAGGCATTGCCACTGTATTTGAACGTGTTCAAGACTAATTAGTTTAAACATGTAAAACCATCTTGGTGATTAAAAAGGCGAACTGATTTTATTCAGTTCGCCTTTTTTATTAACTTCAATTTATGAAAACGACCCTTTATGAAGTAAGTATGTAACAGCGTAATTATGTGATCGGGCGTATTATTAAATAAAGCATTTTGAAACTGCTAAAAGCATTAAGTAAAATAGTTAAATTACACTTAAAATTGCGTTAAACTGCCAAACTTATTAATTGCTATACCTAAGCACTCACGTACGCAGCAATCACTTTAATTAAACAGGCCAATTTATTATGAGCTTTGATAATCCCGATCACCAATTAGATGCCATAGGCCTTCGCTGCCCAGAGCCAGTAATGATGGTACGTGCTGCTATTCGTAAAATGAATGACGGTGAAACGTTATTAATAACTGCTGATGACCCATCAACCACCCGCGATATTCCGAGCTTTTGTACGTTCATGGATCACACGCTGGTGGCTAAAGATGCAGAAGAAGCACCGTATAGATATGTGGTTAAGAAAGGAATTTGAACTAGAGCATATATATAAAACCAGTAACAACCAGAGCTACTGAAATAAAAATTAGAACTTTAAGTACCACTTCATCATTGGTTTTATAGAACAAATCTATTTCTGATTTATTTTTAATTTCTAAATACTTATATAAGCTTAAGAAGATAAAGGCTGAGCTGGAACTAATTAAAGCTAAACTAGCAGAAATAGAAGCGAAAAAAAGAACTACTGCTACAGCGAATAAAAGTAACGGCGCTATAAATATTGCTTTATACATTCTTGTACTTAAATTTTTATGTGCCAATGTAGAAAATTGATTACTTTTCCTTAATGCCATAGTAAACATTGTGTTTAATATCAGACTAATGCCAAATAAATTGCTAGCTACAAGAAGTAATATCCTATCTAATTTAGCGCTACCTAAGCTCGGTAGCATTAGAAAATAAGCGAAACTCGCTCCAGCAGCAACAGAGTAATTAAACCAAATTTCCTTTTTCATAAACCCTCTATATATTTGTACTCTCGTCCTACGTAAAATTTATTTCTTTGTCCCATTCTTTAGTTTTATAAAACGTCCTTGTCACAAATCCATTAATTCACTCGGGCAGCTTTAAAAATATAGCTATCACTTCTTCGTTATCGTTACTTGTGGCTTATCGTAGTCACTGTAATCAATACTTACTATGTACGTGCCTTTTATTGCTGGTGTGAAACTAAAGTAGTTATAAATAGTATTACAGTCTGCGATAGCTGGCTGGCCGAGTGTTAGGCTTTGCTCCTCTGGTTGTGCGTCGCTATAACCACAGTTATAACCTTCGCTAAAATCGGCATCTGCTATTTTAAATTCGTACACTTTACCAGGGCTAGAAAATTTAACTTCTGCTTGATAAAGCGCAGGACCAACTGGCGAAAACTGATACTGAGGTTCAGCGTCCCAAAGCGTAAAGTCGCCTCTTAGATAAATTGTTTTATCTAGCTCTTGCTGTGGCAATACATCGTTAATCGAAATTTGGCTTGTACAAGCAGTAAGTAAACCAGCAATTGCTAAGGTTAAAATTCGTTTCATAGAAATCATCAATGGGGTTTCCTTTGCATACAGTGAAAACTAAAAAGCCAGCAAAACGCTGGCTTTTAAAATTGCTAATCGGTGTTATTTTTGTAAAACAGAAATATCTGCAATACCTAAAAACAATCCGCTTAACTGGCTTAATAGCGCAAGACGATTTTGCTTAACTGCTTCATCGTCGGCCATAACCATTACGTTGTCAAAAAAGTTATCAACACTTTGTCGAATACCGGCCAATTGGCTTAATGCTTCTTGATAGTTACCGTCTGCATAAAGTGGTGCAAGGTCAGTGGCAAATTTTGCTACTTGTGATGCCAATACTTTTTCAGCGTCGTCGCTTAATAAGCTCTCATCAACACTACCTTGGCTGGTAATGTCGTTTTTAGCCAGAATGTTACCTACACGCTTATTAGCGGCTGCAAGCGCTTCTGCTGCGTCTAATGTGCGGAAGTGACTTACGGCCTTAACACGGCGATCAAAATCAACAGGTTTAGTCGGACGACGTGCAAGCACAGCTTGAATTACGTCTACTTCAATCCCTTCGTCTTGATACCAAGCACGGAAGCGCCCTAGCATAAATTCAAATACATCAGCTGATACATTTAAGTTAGTTAACTTGTCGCCAAATAATGTTTGCGATTTAGCTACTAGGTCTAAAATATCAAGTGGTAGTTCTTTTTCTACCATAATGCGAAGTGCACCAATAGCAGCACGACGAAGCGCAAATGGGTCTTTGTCACCTTTAGGTGCTTGGCCTATACCAAAAATACCCACCAGCGTGTCAAACTTATCAGCAATCGCTACTGCGCAGCTAATTAAGTTTGTAGGTAAGTTGTCGCCTGCAAAGCGTGGCATGTACTGCTCGTTTTGCGCTATGGCTACATCTTCGGCTTCACCGTCGTGGCGAGCGTAATGCATTCCCATTACACCTTGTACGTCGGTAAATTCCATTACCATTTCTGTCATTAAGTCAGTTTTACTTAATAAGCCTGCACGCTGTGCTAGCACTTTATCAGCACCTAATTGCTCAGCAATATAACCTGCAAGCTCACTAATACGCTGAGACTTATCTTTAAGCGTACCAAGTTGTTTTTGGAACAATACGCTATCAAGCGATTCTAATCGGCTTTCTAGTGTTTTCTTTTTATCTGTTTCAAAGAAGAACTGTGCATCCGCTAAACGCGGGCGCACTACTTTTTCGTTACCAGAAATAACTACACTTGGATCTTTACTTTCTATGTTAGATACAAACAAAAACTTATTCAAAAGTTTGCCGTTTTGATCTAATAACGGGAAATATTTTTGATCGTCTTTCATGGTATAGATTAACGCTTCGGCTGGTACATCTAAAAATGCTTCTTCAAATGTTGCCGTTAAAGTAACTGGCCACTCTACAAGTGATGTTACTTCTTCTAGTAAATCTTCATCCATTGCAACAACAGCATTAACTGCCTTTGCGGCCTCTTCTATTTGCGTACGAATTTGCGCTTTACGTTGTTCGTAATCGGCAATAACGTAAGCAGATTTAAGTACGTCAAAAACGTCATCCGCATGGTTTATGCTAATTTTTTCTGGGTGATGAAAACGATGACCCTGAAGCTGATTAGTTATTTTCTTACCAAGGATCTCGCCTTCAAGTAGCTCATCACCAAACAAAATAGTTACCGTATGCACAGGACGAATAAATTGTGTTTTATTCGCGCCCCAACGCATTGGTTTAGGAATTGGTAATTTAGCTAACGCTTTAGTAATTGCACCTGTCATTAGCGATTTGGTTTCTTGCCCTGCTACTTTAGCAATGTGCAATAACCATGCGCCTTTGTCTGTTTCGAGTGTTTGTGCGTCTTTTACTTCAATACCACAACCACGCGCCCAACCCATTGCTGCTTTTGTTGGGTTACCGTCACCGTCAAATGCGGCTTTAGCCGCTGGACCACGTTTTTCAACTTCTTTGTCTTGTTGCTTAGCTTCAAGCGCTTTTACTTGTAAACCTAAACGACGAGGCGATGCATACCAGCTTACGCCTTGGTGTGCTAATTCGAGTGTTTCTAGCTCTGCAGTTAAGTTTGCAGCAAAAGCTTCTGCTAATTTACGCAGTGCTTTTGGTGGCAACTCTTCGGTGCCAATTTCTACTAATAAATTTTGTGCTGACATGCTTACTTATCCTTACACAGCGGGAAACCAAGCGCTTCGCGTTTGTCATAGTAACTTTGTGCACACGCTTTTGATAACGCACGAACGCGTAAAATATAACGTTGACGTTCTGTTACCGAAATAGCGTGTCGTGCGTCTAGTAAGTTAAAGGCATGCGATGCTTTCATTACTTGCTCGTAAGCCGGTAGTGGTAAGTTTGCTTCAATTAACTTTTGGCTCTCTGCTTCACATTTATCAAACTGAGCAAATAAGTCTTCTACGTTTGCGTGTTCAAAATTGTAAGTAGACTGCTCTACTTCATTTTGATGGAATACGTCGCCGTAGGTTACACGCCCTAACGGCCCGTCTGCCCATACTAGGTCGTAAATACTATCTACGCCTTGAATGTACATTGCTAAACGCTCTAGGCCGTAAGTAATCTCACCTGTTACTGGTGAACACTCAATACCGCCAACTTGTTGAAAGTAGGTAAACTGCGTTACTTCCATGCCGTTTAACCAAATTTCCCAACCTAGGCCCCACGCACCTAACGTAGGTGATTCCCAGTTGTCTTCTACAAAGCGAACTTCGTGAGTTAGTGTATCGATACCCATAGCCGCTAAAGAGCCTAAGTAAAGCTCTTGGATGTTATCTGGCGATGGCTTTAAAACAACTTGGAATTGGTAGTAGTGTTGTAAGCGATTTGGGTTTTCACCGTAACGACCATCAGTAGGACGACGACACGGTTGCACGTATGCACTTGCCATTGGCTCTGGACCAATAGACTTTAAAAATGTTTGCGGGTGAAATGTCCCTGCGCCCACTTCCATATCAAGTGGTTGAATAATGACACAGCCTTGCTGCGCCCAATAATCCTGTAAAGCCAGGATCAAACCTTGAAAGGTTTTTACGTCATATTTTTGCATATTTGGCTTTTTACTATCTAAGAAGTAGCGTGAAAATTACCCTTAGTATACCGTGTGTACACTCAGGTTTTAAGCAGTTTGTGTAGAAAATAAAAAAGGAGCCATTAGGCTCCTTTTTCAATGTAAGTAATATTTTTACACGTCTAGGTTAACTACACGTAGTGCGTTATTTTCAATAAACTCACGACGAGGCTCAACTTGATCGCCCATTAAGGTTGCAAACAATTGATCCGCGCCAACAGCATCTTCAATAGTTACTTGCAACATACGACGAGCACTAGGATCCATTGTTGTTTCCCACAGCTGGCTAGGGTTCATTTCGCCTAGTCCTTTATAGCGTTGAATATAGATCCCACGCTTAGATTCTGTGATCAACCATTCCAAAGCATCCACAAAGTTATCAACAGGTTTTGTTTTCTCACCACGTTGAATATATGCACCTTCACTAAGGATGTTTGCGATGTGAGTACCAGTCACAGCAATGCGTTGGTAGTCACGTGACGCAATAAAGTCATAATGAAGTACGTGCGCTTTATCAACACCGTGCTGACGAATATTCACAACCGGGTAATACATATTACGCTCAGTGTCATGCTCTGTACCTGCATGGAAAATAGTCGCATCTTCATCACGTTCAACTAGGTCATCAACTAACTCTTTTGTCCAAGCAATTACTTTCGCTTCGTCAGAAAGGTCATCCGTTTTTAACTCTGTTTGATAGATTAAGCGTTCCATTACCGTGTTAGGGTATTTACGTTTTAAACGCTCAATTACTTTAACTGTGTTTTGATAATCGTGAACGATTTCTTCTAGTGCTTCACCTTCAAGAGCTGGTGCATCTGTACTTGCATACAACGCAGCACCATTAAGAGCTAGCGATGTTAGGTATTCAACTAATGCAGGGTCATCTTTAATATAACGCTCTTGCTTACCTTTTTTCACTTTATAAAGTGGTGGTTGAGCAATATAAATATAGCCGCGTTCTACAATTTCAGGCATTTGACGATAGAAGAATGTTAATAGTAACGTACGAATATGAGAACCATCCACGTCCGCATCGGTCATGATGATGATACGGTGATAGCGTAATTTCTCAGGATTATATTCGTCACGACCAATACCACACCCTAATGCAGTAATTAGTGTTGCTACTTCTTGCGAAGATAACATTTTATCAAAACGTGCTTTTTCTACGTTTAAGATTTTACCTTTAAGTGGAAGAATAGCTTGGTTTTTACGGTTACGTCCCTGCTTGGCTGATCCGCCAGCAGAGTCCCCTTCCACTATATATAGTTCAGATTGGGCAGGATCTTTTTCTTGGCAATCAGCCAGCTTACCTGGTAAACCAGCTAAGTCCATTGCACCTTTACGACGAGTCATTTCACGGGCTTTACGCGCCGCTTCACGAGCACGTGAGGCATCAATAATCTTACCTACAACAATTTTGGCATCAGTTGGGTTTTCTAATAAAAACTCAGTGAATTTTTCAGCCATTGCTTGTTCAACTGCAGACTTAACTTCACTTGAAACTAGCTTGTCTTTAGTTTGTGATGAGAACTTAGGATCAGGAACTTTAACACTAACAACAGCAGTTAAGCCTTCACGGGCATCATCACCGGTAGCATTACTGGTTGTTTTAGCTTTTTTGTTAAAGCCTTCCTTTTCCATGTAGTTATTAAGTGTACGTGTTAGCGCTGATCTAAAACCGGCTAAGTGAGTACCACCATCACGTTGTGGAATATTATTTGTGAAACAGTAAATGTTTTCTTGGTATGCATCATTCCACTGCATTGATACTTCAACGCTAATACCATCTTCCTCACGTTCGTGAGTAAAATGGAATACACCTTTGTGTATAGGTGTTTTATTACGGTTTAAGTATTCTACAAAAGCTTGAATACCGCCTTCGTATTTAAAGTGATCAGATTTATTTTCTTCACGTTCATCATTTAAAATGATGCTCACACCTGAATTTAGGAATGAAAGCTCGCGTAAACGCTTAGCTAAAATTTCGTAATGAAAATCTAAGTTTGTGAATGTTTCACCACTTGGCCAAAAACGTAATTCAGTGCCCGTAGTTTCAGAGTCACCAATAACGGCTAGAGGTGCATCTGGAACGCCCATAGTGTAAAACTGCTCATGAAGTTTACCTTCACGGCGAACTGTAAGTTTTAGCTTTTCTGAAAGTGCATTTACAACAGAAACACCAACACCGTGTAACCCACCAGATACTTTATAAGAGTTATCATCAAACTTACCACCGGCATGAAGTACCGTCATAATAACTTCGGCTGCTGATACGCCTTCTTCTTCATGGATAGAAGTTGGAATACCACGACCGTTATCTCGTACTGAGACAGAACCGTCTAAGTGAATCGTTACATAAATATCATCACAATGACCTGCTAAGGCTTCATCGATCGAGTTATCAACGACCTCAAACACCATGTGGTGTAAGCCTGTGCCATCATCGGTGTCCCCAATATACATTCCAGGACGCTTTCTTACTGCGTCTAATCCTTTAAGTACTTTAATACTCGACGAGTCATAATTCTCAGACATGGTTAATCCCACTTATCTTGTTATTAGGTTGCCATGTTTCACGTGGAACATTTGTAGTTCTCGTTGCATGGGTTCCACCACAGCAGAAATACTTTCAGACAAAATTGAAGAGATAAAAATTTGAGAACTGCAGTGAGCAAGTAATTGTCCCACTTTCTCTTTTGTATCTTCGCCTAACTCTGAAGGTAGATCATCTATTAGCAATATAGATTGCTTATCTGTCTCTGACTCAATTAAGCTATTTTGCGTAACTTTTAACGCATACAATAATAGCTTCAATTGACCGCGTGAGAATGTATTCTCCACGCTGTTGCCAGCGACACTAAAACTAAAATCGGCCTTATGAGGGCCTTTACTTGTAAACCCTTGGCGAGCATCTCGCTCAAAGTTTTGCTCTAACGCATCTGCAAGAGATTCGGTCTCTTTCCAGCCTGCGTTAAAGGTCATTTCTAAATCACGTACAAGCGTTAATTCTGCACACATTTTATCAAAAAACTGCTGCTTAAACCTACTTATATACGCCAATCTTAATTTATTTATTTCTTCAGCCAGTCTAACAAATTCTTTGTCCCAAAACTTAATTTGGTCAAAATAATTCTTTGGCTTAGTTTTTAACAATGCATTACGCTGTTTAAGTACTTTATTAAACGATTGCCACAAAAAAAAGAACTCATGTTCCACGTGGAACAAACCTAAATCTAAAAACTTTCTACGCTCTTTCGGCCCACCAAAAAATAAGGAATAACTCTCTGGTGTAATAATTTGCACTGGCATGAGTTGAGCTAGTTCAGATATTTTACGGCTCGCTTTTCCTTGGATTTTTAAATTAGTTTCACCCGTTTGAGTTTTGCTAATGCCAATAGGAATAGATAAGTCGTGAATTGTTTTGCGCCCATGAATTACAAACTGCTCATGCTGATGCGCGATAATACTTTTGTGTTTTGGAGTACGAAAAGATTTGCCGTGAGAAAGGTAATAAATAGCCTCTAAAAGGCTGGTTTTTCCGCTGCCATTTTCACCATAAATTATATTAACGCCATTGACTGGTTCTAGCGTCAGCGCCTCAATATTACGAAAATATTTGAGGCTCAAATGACTTAAGCTCATTATGTATTTATAATCTTATAAACGCATAGGCATAACAACATACATTGCTTCTTCATCGCCTGCACCTTCAATTAATGCACTGCTATTTGAGTCAGCTAATGTAAATAGTACGTCTTCTGTTTTTAGTGTGTTTAGTACGTCTAATACGTAAGACACGTTAAACCCGATTTCTAGGTCAGCACCTTCGTAACTTACTTCAACAACTTCTTCAGCTTGTTCTTGCTCTGGGTTGTTAGCCGTAATTTTTAATAAACCGTTTGATAAGTTTAAGCGTACACCACGAAACTTTTCATTAGATAAAATAGACACTCGTTGAAACGCATTTCGTAACCATTCGCGGTTAGCTGTAATTATCTTATCCCCACCGCGTGGTAATACTCGACGGTAATCAGGAAAGCGCCCATCAACTAGTTTACTTGTAAATGTAAACTCAAGATCGATGATACGAATATGGTTGGCACCAAACTGAATTGTTACCAATTCGTCGTCAGCGACCATAAGACGCATAATTTCTTGCACACCTTTGCGAGGAATAATTAGTTGGCGTTGAGTATTAAGCGATTGCGTTAATTGCTTTTGCGCTATAGCCAAACGGTGACCATCTGTCGCCACTGTTTTTATATCGGTATTATCTACTTCAAACGACATACCATTTAAGTAATAACGTACGTCTTGATTTGCCATTGAAAAATGCGTGCTTTCGAGTAACTTACGAAGCTCTAAACGAGTTAGTTGAAACTCAACCTCTCCGTCCCACTCTTCTAAATTAGGAAAATCATCAGCAGACAAAGTCGTTAATGAAAAACGGCTTTTACCACTAGTTAAAAGTAATTGATGCTCTTGCAAGCTTAAAGTAATGTCTGAACCATCTGGTAGACTTTTACAAATATCGAGTAACTTTTTAGCGGGTAACGTTAGTTTTGTATCGGCAATATCATCACCTACAAATACACCAGAAACTAGTTCAATTTCAAGGTCAGTACCCGTCATTGAAAGTTGTCCGTTTTCTACCACTAACAATACGTTAGATAAAATTGGCAACGTGTGCTTGCGCTCTATTGCGCCAGACACTTGCACCAATGGCTTTAAAAATTGTTGTCTTGATATTGTTATTTGCATAATAAAGTCAGCCCTAAGATGACAATGTTCTTATTAAATTTTGGTAATCTTCTTTAATTTCGTGGCTTTCGTCACGTAGTGATTTTATCTTACGACATGCATGTAATACGGTCGTATGATCGCGTCCACCAAATGCGTCACCAATCTCAGGTAAGCTGTGATTAGTTAATTCTTTAGATAATGCCATAGCTACTTGGCGCGGCCTCGCTATAGAGCGGCTGCGGCGCTTAGATAACAGATCAGATATACGAATTCGATAGTACTCAGCAACAGTGCGCTGAATATTGTCTATGGTAACCAGTTTATCTTGCAAGGCAAGTAAATCGCGTAGCGCTTCTTTTACAAAGTCGATAGAAATTGGACGACCCGTAAAGTTCGCATTAGCGATTACACGGTTAAGTGCACCTTCTAATTCACGTACATTCGAGCGTAATTTTTTTGCAATAAAAAAGGCAACTTCGTGTGGTAAGTTAATCTTACTTTGCTGGGCTTTTTTCATCAAAATAGCAACACGCGTTTCAAGCTCTGGTGGCTCAATCGCAATTGTTAATCCCCAACCAAAACGTGATTTTAGCCTGTCTTCAACGCCTTCAATCTCTTTAGGATAACGGTCAGAAGTTAAAATAATTTGTTGGTTACCTTCAAGCAATGCATTAAAGGTATGAAAAAACTCTTCTTGTGAACGCTCTTTGTTAGCAAAAAATTGAATATCATCAATCATCAATGCATCAACACTACGGTAATAACGCTTAAATTCTTCTATCGCATTATTTTGAAGTGCCTTTACCATGTCTTGAACAAAGCGTTCTGAATGCATGTAAACAATTTTAGCATCTGGCTTATTTGCCATAATGCCGTTACCTACTGCATGTAATAAGTGAGTTTTACCTAAACCAGTGCCACCATATATAAATACAGGGTTAAAAGCAGAGCCAGGATTGTCGGCAACCTGTGTGGCCGCAGCTTTTGCTAATTGGTTTGATTTACCTTCAACAAAGCTATCAAAAGTATAGTTTTCTTTAATGTTAGATTTGTAACCTGACTTAGGTGCAGGTTCAACAACTGGCTTTTGCTCGCGAGGCTGTTGTTTTGCTGAAGCGTGTGCACTTGGTGCTGATTGAGTTTCTATAACCGGTGCAGCTTGTGCATTTAATAAAGGTTTACTACCTACATCAAAACGTAGTTTTGGTGCTTCAACACCACAAATTTCTACTAGTAATTCGTTAATTCTATTTAGGTACTTTTCTCTCACCCAATCAAGCACAAAGCGATTAGGTGCATAAATCGTCAAGGTATCTTCGGTACTTTCTGCTTGTAGCGGTCTTACCCACATACTGAATTGCTGCGAAGGCAACTCATCTTGCAATACATATAAACAACTTTGCCAAACCGACAGATACACAGTTAAACTCCCAGAGATATAATTTTTATTCCCGCACATCATTAATGATTATAAATCATACATTTATTACGTTCAAATGGTCCAATAAGCGACCCAAGACCGCGTATTATGAAGACACTTTATCCACAAGTAAAAGATTGATTTTTATAAAATTGTTGATATCGATGTATAAAATCATTAACAAGCTGATTTAAAACAGTTTTTATTTTAGATCCTGAGAGGAGATCATAACAAAATAACACCAAGATCGCGAACCAAATTTACGATCCAATTTACTTTTCCCCTGCTTTTATTCACTTTTTATACAAGGGCTGTGGAAAACTTCTTATTTATGATGATCCTAACAGATCGCCTTACATGATCTCTCATATAGTAGTAGGTGGGTTATATACCCTTAACGTAATTATGATTGACTTTACATTACTTACTCTATAATATCTCGCGCTCGCAATGGCACCTATGCCAGGATCGCGACCTGTATAGGATGTTTTAACTTTAACCGATCGGATGAGATTGTTATGAAAAGAACTTTTCAACCTAGCGTTTTAAAACGCAAACGTGCACACGGCTTCCGTGCTCGCATGGCAACTGTAAATGGCCGTAAAGTATTAGCACGTCGCCGCGCTAAAGGCCGCAAAGTTCTTTCTGCTTAATTTATAAGTGGAAGACTTTAGCTTTGGCAGGGAGTTACGTCTGTTAACTCCCTCGCATTACTCTCGCATATTTAATGAACCCGCTCGGGCTGCAACTCCTTTCTTTACTCTATTAGCTAAACCAAATGACCAAGAAAAACCTCGGTTAGGTCTTACTGTTGCTAAAAAACGTGTAAAAAAGGCATGCCAACGAAACCGTATTAAACGTCTCGCTCGCGAAAGTTTTCGTTTAAATCAACACAGCATCGATAATATTGATATTGTGCTTATGGTCAAAAATGGTATTGATGAGCAGTCTAATGAAGAAATAACCAAACAACTTACTAAATTATGGCGAAAAATTAACGAACGCTGTAAACCAGGTGCACCTAAACCGCCACCTTTTAAGAAACGCCCAAACAAATCAGCTAAATCTAATAAACAAACCTAATTGCAATAGAATTGCAGGGTTAATTAATGTATCTTTAGCTCACCTTTTAATCATGCATTTAAATTTTCTAATTGAGTCTTTAAACACATGATATCTATCTCACTAAACTTAAGTAGGGGCATAAACATCATGAGGTTACTTAAACCACTTGTTGCTTTACCGAAGTTTTGTTTAGTGTTATTTATCCGCGGTTATCAAAAGTGGATTAGCCCGCTGTTAGGTCCGCATTGTCGTTTTAATCCAACCTGCTCTAGTTATGCAATTCAAGCAATTAATTTGCATGGGTTTATAAAAGGTAGTTGGTTAGCTTTAAAACGCATACTAAAATGCCATCCTTTACATTCAGGCGGAGACGACCCCGTTCCTGAAAAATTAACCCATATTAACCACCAACACGAGAAATAAGAGCTGTTATGGAATCGCAACGCACGTTTTTATTAATTGGCCTAATGCTAGTGTCGTTTTTATTGTTCCAAGAATGGGATAATGATTACAACAAGCCTAAAGTCGATCCAAGTGCCACAACACAAACACTACAAGCAAATTCACCAGAGTCGGATGATTATATTCCTTCATCATCAGATTCAGAGTTACCTGCTTCAGCAACTTTAGCTAAGCGTTCAGTTATTGAAATTACAACTGACGTTTTTAAAGTTAAAATTGACACCAAAGGCGGTGACATTGTTGAAACAGACCTTCTTCAATACGAAGAGACAAAAGGCAGTGAAACGCCTTATATGCTCCTTGGTGAGCTTATTGAAGGTAGACAATACTTTTCACAAAGTGGCTTAATTGGTTTAAATGGCCCTGACGGATCAGCGAATGGTCGCCCTACTTATAGTACCGAACAAAAGTCATATACCTTAACGGGTGATGTGCTTCGCGTTCCACTTCAGTTTACTGATAGTAATGGTGTTAGTTTTACTAAAACGTATGTATTCAAAAAAGGTCAGTATGACGTAGGCTTAGAATACAAAATTAACAACACCACCAGCACACCTCTTCAAGTTCAGCTATACACGCAAATTAAGCGTACTGTACAAGAAAAAGGCAGCATGGTTGATCAAAACTATTTAGGTGCTGCATACGGTACTGATGAAGAACCTTACGAAAAGTATAGTTTTTCTGATATGGCTGATAAAAACCTAAATAAAAGCACACAAGGTGGCTACGTTGCATTTATACAGCATTACTTTGTAAGTGCTTGGGTTCCAATGCAGGATCAATCAAATACTATTTATAGCTTAATTACGAAAAGTAATGCCGCTATTATTGGTGCTAAAGACCCTGCTGTTAATATTCAAGCAGGTAGTGAGCAAACACTAACTGCTACTTATTATATGGGCCCGAAAGAATCAGATATTCTTGAAGCGATTCACCCAGACCTAGACTTAACTGTAGATTACGGTTGGTTATGGTTTATTTCGCAACCTTTATTTGTATTGCTAAAATGGTTACACAGCATTTTAGGTAACTGGGGTGTAGCAATTATTGCAATCACTATTATCGTAAAATCGTTAATGTACCCGCTAACTAAAGCGCAATACACTTCAATGGCAAAAATGCGTGCCCTACAGCCTAAAATGGCAGCTCTTAAAGAAAAGTTTGGTGATGACCGTCAAAAGTTCGGCCAAGCAACTATGGAAATGTACAAGAAAGAAAAAGTTAACCCTATGGGTGGCTGTTTCCCTATTTTGCTACAAATGCCAATTTTCTTAGCCTTGTTCTACGTATTCTTAGAGTCTACTGAACTTCGCCATGCTGAATTTATTTTTTGGTTAACTGACCTTTCTGCACAAGACCCGTACTACGTATTACCGATATTATTTGGTGCGAGTATGTTTGTGACGCAAAAGCTACAACCTATGACGGTTACTGATCCAATGCAGCAAAAAATGATGACCTTTATGCCGGTTATCTTCTCTGTATTCTTCTTATGGTTCCCATCTGGTTTAGTTCTTTACTGGTTAGTGTCTAACCTTATTTCTATTGTCCAGATGTTAATCATCTACCGTGGCATGGAAAAGAAAGGAATTAAAGTAAGAGGCTAATTGCCTATACCCAAGCCACATCAAGATGGTTTGAGTATATTACTTATATAAAGGCGACTTCGGTCGCCTTTTTTATTGCCTGTTTTTCACCACAGCTATTCGCTACCAATAAATCGATAGGTTACAATACGGGCATAAAGTTACTCACCGTTGGTAAATTAATAGCATGATCAATCAAGATACAATTGCAGCACAAGCAACAGCACCTGGACGTGGTGGTGTTGGTATTATTCGCGTTTCAGGTAGCCTTGCTAAAAGTGTCGCCGAAAAAGTAGTAGGTAAAATACCTAAAGTCCGCTACGCCGATTATGTGCCATTTAAAAGCCTTGCTGGCGAGCAACTTGATCAAGGTATTGCCATTTACTTTGCAGGCCCAAACTCATTCACTGGTGAAGACGTACTTGAATTACAAGGCCATGGCGGCCCTGTAGTGCTGGATATGTTACTTAAAGAAATTAGTAAAATAGAGGGCGTTCGTTTAGCAAAGCCTGGTGAGTTTTCTGAACGTGCATTTATGAATGATAAGCTTGATTTAACACAAGCAGAAGCCATCGCCGACTTAATTAATGCCACTAGCGAGCAAGCCGCTAAAAGCGCCCTACAGTCTCTCCAAGGTGAATTTTCTAAGCACATAGAAACACTCGTAGAAAAAGTAATTCACTTACGTATGTATGTAGAAGCGGCAATAGATTTTCCTGATGAAGAAATTGATTTTTTATCAGATGGTAAAGTGTCAGGCGACTTAGACGCTATTATTACTCAGCTTAACACTGTAACCAATCAAGCCAAGCAAGGCAGCATAATGCGCGAAGGTATGCGTGTTGTTATTGCAGGCCGCCCTAATGCGGGTAAATCAAGCCTGCTTAACGCTCTAGCCGGTCGTGAAGCCGCAATCGTAACAGAAATAGCCGGTACCACTCGGGACGTACTACGAGAGCATATACATATAGATGGTATGCCACTGCATATTATAGATACAGCAGGCCTACGCGAAAGCCCAGACAGAGTAGAGCAAATAGGTATTGAGCGTGCGTGGGATGAAATAAACCAAGCCGATCGCGTTTTATTTATGCTTGATGGCACTGATACTATAGATACTGACCCGCACAAAATTTGGCCTGAATTTATGGCAAAATTACCAGAAGGTATGGGGGTTACGGTCATCAGAAATAAAGCTGATTTATCTGGCGACATAGTAGGAATGGAGCAAGAGCAACAATACCCAGTCATTAGCTTAAGTGCTAAAAATGCTGACGGCATTGAACTCGTTCGCGAGCATTTAAAAACTTGTATAGGCTTCCAAGGCGCAACAGAAGGTGGCTTTATGGCCCGTCGCCGTCATTTAGATGCACTAGAAAGTGCTGCGTATCATTTAGAAACGGGTAAAACACAGTTAGAAATGCACATTGCTGGTGAAATACTCGCTGAAGAACTGCGTTTAACACAGCAGTATTTAAACGAAATAACCGGTGAATTTACCTCAGACGACTTACTTGGCAAAATATTTAGCTCGTTTTGTATTGGTAAATAAACACACTATTACAGATATATTTTTATTATAAGAGCACTTAGGTGCTCTTTTTTTATGTAAAATATTTCATTTTAAAATATGTATTTATACACCTAATAACTGCGAGTTACTGTCAATAAAATCATATCAAAAGCTACCTTTATTACGTGCTAAGAGAGGCCTGATTATATAGATTAGACAATAATAAGAATGCTTATTGAGGGAATTAATAGCACAAATTATACCTATTATTAAGGCTAAAACCGATGCATTTTCAAATAAGCGTACGCTTTAATAGCGTTATACTTGATACAAAAAGTAGTTATTAATGACTTTCTTATACTTACTTTAGCTCACAAAAATGCACTAAAACACATCTCATACACGCAAAAAATGATGTTATTCGCTCAATTAAATAGCTAAAAAATACTGATTAGTACTCTAAAAAGCTTACTTTTGACAACATGTAATTTGATAATCACTGTGATTTTTAAATAAAATAACTCAACTGTTAAGTATTCAAAACTTTTGACCTGCTAACTCCACTAGCAAAATTAATAAAAATAGCAGCTCTAAATTCGCATAAAATTAAAAATACCGAGATCACTTATCCACAATATCTAATTTTCAACTCAGATAAATACCAAAATTAGGTAAATCAGCCGCAAAAACCTCATGTTCAATTGAAATTTATCTATTTATGAACTTATTTTTAATTAATTTCATTAGATCTGCTTTATTAGATCATTTTTAAAAATTATTTTCGATCTAAATTAAAGGTTATCAACAGGCTTTATATCCACATTATGATCAACAAGTATTTTTAATTGGGATATTTACAATTTAATTTTTACTGATAAGTAATATCAATAACTTAGCGAATATAAAACAACCTAAAAAAACACTTTAAGCAGAGCTTTCCCCACTGTTATCAACAACTTGATCAGAAGATTACATTTAAAGATAATTTGTTAAACATCGCATTATCAATAACTTAAAGGCACAATTTTGATTGAGTGTAAAATTACCGCAAAAATAGTTATACAAAAAAGCACTCTTAACTTTACTGTTATCCTCACTCAGTTATCATAGGCGGTAATTAAAACCAATGTGATCAATAATATTCATGAGTTCAGTAAATCTTATTGTCGGCAGCCAAATGGGATCGGCCGAGTATGTTGCAGAGCAATTAAGCGACGCGCTTAATAACCTTGGTATTACTACACAACTACATGATCAACCTGAATTTAGCGATATTGATCAGCAAAATACCATTTGGTTAATCTGCACATCAACTTATGGTGCAGGTGATTACCCTGAAAATCTTATTAGTTTTGTTGAAGATGTAACTCAAGCAGATGATTTATCTGAATTAAAATATTCAGTAATCGCTTTAGGCGACACTAGTTATGATACTTACAACCTAGCAGGACGTAATATAGATGCCTTATTAACTCAAAAAGGCGCTATAAAAGTAGCAGAACGTTTAGAGCTTAATATTCTCGATGAAGCACTACCAGAAGACACTGCATTAACATGGTTAGACTCTTGGATAGCTCAAACAGGCATAAAATAGATAGATCAAGTAAAAAGTTATATATAAAGTTACCCACAATTTACTAATAATTTAATAGATTTTGTGGATAAAGATTGAATAAACTGCGTTTTAAAGCATGCTTATCCATTGGATAAGATCCAACTGATTCAACCCTGTGCATAAAGTGCCTTTTTGATCAGAGCTTATTTGCTGGATGATCCGATCATATTAACACCTTTAGATCTGATCTAATTTCATGTTTTAAATGAAGATCTAAACCTTATCAACAGAAAAGTCGATCAGTAGTAGTAATAGTAATAAAAGATCTCTTTAAAAGATCCTTTATATTATTAGAGATCACATACTTAGATCTTGCCCTTTGTTTAATCATTTATCTTCTGCCAATTTCTAGGTAGAATACGCTCCCTTTTGAAGTTTACCGGTTTGATTTAAGTAGGATCCCATTAATGATTTTTCACGAAAATTTTGACGTTATCGTAGTAGGTGGTGGACATGCTGGCACTGAAGCCGCATTAGCAGCTGCCCGTATGGGGATGAATACCCTGCTACTGACTCACAATATGGATACCCTTGGTCAAATGTCTTGCAACCCAGCAATTGGTGGGATTGGCAAAGGTCATTTGGTAAAAGAGATCGACGCACTTGGTGGTGCAATGGCACAGGCCATTGATAAAGGCGGGATCCAATTTCGTACACTAAATTCTTCAAAAGGACCTGCTGTTCGTGCTACTCGAGCACAAGCAGATCGCGCTTTGTACAAAGCGGCTATTCAAACAACATTACAAAACCAAGATAACCTTAAGATTTTTCAACAATCATGCGACGATCTTATTGTTGAAAACGATCGTGTTACTGGCGTAGTAACTCAAATGGGTTTACGTTTTAGTGCACCAAGTGTTGTTTTAACCGTGGGTACTTTTTTAGGCGGCTTAATTCATATTGGTTTAGAAAATTATAAAGGCGGTCGTGCAGGCGATCCTCCTTCAATCGCTTTAGCTGATCGCTTACGTGAACATCCATTTAGAGTTGATCGTTTAAAAACAGGTACACCTCCACGTATTGATGCACGTACTGTTGATTTTACAAAAATGGAAGCACAGCCAGGTGATACACCAACTCCTGTGTTTTCGTTTATGGGTAAACAATCAGATCACCCACAACAGATACCGTGTTACATAACTTACACAAACGAAAAAACACATGATGTTATTCGTAAAAACTTACATCGCTCACCTATGTACTCAGGTGTTATTGAAGGTATTGGTCCACGATACTGCCCTTCAATTGAAGATAAAATTGTTCGTTTTGCAGATAAAGATAAACATCAAATATTTGTTGAGCCTGAAGGTTTAACATCATACGAATTATACCCAAATGGTATTTCGACTAGTTTACCGTTTGATGTACAACTTGAAATTGTGCAATCGATTACAGGTTTTGAAAATGCACATATTTGTCGACCTGGTTACGCAATTGAATATGATTACTTTGATCCACGTGATTTAAAACAATCTTTAGAAACTAAATTTATTGAAGGTTTATTTTTTGCGGGTCAAATTAACGGTACTACCGGCTATGAAGAAGCGGGTGCACAAGGCTTAATTGCAGGTATGAATGCTGCACTAAAAGTACAAGGCAAAGATTCTTGGACACCACGTCGTGATGAAGCTTACGTGGGTGTATTAATCGACGACTTAGCAACATTGGGTACAAAAGAACCATACCGCATGTTTACCAGTCGTGCCGAATACCGTTTATTACTTCGTGAAGATAATGCTGATATTCGTTTAACTGAAAAAGGCCGTGAACTAGGTTTAGTTAATGACGAACGCTGGCAGGCATTTAACGAAAAAATGGAAGTAATCGAAAAAGAGAAGCAACGCATTAAAGATACGTGGATTCATAAAGATCACGCCGTTGTAGATCAAGTAAATGCATTACTGAAAACACCGCTTACACGTGAAGCAAGTTTAGAAGAATTACTTCGTCGCCCAGAGATTCGTTATAACGATCTTATGGCTATAGAAGGATTAGGATCTGAATTTACAAACAAAGCGGCACTTGAACAAGTTGAGATCCATACTAAGTACGCAGGTTACATTGCGCGTCAACAAGATGAGATCAACAAACAGCTTCGTCATGAGCAAACAATTTTACCAAAAGAGTTTGATTATAAAACCGTATCTGGTTTGTCAAATGAGGTAGTTGCCAAGCTTATTGAGTCGCGTCCTGACACTATTGGTCAAGCATCGCGTATTTCTGGTATCACCCCAGCGGCGATTTCGCTATTATTAGTGTATCTGAAGAAGCAAGGCTTATTACGCAAATCCGCGTAACGGTAAGGGTACATAGTGTTACAGCAACAATTAACTACATTGTTAGCGCAAACTGATATTGCGCTAACAGAAAAACAACAGCAACAGCTAGTTCGTTACGTCGAGTTATTGAATAAGTGGAATAAGGCTTATAACTTAACCTCAGTACGCTTACCTGAAGAAATGATGATTAAGCATATTATGGATAGCTTAGTTGTTGCGCCTCACTTACCCGGTCATCATTATATTGATGTTGGAACGGGTCCTGGATTACCGGGTATCGTATTAGCAATTGCATTACCTAATACACATTTTGTGTTATTAGATAGCTTAGGTAAACGTGTACGATTTTTAATGCATGTTAAACATGAGCTTGGTCTTGATAATGTAACCCCGGTTCAGTCAAGAGTTGAAGAATATCAACCAAGTGTTAAATTAGACGGCGTACTAAGTCGTGCTTTTGCTTCATTACAAGATATGGTTGACTGGTGTTCGCACTTAATCGATCATTCGGGTAAATTTATAGCACTTAAAGGCGTGTTCCCTAGCGAAGAGCTAGAGTCACTACCTGCAGGCGTTAAGTTTGAGCAAAAAATTGCATTAGAAGTACCTAAGTTAGATGCACAACGACATTTAATTATTCTTTCTAAAGACTAGGGATCAGAGACACCGTGGCAAAAGTCATCGCATTAGCAAATCAAAAAGGTGGAGTGGGTAAAACTACAACCGCTGTTAACCTCGCTGCGTCTATGGCTGCAACGAAACGTAAAGTGCTGTTAATTGATCTCGATCCGCAAGGTAATGCGACTATGGGTAGTGGCGTAGATAAGTATGGCGACGTGCCAACTATTTACGACTTACTTATTGAAGATAAACCTATAGAAGACGTTATCATCAAAGAAACGTCTGGTGAATACCATATGATTGCTGCAAACGGTGATGTAACCGCTGCAGAAGTTAAATTGATGGAATTATTTGCCCGTGAAGTGCGTTTACGTAACGCACTTGAAAAAATTCAGGACCAGTACGAATTTATTTTTATCGACTGTCCACCCTCTCTAAATATGTTAACTGTTAATGCAATGGCCGCAGCTGATTCTATTTTAGTGCCAATGCAGTGTGAGTATTATGCACTTGAAGGGTTAACCGCATTAATGGATACGATTACGCAGCTTGCTAAGTTAGTGAATCCTAGTTTACAAATTGAAGGCATACTTCGTACTATGTACGACCCGCGTAACCGTTTGGCAAATGATGTATCAGAACAATTAAAACAACATTTTGGCGATAAAGTATACCGTACGGTGATCCCGCGTAATGTTCGTTTAGCTGAAGCACCTAGTTTTGGTACTCCTGCTATGTACTATGACCGGGCATCAAGTGGCGCTAAAGCATATTTAGCACTCGCTGGTGAAATGTTACGCAGAAAAGAAAAAACAGCGTCCGTTGTCGCCTAACTTTGAGGTAAAAAAATAACATGTCTGCTAAAAAACGAGGTTTAGGCCGAGGACTCGATGCACTTTTAAGTTCGTCAAAGCCTGCACCGAGCGCAAGCAAGGAACAAGACACATCAAACGTGACTGAAGCTGTAAAAAATGCAGCTGGGCCAAATAACAGTGAATTACAAAAACTTCCAATAGAGTTTTTACACTCTGGTAAATACCAACCTCGTAAAGACATGTCTGAAGAGGCGCTAGAAGAGCTTGCTAGTTCTATTCGCTCACAAGGTATTATTCAACCTATTGTTGTGCGCCCTATTGCACATAATAGCTTTGAAATTATTGCTGGTGAACGTCGCTGGCGCGCAGCGCAAATAGCTAAGCTTGAAACAGTGCCTTGTATTATTAAAGATGTACCTGATGAAGCTGCCGTTGCGATTGCACTGATAGAAAATATTCAGCGTGAAGATTTAAATGCCATGGAAGAAGCAGTTGCACTTAATCGTTTACTAATAGAATTTGAATTAACACATCAGCAAGTAGCAGATGCGGTGGGTAAATCACGTACGACTGTAACTAATTTACTGCGTTTAAATAACTTAAATAGTGATGTAAAAATTCTGTTAGAACATGGCGATATTGAAATGGGCCATGCTCGTTGCCTGTTAGCCCTTGAAGGTGAAGCGCAGTCAGATGCTGCTCGTTTAGCTGTAGCTAAAGCATTAACAGTTCGAGAAACTGAAAAGCTCGTACGTTCAATTTTAGAACCTTTACCTGCCAAAGAAATAACCGAAAAAGATCCAGATGTTAAGCAGTTAGAACAACAACTCGCTGAAAATCTAGGTGCTAAAGTAGAGATTAACTATAATAAAAAAGGCAAAGGTAAACTGGTTATTTCATATACTAACCTAGATGAACTTGACGGCATTTTAAATCGTATCAATCACGACAATACCCACCATTAGTTTTCTACATGTCTAAAAAGGGACATTTGTAGCTATTTCGTGTTACAAAGCATCTACTCAAGTTGCAAAACTGGCAGGATTAAGTATAATTTCGCCAGTTTTCACACCCTAACAATTAGAACGCAATAAAGGTTAACTAAACGTGACTGATAAGTTAGCGAGTCCATATCGACTTGCCGTATTAAAGTTAATTTGCCTTCAGGGTGTTGTAGCATTAGTTGCTGCTGTAATTATTTTTTTTAGTTCGGGAGTCAATGCCTCGCTTTCATCACTCGCTGGTGGAGCTGTAGCAGTACTTCCGCACTTTGTATTTGCACTTTATGCATTCAGATATATGGGTGCAAGTCGAGCAAATCAAGCGTATGCCTCGTTGAAACGCGGCAACGGATTAAAGTTTATGCTAACAATTGTATTGTTTGCGCTAGTACTGAAGCATTTTCCGGTAATTTTATTACCCTTTTTTAGTACTTATATACTGGCGCTCTTTACTGGATTGTTCGCACCCGTTTTTTTTAAACATTAACTTTTGGGATATAACATGGCAGCAGAAGAAGTTACTCTATCTGGCCATATCCAGCACCATTTGACCAATGCTAAGATGTGTTCGACCGATACAGGTCTCGCCTTCAATAAAGCATGTACGGACAGTGGATTCTGGACATGGCATATAGATACCCTTGCATGGTCTATCGGTTTAGGTCTTATATTTTTATGGATCTTTCGTAGTGCCGCTAAAAAATCAACACTAGGTGTACCTGGGAAATTTCAGTGTTTTATTGAAATAATCGTAGAATTTGTTGGCGACAACGTACGCGATACTTTCCATGGTAAAAGCAAGCTTATTGCACCATTAGCCTTAACGATTTTCGTTTGGGTGTTCTTAATGAACTTAATGGATTTAATACCAGTTGATTTCATTCCAGCACTTGCAGGTTTCGTTGGTGAGACTGCATTTGGTATGGATTCACACGATGTGTACATGAAAATTGTACCTACTACCGATATTAATATGACTTCAGCGCTAGCGCTGGGTGTATTTATACTAATGGTTGGCTTTTCAATCAAAATAAAAGGTATTGGCGGGTTTATTAAAGAGTTAACGCTTCATCCGTTCAGCTCAAATAACATGTTTGTTCAAATTATTTTGATACCATTTAACTTATTACTTGAACTGATTGCACTCGTTTCTAAACCGTTTTCATTAGCACTACGTTTGTTTGGTAACTTATATGCTGGTGAGTTGATTTTCATCTTGATCGGCGCTATCGGTTTTATGCAACTACCGTTGCACTTTGTTTGGGCTGTATTCCATATTCTAGTTATTACATTACAAGCATTCTTATTTATGATGCTAACTATTGTATACCTAAGCATGGCAAGTTCAGATAATCACTAATTTTTAGATTTACAATTTTACTTTTACTTTTAACTTTACAATTGAAACTTTGGAGAAATAAATGGAAGCTTTAGAATTATTAAACGGCTTAAAATACATCGCAGTAGCTTTACTAATCGGTTTTGGTGCAATCGGCACTGCAATCGGTTTTGGTAACATGGGCGGTAAATTCCTTGAAGCATGTGCGCGTCAACCTGAGCTTGCACCTTCGCTACAAGTTAAAATGTTTATCCTTGCTGGTCTAATCGATGCTGTAGCAATGATTGGTGTTGGTATCGCTATGGTATTGTTGTTCGTACTTTAATTTTATTCTTTGAACAGCTTACTATTTAAGGAGGAGCGGTTGTGAATTTAAACGCCACTCTTATCGGTGAATTGATTGCGTTTACGGTGTTCGTATTATTTTGTATGAAATACGTATGGCCACCACTAAACGGTGCAATTGAAGCTCGCCAGAAAAAAATCGAAGATGGTTTAGCTGCCTCTGATAGAGCCGAAAAAGACTTAGAACTTGCGCAAAAGAAAGCTGCTGAACAGCTTAAAGATGCAAAAGCTCAAGCGGCTGATATCATTGATCAAGCTAAAAAACGTGCAGTGCTAATTGTTGACGAAGAAACACTTCGTGGTCAGCAAGAGCGTGAAAGTATCATTGCTCAAGGGCACTCTGAAGTTGAGTCTGAACGTAATCGCATAACAGAAGAGCTACGTAAGCAAGTAGCAACGCTGGCAGTGATTGGTGCAGAACGTATTTTAGAGCGTGAAATTAATCAAGCCGCACATAGTGACATCGTTGAAAAACTTGTCGCTGAGCTGTAATTAGGAGGGTATGAGCATGTCTAATTTGACTACTATCGCTCGCCCATACGCTAAAGCGGCTTTTGAACTTGCCGTTGAGAAAGGCACTCTTGAAAGCTGGAACGATATGTTGTTCTTTGCTGGCCACGTAGCCAGCAATGAGCAAGCATCATCTGTTTTAGCGAGTATGCCTACAGCTACTGCACAAGCTGAATTATTTATTCAACTTTGTGCTGAGCAGCTCAACGAACAAGGTCAGAACCTAGTTAAGGTGATGGCTGAAAATGGACGTTTGATAGCTCTACCTGAAGTTGCACAGTTATTTGCTGATTTTAAAGCAGAATACGATAAAGAAATCGAAGTAGATGTGATTTCTGCAACTCCTCTTGTTGCTGCGCAGCAAGAGTCATTGGTAGCGGCACTTGAAAAACGTTTCGCACGCAAAGTTAAGCTGAATTGTAGTGAAGACGCGTCAGTGGTTGGCGGACTTATTATTAGGTCTGGCGACACTGTAATCGACGGTACTATTCGCGGTAAATTAAGCCGCTTAGCTACAACACTACAATCGTAATTGGGAAAAAGAGCATGCAACTTAATTCCACTGAAATTTCAGATCTGATCAAACAACGTATTGAGAAGTTCGAAGTTGTAAGTGAAGCTCGTAACGAAGGTACTATTGTATCTGTTACTGACGGTATCATCCGCATCCACGGTCTTGCTGACTGTATGCAAGGTGAAATGATTGAGCTTCCTGGCAGCCGTTATGCTATCGCACTAAACCTTGAGCGCGACTCAATTGGTGCAGTAGTAATGGGTCCTTACGCTGACCTTACTGAAGGCGTAAAAGTATATACAACTGGTCGTATTTTAGAAGTTCCTGTTGGTCCTGGTCTACTTGGTCGTGTTGTAAACACACTAGGTGCTCCAATCGATGGTAAAGGCGCTCTAGATAACGACGGGTTTGAACCTGTAGAAAAAATTGCACCAGGTGTAATCGAGCGTAAATCTGTAGATGAGCCAGTTCAAACTGGTTATAAATCTATTGATGCGATGATTCCAGTTGGTCGTGGTCAACGTGAGCTTATCATTGGTGACCGCCAAACAGGTAAAACTGCACTAGCAATCGATGCAATCATCAATCAAAAAGACACAGGCGTTAAGTGTGTGTACGTTGCGATTGGTCAAAAAGCGTCTACTATTGCAAACGTAGTTCGTAAATTAGAAGAGCATGGTGCACTAGCAAATACTATCGTAGTTGTTGCATCTGCTTCTGAATCTGCGGCACTTCAGTACTTAGCACCGTTCGCGGGCTGTACTATGGGTGAATACTTCCGTGACCGTGGTGAAAACGCATTAATCGTATATGATGATTTGTCTAAGCAAGCAGTTGCTTACCGTCAAATTTCATTACTACTTAAGCGTCCACCAGGCCGTGAAGCATACCCAGGTGACGTATTCTACCTTCACTCTCGTCTTTTAGAGCGTGCATCGCGTGTAAACGCAGATTACGTTGAAAAGTTCACCAATGGTGAAGTAAAAGGTAAAACTGGTTCATTGACGGCATTGCCAATCATTGAAACTCAAGGCGGCGACGTTTCTGCGTTCGTACCGACTAACGTTATCTCTATCACCGATGGTCAGATCTTCTTAGAAACTGACTTATTCAACTCAGGTATCCGTCCGGCAGTAAATGCTGGTATCTCGGTATCGCGTGTTGGTGGTGCTGCACAAACTAAAATCGTTAAGAAACTAGGTGGCGGTATCCGTCTAGCCCTAGCTCAGTACCGTGAATTAGCTGCGTTCTCGCAGTTCGCGTCTGACCTTGATGATGCAACTCGTGCTCAACTTGAGCATGGTGAGCGTGTAACAGAGCTAATGAAGCAGAAACAGTACGCGCCAATGTCTGTTGCTGATATGTCTTTGTCGTTATTTGCTGCTGAAAAAGGCTTCCTTCAAGACATCGAAATCTCGAAAATCGGTGACTTTGAAGCTGCTTTACTTTCTTATGCAAGTAGCACATACGCAGAGCTTGTGGCTCAAATCAATGAAACTGGTAACTTAAATGCCGAGATCGAAGCGCAGCTTAAAGAACTTCTAACGAAGTTCAAGTCTACGCAAACTTGGTAATTTAGTTATTAATGGTGCGCTTTAGGAAACTAAAGCACACCTTGATTCGGAGAGAGAGTCATGGCCAGCGGAAAAGAGATTAAAAGCAAGATCGGGAGTATTAAAAATACTCAAAAGATCACTAGCGCAATGGAAATGGTTGCTGCGTCTAAAATGAAAAGGGCGCAAGAACGCGTTGCTTCAAGCCGTCCATACGCTGACAAATTACGTGAAGTAATTGGTCGTGTTGCTCAAGCAAATCTTGATTTTACTCACCCGTTCTTAAAAGATCGTGAAGTAAAACGAGTTGGTTATATTGTTATCTCTACAGACCGTGGTCTGTGTGGCGGTCTAAACTCAAACGAGTTTAAGAAAGTTGCACTTGATGTTAAAGCGTGGAAAGAAAAAGGTGTTGATGCTGAATTTGCTACTTTAGGTAGTAAAGCAGCTGGTTTCTTCCAACGTTTTGGTGGTCAACTACTCGCTAAAAAAGCG
Source organism: Pseudoalteromonas sp. EB27 (assembly GCF_001974875.1). GTDB lineage: Bacteria > Pseudomonadota > Gammaproteobacteria > Enterobacterales > Alteromonadaceae > Pseudoalteromonas. Next base: position 49,985 of record NZ_MTQD01000022.1, read on the forward strand.
GGCCTAGGAGATAAACCTTCAGTACAAGATGTTATTGGTCCTGTAAAAATAATGCTTGATGCATTTTCTGAAGGCAAAATAGACCGTTTATTCTTGGTATATAACAAGTTCGTTAATACCATGAAGCAAGAGCCAATTATAGATCAGTTACTCCCTTTGCCAAAAGCTGAAGAAGAAGTATCTGCTCACACATGGGATTACTTATACGAGCCAAACCCAGAGGCTATTTTAGAGTCTTTGTTAGTACGCTTTATTGAGTCTCAAGCATACCAAGGTGTAGTAGAAAATGCTGCCTCTGAACAAGCTGCTCGTATGGTTGCAATGAAAGCTGCAACTGATAACGCAGGTGACCTTATGGATGAGCTACAGCTTGTTTATAACAAGGCTCGCCAAGCAGCAATCACACAAGAAATTAGTGAGATTTGTTCTGGCTCAGCAGCAGTTTAATGCTTCGGGTAAAGATTAACGAGAGGAATAGACATGAGTTTAGGTAAGGTCGTCCAAATTATCGGCGCCGTTGTGGATATTGAATTTCCACAAGATAGCGTGCCAGCGGTATACCACGCACTAAGAGTTACAGATGGCGATTTAGCTGGTTTGACTTTAGAAGTCCAACAACAGCTAGGTGGCGGTGTAGTGCGTACTATCGCTATGGGTACTACTGATGGTTTACGTCGTAGTGCTTTAGTTATGAATACAGGTGAATCGATTCAAGTTCCAGTTGGTACTGCAACACTTGGTCGTATCATGAACGTACTTGGTGAGCCAATCGATGAAGCGGGTCCAATCGGCGAAGAAGACCGTATGTCTATTCACCGTGCAGCGCCTTCTTACGAAGAGCAATCAAGTTCAGTTGAACTTTTAGAAACAGGTATCAAGGTTATCGACCTTGTATGTCCGTTTGCTAAAGGTGGTAAAGTTGGTTTATTCGGTGGTGCCGGTGTTGGTAAAACCGTAAACATGATGGAACTTATCCGTAACATCGCAATCGAGCACAGCGGCTACTCAGTATTCGCAGGTGTTGGTGAGCGTACACGTGAGGGTAACGATTTCTACCATGAGATGAACGATTCAAACGTACTTGATAAAGTATCGCTTGTATACGGTCAGATGAACGAGCCTCCAGGTAACCGTTTACGCGTAGCGTTAACTGGTCTTACTATGGCTGAAAAGTTCCGTGACGAAGGTCGCGATGTACTTTTCTTCGTAGATAACATCTACCGTTATACACTTGCTGGTACAGAAGTATCTGCACTACTTGGTCGTATGCCATCAGCGGTAGGTTACCAGCCTACACTTGCTGAAGAAATGGGTGTGCTTCAAGAGCGTATCGCTTCTACTAAAACGGGTTCAATTACTTCAATCCAAGCGGTATACGTACCTGCGGATGATTTAACAGATCCATCTCCAGCAACTACCTTTGCTCACTTAGACGCAACAGTAGTACTTTCACGTGATATCGCATCGCTTGGTATCTACCCAGCGGTAGACCCACTTGATTCATCTTCACGTCAGCTTGATCCACAAGTAATTGGTGAAGAGCACTATGGTATTGCACGTGGCGTTCAAACAGTTCTTCAGCGTTATAAAGAACTTAAAGACATCATTGCAATCCTAGGTATGGACGAGCTTTCTGACGAAGATAAGCAACTTGTATCTCGTGCACGTAAAATCCAACGTTTCCTATCTCAGCCATTCTTCGTGGCAGAGGTGTTTACAGGCGCGTCTGGTAAATACGTATCACTAAAAGATACAATTGCTGGCTTTAAAGGCATTTTAAACGGCGAGTTTGATGACCTTCCAGAGCAAGCGTTCTACATGGTTGGCTCTATCGAAGAAGCTCAAGAAAAAGCCAAAGGCATGTAACTAGGAGGGTAGTATGACAGCTATGACTGTACATCTTGACGTAGTAAGCGCTGAGCAGAGTTTGTTCTCTGGTCTTGTTGAATCGATTCAAGTATCTGGTAGTGAAGGCGAGCTGGGTGTAAACCTAGGCCATGCTCCACTACTAACTGCCCTTAAACCTGGTATGGTACGTTTAGTTAAGCAATTTGGTCACGAAGATGTGATATATGTTGCTGGCGGTACATTAGAAGTTCAACCAAATCACATCACGATTCTTGCAGATACTGCGGTTCGTGGTGAAGATTTAGATGAAGATTCTGTACAAAAAGCTAAACGTGAAGCTGAAGAACATATGGCGAATTCGTCAGCTGTTGAGTTTGATTATCAGCAAGCGGCTACGCGACTGGCAGAAGCAGTTGCTCAGTTACGCGTAATTCAGCAATTACGTCACAAGTAAGCCTATCCGGTTTTTAAAAGCCCACTTTGAGTGGGCTTTTTTGTGCCTATAATTTAGATATTTAATAGCCGTTTTTTATAAATGCTAAATAATGGGTTTATCAGATTGTTATCTACACATTTACACTTATATCCTTAACCAATCCTCGCTACAATAACGCCATTCAATTAAGTGTGTTTTTCAGTCAAGATTCAGTACTAATAAACTAACCTACTGAGTATTTGCACAAGAAGTGATTTACGTAATCTTCTGATCAAACATAAAACTTATTTAGCTAAAACAACGAAAAAAGGAAATTGTTTTAATGGCTCTAACAACAGTTATTCTTGCTGCGGGTAAAGGTACTCGTATGCGCTCTGCTCTACCTAAAGTTCTGCACAACGTTGCAGGTAAACCAATGGTGCAGCATGTCATTGATAATGCGATGGCATTAGGTGCAACAACTACAAACTTAGTTTACGGACACGGCGGCGAACTATTACAAAAACAACTTGCCGATAACGATGTAAATTGGGTACTCCAAGCAGAACAACTTGGTACTGGCCACGCAGTAGCTCAAGCTAACCCACACATTAATGACGACGACACCGTACTTGTTTTATACGGCGATGTACCACTTACAAAGCAATCAACGCTTGAGCGCTTATTAGCTACAACACCTAAAAATGGTTTAGCGGTATTAACAGTTAATTTGGTTAACCCAAATGGTTACGGACGTATGCTGCGTGAAAATGGCAAGCTTGTTGGTATTGTTGAGCAAAAAGATGCAAGTGCAGAGCAGTTACTTATTAGCGAAGTAAACACCGGCATTATGGCGGTTAACGGTAAGCTTTTAAAAACATGGTTAGGCAATCTATCTAACAACAATGCACAAGGCGAATACTACCTTACAGATATTGTTGCTATGGCTCACAGTGAAGGTGTAGAGATTACTTCAGCGCAGCCAGATCATGCAATGGAAGTTGAAGGCGCAAACAACCGCGTACAACTTGCAGGCTTAGAGCGTGCTTATCAAGCATGGCAAGCAGAAGAGTTAATGTTAAATGGTGCCACCCTAGCCGACCCGGCGCGTATTGATGTACGTGGCGATGTTAAAACAGGCGAAGACGTATTAATTGATATAAACGTTATTTTTGAAGGCACGGTCACGCTTGGTAACAATGTACAAATAGGTCCAAACTGCGTACTTAAAAATTGTAGTATTGGCGATAACGTTGTCATTAAAGCTAATACACTGATTGAAGATGCCACAGTTGCTGATAAATGTACGCTGGGTCCTTATGCTCGCCTTCGCCCTGGCGCTGTAATGGAAGAAGACTCGCACATTGGTAACTTTGTAGAGATGAAAAAAACCCGATTAGGTAAAGGCTCTAAAGCCAACCACTTAAGTTATTTAGGTGATGCTGAAATTGGCGAAAAAGTGAATATTGGCGCTGGCACTATTACCTGTAACTACGATGGTGTTAATAAAGCAAAAACTATTATTGGCGATAATGCCTTTATTGGCTCTAATTCATCACTCGTTGCCCCTGTAAATATAGGTGCAACTGCAACAATTGGTGCAGGCTCTGTGATCACCAGTACTGTTGAAGATGATCAACTAGCAATCGCACGCTCTAAGCAGCGTAATTTAACTGGCTGGAAACGACCTGTTAAAAAATAACAATAGAGGCTACTTAGGTAGCCTTTTTATTTTAGCTGAAGTTTAAATTGCTCTTTATAGCGTCTAGACAAGTTAAGTACTTTACCTGTTGTTAGTTTTATTTCACTGTCGCCACTGGGGAGTGGTGTAATGGACTCCACTTTATCTAGTTTTACGCCATGGCTGCGGTGAATTCTACAAAACCCCTGTACTTCAAGTTGTTTGCTCAATGCTGTAAGCGTTGCCCTTAACGGATATATGCGTGAGCCTATATGTAGGTTTACATAATTACCTGACGATTCAAGCCAATCAACATCCTCTATTTTTATAATAAATTCCTTACCGAGCTTTTTAACTAATAAGCGGTTTATGGTCGATGTTGTTTGCAGCTCACTTTCTTCAATTGAAGAGGCTTCACCTAGTAACTGCTGCACCACGTATTGATATACTTTGATAAGTACGATGAAAAACACAAAGCTTATAGCGTCTTTCTGGTATTCATAAATAAGCTCAAACCAGCTAAGTCCAAAGTTGTAAGACCCATCATTCAACAAATATATGAATTTACGAACCCCCACCATAATACCAACGTGTAACACGCTAAATATAATAGAGGCACCAAAGTACATACCTAAAGAGGCCGTAATGTTTTGCCAATTAAAAGGTAAGTGTCTTAAAAACCAAATTAAAATAGGAAATATAAGCAAAGTACTCAAGGCACTTGAATACTCCCAAACAAATGGCTCCCACATTAAAAAAGTTAAAGCGCCTTCTCTTTGGGCTTCCATTATTTGGGTTGTAGCGTTTACTGTATTATTAATTAATACGTAAGCACACAGTAATACTGATGCGTAAATGCTTTGAAAACGTTGAAAGTGCTGTAGGTTCATAAATGTATGCTTATTGCTGATGTGGCACGCTTATCCCTGTATACCACCTTTTATCACTATTGCTTGTAATATAAGCACTTATAGATAGTTTTAGCGAGATCTTTAGGTATCAATAACGCATAACATACATAAAGTAGTAAAAGCATGAGCACTCAAGTACAACAACCTTCATTAATTAATTCGCGTAAATATTATCTTGACTGGCTTAGGGTAATCGCATTTGCGTCGCTAATTTTTTATCACATTGGCATGTTGTATAGCGAAAACTGGGGATTTCATTTTAAAAGTAATTATACATCACAGTATGTTGAATATTTAATGTTGGTGTTTTCACCTTGGCGCATGTTGCTCATTTGGTTTATATCGGGCGTAGCACTGCGTTTTATGATTGATAAAGTACGCAGCTTTAAGTCTTGGTTACATTTCACCTTATACCGCTCTATTTTTTTACTATTACCCTTGCTGGTGGGGTTATGGTTAATCGTGCCTTTACAGCTGTTTGCAGAAATGTCACAGCAAGGTGTTATTGATATTAGCTATTGGCAATTTTATTTAGCTTTTATAGAGACTAACAATACGCTTTTTATTAATTATCAGTCTGGTGTGTGGCCGAATGTGGATGTAAATCACTTATGGTATTTGCGCTCGTTGTGGCAATTTATGCTGATCATTATTGTTTTAACTCTTTTTGCACGCTTGCCTTTTATTGCGCCTTTAAAAGCCTTTGTTAAAGGGGGGGTGTCATTTGGGCTTTTAATTATCTTGCTCACTATTACCATACTATTTACAAGCCATTACTTAACTGGCGATTCAATCAGAGAAACTAATGGCTTTATGCTACTACTCGCTGGATACATACTTGCTAAAAACACTTATTTTTGGAACTGCTTGAATAAAAATTTGGTATTACTGGCTTTGAGTTTTTCTGTTTTGTTAGTACTTATAATATTAAGCTATCAAAAGGCGTTTACTTTCCCTCATTTTATTTTAATCGGTAGCTACAATATTCAACGTATAGTAGGTGTGTTTTTTGTACTAGCGCTCGCTCACCGATTTTTAAATTTTAATACCTACTATTTAAAGCAACTCAATGCATGGGTGTTTCCCTTTTATTTATTGCATCAAAGCATATTGATTATTTTGTGTTTTTTACTGCAACCTTTAAGTTTAGGGCCTGTTGCTGAACCATTCATTATTATTACAGGGACTTGGTCTTTTTGCGGTGTCATAACATGGAGTATTACACGTATTGATGTATTTAGACCTTTGCTAGGGGTTGCAATTAAACGAGAGTATTCCTCGACTGTAAAAACGATTGGCTATACGGCCGCTTTAATTTTAACAACTCCGCTAGCGTATAAGCTAATCACTTAGGCTAAGAGGCTGTATTAAAATTGCCATAATCTTGTCATGCCGGTGTGTTGATATTTAGCAAATACAATACTAAGGAAAATCACATGTTTAAAAAATCAATTATCGCGCTGTCACTTATATCTGTTCTTACTGGTTGCTCACTTGATGGTGACGATGGTCAAAACGGTTCTCAAGGATTACAGGGAGAACAAGGCGCAGGTGGAACTAATGGGTTAAATGGTATAAATGCCAATTCAGCATTAAATATTAACCTTGTGGGTAGAGGTGTATTAAATGCACAAAGCCCAGAAGGTGCGGCTGAAATAGTTGCATATCAAGCATCTAAAAAATGGATTTACGCTATTAACAGTTCAGGTGATAATGCTGTTGTTAATATTTTACCCGCCGACACCTTTGATACTGCCGCACTTGTTAAAGATAACGAAGGGGTTATAAGCGCCACAAACTTAACCTCGGTCATTACGTTGCCTTTGAACGAGCACACCCAAGGCGATGCAAACAGCATTGCTATTGATGAAAACAATAATTTACTAGCGGTTGCAATGGCTGCTGAAAGCACGGGTGATGAAGGGCAAATTGCTTTTTACGATATAAGCGGCGACTCACCTGTATTTATTAAAAATGTTACAGTCGGATTTTTACCAGACATGGTGACGTTCACCCACGATGGCGCAAAGGCAGTGGTTGCTAACGAAGGTGAACCAAGTGGCGACTACAGCGTAGATCCTGAAGGTTCTATTAGTATTATCGATATAACAAATAATGTAATAGCCGATACAGCAATAAATATTGATTTTAAAGCCTATAACAACAAACAAACCGAACTAGAAGCGCAAGGGGTAGTTTTTGCAAACCCAAATGGTCGTACTATTAACGGTAATCTAATAAATACCACAGTAGCTATGGATTTAGAGCCCGAGTACGTTAGCATTTCTAAAGATAACAAATATGCTTATGTATCTATTCAAGAAAACAATGCACTTGCAATAGTTAACCTACAAGACAACAGTCTTGAGCTAAAGGGTTTAGGCTTTAAAGATTGGTCAAGCTTACAACTTGATGCCTCAGATAAAGATGGCGGCGTTAATTTTAAATCGTACCCAGGGCTCTATGGTATGTACCAGCCCGATACTATCTCAAGCTTTAGTTGGAAAGGCGCTAACTTTATAGTCACTGCCAACGAAGGTGACGCAAGAGAATACTTTTTTGATACAACGGATGAAGCAGACTGTATAGCAAAGGGCGGACTTGATTACGATGAAGACGATGGCTGCTTAGCTTATATAGATGAAAGCCGCGTTGAAGACTTAACTCTTGCTGCTAATTTTGATTACTTAAATAACGACGATGATGATATTGGTCGCTTAAAAGTAACAACAATAAAAGGCGATACCAATAACGACGGACAATACGAATCGCTTTACGGCTATGGCGCACGTTCTTTTACTATTTGGGATAGCAATGGGCTGGTGGTTTTTGATTCAGGTGACGATATAGCACGTATAACAGCATCTGTGCATGGTGAATCATTTAACAATAATGAAGATGAAAACAATGGAGACTCACGTTCAGATGATAAAGGCGCAGAGCCTGAAGCGCTGGCTATTGGTAAAATTGACGATCGTACATTTGCTTTTATTGGTTTAGAACGTATGGGCGGTATTATGGCTTACGACATTACTAATCCATACAATGTGCAATTTGAAGATTACTTCTATAATAGAGGCTTAATTAAAGGAGCGAATATTACAGGCGATTTAGCACCTGAAGGAATGGTATTCGTTTCAGCAGAGCAAAGTGCCACTGGAAACCCACTCTTAATCGTTGGAAATGAAATATCAGGCTCTATTGCCGTATGGGAAATAGCATCTAAATAAATCTTTAATTTTAAATAAAGCTGTATGTTGTTTGTTTAATATACAGCTTAGTTTAAACCTTACAAATACATAATCAATTGATACATAAGTTGTGGGTGTTTTTTGAACTAAAAGTATCCTGCAGCCCTTTATTTGTATAGCTTTCATACTAAATTCATTTAATTGTCAAAAAGCTGAAATAAAACATTGACCCCCGCTCGAATCTCCCTATAATGCGACCCCACTGAGACGGGAAACGCCAACGCATAGCGAGGCACGAACTACCTCAGAGAGTTAAATAAAACTTCGGTTTTAAATCTTCCAAAAGAAAATTTAAAACAAAGTGTTGACTCGAAAAATAAAGGGTGTATTATTCGCATCCCTTGAGACGCTAAAGCGACTCAAAACGTTCTTTAACAATATAAAGCAATCATCTGTGTGGGCACTCGTACAGATTGAGTTCTAACAGCCAACCTACTTAGGTAGCGAGGCAAACAAATTAGAGTCTCAATTGAAAACTGAGTGACCAACAGAATAGTTATTTCGGTAATTATTCGGCACAGTCAATTCAATATCGAAAGATATTAAAATAAATTCAGAATTCATTGAGCTGTCGAAAGACATAAAACTTTTTAATTGAAGAGTTTGATCATGGCTCAGATTGAACGCTGGCG